>CASEVE010000001.1 GCA_949291295.1 uncultured Olsenella sp.
GGAGACGTCGCGCGTGATGGAGAGGTTCTCGGCCTTGCGGGCGATCTTGTCGATCTCGTCCACGTAGACGATGCCAACCTGCGCGCGCTCCACGTCGCCGTCGGCGGCGGTAATGAGCTTGAGCAGGATGTTTTCAACGTCCTCGCCCACATAGCCGGCCTCGGTGAGGGTGGTGGCGTCGGCGATGGCAAACGGCACCTCGAGGAAGCGCGCGAGCGTCTGTGCGAGCAGCGTCTTGCCGGTGCCGGTGGGGCCCAGTAGCAAGATGTTGCTCTTTGCGATCTCAACCTCCTCGGCGCCCTCCTCCACCTCGTCGTTTCCGGAGAGGATGCGGCGATAGTGGTTGTAGACGGCCACGCTCATGGCGCGCTTGGCCTGCTCCTGACCCATGACGTACTGGGAGAGCTCGTCGTAGATCTCGTGCGGCGTTGGGAGGTTCTTGATGGGCGGCTCTGGGACCTCGTCGATCTCGGGCTCGTCGGCCACGTGATCAACCTCGTCAATCATGTCGGAGCACGCGTGGACGCACTCGTCGCAGATGTAGACGCCACCCGGGCCCGCGATGAGCTTGCTCACCTGGCTGCGGGTCTTCCCGCAAAACGAGCAGAACATCTCGCCCGTTCCCGGTCCGCCGTACTGGTCGTTCGTGGCCATGTGCTACTCCTGGCTCTGCTCGGTGCGGGACGTGATGACCTTGTCAACAAGGCCGTAGGCGCAGGCCTCTGCGGCGCGCATGTAATTATCGCGTTCGGTGTCAGCGTTGATCTTCTCGATGGGCTGGCCGGTGGCCTCGGAGAGAATCTCGTTCAGACGCTGACGAATCCAGCGGGTCTCGTCTGCCACGATTTGGATGTCCGTCTGCTGTCCGGAGACGCCCGAGCTCGGCTGGTGGATGAGAACCATCGAGTTGGGCAGCGCGAGGCGCTTGCCCTTGGCGCCACAAGCGAGGATGGCGGCGCCCATGGAGGCAGCCATGCCAACGCAGATGGTGGAGACGTCGGGCTTGATGAAGTTCATCGTGTCGATGATGCCCAGACCCGCGTAGACGTCACCACCGGGCGAGTCGATGTAGAGCGCGATGTCCTTGTCGGGGTCCTGGCTCTCGAGGTGCAGGAGCTGCGCAATCACGAGGTTGGCGGAGTCACGCGTGACCTCCTCGCCAAGAAACACGATGCGGTCGTTGAGCAGGCGGGAGTAGATGTCGTAGCTGCGCTCGCCGCGCGGGGTCTGCTCCACGACGTAGGGGATGAGTGGGATGTTGGTTGGCTGATGCATGCAGGCTCCGTTTCTTGTAGAAGGCCCCGGACGAGCTGGCTCGCCCGGGGCGCTCATGCCTTGCTGGTGCAAGAGGCTACTCGGCGTCCTCGGACTTATCGCCCTCGGCCGCGGCGGCGCGCTCGGCGACCTCGTCAACGATGTTCACCTTGGCGTTCTCGACCAGCCAGTCGAGGGCCTTGGTGCGGCGGATGGAATCGCGGATGGCGGGCAGGCGGCCCTGGTCCTTCCACTCCTTGATGGAGGCGTCGACGTCCTCGACGCCGGCCTTCTCAAACTCGGAGCGGACGTCCTCGTCCGTGGCGTCGAGGCCGAGCTTGGCGGCAACGGCGTCGAGCGCGAGGGACTGACGGGCGCGATCGTCGGCCTGAAGACGGAGGTCGGCGATGAAGTCGTCGGACTTGAGGCCGCGGGCGCGCAGGAACATGTCGAGGGACACGTTCTGGCGCTGAAGCTGGTTCAGGAACTCGGAGGCAAGCTCGTTGAAGACCTCGTTCTTGTAGTCCTCGGGGACAACCTCAAGATCGAGAAGCTTGCCCACGGCGTCAACGACGCGGTCCTCCTTGAGGTTGGGGATCGTGGTCTTCTTGTCGGCCTCGATCTCCTCCTTGACGGCGGCGCGGAGGGCAGCAACGTCGTCATAGCCAAACTTCTTGGCAATCTCATCATCAAGCTCAGGCTTGACGGCCTTCTTGATGGCGTTGAGGGTCACCTTGACTGAGAAGGTGTGGGAGTGGACCTCGCCCTCGTGCTCGTGGCTGCGAGTCCACTCGATGGCCTTCTCCTCGCCCTTCTTCATCCCGACGATGCCATCCTGGAGCTGCTCGGGAATCTGCTGGCCGTCAAGCGCGAGGATGCGGTTCTTGCCGGCAAGGTGGCCAGCGCCGTCGACGTTCTCGATGTCAACGGAAACGATGTCGCCGGGCTCGGCGGCGCGGTCCTCGTCGATGTCCTCGTAGGTCACCTGGTAGTTGAGAAGCTGGTCGATCTGCCAGTTGATCTCGGCCTCGGTGGCCTCCTCGGGCGGGAGGTTAATCTCAGGGGCGTCATAGGAGGTGAGCTCCGCGGCAGGACGGACGCGAATCGTGGCGGAAACCACGTAGTCGGCGCCCTGGGCGGCAAACTCGGGATCGGCGTCCTCCGGGCCAAAGTTCACGCGACCCACGGGGGTGAGGTCAAGCTCCTCGAGCATGAGGGGCTCGATGGCGGTGAGGAGGTCGTTTGTGGCCTGGGCAAGCACAGCCTCGCGGCCGATGATGCCGTCGATCACCGGGCGCGGCGCGTGACCGCGACGGAAGCCCTGGAAGTTGTACTTCTTGGCGATGTCCTTGTAGGTCTTGGCGATTGCCTTGTCCACGTCGGCGGATGCGACGGTAACCGTGGCGGCCACCTTCTCGTCGACGGGCTTCTCAGCGGTAACGGTGATCTTCAACGTTCCTCCAGTGTCTCGTACGTGCCGGGCGGGAGCGCACAGGCTACCTGCCATTTTGCCTTGCTTCAGTGCGGGTGCGGGCGAAAGGACTCGAACCTTCACGGGGTCTCCCCCACTGGAACCTAAATCCAGCGTGTCTACCAGTTCCACCACGCCCGCAGATTGCACAGCCTTATGAATATACCAAACTTTTGTCTTATACCCAGCGTGGACGGGATATTACCGTCTCTCCATGTTCTTCTCGCGCACGATACGAAGGGACAGTCCCTTTGTATCCAAATGCGCTGATCCTAGCTACCAGCCGTAACCTGCCCGTAGGTCCCTGAGCGGACGGTAGGCCGAGAACACGGCACGTCAGACAAAATGCGAGCTCAACAACCCAGCGGAACGCGATGACGACAACAGCCATCCGCCAGCACCTCGCCAACTTCGCTACAGCCACTCCCCCTGAGGCTCTCTCGCTGTGAGGAGCTTGTTTCTCAAACGGAGGCAGCCTCACGATCTCGGTCAGCGACCACTCCAAAGACGAGATCGAAGAATTATGACCATCGCTTTTCATCACCTGTATGCGCAAAAACCTCGTTCGTGCCACAAACGGCGGTTCCCGTGTGCAAAAGTGGCGTTCGCGCCACATCAAACTAGCCTCTCAGGACAATTTTGATTCGGGATTTTATGTTGTTATCTTGGCTTTTACACCTTCGATACTTTGCGTACTCCTGAAAACATGTGGCACGAGTGAGGACTTTGCACAAAGGTCTGCTGATTTGTGGCATGAGCGGAGATTTTGCGCATGCGGGGTCTTGAGGGAATCGCTTCCTCAGCGTTACAGCGGAAGGCTGACCTCGGCGGCAAAGATTCCGGGTTCGTTGGCGAGGTTGAGAAACCCCTCATACTTTTCCACCACTGCTGCCACGCGTTTCATGCCCAAACCGTGGTTACCGCGCTTCTCGGTGATGTAGTTGCGTGCGTTGAAGCTGGGGTCCTCCACGGCGGAGTTCTGTAGGCTCACGTAGAGCTGCGAGCCACGCGCAGCAATATAGACGCGCAGCCATCGCTCGCCTTCGTACAGCTTCTCACAGGACTCGAGCGCGTTGTCGAGGAGGTTGCCCCAAATCACGCAAAGGTCCACGTCGTCCACCGTCAACGCCTCCGGCACCACGGCCTTGCAGGTCACTGTCACGCCGCCCTTCTCGGCGAGGCTAAGCTTTGAGTTCAAGATGGCGTCCACCATGAGGTTGCCAGACTTGACGTAGGTGTCCACGCGGTCGAGGTCGCGCTCCAGCTCGTCGAGGTAAGCCGAGAGCTCCTTAAGGTGCCCGGCAGCAAGGTCGGCCTTCATGACCTGCAGGTGGTTGTGGTAGTCATGCCGCCAGCCGCGCATGTCCAGGTAAATGCCTCGAATCTCGTCGTACTGGCGCGAGAGGACCTCCTGCTGGAAGCGCTCCGTCGAGGTCTCGAACCCGCGGCGCAGGCGCTCGAAGCCGCCTGTAAGCAGCAGGTAGACGAAAAGCTCCACCGCAAGCGCGCCCGCGGCGACCATAGGCTTGGCCAGGGCAACCGCGGCCGAGGAGAGCGCGAACACGCAGGCGAGAAGTGCCGTCTCACGGAGGCTCGCGCTCCCCCGCCGGCGAGCCGGAAGCACGAACATCAACCAGAGCGGGGCTCCGACAATCGCTGCAGCAACGCCTGCCGGGCGTGCCACCCTTGGCCGAGCACTCCCAGAAAGCCGAGAAGAACCTCAAGTCCATACCTTAGAATTGTGTTCACATTCCGCGCGTCGAGGGAGGCTGCATGGCAAAGGCCTGTCTTGGCAGGACGTCCTACGCCATCGTGTTCTGCTTGGTCATTGTGCTGGTGCTTCTCGCCTCTGGCCTCGGCTTCGTTACCGACATGCCCCTCAAGGGCCTCGACCCCGACGACGTCACCTCCATCACCCTGTCGGACGCCATGGGCGCGAACGAGCCCATCGCCCTCGAGGACGAGGACCGGGACCCCGTTCTCGCCGCGCTCGCGGAGCTCAGGGGGAGGCGCTTCGGCGCCGAGCAAGAGCTCAGGGACCTCCAGCTCATGGGCAGTCCGGCCGTCTACACACTGGAGACGACCTCAAACGGGACCATCGAGGTGCAGCTCGTCAGCTACGAAGGTGAGTCGTTCTTCTCGGTCGACGGCTCTTGGCGAAAGGCCACCGACGACCAGGGGCCCATTACGTACCTAGTCGATCTCAACCAAGAGTACGCCGTTCGGAGCTACGCCAAGGAGTGAGTAAAACATGACGCGACGCGAAGTCCTTCTCGCACTGCTGTGCGCGGTCTGCTTGGCCGTACTGCCCGGATGCTCGGACGAGCTTATGGTCGGCGGCGCAAACGGCCCCGTCAGTCACAACGAACGCGCGCTCGTCCTCTCGGTTGACGAGGAGAGCCAGACCGCAGAGGTGCGCATCCTCGAGCGTCCGGACGACCTCACGCTCACATGGGGCACGCACCCGGCGGGCGCCGAGGGCACGGCGGACTTCTCCGAGTGGGGCTCGTCCGGCCTCCCAGAGGTGGGTGACGACGTGATTCTCAAGTGGATCGGGATTCCGGCCGAGGAGAGCTCCTTCCCCATCCTGGTCAACAGCTGGGAGCCCACCGTCAGCTTCTACGAGTCGCTCGACGACGCGCACGAGGTGCGTCTCCCCGCGTCCATGCTGAGGTTCTTCTCGCAGTCCGCCGAGGAGCTGGTCGCAGACTTCGAGGAGGAGCCGGAGCTCGCGCTTGAGGCGCGCGCGGACGGCGAGGACCTGGTGCTCACGTTCACCGGCAAGCAGCTTGCGGACTACCGCGCGGACGTCGAGCAGAGCCTCGCGGACTACGTCTCCTCGCTGCAGGACGCGGAGGACGTGGGCGCGGTGGAGGTCGCGGACGACCACGCGTCCGTCACCATAACCGCCTCTCCCGTGCTTCTCGACAAGCCGCTGCTCGTGGGCCAGGCGTTCATGGCCATCCCCGGGATGTGCGCCACCCTGCAGGCGCTCGACGGGGCCACAGACTGGCACGTCGATATCACCGTCATCGACGCCGAGAAGAACGTGGAGGTCGCACGCGTCACGCTGCCGGAAGAGTCCGTGACCATCACAGCCGAGAGCTGGGCCGAGGCTGTTGGCTAGCCCTCACCCGGAAACGGCGCAGAGGCCGGCGAAGTAGCCGCCTGCCGCAGCGAGCTCGGCATAAGTGCCCCGTTCGACCACGCGGCCCTCGCGCAGGACGAAGATCTTGTCGTAGCGCGCAAGCAGCGCCGGCTCCAGCCGGTGCGTCACCACCAGGCGCGTGGGCCCCTCGAGGTCCAGGATCGCGCCCGCCACCTCGGAGGCCGTCCTCGCGTCCAGCGCCGACGTCGCCTCGTCGACGAGAAGGACCGGCGTCTCTCGCAGCAGCGCACGTGCGATGGAGACGCGCTGCCGCTCCCCTCCCGAGAGGTTGGCGCCGCCCTCGCCGCATGCGTACCCCAGGCCCTTCTCGGCGACGAGCTCACCTAGGCCCGCGCGGCGGCACGCGTCCAGCACGGCGGCCTCGGGGAAGTCACGGAACATCGTCACGTTGTTTCCGAGCGTGTCGTCGAAGAGGAAGACCTGCTGGTCGATGAGGCCCATGAGGTCGCAGAGGCTCCCGGCGTCGACGTCGCGCAGCTCGTGGCCGCCCACGCGGACGCTGCCCGCGTAGCCGTCCTCCCCGCCCATGAGGAGGTTGAGCAGCGTGGACTTGCCGCTTCCGGAGGCGCCCACGAGCGCGTAGCGGCCGCCCGGGGCGAGCTCCAGGTTCACGTCGGAGAGCACGGGCTCCCCGCCGTCGTAGGCAAACCCCACATGGTCCAGCACGACGCCGCCCGCAAGGTCGCGCCCGACCCTCTCGCCGCGGCGCGCCTCGTTCCTCTCGGCCGCCGCCGCGAGCTTCTCGATGAGGCCCGCGGCGGCACGGCGGCTCGCCAGGAACTGCGGCAGCACGTTGATGGGCATGATGAGGTAGTTGCACAGGTTCACGAAGACGAGCACCGTGCCGGCCGTGACCTCGCCCGTGACGGCGAGCCACGCGCCCGCGAGGAAGACGCCGAACTGCAGGAGCGACCCGCAGAGGTTCTCGCTTACCGCGCCGATCAGGCACTCCCACCAGTAGCGGCGGCGCTTGAGGCCCTCAACCTCGGCGTTGGCCTCGTCGAAGAGCCGGCGCGCCTCGGCCTCCGCGCGGAAGGCCTTGACCACGGAGAAGCCCGCGAGCAGGTCGCGCAGGCGGGAGACGAAGCGCTCGTTGCCGGCCGAGACCGCCCGCTCGCGCTCCCCCATCTCGCGCCCCATGGCCACCGACACGGCGAGCGGCGCCGCGCTGAGCGCCACGGCCACCGCCGTGAGCGGCACCGAGAGCGCGAGCATCATCGTGAGCGACCCCACGAGCAGCAGGGCGTGGTAAACGATGAGGAAGCCGCGCTTGAGGTAGCCCTCCTCGATGGAGGTCACGTCGTTGGTGAGCAGCGAGAGGTAGCTGCCCGTGTTCTCGCGGGCAAAGGCGCGCACGCCCTTCTCGGAGAGGCGCTCGAACGCGAGCGACTTGTACTGCGCGAGCGCACGGTAGACGAAGGCGCACTTGGCACGGTACATCCCGAGGCTCACGGCGAGCGACACCGCGAGGAAGGCAGAGCAGAACACGGCCAAGCGCACGAGGGCGGAGGCGTCGCCGGTGCCGATGACGTCGATGATTCGGCCGAGTAGCCACGACCCAATGAGCGCGGCGGGCACGTCGAGCACCGTAAGCGCGAGGGCGACAGCAAGGTTGAGACGGTTGTCACGATAGAACGCGCGGACGTAGTCGCGCGCGGCGGCGGACATGGTCGACTTCATGGTCTTCTCCCATCAGGCGGAACTGACATGTCGAGAAGGACCTAGAGCATGTCGACCTTTCGCCGGGTACAGTACGCTACCACCCTACAATGCAGCTCCGACACTAGCAAGCCTCACTCGGCAAGTGGAGGCGAGCGGCAAAAGGCTACCTGCCGGCACCTATATGTGTCGGCTCGTCAGGGCATCCAAGACCGCACTTCTCGGCAAACGCCGAGAAGAACCCGGCACTTCTCGCTTCAAAGCATCAAATATGCCGACACTCCTCGCCGACACTCATATGTGTCGGCCGCACAGCGACCTTCCAGCGGTAAGCGTTACCAAACGCCTATCTTTCACTATGATTGACGCGTCGAAGGGACTCCCATGACTCAGATTCTTCCCCTCGCCCCCGAGGACATCCCGGAAAAGGCGGCAGTTCATGCGCAGACGTGGCAGGAGACATACCGGGGACTGCTTCCGGACGAGCTCAACGACACAATCACGCCGCAGTTCGCCGAGGACGTCACGCGCCGGCTCACCAGCCTGCGCACGCTCGTGGCAAAGATTGACGGGAGAATCGTCGGATACATCAGCTGGTCGGACCGGAGCCGAGAGCACTTCAGCGTCGACGGCGCGGCCGAGATCGGCAACCTCTATGTCCTCCGGGAGTTCCAGGGACGAGGCGTCGGCCGCGCGCTCCTTGAGACGGCACTCTCGCGCATCGGCGAGCGAGACGTCGTGCTGAGCGCGTTCTCCTCGAACGCCGCCGCGCTCGGCTTCTACGAGCATATGGGGTTCGAGAGGACCGGGGTCACCTTCGACGAGGGGTCCATGGAGGAGACCGAGCTGGTCCTTCGGCACAAGGGTGGCGCTTGACCGCACGCACCCCGGATAGACAGCAAGGAGGGGCGGGCCGCTCACCTGCGGCTCGCCCCCTTCATCACAAGCTACATCGGTCCTATGCGGCGCTCACGGGGATCTCCACGTCCCCCACGGTCACGCTCACGATGTCATCCGTGTCCACGATGTGGTCGTAGGTCGTCGCCTTGGAGACGGTGGTCGTGCCGTCGCCGTGCTTCACCGCGGAGCCGTTGGCATCCGTGGCGTCGAACGTCGTCCCGTCCGCAAAGGTCACGATGACGGGAAGGCCAATCGTGGCGGCCTGCTCCTCCAGGGCCTCGTCGCTCACCTCACCGGGAAGCGCGAGGTCGCGCGTCTGCCGGTCGATCGTGTAGTCCACCGTGACGCCGAGGGAGGACACCGCCACGGCGTCGATCGTAACGTTCGAGCCCTGCCACGTTGTTGTCTGACCCGCTGGCAGGTCGACGGTCGTGTCCACGTAGTTCATCTCAAACTTGAGGTTCCAGTTGCCGGTCGCCAGCGTCTTGAACTCCCCCTCATCGGTGAAAATCTCGAACTTGCTCATCGAGAAGCGCGCCGTGCGGCCCACAATGCCCGCGTCGTTCCACGTCTGTACCCCCATGACCTGCACGAGCTGCAGCGTGTTGTCATCGGGGTCGGCATCGTAGAGCCGGACGAGACCGCCGCCGCTCATCGCGCCGTCCACACGCAGGAACGCGTCCCCCACGTATGTCAGCGTGCCACCCTCGTGGAACTCAATCCCCTCGAGCGCGGCGGGATCGTCGAACTCAATCGAGTAGGCCACGGCATAGTTGAACCGGTCGCCTGCCACGGCCTCGGCCGTCACGGTGACGCCGTTCGAGGTCGCGCTCGCACCGATCGGCCGACCCACGTCGTTCAGGAGCTCGGTCTGGGCCAGCGCGCCGCCGAAGACGTCCGAGAGCACGTCGGCCGGGTTGGGCAGCACGCCCACCGCCACGGCGACGGTGGCGCCCCCGCCCAACGCAAGCGCCAGGACAAGCCCGGCGGCGACGCGGGCCCAGCGGCGCGCATTGGGGCGAGCGGGGCGGCGCGCGGGTATGGTCAGGACCTCGGCAGGGGCCGCAGGCCGCGCGTTCTTCTCGGCATCTCTTGCGGCTGCGGCCGCGCGCAGGCTCTCGGCCATGCGCGCCTTTGCCTCGTCGGAAAAGTGCAGGTCGCCCATCGAGGCGGTGTAGCTATCAAGCGGGGAAGTCATCGTAGTCTCCCTTCAGGTCGTCTCTGAGGCTCGCGCGGGCGCGGCTCAGGCGCTGGCGCACGGCGTCGTCGGTGGCGCCGACGATTCGCGCGACCTCGCGCGTGGGGTAGCCCTCGTAGTAATGCAGGTAGACCGCCTCGCGCTGCGGCAGCGGGAGTGCCATCACGGCGGCGAGCACACGGTCGTCGCGATGCCGGAGCGCGTCCTCATCCGGTGCCTCCGCTGCAGCGGGCTCCGGCACGGCGGTGAGGTCCGCCTCGGGGTGCGCGCCGCGGTCCCGCAGCAGGTTCTTGCAGGCGTTTATCGCCACGCGGACGACCCACGCGCGCTCGTGCCCGGGGTCGTGGAACGGCTCCTCGCGCAGGAGCAGCTTTACGAGCGTGTCCTGGCAGACGTCCTCGGCGTCGGCCGTCGAGCGCAGGTAGGTGTAGCACACGCGCAGGACCAGGTCGGCGTAGTCGCGCACGAGCCGCTCGGGATCGCGGTCCAATGCGTTGCGGGGGATTTGCATCGGCCAGCCTCCTCTCATGTACGCCTCTCATCTCTGGGATGCGGCCGCCATCCCGTCACCTACTACACACGCTCGAGCGTGAAACGTGACAACCCAAACGAATCCTAGAGCGAGCTTTCCTTTCCATTTCCGTTATCGGCAAACTATCCGCCGAAGAAGTCAACAAATCTGATGATTATTCTGCCGATAACGAGGGATGACCATGGAGTTACTCTCGGTTGCAAAGGATGCACGACTGGGACGTCATCGCCAACGTTCAACAACGTCCGAGCCCCGGAGCAACCAATCTGAGATAGCAAAATGCGCGATAATCCTCTTGGGTGACTAAGGAGGCGCCATGGACATTCCGCGCTGGCCGTACCTCAAGTTCAACGAGCTCGGCGGAACATCAATCTGGTTCACAGGCGTGCCCGACCCTCCTTGTGACGTCCCAGACGTCGAGGAGAAGGTCGAGGAGGCAACCGAGAAGATTCGTCGCCTCGAACTGCGACTTCAGGAGAGATCCGATGACACCAGACGTTCTTAACATAGCATCTGACCTGCGACTTGTTCGACTTGACGCACCACCAGTCGAGGCGCTCTCGTGGTACCAAGACCCCGAGACGCTCTGGATGGTTGACGGCAAGCGCGAGCCCTACACGCCCGAGCGCCTGGCGCGAATGTACGACTGGCTCGCAGAGCGCGGCGAACTCTGGTACATCGAGGTGCGTAACGAGGGCGCGGAGAGCGGTTGGCGAGCGGTCGGCGACGTCACGCTCTGCCCGAATGACCTCCCCATCGTCATCGGCGAGAAGGACCTGCGGGCGCACCACGTGGGGCGGCGCGTGATCGGGGCGCTCTGCGAACGGGCGCGCGAGCTCGGCTGGAGCGAGGTCCTCGTGGACGAGATCTACGACTGGAACGTCGCGTCCCAACGGTGCTTCTCGGCGGCCGGTTTTAAGCCCTACGAGCGCACCAAGCGTGGCGCCCGCTGGCGACGGGAGCTCTGATGGTGACAAAGGTTGATGGTGACAAAGGTGACAGGGTTATCTGTCACCATGACAGATAACCCTGTCACCTTTGTCACCATCAGTCCGCACGGAGCGCGTCGAGCAGCGGGACGGATCGCAGGCGGCGCAGAGCGTATGCGCAGCTGGCGAGAAGAACGAGTGCCACGAGCGCCACCGCTCCCGCAACATGCGCCCAGGGAACAACGAAGCCGAAGCTCCGCACGCTGATGCCGCCCTGCGCGTAGAGCCAGAGGTCGAACGCGAGCGCCGCGGCAAGCCCGAGCGCAAGTCCCCACGCTGCCATCCGCACGCACTCGTACGCGAGCATCCGCCGCAGCGCCCGCTCCCCCATGCCCACGGAACGCAGTACGGCAAAGTCGTGCGAGCGCAGCAGCACGCTCGCGGCGGAGGTGTTAAAGGCGCTCGCCAGGCCGACCGCTGCCGCGACGATGCCAACGCCCGAGAACAGAACATCCAGCGCCGCATAGAACACCTGAGCCCGACGCGTCTCGGCACGCTCGTCCACGGCTCCGTCCCAGGCAGCAAGCGCGGGATCCTCCTCGAGCAGACGTTCGACGTCCTCAACGGCGTGCGCAGAGTCCTCGGCCGTGGCATAGAGCGTGACCATGCCGTACCCAACGAGTTCCTGGTCAACGTCCGCAACGGCAGACGCCGGCGCAAGCACCGTGGGAAGCACGCTTTCCAGCTCGCCGCGCGTGAGCCAGAACCACCCCGGCACACCGTCGAGAAGCCACACGACCTCCCACGACACGCCCGCCCCAACGACAGAGAGCCGCGTCCCGAGAAGCGCCTCGGAAAACGGACGCTCCCCCGCGCGGTCCGCGTCGGTCACCTCGTTCACGACGATGCAGCCATTCGGGTCCGCCGCAGCGCCCACCTCGTCGCACAGACGCGCCCACGTGACGTCGTCGGCGTAGAAGATCGTGCCAAAGACGTTACCGTCGGGACGCCAGATCTCCTCGTCGGCCCACGGCGCCGCGGCATCGTCATCCAGGTCCAGAGAGACCTGCGTCTTTGAGACGAAGCCCGCCTCGTCGATGCCGTCCTGCGCCCGCAGACGCTCGAGCAGCGCCGGCAGATAGGCCAGCTCGCTCTTCGCCCCCCAGCGCGGCCGCAGCTCCCTCGGTGCTCACGCTGGCGCTCACGTCTGCGTTCGTTCCCTCGAAGATGGTCTCTCCCTGGTAGGTCACCAGGATTCCGCCACCCACCAGGAGCGCCACGGAGAGCGCGAGCGCAGCGACCGTTGACCCTCCGTGTCATTTGGGGACGTGTTTTTCCGTGCAGAGTTTTTGGGACAGGTTTGCGCGGCGCACACGCCAAGACGCTGCAACGCCCGAACCCGCTGGGCGCTGATAAGAACGGGGCAGCTGGCACTTCTCGCCGGGGCGTACGGAGCCCTCGCGCCAACGGCCGCTGCGGCGGTATGCCTTCCAGACTCCGGAGACGCCCTCGAAGACGTCGCCGCCGCGCTCGCGCAGGTCCTGCCGTTCTCCGTTGCCGCCTCCGTCCTGCTCGTCCTTCTCGTCAACCTGCTCGCGCTGCGCCTGGACGCCGTCATGGCCTGGGCCATCGTGGCCGTGGGGCACGCAACGAGCCTCGTGGCCTGTGTCTTTCTCCCCGAGACCGCCGTCGCCGCGCTCACGCCCTGGCTGCCGAGCGCCGCCGCCACGGCCTCAGCCACACCCCGCCCATCGGCGCGAGCGCGCCCCTCTCGCTCGCCTGCCTGCTGCTGCTCGTCCTTCTCGCCTGCGCGCTCGTTGTCCGCGAGGCGCGCCGGCTCGACGTCCTCGGAGGTGACCGCCATGACTGACCCCACCATCACGACCGCCGGCACGGACAAGATCGTCATCAGCCACGCCACGAAGGTGATCCGCCGGCGCACGGTGCTCGACGACGTCTCGCTCGAGCTGCCTCGCGGGGGCATCTACGGCTTTTCCGGCATCAACGGGTCCGGCGAGACGATGCTCTTTCGCGTCATCGCCGGCCTCATTCACCTCACGTCCGGCACGATCGACGTCTTTGGCCGGCGCATCGGGCGCGACGCGAGCTTCCCGGCCGGGCTTGGCCTCATCCTGGAGAGCGTTGGCTTCTGGGAGGAGTACACCGGCATCGACAACCTGCGCCTGCTCGCGAGCATCCGCGGCGCCATCGGCGAGCGCGAGATCCGCGCCGCGCTCGAGCGCGTTGGCCTGAACCCGGACGACGAGCGCGAGTACGGCGCCTACAGCCTGGGCATGAAGCAGCGGCTCGCAGTGGCGCAGGCGATGATGGAGGCACCCGAGCTCCTCGTGCTCGACGAGCCCACCAACGCGCTCGACGTAGACGGTATCGCGCTCGTCTGCCGCATCATCCGCGAGGAGCGCGAGCGCGGCGCCACGGTGCTCCTGGCCTGCCACAACGAGCCCGACCTCGAGGCGCTCTTCGAGCGACGCTTCCACATGGCGGACGGGCGCATCGTGCGGGAGGGGTGATTCGCATGGCGAGAAGAACGCTGAGGTTGCCAAGGCTCACGGGGCGCGTCTTCGCCGCAGCGGTGGCGCTCGTGCTCGCCGTGTGTGGCGCGCTGGCGCTCGCGTTTCACGCAAGCGTGACGGACTTCTCTGCGGACCCGGCCGCGCTCGACGCGCTGCCGTACGACGTCCGCACCGATCACGTGCTCCAGCTCGAACTCGCGACCGAGGACGACCTCGAGGCCACCCGTGCCGAGCGCGAGGCGATGGGCGCCACCCCGGCAGAGGATGCGGCCGACGAGCTCTACCTCACGAGCACCGCCGTGGAGAACCCCGCAGACTACGCGCCCGTGGTGGTCACGGCCACGTTCACCGGTGAGCGGGAGTACGTCTACCAAGCGTTTCGCTGTGCGTTCACCGTGACGGGCGTGGTGCGCGACGACGGAGCGGGCGTTGTCGCAGGCGACACGATCGACGTCTTTGAGAACCTGCAGATATCCACACCCGACCACAACCCCACCGGCAAGGGGCAGCAGGGCAACGAGCGCATGGTCACGTTCGGCTACGGGGACTGCTGCGTCCCCTACCGCGAGGGGCAGGAGTACCTGCTCTTCCTGGAGGAGAAGGACTACCCCGAGGGTATGCCGGACACCAAGCCTGTCTATAGGCTCATCTGGCACCCGTACGCCGCGGTGCCCACGGATGCGCCCGAGCACCCCGAGCGCGTCTGGATGGATGAGACCCACGTCATCCACGAGGGCGTCGACGCCAACGGCAACCCCTACAGCTGGGAAGAGGACGACGACGAGATGAGCTTTGGAGAGGCGCAGCACTATGACCGCCTCTGCTACGACGAGGCAGCACGCGACGCCTACCTCGAGGGCGCCACCACCATCATCATAAATACCCTGGGTTCATGACAGGGCGTGTGGTGTCGGGATGCGTCCTCGCACATAACATTGGGGACGTTTACCGACGCTCTGGGCTCCAAAAGTGTCGGCTTGGGTCCACGCTTTCGAAACCGTGGACCCTTCCCGACAATTCTCAGCATAATTGTGTCGGCAGGGGTCCACGTCACAGATACGGCGAGAAGAACAAGCGACAGACGGTGCAACCAGATCGATAAACTCGCAAGACCCAACAATCAACTGAATGGTCTCATCCGTATACGGGTAGACAAAACCATACGCTCGGCGGCGGGACCGCGCACTAGGCAGCGCCACTCCTTGCGAAAGGAGGTGAGTTGCCAATGGACCTCGCCATTCAAATCCTCAAGCTCCTGACCGCTCTTGTCGGGCTTGTGGCCGCGGTGGTGGGCACCCTTCCCAAAGTGCGTAGTCAACGACGTAAAACGGCGAGGGGCCGCAAGCGCGTGCGCTAGCGGCCCCGAACCCAAAGACGACGCTGCCTAGGCCACCACGCGTAGGCCGCCGTCGAGCCCATTGTACCCTACAGAGAGGCGAGTCATTCAGCGGACGACGTCTTTCACCTTGCCCTCACGCACTCTGCTCGCTGGCGACCCTAACGTAGGCGACGCACCCCATTGCGTCGCTGCGGGTAAATCCAAGCCTCTCGTAGAGCGCGCAGGCCCCCGACCCGTCGTCCACGAGAAGCTCCATCTGATAGACGTCCGAAAACCGATTAGTGACGGCGCCCATGAGCTGCGTCCCTATGCCCGTACGCTGGCGCGACGGAGCGACGATGAGATCCTGAACAAAGACGATCGTCGCACCGTCGCCCACGACACGCACGATTCCCACGAGCTTATCGCCCTCAAAGGCTCCCCAAACCGCGAGGGATCCGGTGTATCCCGCACGAAGTCTCTCGGGGCAAGTGGTGTAGTTCGTCCAACCGACCACTTCGTACAGGTCAAGAATCTCGTTTAACCGGGCTTGACACTCATCCGTGGAAAGCTCGCGCATCTCAACGACGTTCTTCCCCATAGCCCCTCCTTCGCGTGAGTTCATCATGAGCGCATACAATAGCGCGCCACGGCCACTCCGGAGCAGAGCGTCGCCCAGACCATGAGGAAGGCAGCGCCGAAGAACCAGGCATTGGCCGTGTCCAAAAGCGTCGAAACGTCAGCAACAGTGTTGCCCCACAGCACCGACGTAAGGCACAGCGCCAGGAAGAAATAGCTCGCTGCAACAAGTCCCAGCGTGCGCGTGCCGGGCCGGACAGCCACGGCAATCACGGGCAACACGAGCACGGGAGCACCGAGGACAAAGGGCATGGGGACTCCTTTCGGGCTGCGACCATACTTTCAATCTGCGAACACTATATCTCGAGCCACGGACAAGCCACGCAAAAGAATGGTCGAGAAGAACATCATCCCAGCTCACAGCTATGGCAAAACCCTTTTCCATCCGCTCGCCGCCACGCAGTCGCCGCCGGTCGGACGGGCGGGTACACTTGCCTCAAAGGAGGCGTCATGGACGAGAAGGCAAGCGAGAGGGTCACTGACCAAGCGGCCGCGCAGAGAATCATCGGCGCGCGCATCCGCGAGTTCCGCGAAGCTGCCGGGCTCTCCCAGACCGAGCTCGCGCGGCGCGTCTACGTCTCTCGGCAGACAGTCGGGAACTGGGAGTCGGGACGCACGCTGGCGGACGTGCAGAGCCTCGTCCTTCTTGGCCAGGTTTTTGGAACGACGGTCGACGCGCTCATCGGCGATAAGGGCGCACGGGCCGTGCGGTCGACCGCAAACGAGCGTCACGAGCTCCTGCGACTGCTCGCGCTCTGCGCCGCGCTGCTCGTCATCTGCATCGCCCTTGTCTTCGTGCGCTATATGCTCTCGCCGCTGCGAAACACGAGCCCTGCGATTGAGCCCTTACGCGGCCTCATGCTTTTGGCAATGGTTGTCTGCGTGGCTATCCTCGCACTCCGAAGCGTTCCCCGCCTCCGCGCGTTCATGCGAGAACACGACCTCGCGGGCGCGGGCGCTGCGACGGCGTTTCTCGAGGGACGCGACCCAACTGAGGAGATTCCGCGTGACTTCCTGTTTTGCTGGTTCATCCCCTACTGGAAGCTCTGGATGGTCGCAATCGTTGCCGTAGCGCTGGTTGCCGCCGCGCTCTACGTGGGAGAAATCCCGTAGGCCCAAGTGAGATACTAGTACCGTCACAACTGCGGCGCAGACCGGAGGCCACCATGTACGCTATCGACTCCAAGCCCACGCCGGACGACCGGCACGTCTGCGTCATCTGGCTCTCGCGCGCGGGGTTTGTGATGGGTGCGGACGGGCGCCCCGTCGAGGCCGAGCCCTCCCCTGCCTCAGTCGTAGCCGAGGTTGCCGAGAAGCACCTCTGTGTACGGTTCTTTCCGCCCGGAAGGCACTGTATGAGCCGGGTGCAGATTGACGAGATCAGCTCGCTCCAGAGAGGACTCGAAACCTGGCCGGTCATGAAGAGCGTCATCGCGCACCATGAGTCCATCGTGCTCGCCACGCCCGTCTTTGACGGCCGCCTGCCGGGCATTGTCACCGAGGCGCTCACGACTGGCGGCCCATACGATTTAACCGGCATCACGGTGCTGCCCGTCATCACGCTTGCCGACAGCACGGGCGAGCTCGGAGACGCTCTTCTCGCCGACCTGCGCGCCGCTCTTCCCGGCACCACGCTCGTCGAGCCGCTCGCCCTTCTGGGCGAAACGCATGAGGAAATCGCGCCCCAGCTCACGCCCCGTCTCAATGAGCTCACCAAATGATTCAAAAAGGGGTCTGGCCCCTATTGGATCATGCGCGGCGAAGGCGGACGGCGGTGCCGGAGCAGCAGGTCATGATCATGCCCTCAAAGGTCTCATAGCCGATGGAGGCACCCACAATGGCGTCAGCCCCGAGTGCGTCTGCGCGGGCCTGCATCTCTTCCAGCACCTCGCTCCGAGCGCTCTGGAGCTCGTCCTCGTAACCGGCGGAACGACCACCAAAGATGTTGCGCACGCTCGCGCCGAGGTCGCGGAACATGTTGATGCCACTCACGGCCTCGCCGGTAACAATGCCCAGGTAGTCCGTAATCTGATAGCCCTCGACGGAGTTGGTGGTTGTGACAATCATGAGATCTCCCTTCTCGATGATACGAAGGGACTGTCCCTTCGTATCGTCAGCGTGATGGTGAGGGTTGAGGCGGAAAGGCGGGCGGTGAGGTCCATCCCCTGAGCGGCGGCGAGCTTGGCGGCAACGGAGAGGCCAAGGCCGGAGCCCGAGGTCGCACGCGAGGCGTCGGCCTGGTAGAAGCGCTCGAAGAGGCGGTCGGCGTTGATGGCTGAGGGATCGGCAACGGGGTTGGAGAACTCCACGATTACGCCGTGCTCGTCGTTCTTCTCGTCTGCGGGATGCACGCGCACCGCAAGCGGACCGGATCCATGTCGCAGGGCGTTGACCACGAGGTTCTCGACGATGCGCGTGAGCGCCTCCCGATCTGCCGTCACCTCGACCGACGAGTCCGCCAGCTCGAGCACGGGCTCCCAGCCGCGCGCCTCAAACTCCGGATAATGGCCGAGAAGCACCTGTTCAAGCACCGGTCGCAAAGCAACCGAGCCCAGCTCAAGTGGGGTATCCGGGTCCGCAGCACGAGCATACGAGAAGAGCTCGTCCAAAAGCCCGGACATCGCCGCCAGGCGCGCGTCCACGGCTGCGAGCTGCTCGTCTTTGCGCGAAGGGTCCGCCTCCTCGCGAGCAAGCTGCAGGTAGCCTCGCGCTCCGGTGAGCGGCGTGCGAACGTCGTGGCTGAGCGCCGAGAGCCCGCGCGAGAACTCGTCAGCCGCGCGCAGGGCTCGCACGCGCTCCGCGTCCGCAGCGTCAATCTCGGCGTTCACGGCATCTACCATGCCCACCATGCCCGGAAGGCGGCTCCCGCAGGTGAGCCGCGCGTTGCTCAAACGCTCACGTCGCGCGAGGAAGCGCGTCTGACGTCCGAGCTCGCTCGCGTAGCAACCCACGACAAAGACAGCGCCCAGGCACGCGCCGAGCGCGAGCATCGCCACGAGCATGAATCCCTCTGCCATGTGAAACCTCTCCGTGAAGCTGGCAAGCCACTCCATCCTAGAGCTTGTGAGAAGCCAGTCGACGAGCGGCTCCAGCCAGCGGTAGAGCTGCTCGAGGAACGCATCGTGCATCACGTGAGGTCACGCCTCGTGCCAACGAGGGTGCCGAGCCCGCCGCACGCAAGGCAGAGCGGGACGCAGACGATGAGCGCGCGAACAGCCGGGGTAAAGCCGGTGGCGTCCACGGCGAGCATGTCAGCGGCGCCGTTGCCCACTGCGGCCGTGGTGACGTAGGGCATCCAGGCGATGGCAGCCTCGAGCGCGGGTTCCCAACCCAAGCCAAACACGTTGCTCACGAGCAGGAGGAAGGTGAAGAAGCCCTGTTCCACGGCTGCCGAGAGCAGCAGGAACGCGACGATAAAGGCAATTGCCCGGCTGCGCGTGAGCTGTCCTGCGAGCAGCACGACGAGCGCATAGGCACACCCCGCGAGCCAGCCCTCGCCCGCCCACGCCGCGACCTGCCAGAGCGGCTCAACGTTTTCCACGGGGCGCAGGGTCACGAGAACGCCAAGCCCGCTGAACACGAGGTAGACAAGCAGGATGGTGCCCGAGAGGAGAACCGTGAGCAGGTACTTCTCGGCAAAGTATGCGGCGCGGCCGCGCAGGGACGCAAGCAGCGTGCGGTCAAAGCCGGAATCGGAGTCCGCGCAGGAGAGGTGCGCGGCCACAAAGGGGGCGATGGTCGAGACGAGCGCGATGGAGCACCCGCGCCCGGCGAGGCGAAGCGCCCCGGCGCGCCCGGTGAGGCTGTCGTAGACGATGCCGGGCTCGAGCGGCCACCAGACGGTGAGGACAGCGCTACCCAGGGTGGCAAGCGCAACGAGCACGAGCACCACCCACGGCCAGCGGGAGCGCAGCGTGCGATAGAGGTCCGACTTGAGCAGCGCGATCATGCGACATCCCTCCTCGAGACGAGCAGCGCGTCGGCGGCGACGGTCGCCACGGTAAGCGGCAGGCAGACGATAAGCGCGCGGATAGCGGGCGCCAGATTCGCAGCGTTGCCGGCAGAGAGCATCGTCTGCGCGCCGGCGCCCACCGCAGAGGCGATCTCAGCGGGCATCCACGGGCCTACGGCGGCCGTCACCGTGAGGAACTCGCCGCCGAGCAGCGCATACAGGAAGTCGACACCGATGAGCAGACCGCCCTCGAGCAGGCCCCCGGCACTGAGCACCGCAAACACCGTGGTCACGCCCTCGCTGCGCGTGAGATGGGCCACGAGCACCGTGAGCACGACGTAGGGCGCGGCGCACAGCCACGTGCAGCCGAGCCAGGCCGCCACCTGCCACGCGGGCTCGGGCGTCATCACGGGCACCCCAGAGACCAGCAGGCCGAGAAGCCCCACCACAAACGCAAACACAATGAGGACAGCAGCCAGCGCCAGCGAGAAGACGCACTTCTCGGCAAACCAGACCATTCGGGCGCGCTCGCCGAGGGACGAGAGAATCGAACGGGAAAACCCGATGTCGGTTCGATCGCAGCACACGATTGATGCCATGGCCGCGGCAAGTATCTGGATGCCGCTCATGGTGAGCGCCGAGCTCGTAAGGTCGTCATAGTAGATGGGTCCCATGCTGGTCCAATGCATCATAAGGCCTGGTGCAAGCAGAAGAAACGCCACAATGGCGGCCACGGCCCAGATCCAGCGGGAGTGCAGGACGCGATAGGCGTCCGAGCGGAGCAGGGCGATCATCGGACGTCACCGTCCTTCTCGCCGTCTACGCCGCCCATGAGCTCGACGAAGTACTCCTCGATGTCGCGCTCCTGCTGGGCGAGCTCGCGGACCTCGATGCCGGCCGAGAAGCACGCGGCGCTGACCTTCTCGAGCGCAGCGCCCGTGACCACGAGCGCGCCGTCGGGCTCCGCGCGGAAGGCCGCCTGCGGGAGCGCCTGCTCGAGCAGGGCGAGGCCGCGCTCCGGCTCGGCGAGGCGCAGGCGCACCGAGCTCCCGCAGCGCTCATGGAGCTCCTCGTCGGTGAACTCGGCCGTGAGGCGGCCGTCCGCGATGACGCCGAAGCGCGTGGCCACGCGGTCGAGCTGGTCGAGCACGTGGGAGGAGATCATGATCGTGACGCCGTGCTCGTGATTGAGGCGCACGAGCGCGAGGCGCATGGCGCGCGTGGCCTCCGGGTCAAGTCCGTTGAAGGGCTCGTCCAGAAGCAGCAGGTCGGGGCTGCCCACGAGCGCGAGGGCCAGGCCCAGGCGCTGCTTCATGCCGAGCGAGTAGGCCTTCACGCAACGGTGGTCCGCCGGGTCCAGGCCCACGAGGACGAGCAGGTCGTCCGCCACCTGGCCCGCGTGGGTCATGCCAAGCGCGAGCGCCTTGGCGACGAGGTTGTCGCGCGCGGTGAGGCTCTGCAGCACGCCCGGGCTCTCGATGAGGGCGCCGATGCGCGAGAAACCCTGTGGCGTGGCGCCGCCACGCTCAGGGTCGCCGAAGAGGATGATCTCGCCGGCCGTTGGGCGCGCGAGCCCCGCGACCATCTTCATCGTGGTCGACTTGCCAGAGCCGTTCTTGCCCACAAAGCCGTAGATGTCGCCGGCGGCGACGGTCATGTCCAGGTTGTCCACGGCCAACTTGCGACGGTAACGCTTGGTGAGGCCGTGCGTCTCGATGACGTTCACGCGTGCTCCTTTCTAGAGGCTGTCTCCTAGTCTGGCAGCCAAACCTTTAGAAACCGTGAGCCAAATCTAAAGAAAGCTTGAGGATACAATTGGTGACGGCGTTCTTTTGTGACAGGGGTGATGACAGGGGTGACAGGCACTTTTGTCATGAAATACTTTCATGACAAAAGTGCCTGTCACCCCTGTCAAAAGCCCCCGTCACCGCCGTCACGCCGCCGTCTCGTCCCCTATGCGAGTTTGAAGCCCATTCCCCAGACGGTTTTGACGTAGCCATCGGTCCCGGTCTCGCGCAGCTTGGCACGGATGTTGGAGACGTGCACCGCCACCGTGGAGTCATCACTGGCAAAGGGCTCACCCCATGCCAGCTCAAAGAGCTCAGACTTAGAGAACACGCGGTTCGGACGACGGACAAGCGCCTCCAGGATGTTGAACTCTATCTTGGTGAGCGAGACCGCACAGCCCTTCTCGCCGCCTTCTCCCGGGGCCACCGTGAGCGTGCGGGCCTCCGGGTCGAGCGTCCAGCGATGCCAGAGCAGAAGCTCGCCAGAAGAAGCAGCGCCGCCCCGATGACGCAGCTGCACCTCAACGCGCACCGCCAGCTCATCAAGGTCGAAGGGCTTGGTGAGGTAGTCGTCGGCACCCAGACGCAGCAGCCCAACCTTGTCGGCAGGCGTCGTGCGCGCTGAGATCACAATCACGGGAGTCGAGACATCGCGCTCGCGGATGAGCCCAACGAGCTCCTCGCCTGTTGCACCGGGCAACATGAGGTCGCAGACGACGAGATCAAACGCCGCGTCCTCCTCGCCAGCCCCACCCAAAATAAGGCGTGCCTCAGAGCCGGAGAACGCCTGGGTCACCGAATGGCGGTCACGAGAAAGTCGCGTGGCAACCACGTCGTTGATTGCCGCGTCGTCCTCTATCACCAGCACCCGCGCCATGTTCCTCCCAAAATGATACGAAGGGACTGTCCCCTCGTATCATAGCGGCATGGACTCCCAGCTGCCGTCCGCGCGCGGAACCTCGATGGAACGATAGCCCAGCTCCCACGCGTGTGCGTATGCCTCACGAATGCCGCTACAGATGTCCCCGGGAACGTGCGCGTCGGAACCAACAGTGATGGGGACGCCAGCCCGGCAGAAGCGCTCAAGCAGGCCACGCGAGGGATAGTAGTCCCCCACCCCCTTGCGCCAACCGGCCGTGGAGAGCTCCACGCGACGGCCGGTATCGTGCGCACAGGCTGCCATCTCATCCCAGAGCGGCGCAAGGTCGATCGTGGCGGCAAAGCCCTCGTTGCGCATGCGCTCGGGAAGGTCGGGGTGCGCCATGGTTCCAAAGGGCAGCGGACTCTCGCAGGCACGGCACCACGCATCCACGTAGCGGCGCCAGAGCTCATCCGGCCCCAGCTCATGCCAAATGGAGAGGTCCGAGGTATCGTCGATCCACGCGCCATCGTCCTTCTCGCCCAACCAGTGAACGCTACCGAGAAGGACCTGCGCACCCTCGCTCCACCGCAGCACGTTTTCCTCGCAGCCGGGATACCAATCCGCCTCAAAGCTGTAAATGAACTCAAGCTCAGGGTGGTTGTCGCGCGCAGCTTCCCACTCGCTTCGATGGACAGCGAGGTTGGCCTCCACGACCTGCACCTCCCCCGCTGGGTCCATCTCCGCAGGCAGCGTGAGGTGGTCGGTCGAGACCAGCACAGAACAGCCCGCCGCCACGGCGGCGCGCGCGTTCTCCTCAAACGTCCCGACGCCATCCGAGAAGCGCGTGTGCGTGTGGGTGTCCACAATCGATCCGGGCGCAAGCGGTTTTGCCATAGCTATCTCTCCGTGCCAGAAATTAACGGACATTGGTTTTGTGAAAATGACATTCAGGCCAAAGAAATCCCAGTTGGCTGTCATTTTTCAGCAAACCAATGTCCGTTAATTCTACCCTTCACCGAGTAGCGCTCCACACGAAAGGGCCGCCGGGAAAACCCGACGGCCCGAATGTTACGAAGGGACTGTCCCTTCGTAACCTACAGGTCCTGGAGGGCGTTGACGGAGAGCGGGCCCTCGCGCAGCGCCGCGATGGCCTGCACCAGCGCCACGGCGCCGGACATGGTGGTGGCCATGTCGATGCCGCGACTCACGGCCTCGCTCCTCATCTTGGTGCCGTCGCCGCGAGAGCTGTGGCCCTTGGGCGTGTTGATGAGGAAAGAGATCTTGCCGTCGGCCATGAGGTCGAGGATGTTGGGCGAGCCCTCGGAGATGGTCTTCACGACCTCGCACGGGATGCCCGCGGCGCGCAGCGTCTTGGCGGTGCCGCGTGTGGCCAAGAGCTCGTAGCCCAGGTTGCGCAGCGACAGCGCCACGGGCGCCACGGAGCGCTTGTCGCGGTCGCAGACCGAGATGAAGACGTTTCCGGACTGCGGCACGTCGTACTCGATGGCCTCGCGCGTCTTGGCGTACGCCTTGGGGAAGGTGACGTCGAGACCCATGACCTCGCCGGTGGACTTCATCTCGGGGCCAAGCGTGACGTCGGCGCCCGGGAAGCGGCTCCACGGCATGACGGCCTCCTTGACCGCGTAGTAGCCAAGGTCGCGACCCTCCTCGGGAAGCCCGAGGTCGCAGATCTTCTCACCGCTCATGATGCGCGCGGCACACTTGGCCAGCGGCACGCCGGTGGCCTTGGACGAGAAGGGCACGGTGCGGCTCGCGCGCGGGTTGAGCTCGATCACGAAGACCTGCTCGTCGCGGACGGCGTACTGCACGTTGAGGAGACCCTGGATGTGGCAGGAGAGCGCCAGGCGACGCGTGGTCTCGCGGACCTTCTCCACCAGGCGGTCGGAGAGCGAGAAGGGCGGGAAGCAGCAGGCGGAGTCGCCGGAGTGAATGCCGCACTCCTCGATGTGCTCGAGGACCGCGCCCACGTAGCACTGCTCGGTGTCGCAGAGGGCGTCCACGTCGAGCTCGATGGCGTCCTCGAGGAAGGCGTCGAGGTAGACGGGGTGGTCCGGGGAGACCTTGGTGGCCTCCTCCATGTAGCTCACGAGGTCGTCGTCATCGTAGACGATACCCATGCCGCGGCCGCCGAGCACGTAGCTCGGACGAACCAGCAGCGGGTAGCCCACGCGACGCGCCACGGCCTTGGCCTCGTCAACGGTCTCGGCCGTGCTCGAGGGCGGGTAGGCGATCTCGAGACGGTCGAGCAGGCTCGCAAAGCGGTCGCGGTCCTCAGCGAGGTCGATAGCCTCGGGCTGGGTGCCCATGATGGGGACGCCGGCGGCCTTGAGGCGCTTGGCGAGGTTGATCGGGGTCTGGCCGCCAAGGGTGACGATCACGCCCACGGGCCTCTCGACCTCGATGACGTTCATGACGTCCTCGAAGGTGAGCGGCTCGAAGTAGAGGCGGTCGGAGGTGTCGTAGTCCGTGGAGACGGTCTCGGGGTTGCAGTTGACCATGACGGTCTCGTAGCCCTTGGCCGCCAGCGCGTAGGCCGCGTGCACGCAGCAGTAGTCGAACTCAATGCCCTGGCCGATGCGGTTGGGACCGGCGGAGAGGATGACCACGCGAGGCTTCTCGGCCTCGTGGAACTCGGTCACGCCACCCTTCTCGTAGGTAAGGTAGTGGTAGCTCGTACGGGCAGCGAACTCGCCGGCGCAGGTGTCGACGGTCTTGATGCACGGGCGCACGCCGAGGACCTCGCGCACGGCGCGCACGGTGTCCTCGCGCTGGTTGGTGAGGTACGCGAGCTGCGCGTCCGAGAAGCCCAGCTGCTTGGCCGCCATCATCGTGTCCGCATCGAGGCCGGCAAGGCCGCGCTTGCGGATGACGCCCTCGGCGGTCACGATGTCGGCAATGCGATTGAGGAACCAGCGGTCGATCTTGGTGAGATCGAAGACGCGCTCGACGGTCCAGCCGCGACGCAGCGCCTCGGTCACGTAAAGGATGCGGTCGGGCGTGGGGGTGGCCACGCGGTGCTCGAACTCCTCCTCGGTCAGGCCGGCAAAGTCGTCGCTGCCATCCGCGCCGAGGCCGGCGTGACCCTGCTCGAGGGAGCGCATGGCCTTCTGCATGGCCTCCTCGAAGGTGGCGCCGATGGACATGACCTCGCCCACGGCCTTCATGCGCGTGGTGAGCGTGTCGTCGGTGCCCTTGAACTTCTCGAAGGCGAAGCGCGGGACCTTGACCACGCAGTAGTCGATCGACGGCTCAAAGCAGGCCGGCGTCTCGCGCGTGATGTCGTTCTCGATCTCGTCGAGGGTGTAGCCCACGGAGAGCAGCGCCGCCATCTTGGCGATCGGGAAGCCGGTGGCCTTGGAGGCAAGGGCGGAGGAGCGAGAAACGCGCGGGTTCATCTCGATGACGATGACGCGGCCGTCGTTGGGGTTCACGGCAAACTGCACGTTGGAGCCGCCGCAGGCAACGCCCACGCGCTCGAGGATGGCGAGCGAGTAGTCGCGCAGGCGCTGGAGCTCGAAGTCGTTCAAGGTCTGACACGGGGCCACGGTGATGGAGTCGCCGGTGTGGACGCCCATGGGGTCGAGGTTCTCGATGGAGCAGATGACGACGCCGTTGCCCGCGGAGTCGCGCATCACCTCCATCTCGATCTCCTTCCAGCCCTCAACGGACTGCTCGACGAGCACCTCGCTCTCGGGCGAGAGGGCGAGGCCCTGCTCGGCGATGTGCACGAGGTCGTCGTGGTTGTAGGCCATGCCACCGCCGGCGCCGCCGAGCGTGAAGGCCGGGCGCAGGACAACCGGGTAGCCGAGCTCGTCGGCGATCTTCTCGCACTCCTCGACGGTGTGTGCGATGCCGGACTTGGCGACCTCGAGGCCGATGTCGCGCATGGCGTTGGCGAAGAGCTCGCGGTCCTCGCCGGTCTCGATGGAGTCGACGTCGCAGCCGATGACCTCGACGCCGTACTTGTCGAGGATGCCCGCCTTGCCGAGGGCCACCGCGCAGTTGAGGCCCGTCTGGCCACCCATGTTGGGCAAGAGGGCGTCCGGGCGCTCCTTCTCGATGACCTTGGTCACGGACTCGACGGTGATGGGCTCGATGTAGGTGCGATCTGCGGTCTCCGGGTCGGTCATGATGGTGGCCGGGTTGGAGTTCACGAGGACGACTTCGTAGCCCTCCGAGCGCAGGGCCTTGCAGGCCTGGGTGCCGGAGTAGTCGAACTCGCAGGCCTGGCCGATGACGATGGGGCCGGAGCCGATGATAAGGATCTTCTTGATGTCGGTGCGCTTGGGCATCTAGAAGCGCCTCCCCTCGCGGACGTCGATGGCGAGGTAGTCGTCCTCGCCGCGCATGAGCTTGGCAAACGCCGAGAAGGCGTACGTGGAGTCGTTGGGGCCGGGCTTGGCCTCGGGGTGGTACTGCATGGAGAAGGCAGGGATGTCGAGGAACTGAATGCCCTCGGGCGTGCCGTCGTTGAGGTTGACGTGTGTGAGGCGCACGCGGCCATACTCCTTGGTGGTGACGACGGGTGCCACGTGGCAGCGGGACCAGAAGCGCAGGTCCTCGTCCGCCGGGTGCTCGGAGACGCCGCCGGAGAGCTCCGGCACGAGCGGGCCGAAGGACGAGAAGACCGGCCCGTAGTTATGGTTCTGCGCGGTGATCTCCACCTTGCCCGTGAGCAGGTTCATCACGGGCTCGTTGCCGCCGTGGTGGCCGTACGGGAGCTTCTCGATCTGGGCGCCGGCCGCCATGGAGATGACCTGGTTGCCGAGGCAGATGCCAAAGACCGGGAGCTTGCCGAGGCAGGCGCGCACGGCGTCGACCACGGGCGGCACGCTGACGGGGTCGCCAGGGCCGTTGGAGAAGAACACGCCGTCGGGGTTCATCTCGAGGACCTTCTCGGCGGGCGTGTCCCACGGCACGACGGTGACCTCGCAGCCAGCGGCGGAGAGGCGCTTGGCAATGCCCTTCTTCTCGCCGCAGTCGTAGGCAACCACGTGCAGGCGCGGCTGGCCGTCGGCGTCCTGGCCGGGCACGACGTAGGACTCCTTCGTGGAGACATCGGCCACGTAGTTGTGCTCGGCGATGGCCGGCGATTCCTTGACGCGGCGAATGAGGCTCTCGGGGTCAAGGTCGGTGGTTGAGATGGCCGCCTTCATGGCGCCGCCCTCACGGATGGCGATGGTAAGCGCGCGGGTATCCACGTCCTCGATGGCAACAACGCCGCGCTGCGCGAGGAAGTTGGGCAGGGTCTCCACGGACTGCCAGTTGCTCGGCGTGTAGCACATGTCGTGCACCACAAGGCCGGCAAGGTGCAGCGGGTCGCCCTGCATGTCCTTCTCGTTGATGCCATAGTTGCCGATCTGGGGATACGTGAGCGTGACAATCTGGCCCGCATAGGAGGGGTCGGAGATGATCTCCTGATAGCCCACCATCGAGGTGTTGAACACAATCTCGCCAAAGGTCTCGCCCTCGGCGCCGGCAGAGCGCCCAAAGAAGTACATCCCGTTCTCAAGCGCGAGAAGCGCCCTCGGATGCCTGCCGTTGTCCACCAGTAGGTTCACAGCAACACCGCCCTTTCAGCCGTGTGCGCCCAGTGGCCGGCCGCAGCTTACAAAAAACGGAGCACCCGCACGCGAGGACTCCGAATAGGCTGCGACGTAAGTTGTGGACGCCTTTTCGGTCTCTCGTACCGTCTTAAAGGTCGAATAAGAGCATAGCAGATTGCGGGTGCCCGCGCCGCGCGAACCGCCGGCTTTGTCTTCGAGAAGTGCACTACGCGAAACTTCTCTCCGAAAACCCGCTTTCGCGCGGCACTCGCAGCTGCTTGCAGGTCTTGATACCAGGAATATGGGCCTAGAGGTCCAATGCCGCACGTGCCTCTGGGAAGGGGGTGAGGCTGCGGCGCAGGATGCCGTGCATGTGGGCGATCGCAACGCCGTAGTTGGTCATGGGGACTCCCTGCTCGGCGGCGCGCGCCTGGCGAGAGCGCATCTCGCGCGCGTTGAGCATGCAGCCGCCGCAATGGACGATTGCGTCATAGGGCGTCAGGTCACAGGGAAAATCAGCCCCACTGGTAAACGAAAACTCTAGGTTTGCCCCCGTATGCCCCTGCAGCCATGCCGGCATCTTGACGGTGCCGATGTCCTCGCACTGGCGATGATGCGTGCATCCCTCGCTGATGAGCACGCGGTCGCCGTCACGCAGGCGGTCGAGCGCCGCCGCGCCACGGACCGCAGGCACAAGATTGGCCTTGTAGCGCAGCATGAGAATCGAGAAGGACGTGAGCGAAACGTCTTCCGGGACAATGCCAGCAACAAGCCCAAACACCTGAGAGTCCGTAACCACGAGCGCGGGCGGCTCGCTAAGCGCGCCGAGGGCGGAGGAGAGCTCCGTCTCTCGGCAGACGATTGGCAGGCACCCTCCATCGAGCAGATCGCGAATGGTCATCTGCTGGGGCAAGATGAGGCGTCCCTTGGGTGCGGACGCGTCGGTGGGACAGACGAGAACGACCGTGCTTCCCGGCTCGACAAGGTCCGCCACGATGCGGCGCTCGCGGCCGTCGGGGCGCACCAGGTGAGCCAGTCGCTCCTTGAGCTCGAGGATGCCCTCCCCTGTGGTCGCGCTCACGGGGACGGCGCGCGCAGCGAGGTCCTGGTCCTTCTCGCCAAGGGTCTTGAGGGCGGGGCGGGCGGGAGCAAGGTCGCACTTGTTCCATGCGATGACATAGGGGAGCTTGCGTTCACCAAACTCGCGCAGGAGCTCTTCGTCCGCTGCACAGAGGCCACGTGCGCCGTCCACCACGAGCACCGCAACGTCACAGCTCGAGAGCGTGCGGCGTGTGCGGTCCACGCGCTTCTCGCCAAGCGAGCCCTCGTCGTCAACGCCCGGAGTGTCAACGATCACCACGGGACCGAGGGGCAAAAGCTCCATCGCGCGCTTGACTGGATCTGTGGTGGTGCCCTCCACCTCTGAGACGATAGAGAGCTCCTGACCAGTGACGGCATTTACCACGCTCGACTTCCCGGCGTTTCGAACGCCAAAGAATCCGATGTGAACACGCTCGCCCGAAGGCGCCTCGTTGAGGCTCATGCGTTCCTCGATTCTCGTTGAGGGCGGCCCGCGTCGCCAGGCCGCCCGCGCCGTTGCTAGAAGCGGAAGTCTCGACGATTTGAGTTGCGAATGTCAGCAACGTGCTGGGCAGCGATGCCACGCGTACGCTCGTTGGGAATGCGAGCCAGCTCACGCTCGATCATCGGCCAGCCAACCTCGGCCGTTGCGGGTGAGGCATAGTCCACGAGGTACTCCGCGAGCGTCATGAGCGCGTTGGGGTGGCAGCAGTTGAGAATCTGGCCGCTCTTGCAGAGGCTCATGAAGCGGTCTCCGGTACGACCCTCGCGATAGCACGCCGTGCAGAAGCTCGGAATGTGGTCGAGCTGCATGAGCCAGCGCACGACCTCGTCAAGCGAACGCTGGTCAGAGACGTCAAACTGCTCGGAGTCGTGCGGGCGGACCTCTTCGTCGTAGCCACCCACGCTCGTGCGCGATCCGCCCGAGATCTGCGAGATACCAAGCTCCAGCGCCCGGCCGCGCACCGCCTCATTCTCGCGCGTGGAGATGATCATGCCCGTGTACGGAACGGCGATGCGGATGCACGCGATGATCTTCGCAAAGGTGTCGTCATCGATGCCGTTGTCAAACTGATCCGGGTCGATGTCGTCCGCGCACTTGAGACGCGGCACTGAGATGGTGTGCGGACCCACGCCGTGCACGGCCTCGAGGTGCTCTGCGTGCATGAGCAGACCCGCAAACTCGTAGCGGTACTTCTCCAGGCCAAAAAGCACGCCCAGCCCCACGTCGTCAATGCCGCCGTCCATGGCGCGGTCCATCGCCTCGGTGTGATAGTCGTAGTCGTGCTTGGGCCCCGTGGGATGGAGCTCGAGATAGCTCTTCTTGTCGTAGGTCTCCTGGAAGAGGATGTAGGTCCCGATGCCCGCGTCCTTGAGCATCCGGTACTCCTCCACCGTGGTGGCGGCAATGTTCACGTTCACGCGACGGATGGCGCCGTTTTTGTGCTTGATCGAATAGATCGTCTGGATACACTCGAGGATGTACTCGATTGGATTCATCCTCGGGTCCTCGCCGGCCTCTATCGCCAGACGCTTGTGACCCATGTCCTGAAGGGCAATGACCTCCCGCCGCACTTCGTCCTGCGTGAGCTTCTTGCGGGCGATGTGCTTGTTCTTGGCGTGGTACGGGCAGTACGTGCAGCCGTTGACGCAGTAGTTGGAAAGGTAGAGCGGGGCAAAGAGTACGATGCGGTTACCGTAGTAGGCGAGCTTGATCTGACGCGCAAGATCAAAGATCTTCTCATTTAGCTCGGGGATGTCACAGGCAAGAAGAACGCTCGCCTCGCGATGAGTGAGCCCGGCGCAATGATAGCCGTTGCCCCGACGGATTGGCTTGGCCTTCTCGAGCAGGCTCTCGATGAGTGCCACATCATGGGCGTGAGCCGCGGCATAGTCGAGCGTCTCGCGAATTTCCTCGTCGTTGATGAAGTCCTCGGCATAGCGGGACTTAGGGTCATACGTCGCCATTGAATCCTCCCCTTTGCGGTCGGGCCGCGGCCCTCCCCCTCAGATGTGTCCGCGTCGAGCAGGCGATTGCCCGACGCCTCTGCTAGCGACGCCTCACGTCGCCACGATCGACCACCACCCGGCAGCCAATCTCCCCCATGCTACGCCTCAGCTCGGCCAGCCCCTCGGCGGCCTCGCTCCCGGCGTGCGCCTTATTATCGTACAGCTCGTACTTCTTGCGTACGTCCATCGGCGAAAGGTTGGGCATGACCACGTTGGCGCCAGCGAGCATACCGCGCTCGCGACCATGTTCGTCGAGCGTCCCGAGCGCCGTCGTGGCAGGCAGCAGCAGGGACGGCTCAATCAGACGCAGGAGTGAGAGCAGATAGCACGTGAGCGCCACCGAGCCCGCCGGCTCCCCCGCAAACGGCGTTGCGTGATGGGGGACAAAGGGTCCGATGCCGCACATGGCGGGACGAAGCTCCTCAACGAGCTTGAGGTCCTTGGCAAGCGTCGAGGCAGTTTGCCCTGGGGAGCCCACCATGAACCCGCAGCCAACCTGATACCCAATCTCCAAGAGATCGCGCAGACACGTAAGGCGATGCTCAAGCGTAAGCTCAGAAGGGTGCAGGCGAGCGTAGTGCGCGTGGTCGGCGGTCTCGTGCCGCAGGAGATAGCGATCTGCTCCCGCATCAAAAAGCGCCTGGTAGCTCGCGCGGGTGCGCTCACCGAGCGAGAGCGTCACGGCGCAGTCGGGGTGCGCGGCCTTGATAGCGGACACGATCTTGCAGAGAAGCGTGTCCGCGAGCGCCGCGTCCTCCCCTCCCTGAAGCACAAAGGTGCGAAAACCAAGCTCGTAGCCCCTCTCACAGCACGCGAGAATTGTCTCGGGACTCAGGCGATAGCGCTCCGCGCTCTGGTTGGAGCGACGAAGGCCGCAGTAGAGACAATCGTTTCTGCAGTAGCTGCTAATTTCGATGAGTCCGCGAATAAAGACATCGTCGCCATACACCACGCGGCGAGCCGCAACGGCACGCTTTGCCGCATACTCTGCCAGCTCGGGAGTATAGGACCCCACAAGCTCCTCGTACTGCCCAAGAGAGAGCGTGTGCCGCTCGACCAGAAGATCTATGAGCTCGCGGACCTCACGCACGCACGTCCTCCTCAGCAATCACGTTGGAATAGAGCGTTTTTACGCTCACTCCTGGCAACGAGCCAACCCTGCCCGCAAGCGCGGACGTCACGTCCTGGGGAGCATCGAGCGCCACGGAGATAACGCTCACGCCGCGCTCGCGATACGGAACGCCCATCCGTCCAAAAATGTGGTCTCGAAACTCGTGAAGAAGCTCGTTCAAGGCCTCAACGGACTCCGGGTTCTCGACAATGATTCCCATAATGGCAACGCGCGTGGTGGCTGGCATGGCGCCCCTCCTTCACGAAATGATCGTCCGCCCATCATAGTTCTTCCTAGGGACTGCGTAGTCCGGTCAAACGCATTCAACGGTCGACTGTCCAACAAAAAATGCCGGGCAGCTACGACGGAAGGCAGGCCTGCACTCCGGAGTGATTAAAATATGCGCAAAATCCTCGCTCGTGCCACAAAGGAACAATCTCGTATGCAAATACCTCGCTCGTGCCACAGGTTTTTGAGTGTGGGTCAAGTAGCTCAACTACAAAAGGCCAGTTGTCATCATCAGTTCATGAACTAGTTTTCGAGTTTCACCAAAAATGATGTGGTACGAGCGAGGTTTTTGCACATCGCAGAAGGAATTTGTGGCACGAGCAAGGTTTTTGCACGCCGGCACAGCATGACAAAGAACACAGGGTGCGGAGAGATCTAGACCCAATGACCCGGACCTCGGGGAAGGAGCTTTATAGGCTCCTTCCCCGAGGTCCGAGAACCGCAATTAACCTAGATTCGTATGAACTAGCAGACGCCCTGAGCCATCATGGCCTCGGCAACCTTGAGGAAGCCAGCGATGTTGGCGCCCATCACAAAGTTGCCCTCGTGACCATACTCACGCGCGGTGTCATCCACGTTGTGGAACATGCCGCGCATGAGGCTCTCGAGCTTGCCGTCGACCTCCTCGAAGGTCCAGGAGAGGTGCTCGGCGTTCTGGCTCATCTCAAGACCGGAGACGAGCACGCCGCCGGCGTTGGCCGCCTTGCCGGGCATGAAAGCAACACCGTTCTCCATGAGGTAGGTGGTGGCATCCGGCGTAGTGGGCATGTTCGCGCCCTCGCCCACAACCTTGCAGCCGTTTGCCACGAGCGCCTGGGCATCCTCAAGGTGCAGCGTGTTCTCGCGAGCGCAGGGAAGCGCGATGTCGCAGGGCAGCTGCCAGACGCCGCGGCCGTCACCGTCGTGCCAGACGGCGCCCGGACGCTCGTCGACGTACATCGCGAGGCTCACGCCCTGGTCGTGGCCGGAGCGCTTCTTGTTGTAGATGTGCTCGAGCACCTGGTAGTCGATGCCCTCCTGGTCCTCGACCCAACCCTTGGTGTCAGAAGCGGCGATGACGGTACCGCCGAGCTGGGCGACCTTCTGGATGGCGTAGATGGCCACGTTACCGGAGCCGTGGACGACGACCTTCTTGCCCTCGAAGGAGTCGCCAACGCTCTTGAGGTACTCGTCGACAAAGTAGACCAGACCGTAGCCGGTGGCCTCGGTGCGGGCGAGCGAGCCACCGAAGGAGAGACCCTTGCCCGTGAGGACGCCGGTCCACTCGTTGCGGATGCGCTTGTACTGGCCAAACATGTAGGCAACCTCACGGCCGCCCACGCCCAAGTCGCCGGCGGGGACGTCGGTGTTGGGGCCGATGTGGCGGCAGAGCTCGGTCATGAAGGACTGGCAGAAGGCCATAACCTCGCGGTTGGACTTGCCCTTGGGGTCGAAGTCGGCACCACCCTTGCCGCCGCCCATCGGCAGCGTGGTCAGGCTGTTCTTAAAGATCTGCTCAAAGCCGAGGAACTTGAGCATGCCCACGGTAACGGTGGGGTTGAAGCGCAGACCGCCCTTGTAGGGGCCGATGGCGGAGTTGAACTCCACACGGTAGCCACGGTTGACCTGAACCTTGCCCTCATCGTCGACCCAAGGCACGCGGAACATGATCACGCGCTCAGGCTCAACGATGCGCTCGAGAAGCGCGTTCTCCTCGTACTCGGGGTGCGCGTCGAGAGCGGGCTGGAGGGTCTCGAGGACCTCCTTGGCCGCCTGGATGAACTCGAGCTGCTCGGGGTAGCGGGCCTCAAGCTCAGCGATGACTCTCTCTGAATACGTCATGTTCTCTCCTCTCACGGGCGGCATGAGCCGCGACGAAAGTTCCGGAAGAGAGAATACGTTCGCAAAGGGCAACTCGCAAATCATGACGAGGATGTGTAACGGCATCGAACCTCGCGCGTAATCATCCGTACACACGAAACACAGGCGCAATCCATATGCGCTTTATTCGAAAAGAAAGCCCCGACGTGTGCCCGAGGTTGCCCTGCAAATTGGGGACGGGTTATTTGTCACAGATTTTTTGGGACAGTCCTGGCACGTCAGGCCTGTCCAAAAAAATCTGTGACAAATAACCCGTCCCCAATTTGCAGGTCGCCCAAACGGCGGGGCAACTAGCAGATGACGTTAAGCGCGTGGGGAACGACGTCAATCTCAAAGTGCGTGCCGGTGAGCTTCTCGCCATCCACCTGACACGGAGGCTCCTCTGCAAAGTCGAGAACCGCGTGCTGGATGCGACGCAGGCTCACGACACGCGACTTCGCGTGTCGTCCGGACCGTGCAAGCCCAAAGAGAGCGAGCAGGTGCGGAAGCATCGGCTTGCGCACGTTGTAGCAGACGTCGAGAAGACCGTCGGTGGGGTCCGCATCCGGACAAATCATAAAGCCGCCGCCGTAGCTCGGCCCCACCTGCACGGCAAAGATAAGCGTCTTAAGATCAAGGGGCTTCTCGCCGTCAAAGCTCGCCGTGCAGGGAAAGCCATCGCGCGCCCTCGAGAGAATCTTGAGGCCGGAGGTGATGAAGAGCGCCTCGCCCTCCTGAGAGGTGTTTTCCGCGCGTCGGGCGGTCGTGTCGATTGCGATGGCAGCATCGAGTCCAAACGAAAGGGTCTGCATGAAGTGGACCCCATTGACGCAGCCCACCTCCATGCTATGCACGCTGCCACGCACGAGCTGGGCAAACGCTCCTTCAACGTCGTTTTTCACCATGCCGAGCGTGCGCGCGTAGTCGTTTCCGGAGCCAAGCGGTATGACGCCGAGCTGCGCGCGCCTCACCAGGGGACGCCTCATAAGGCCGTTTACGACCTCGTGAATGACGCCGTCACCGCCCAGAGCCAGCACGGTGTCAAAGCCATCTGCTTCGGCGGCAATCTCTGTGGCATCGCCCGGGCCCTCAGTGAGGCGAATCTCGTATCCGCGCGTAGCTGAGGTGAAGCTGCCTAGAAAGTGCCGGGCAAAATCGGCGCCGGCGGCGCCCTTGCCGCTGTGTGCGGCGGGGTTTGCTATCAGGAGCGTGCGTCCAAGCGGAGAGTGAGCCATGACTGCCCTTCTCGAGGTTCTTCTCGCCCCGATTGTACGCCACGCATGGCCGTGGATATCGCTATGATGCTGCTCCGTCAACCGGTCCGAGATACACGTTATTGTTTGAGACGAGCAGCGGATAGGCGACAAACGGAACAAAAACGAGACCCGCGGCATAACCAAGGCCGACGCCGAAGGACCGGGCAAGTCGCTCGCTCACGATAAGCTGGGTCACAGTGAAGAGCGCGAGCAAAAGCGCCGTGACCCACTCCGTCACGTAATATCCGCCAAGGCCCAGGACGCCCCAGATGAAGTACGCTGCGCTTGCGGCCGAGGCAACCGTGCTCAGCGCGCGGTTCCCGGAAGCCCCCTCCGATACCTCCCAGGTCGAGAAGATCGGGATGAGGGCGGCCCAATGCCTCCTGCCCATCTTACCCAGCACCACCCACCTGCCGGCGGTGACGCTCAGCGAAAGAATCACGACCGCGGGAAACCAGAGCGTGAGCATGGTGTTGGAAATAAACAGGTCATCCATGGTGCCCCCTCTCATGGGTTATGGTCCGTCTACCCGTTTGAGGCGGGTTTAATCGCCTTTCCGGGAGGGGTCGACAAGCGGGCCGAGAAGCGCGGTGAGCATCTGTTGGCGGGTTATGAAAAATGAGAACCGAGCCCTTTTTCAAGATTGCCTGCGCGGTGGAGCTCGCCTATACTAGTCACTTGCGACCGGGGCGTGGCGCAGCTTGGTAGCGCATCTGCTTTGGGAGCAGAGGGTCGCTGGTTCGAATCCAGTCGCCCCGACCACGCATTGCGGGTGTGGTTCAATGGTAGAACCTCAGCCTTCCAAGCTGATGACGCGGGTTCGATTCCCGTCACCCGCTCCAGAACCCACCGAGCCCGGGCCTCCACCCGGGCTCTGTTGTTTTGGGACGTGTTTTTTCGCTCAGAGATTTTGGGACAGGTTTTGCCGCCCCAAAACGCCCGAGAGAAAGCGCGGAGTGCCTAATCCCGCAGGGCATCTAGCCATCACTCGCAAGCAGAAGGCTCTTCTCGATTGCATAGCGCCCGATGCCCGTGGCTCGACTAATCTGCTTAAGCGTGAGCCCCGCGTCTCGCAGCGCAAGCAAAGCACGACCCCTTTCCACGCCCTCTGAGTCCCTTAACGCGCGCGGGTCGGCCGGATACGTCACGGCGCGGGCGACGTCAAAGGCGTCCTCGTCGGGAATTCGAACACCGGAGCAAAAGTAATACCCCCGTCGGACGCGCCGCCTCGCTCATCGCGACAAAACCCTCAACGCCGCCCACAAGATCAAGCACAACGCTAACATTAGTAATGAAGGGCACGCCAACGTACTCGCGATAGCTGCTCCACCCATACTCGGTCGCCGGGCAGATCCCGGCCTTCTCGGGATTGTTGTGAATATACCTAACGGCTGCAATGAGCTGAGCGTCCGACTCAACGGGCACGCTTTTAAGCCGACCGGAGAAGACAGAGCCCAGATGCCCCGTCCGGGAATTGAAGTGGCCTGCATACTTTGTCGCAAGGCTATGCATTACCGAGCTCAGGCAGCCCGACTCGTCCGACAGCAAGAGATGAACGTGCGTGGACATAAGACGCCATGCGATAAGAGAAAGCTCGGTCCCCTCAAGCGATGAAGAGAGCGCCGCGAGAAACGCACGACGATCCTCATCGTCATCGAAAATGGTCTGTCCACCGTTTCCCTTTAACATGACATGGTAAAAGCCAGATTCCGCAACTCTTCTCGCTATCCTTGACATATGTGCCTCCTCTCTCGGTGGAGACACGATAGCACGGAGTTGGACCACTCAACATTGAGAAATGGCTTCAGCGAAGTGTAAAAGTTATTAACTAGCGGAATTAATGCTGCGCTATATTCATTTCTGCATCTGTATGACGAGAAAACCTGTCCCAAAAACTCTGAGAGAAATAACCCGTCCCCAAACAGCAGAGACGGCGCCGCAGGTGCGACGCCGTCTCAAACCTATCCCAAAAACTCTGAGAGAAATAACCCGTCCCGTTTTAGCGGGCAGCGGCCTGGAGCATGGCCTTGACCTCGGTGGCGGTCTTGAGCTTCATGACCTTCTCGGTGAGGGCGTCGGCATCTGCCTTGGTCCACTCAGAGATGATGCGGCGCGTGCGCAGAATCGACGGCGCGCTCACGGAGAACTCGTTCAGGCCAAAGGAGAGCAGCACCGGGATGAGCAGCGGGTCGGCCGCGGCCTCACCGCACATGCCAACCATGATGCCGGCCTTGCGGCCCTCCTCAATGATGCGCTTGAGCGAGCGCAGGACGGCGGGCTGATAGACATCGTAGAGGTAGCCCACGCGGTCGTTGCCGCGATCGGCGCACATGGTATAGCCAATGAGGTCGTTGGTGCCAATGGAGAAGAAATCGCACTCAGCGGCAAGGTCATCGGCGATGAGGGACGCGGCGGGCGTCTCGATCATGGTTCCGACCTCAATCTCCTTGTTGTAGGCAACGCCACGGGCGTCAAGATCGGCCTTGCACTCCTCCACGAGCGCCTTGACCTGACGAATCTCGTCAAGGTTGGTGACGAGCGGAATCATGATCTTGATGTCACCAAAGGCAGACGCACGAAGCAGCGCCGTAAGCTGAACCTTGTACTGATCCGGGTTGTTGAGGCAGTAACGAACCGCACGGTACCCCATGAAGGGGTTCTCCTCCTTCTGGAGGTTCATGTACGGAATCTCCTTGTCGCCGCCCACGTCGAGCGTGCGGATGATGACCGGCTGGTCCTTCATGCGCAGGGCGACCTTCTGGTACGCGGCAAACTGCTCGTCCTCCGTCGGAAGCTCCTTGGCATCCATGAACAGGAACTCGGAGCGGAACAGACCCACACCCTCGCAGTCGTGCTCAGAGGCAACGTTGGCGTCGTCCGGGTTGCCGATGTTGGCAACAAGAAGGACCTTCTCGCCGTCGCCGGTCACGGTCTCCTTGCCGCGATAGGCCTCGAGCGCGAGCTTCTCCTCGGCATACTGCTTGGCCTTGGCACGATAGTGCGTGAGGTCGTTGTCGCCGGGGTTCACAAGCACGCGGCCGCGAGAGCCGTCAACGATGACCATGTCGCCGCTCTTGATGTTCTTCGTGACATCGGCCACGGAGAGAACGGCAGGAATCTCGAGCGCACGGGCAATGATCGCGGAGTGAGAGGTGCGACCACCGGTCTCGGTAACGATGGCGGCCACGTTGTCCTTGTCGATGTCAGCGGTCATGGACGGCGTGAGCTCGTGGACAACCACGACGGAGTTCTCGGGAAGCGTTGAGAGGTCAACGACCTCCTTGCCAAGAAGATCGGCGAGAAGCCCGGTCTTGACGTCGGCGACGTCTGCCGCGCGCTCGCGGAAAAGCTCGTCCTCCATGTTGGCGAACATGTTGTAGTACATGTCGTAGGCCTCGGAGACAGCCTGCTCGGCGCACATGCCGCTCTCGATGGAACCGTTGACCATCTCCTGGATGCCCTCGTCCTCGGCAAACTCGATGTGAGCGCCCATGATGGCGGCGGCCTCCTCGCCCACCGTGACCTTCATGCGCTCAATCTGCGCGTTGGTCTGCTCGATGAACTTGGCAACAGCGGCGGCATAGCGCTGCTTCTCGTCACCGGCGTCATCGGGCTTGTGCGGGGTGAAGCTCAGGTCGGGCTCCACGGCGACGCGTGCCACACCGATGCCGATGCCATCAGATGCGTTGACTCCCTCGTACATACTCTCCCCCTACGTTACTGGTCGCGAGCGACCGAAACCAAACACGTCACGTCCTTGCGGGACGAAAAACCCAGCCTGAGAGGTCTAGTTCTTCTCCGCTCCGCCCTCGGCTTCCTCAGCGGCGGCGCGGTCCTTGTTTGCCTGAATGTCACGGGCAATCGTGCCGGGGATGGCGATGCCCATCTTCTTGTAGAGAGCGGTTACCACGCGATCGATCGTCGCGCGCTTTGCGATGCCCTTGCTCGCCGCCGTGGCGGTTCCGCAGGCGGACGCAAAGATGAGCGCCGTCTCATAGTCAACGCCACGCGTGACCTGAGAGAGGAAGCCGGCGACCATGGAGTCGCCAGCACCCGTGGCGTTGACGAGCTTGATCTTTGCGGTGGGAACAACGTGCTCCGCGCCATTCTCGTCGAGCAGCAGCGAGCCGTGTCCGCCGCAGGAAATGATGACGTTGCGCGCGCCCGCCTCCTGGAGCTTGTGCGCGTAGGGCATGCACTCCTCGGGCTCCTCGATGTCCACGCCGTAGATGCGGCCAACCTCGTGGTTGTTGGGCTTGATGAGAAACGGGTGCATCTCAAGGGACTCCATGAGAAGCTGGCCCGGAGCGTCAACGACAAACTGAATGCCGCGGCCGCCGAGGCGCCTCATGATCTGCATGTACATGTCCTCGGGAAGGGAGTTGGGGATGGAGCCCGTAAGAACGAGCGTGTCTCCCGCACCCACGACGTCCATGCGCCCAAGAAGCTCGTCGACCTTCTTCTCCGGAATCTTGGGGCCCATCCCGTTGACCATGGTCATGACAATGCCCTGAAGCTTAATGTTGATGCGCGTGTAGCCGCGGTCAAGCACCACGAAGTTGCTCGCCACGCCCTTTTGCTGGAGACGGTGGAGCAGATACTCGCCCGTGAAGCCAGCAGCGATGCCCATGGCGATGCTCGGGACGTCAAGCTCATTGAGAAGCGTCGAGATGTTGATGCCGTTTCCACCGCAGTGGAGCTCCTCCACGGAGGAACGGTTCGTGAATCCCATGTCAAGCGTCAGCGGATGCATAACGTAGTCGAGGGCGGGGTTCAACGTCATTGTGTAAATCAACGCGCGCTCCTTCCAACGGGCAGAATCACACTTGTCTAGTATGCCTTACGGAACCGTGCACTTACTAAGAATTACGCGAGCGCGCCCGACCTGTCCGCCAGAGGTGGTATTCGAGCCGGATACCACTGCGGTACCCGGCTCGAGAAGTCTCTGGTGCGCCCTGAGGGATTCGAACCCCCGACCTTGAGATTAGAAGTCTCCTGCTCTATCCAGCTGAGCTAAGGGCGCTTTGAACGAGCGCGGGGAACATTTTAGAGCATCCCGTAAGCCTTCGCGGCGAGAATGCCCGATACGGTCTTGGCATCATCGATGAGACCGGCTCGAATGGCGAGAATGGCCACGTCAACGGGCACCCACACCACGTTGAGGAACTCCCCCTCGTCCAGGTGCGCGGCGCCCTGCTCAAGCCCGTGGGCAAAGTAGACCGAGGTGTGCTCGTTGGTAAATCCAGGAGCCCCATAGGATTCCGTAAGCAGCTCGAGGCGTTCGGCGACAAGCCCCGTCTCCTCGGTGAGCTCCCGGGAGGCACAAAGCTCGCGCGGCTCTGTAGGGTCAACCTTTCCGGCGGGAATCTCGAGCGTCATGCGACCAAGCGCCACGCGGTACTGACGCACGAGGCAGACCTTGCCGTCAATCACGGCGACCACGCCCGCGCCCCCGTGGTGCTTCACAATCTCTCGCCAGTCGAGCGTACCGTCGGAAAGCTCGACCCGCTGATGCTCAACCGAGAAGATCTTACCCTCCCACTCAACGCTGGAGTCGACGATCTTCTCGTACATCACGTCGTCCAGCTCGAGCGCCCGGCGCACACTATCAAGTTCCCCAGCCACCACAGCTCCCCTCATGACAAAGATGCTGACAAAAGGTGTCTGACACCTTTGTCAGGTTTTTTGTGACAAAGGTGACAGGCACCTTTGTCAGGTTTTCAGTCACTTGCAGTTACCGCTCGTAGAACTTACCAGTAGCGTAGTCGATATCAAACCCCAAGACGGCATTGTAGACCTCGACCTCCTGGTCGATGGTCCCATCAGAGGAGCGAACGTCCACGATCACGCTACGAGGCAAAAGCTCGTCTCCCTCATAGACGGGCAGCGCGGAGTAGAACACGGTGCCGTCAGGGTTGTCATAGAGCCAGTCGCGCGCGATGCCCTCCGTATAGGCCATGCCACCGTCCTGCCCGCGGTTATCGCCCACATTCTGTGTGCGCGTGCCCGTCACAAGGTTGTAATCGGCGTCATCGCCGCCAAGAGACTTGGCAAGCAGGTGGCTACGATTGAAAAGAGCTCCGTGATAGGTATTGCCCCCGGGCATCTCGATGTCAACCTCACGGTTATGCCCCCAGCCGGAGGGGTGGATGTCAGAGATGTCCTCTCGCTCTCGCTCGCTGCCATCTCGGGCCATCTCCAATGTCACGTTGCCAACCACGCGTCCCGTACGACCAAGGTGATCAAGACCTTCGTAGATGACCTCACCCGGGTCAAGCTCAACATCAACCACGGCAGTGCCGACAACACGATAGTAGTCAGGGTACTTATCCGCATCCCACTCGGTATAGCTGGCCTGCCGCTCCGTTAGCTTCTCAAGCTGAGGCTGGGGATCAAGAACCCCCTGAAGCGCCCCCGCGAGGCCAAAGAAGAGCACCGTAACAAAGAGTGCGGCAAAAAGGCCGGCGACGCCCTTGATTCCAGGCTGGGTTTTCGGTCGTCTGCGCGCCATGCTTCTCCCTTCTCTCCAACCGCAGGATAGCATGACGACAAGACACAAAAAGGACCGGACGTTTACGCGTCCGGTCCTATCACTCAATGGTGGATCGTCAGGGGTTCGAACCCTGGACCTTGGGATTAAGAGTCCCCTGCTCTACCAGCTGAGCTAACGATCCGTCTGCGAAAGAGGCCAGCAGGCCACTCAGCAGAAGGTATTCTTACACAACTCAAATGAGATTTCAAGAGCCCGGCAAAGAGAGAAGTCCCTACTCACGGAGCACGTCCACGACCGCCTCGTTGTACTGGCTCTCCACGTACTCGGGAAGGTCAAAGTCTTTGAGCTCAGAGGCGCTTCCCTTCTTGTTCTTGGTCCAGAAGAGGCCGTCGCGATAGTACGGCCAGCGAACAGCCGCGACACTCGCCGCAATCACGTCGCATTGGGACATGAGATAATCGGGCCAGTTGCTGTCAAACGGAGATGCCTCTTCCTGTACCTCTTCCAACATCGAGTCGTAATCGAAGTCCTCCTCGAACTCCGGATCCACCTCAAGATTCTCCTCAGCCCATCCCTCGACTCCATAGGTCATGTTCATGAGGTAATCAAGGTCCTCGCAGGTGTACTTCTCGTTTATATAGGGCTTCTCAAGACTGAAGAGAGGCGCGGCACCCTCATGCTTGACACAGAAGAAGTTGATGCTCTTGAAGTGGTTTCTCGTTGAGGCCTCGAGAAGCGAGACACCGTAGAGACCGGAGCCCAACGTCTCGAAGAACGCGTCAACGCTCTCGTGAGAGAGCTCCTGCGCGGTTTCGAAACAGAGCCTGAACACATAGTAATCACCCTCATCCACGGAGAAGAGGCCCGTGGCAGCGGTGTTGCCGGGAGCAATCTCGTCGATGTACTCGCCACCAAAGAAACGGTAGCCATCCGACGTTCCCGCTGGCTCTGCAGGGCTTGCATCAAAGAGAGCAGCCGCATGCTCCACAAGGGATGGGTAGAGGGCGCGGTACAGCTCCTCGACAGAGCCGGCGCCAGCGAGCAGGTCAGGATCTACCGCCGAGTCGCACCTCTTTGCAATGATGTCCGCCGCATGCAGAAGAAACGTCCGCATATCCTCGTCCGTCGCAACGCAAACCAAGAAATTCGCACAGCGCTTACCCATGACACTCCCCTCGTCAGACGCCTAACTCTTGACATTGACTATGGGCCTTCCGGGCGCAAGAACGTTGATACAACTTTTTCTCTTTCGGCGAACGACGCCGTGGAACCCGCAAACGAAACGGCCGGGCGTCCAATGTCGCCCGGCCGAAGCTTTCGTGGTGGATCGTCAGGGGTTCGAACCCTGGACCTTGGGATTAAGAGTCCCCTGCTCTACCAGCTGAGCTAACGATCCGCATGGGGTGGGCGAAGGGTCTCGAACCCTCGACCTACGGAGCCACAGTCCGTCGCTCTGCCAACTGAGCTACACCCACCATGTATGCCGCCTTGCTAAGCAGCTCGATTATTATGCAAAACCCTACGGCCCGATGCAAGGACTTTTTTTCGCCGGGCGAGCAGACAAGAAGAACATGTGAAGACCGCACGCAGCCGAGGCGACGTCCAAACGAGACCGTCTACAGGACAATAAGGATAAACGCCACCAATGCGGCGAGAAGAACGAGCGCACAGCCACAGCCGCCGCAACCAGACCTCCCCCCGCCTCCACCGCACATGAGTGGGTCCACGCCATAGTGCGAAAATGCGCGCTCGGGCGTGGACCAGCTGCCGTCACGGTTGAAATCGAAGGGGTTGCCCGCCATGAACGCGCCCCTAGATCAGGGTCTCGATGCCGTTATCGCTCGAGAAGCGCAAGGAGCCAACCTGGTTCTCCAAGGCCGTGGTGCCATCCGGCCGCACGACCGTGCGCAGAGGACTGCGCGGGCTGCCGATGATGGTGGACATCTCTCCCGTCGTAAGGTTCCAGCGCATGTTGCCGAGTTCCTGCTCCATGTGGGTCCCATCTGGCCCAAGGACCGTTCTGATCCTGTTGTCCATGCGTGCCCCCTCCCTAGGAAGGACAAGAAACGCCCGTCGAGAAGTCCAAGGCACCGGCCGAGAAACGCTAGTCTCCAGCCGGGAAGCTCAAACGCTAGTCGAGCAGCCCCTCCCACGTGAGCAGGGTCTCGTTTCTCAGGAAGCGACGGAAGGGACTGAGGTCCCCCTCCAGGTGGAAGAGGTCGAGGCCGCTGTAGTAGGAGGTGCGATCCTGCTCTCGGATGACGATGGGCGGCATCCCCATGATGAGCAGGGCCATGTTCATGAGCAGGCGTGCCACGCGGCCGTTGCCGTCCGCAAACGGGTGAATCTCGGTGAGGCGCGCGTGCAGGAAGGTGGCAATGGTAAGCGAGCGACGCCCCTCGTCGAGGAAGGAGTTGACGTCGTCCACGAGCTCCCCCACCGCATGAGGCACGTGCACGGCGGGAGCACCTATCTCTGCCGGGCCGCTCACATAGTTCTCCAGCTTGAAGGAGCCGGGCTTCTCGCCGCGCATCCTGAGATCAACGTCGTAGGCGCCCATGGTCATGAGCTCGTGGGCCTCCTGAACAAGCTCCTCGGAGAAGCTAAGGTCGGGGGTGGCGAGCTGGCGCGCCCACTCCCAGGAGACCTTGAGGTCCCAGATGTCAAAGAGGGTCTTGACCCTGCCGGAGTAATCTTCGACGCCCCCCGTGGAAAAGACGCGACTCACGTCCTTCCACTCAACCTCTTTGTTCTTGATCTTTCCGGAGTTATAGGCATACCTGACGCCAAAGTCATCCAGAAGCGCGGAGCGGCGCTCCTCGGGAAGCGCCACCCAAGTGGCGACGAGGTTGTCGTAACGCTCCTTTAGCACGTTTGCCATGGGGCACCTTCCGTCAGCAATGTTTGTTATCACTTTATAAGCCCATGGGGACCACAATGCGAGGGCTACTCCGTCAGAGGTGCGGACGTTTCGGCAGAGGGATGGTGTTGTCGGGGCGGGGGCAACCTTTCTGCGCCGCCCCCGCCCCGCAAAACCATAAGAACGCAATCTGTTCGCACCCTAGTATGAGAACCGAAGGAAAGAAGACATTGATATTCGCCGAGTTTGGCCCCGTGCCATAGAGTTCTCCGTTAATAGCCGGCGAATTCTTTTCCAAACCAAACGACTACCTTATCTCCTAGGGAACGAACTCAGAAAACTGAAGAATCGCGAATCCCTACTTCCGAGAGCTTGACGCACGGTTTGACTGCGTCCACCGACCCCTCGGAAACAAAGCTTAGACAGGTACAGCCGACTCGTTTGCACCCTATTGAGAGTCATTCTCATAAGAGCACACCCCTAAACTTTGAGTGCAATCGGTTTCACTCCTTGGGTTATATTCCCCAAAGACCATAAGCTAGTTCCAGCAGGCATTTATATCCGTCCGTTTGCTTCTCAGGGTAACTACAATACCCCGCTCTACAGTTCCCACGCTAAGCGAGCTCCACAGACCTGCCCCAAGTGAGAAGGCACTCGGTCATGAGGAACTGCTTGAAGGGCTCGAGGTCCCCGTCGTCGTGGAAGGCGTCGAGCGCGCCGTAGTACGCCATCCGGTCCCGCTCCCTAATCACCACCGGAGGATGGCCCATAGCGAGAAAGACCATGTTCATGAGCAGGCGAGCCACGCGTCCGTTGCCGTCGGCGAAGGGATGGATGTCGACGAGCGTGGCGTGGAGGTAGGCGGCAACGGTAAGCGCGCGGGCGTCATCGGAAAGATGCGCGCTCACATCATCAAGAAGGTCTCGCATGAGCTCCGGAACGTCGGACGCGTCAGCGCCGACCGCCTTGGCGCCAACAACATAGTCACCCAGTTTGTACGAGCCGGGCCTCTCCCCACTCCCCCAGCGCTGCTCATCATAGGTGCCATAGGTCAGGAGCTCGTGAGCCTTAAGGACAAGGTCCTCCGTGAGCCGCAAATCGGGAGTCGCAAGCGGCCTCGCCCACTCCCAGGAGATCTTGAGGTTCTGTATCTCAAAGAGCGTCCGAACATCACCCGTGAAGGCAATGATGCGTCCGTTCTCAAAGACCTCGTGAGTGTCGTGGTACGTGATGGCGTCGTTTTCGATCTTTCCGGAGTTGTAGGCGTAGTTGAGGACAAAGTCGTCCACATGCGCCTCACGCGAGGGGGCGGAAAGACCCCTCCACCTCGAGACGAGACCCTCGTAACTAGCGAGAAGAACGTCGGCCATCAGCCTCACGCCCTATAGGTAGTCAGCTAGACGCGGATGCCTGACGGACTGGCCGTTGGAACGCGGGCGGCTCGCCGACTCCCCGCTATCACTCACGAGCACAAAATCGCCCGATGCTAGGGCCTCGGAGAGACTGCCGTGAGCGCTCACGTATGCAAGGAGGTGCTGATCGTCCACGAGGTTGCCGCTTGGGTCCTTCCATATGCGCATGTGACATCCCTCCAATCTAGTTGCAACTAGGACGATTGTACTCGCCTATGAGATTGGCAAGGTGGACTCCTAAACACGGAAAACCACGAGCTCTACAGAATCGAGTACTCACCGCACCATCTTGGCGAAGCCTCATCCGAGCAAAGCCAAGACTCGCTGCGTCGACAAACTCGGCTTTAGGCTCATGAAGTAGAGTAGGACAATTTCCGAACTGGTCTCGGTTCAAGACCATGCAACACACCTAGTCACGTTAGCCGCAAGCCAACAGCTCACCTTCTATTTTATTGAAAACAAGCTGGTAACCCTCAGGGTATGTTTTAGCTGGTATCGGTTGATAGTCAACATCAAGTCCATTAAGTGCAATTGCTTTTGCCGATTTTTTTGCATAAGCAATCGTTCGGCGTTTATCGTTGTCTTCATCTATTATGACATCATAATAGATGATATTGTTTTTAAGCTCTTTATGGGCAGAATCAGCTGTTTCAAAATAGGCCTTTCTAATTGTCAAGAGCCACCAGAAATCAATCTCTGAGAACCCTAGACCAAATCCAACAATATGAACGTCTGAGGAGAAAAACAGCTCCGGCCAGAGACGCCGATCTTCATTCTCTCCTGCCACCACAGAGTCAATTGTCTTTGTGGATGACGAGCCCTCCTCTTCTCCCTTCTTTAAGAAGTGGTTTCTCATTTTTTGAACATAGCCAATATAGTGCTCGTAGCCAATACATATTGATGGGGCTATGTTTTGCTCACCATGCGCGTGAAAAAACCTCACTCCGCTTCGAATGCTCGAAACCTCGAGGGTATATTTCTTTGTTCCACCCCAAGACGCTTTATATGACTCGGATTCTTCGGGGAATACCTGTTCGAGGCAATAGTCGTAGTTTGTTGTTATCACGTTATCCGGATGGATTCCGATTATTCTCCTGTGGGCCTCACCAACGCGCAGTCCCATGCCCTTCAACTCGTCTCGTACCCGTTTCTTTAATTCGGTATAAGGGTCGCTTCCGGCAGCAGATGATCTAATGCCTCCGCTTGCCCCAATCATCTCAAATTGAATTGGGAGGGGGATGGACTCCTCGTCCAACCCTCCGTCGAGAGTAAGGCAAGGAGGGCGCAGGCTCTCGATTAAGTCGTTCCAAAAGGCGGCGCCTTCAGCAAGATTGAGCCCATTGCCAATAAGTAGTGTAGTCTGCCGCTTCACGATTACTCACCCACAATCCTCAGCAGCTTCTCGAAACTGTCAACCACGTCGTATTGTACGTCGACATCACCCATCTCGTTGAACAGCTTCCTCGCGCACGCGATCTTCGCCTGCTCTATAGGCCTCAGGTCCAGCGTATTCATTGACCCCTTCGTCTCCGCGACGAAGAACACATGCTTCACACTCCCTTGCTTGAAGGCGATTGCCCAGTCGGGAGCGTAGTTGCCGACCGGTGTCGGTATCTGGAACGAACGCGGCAGCTTGGCGTAGACGACCACCTCGTCAGCAGCGTCTAGATCCTCGGCAAACCGGTGCTCCACGGACTTCACAGCCGTCCCGTCCGGGAACACGTAGTCCTGCACGTTCTTCTTGGAACGGTAGGCGCGCGCCATGCTCTCCGGCATGGTCTCCGTGAAGATGGCGGCGTCGTAGCGCTCCTCGAGCCGGTTGTAGCTGATGTGCTCCACGATCATCGTCGCTTTCTCGTCGACGATGGCGTCTCCCACCTTGGCGATAAACTCCTCGGGGTTCTCCTTGAAGAGCGCAAACTTCACGGGGCTCATCTCGGAGAGAATCCTCGCTGCGCTTCGACGGGTGATCTTCGCACGCTTGGCAACCTCACCCACCAGGTCGTACTTGACGTGGATAGGAGACACCTCGGAGAGGTTGTGCGTCTCAGTTCGCCTCATCTCGAAGTGGCTCTTCGAGTCAAGCTGCTCGGCGCTCCCCTCCTCGGCCTGTTCGCCCGTGACGATGCGATACGTCACCTTGGAGACCATGAGGTTGCGGTCGATGTTGTCCACCGCCTTGCGGCGCAGCTCGTCGTCATCAAAGTGAACGGTATAGGCCTGCTTGAAGTTGATCTTGTTCCAGAGCTCCTGGAACTCCCTCTTTCCGAAGTTGTCGTTCAGGGGGTTGGAGAGGACCTTCGCCTCGAGGCCGTTGCCCACCATGTCATCAAGCACCGAACTGTCAAAGACGCTCGTCAGAGCGGTCTCAATAAGCGGAAGCTTCTGCTCAATCACCGTGCGCGCGGCAACGGGGAGTGTCTCGATCTCCTCACGCCTGATGCCCTCAGCCTTGAACTTGTCGGTGACGCTGCCGTCGAGCCCGACGTACTCGAGCTTCACCAGCACGTTGTGCACGAGCTCGGCCTGCTCGCCATCCAGCTCGAGCTTTACGCCGCCCGAGCCAACAAAGTGGAAGTCCCGGAGGAACTCCCTCGTGACCTTCTTCGGGCGCTCGCGCAGCTCTGCGCGGATGTCCTTCTGCAGGTCGTTCACAAAGCTCGAGTAGCTCTCGGACGCGATAACCGTAAGCAGGTTCACCTTCTGGACCATGTCCTCGCCGAGCGCGCCGACGTCCTGACGGTCGCCCTCTTGGTTCACGCACAGGCGCATGCCACGCCCGACCTCCTGTCGCTTGCTCGTCTCTGAGCCGGACTCCTTGAGCGTGCAGATCTGGAAGACGTTGGGATTGTCCCACCCTTCGCGAAGCGCCGAGTGGGAGAAGATGAAGCGCGTGGGCTCCTCGAAGGAGAGCAGGCGCTCCTTGTTCTTGAGTATGAGGTCGTAGGCGCTTTCATCATCGGAGCCCTCGGAGCCGCGCTTGGTGGTGCTGTTAATCGCGTGACCCTTCTTGTCAATCGAGAAGTACCCCTTGTGCACCTGGTTCGGCTTAAACTGCTTGAGATACGAGGCATAGGAGCCAGGCGCGTCGTCCCCAATGCGGGGTGAGTCGAGACGCTCGGCAACGGCGGCAGCGTACTCCTCCTCAAACACCTTGCCGTAGCCGACCGTCAACTCCTCTCCGTCATCCGAGTAGACCCGATACTTCGCTACTTCGTCGATGAAGAAGAGCGAGAGGCACTTGATGCCCCGCGAGAAAAGCTGCTCCTCCTTCTGAAGGTGACTCTTTATGGTCTCGCGAATCTGTACGCGACGGATGTCCTCGCCCGCGGAGTCGCCAACAACCTCGCCGCAACGCAGCTCCTCACCATTGCGGAAGCGCACGTAGCCAAGGGTGCCATCCTGATCGGCGCGAATCTCAGAGACGACGAAGTCGTTGCGATATGCCTCGAGCTCGCCCGAGGCAACGTAGATGTCGTCGCCCTCGTTGAACGAGCCGATGACCTTCTTCACGCTGCCGTTGGCCATGAGCTTCTTGAACTCAATGCGCGCGACAGGAGCGGCCTTACTCACCTTGATCTCCTGCAGGCAGAGGTAACCGTCTGTGCCGCGCATGCCGCGCACCTCGAAGCCCTTGACCTCGATCCGCTTCACGAGACGCATGTTGTAGGCATCGAGCGCGTCAAGCGCATAGACCTCGTTATGGTGCTCTGCGTGCGTGGCCGAGTAGTTGAGCGAGAAGAGCGGGTGGAACTGCTGCATCGCCTTGCGCGTGGCGCTGTTCTTCTTCCCCATTTTCTGAGGCTCATCGAGGATGAGGATGGGGTTGGTGGCTGCAAGAACGTCAATGGGGCACCGGCTGCCAAAGTCGTCGCGTTCGGAGAACATGATGCGGGCGGTCTTGTCTCCCCCGCGCCCCTCCTTGCTCTTGGACTCGTCAAAGGCGTTGAACGCTTGCATGTTGATGACCATGACGGAGATGTCACTCCTGCTGGCAAATGCATCAAGCTCGTTCAGGCGCGAGCTGTTGTAGACAAACCACCAGATGCGCTTTCCGTAACGATCGGCAAAGTGTCGCTCAGTGATAGCGAGCGACTTCGCCACGCCCTCGCGAATGGCGACGCTCGGTACCACGATGATGAACTTGGACCACCCATAGCGCTTGTTGAGCTCGAAGATCGTCTCGGTGTAGACGTACGTCTTTCCGGTACCCGTCTCCATCTCAACATCCAGTTCGCAAGCGCCGAGCGCATGGCTGAGCTTGATCGAGCGCTCGATGCCATTGCGGTCCTGGACCTTCTTGATATTGTCGAGAAGAACGTCGGGGCCCATCGTTAACGAAGCGTTCTTGTAGCCATCGGAAGCATCGGCATCAAGGCTGTCGAAGTTGCCAATGAACGCCTGGCCTCTCTTGTCATAGAACCCAACTCCCAGGTCTCGAACGAACTGCTGGCCATCAATTTTGGGCTGGCCTTTGAAGACATCGGCAACCGCGTCTGCCGCCAAAGTCTGGTACTGCTGGACCTTGAACTTGAACTCCATAACCTAGATCACCTCGACCTCGGTAATGGAGCTGTAGTTCTTGAAGATCTCAGCGAAGTTCGAGACGGCATCGTCGCCGGCGAAGGAGGCGTCGCGCATGACCGCGTAGTCGGGCTCCATCTTGGCCATTGCCGTCATGACCTCGACGGGCACGTCTCTGTCGAAGCAGGCGACAAGACGGCAGCCGTCGACCGAGAAGACCGTGCAGCCATCGACATCAAGCCGCTCGATGGGGGCTGAGAGTTCAATCTGCTTCTTAAGCATCACTTGGATAATGAGGTCATCCGCTGTGCGCCCCGGTTTGAGGTTGTCCGCCATGCCGGCGAGCATTCGCTGGGAATACTCCGCGGGTTCTGCGGACACGTCTTCGAAGTTCGAGGAGTCAATCTTGAGTACGCGAAAACCGATATCGGGGACTTTTTTGGACTCAGCGCCGAGCTCAAGCTGGCGGTTGGATTCCTCTACTTCAGCAACAATCTTCCTGCCAGCACGACGGATGCGCTCCTTACCGATCTCGCAGATGTTTTCGTAGCCCGCCTTAACCGCCTCGGACTTTTCGTCGCAGAGCTCTGGCAGCTGGACCATGATGAACTTGCGGTTGCCCCCGTCCTCGGCGTTGAGCTGCATGACGGCATGGGCGGTCGTGGCTGATCCGGAGAAGAAATCGAGAATGAGTGCGTCCCGCTCACAGAATCTCATCATGCGAGTTATCAACCGAGTTAACTTCGCAGTATCAAAAACGCGAGAATCAAACAGGCCTGCTATCTCCGATGAAGAGCCGACGAGCAAATCTGTCCACGAGCTATTCAGCAGGGTCATATCTGTAGGGGGAATATAGTGTTCAGGCTTCCCGCTCTTGGACAGTCTTAGCAAATCGCAGTTATTTCCTTTTTTGTGATACCAGTCATCAATCTGCCCGTCACTCGGATTATCCGTTCCCATGTCTTTAAGCAGACACCTATAATTCTCGATTGCGCGCTGACTTCTCTCCTCGCTCCACCGCCATTGTCCTGACGTAGGGGTAATTCCAAAGAGCTCATAGCGCATCGTAGGGCGATTCGACCCTCTCCAATGATTGTTCCAAGCCCCCTTTTTGCATGAAGCCAGCTTCTTGAATTGGGTCGGAAACCTATAGTCAGCTTTTTTTGAGAAGAGCAGCACGTATTCGAAATCTTTCCCCAAGCGCTCGCATGTCTCAAACTGAGCTTGAACCGACTTTGCGCCCCTTCTTACAACAATCGAATTCCTAAAATTACTCATTCCGAATATTTCAACGCAAATATCTATCAGAGTATTAATCTCCTCGTCACCCATGCTGATGAACAGTAGCCCGTCCTCGCTCAGTAGGTCCCTCGCGAGCAGCAGACGCGGGTACATCATCGAGCACCAGTCGGAGTGGAAGCGGCCGTTGGACTCGGGGTTGGCGACGAGGCGGCCTCCCTCCTCGTCGTAGTCGCCGCTCTCTGCGTCGTAGTCGGCCTTCGTCTGCGCGAAGTCGTCGTCGTAGATGAAGTCATGACCCGTGTTGTAGGGCGGATCGATGTAAATCATCTTGACCTTGCCAGCGTAGGTATTGCGCAGGAGCTTGAGCGCATCGAGGTTGTCGCCCTCGATGTAGAGGTTGCCGGTCGTGTCCCAATTCACGCTCTCCTCGGGGCACGGGCGCAGGCACTTGTCGATCTGGCGGTACGCCTCCTGCTTGGCCTCTCGCTTACCCGGCCAGGTGAACTGGTAGCGCTCGCGCTGGCCCTCGGCGACGTCACCCACGCGCTCCTTCAGCGCGTCGACGTCGACGGTGCGGCGAAGGCTCCCGTCGGGCTCGCGGACCTCGGTCACGACCTCGGGGAAGAGCTCTGCCAGCCTCTCGACATTCTCGTCGATGATGCTCTCGGTGGTGTGAGACAGCTTCTCCATCAGGACTCTCCCTCCAGACGGGACAGCTCAGCCTCGATCGCGCGCTTGCGGTCGAAGAGGGCGTTCCTCTTGGCAATTTGCTTTTCTGATTTGCGTTTCCGTTCAACCTGCTCGAGCTCGAGCAGCAGCGCTTCACTTCTCCTCTTGCGCTCGAGGCGACCGTCGAGGTCAACGGGACTAGCGCTGCCGAAAACTACTTGGGACGAAATCGAGTCCCACAGCTCCCCTAAAGTCGATCCCACCAACTCAAGCTTGGCGCTATCGGTCGACATCCATTCCGTCTCATAGAGGCGGTCTCGCCTGACAAGCAGCTTGCAGGACTCGTCCGTTAGACAAACGAAGAGCAGCTTGTTAGGTATCGAACGGGCAACCAGCTCGATTGCCTCGTAGGGAACGTTGGCACCCTTGAGGTGGAGCGCGAGAACGTCTATCTCCGCCACGTCCTTGTCACCAGGGATGTGAATGCTGGCCTCCTTGATGGAGGCGACCATCTCGATGCGCTCAATCTGCTGGACGAACTGCTCCTTGATGGCAGCCGTCGTCTTAAGGTGCTCGTAGAACACCTTCTTGGGCATCACGCGGTTGACGAGCACCGTGCTCGGCAGGTTAAGCACGAGGCCTCACCACCAGGAAGCAGACGAGCTCGAAGTCGTCGAGGCCGGCGACGTCGTTCTCGAGGAAGCTTGTGGTGCCGCCGGAGAAGAAGCTGTCGAGGTCGGCCTCGGCCTTTTCCTCCACGATCGACTCGATGGCACTGCGCAACAGGCCCGATGCGGCGCGCATGTCTCGCCCGTTCTTCGTGGCTTTGTTGTAGGCGCGGCAAAGTGCTGCGTCAGGCTCGGACTTGCCCTTGCACAGGCGTCTCATGGCGTCGAGAGACTCCTTGGGATCGAGGTAGCCGTGCACGACCTCGCCCTCGTTGCTCACGTACACCAGGTAGAACGGGTGAATCTGGTTGCGCGTCTTGGCGTCGAGCTCCTGGTTCACGTTGCGGAGCACAAAGATGATGCCTGGCGCGTCACCCTCCACCACGGCATCAATGCCCGTGGGAACGCTGTCGATGTTCGGGTTCTCCTGGTAGTAGGAGACCAGGTCCATACGGAAGTCGTTGAGGCCAAGGTCAGTGATGGAGACGCCGCCCGAGACGTCCTCGAGATCCACGACCTCGTGCTTCATCTGCTCGAGCTGCTGCTTGCGGTATTCGAGGTCGCCCTTCTCGTCCTCGTTGATGTAGTCGTCGTCGCCAGTCGAGGTCATGACGACGACGTGCATGCGGTTCTCGACGCGCGCCTTGAGGTTGATGTAGTTGTCCAGATCATCATCGGGCCAGAAGTTGACGAGCTGAATGACGTCGTTCTTGGAACCGATACGGTCCACGCGACCAAAGCGCTGGACGATGCGCACCGGGTTCCAGTGGATGTCGTAGTTCACGAGATAGTCGCAGTCCTGGAGGTTCTGGCCCTCAGAGATGCAGTCCGTTGCGATGAGGATGTCAATATCCTTACCGCGCAGGCGCGGGTAGACTTTGTCGCGGTCCTTTGAGACGGGTGAGAAGCAGGTGAGAATCTCGGAGAGATCACCGCGAACCCCGTCAACGCTGGTCTTGCCGCCGCCCGATCCGGTGACCTCCGCCACCCCCAAGCCGAGCTCACGGGATGCGAACTCAGAAACGTGCTCATAAAGGTAATTCGCAGTGTCAGCGAAGGCGGTGAAGACAATGACTTTCTTGTTGCCCGGGTTGATGGGGTTCTCGACCTTCTCGGCAATGAGTCGTTCGAGGCGCAGGAGCTTGTCGTCGTGCTCGGCGTCGATACCCCGAATCATCTCGAGCAGGCCCTCGATGGTCTGGGCGTCGTCTCGAACGTCCTTCTCCCAGCTCTTCCAATCGAGATCACGGAGGTCGAACTGCGTCTTGCCGCCCACAGAGAAGTCCATGAAGTCAGCGTCCTCGTAGTCGAGGTCAAAACCGTCGCCATAAGCGGACGAATCGATACTCTTGGAGACAGCTCCCTCGGCCTTGAACACCTCAATGGTATTGAGGCACTGGTTCATGACCGAGAAGACGCGCTCAAGCGTGAGTCTGAACGACGAGATAGAGCTCTCGAGACGCTTGAGCAGGTTGGCGGCCATGAGCTTGCGGACACCCGTCTCACGACCGCTCGTGGTGAGGTTGCCGTTCTTGTCCTCGTACTTGCCTCGAGCCGAAGCCAACAGATAATGCGAGGGAATGTAAACCGCAAGCTTAAGCAGATCAAGCGAGTTGGCAATCTCGCTGTATGTAGTGCTGTTGGGTAGCGTTGAGAGCTTGGGGTAAATCGAGATGGGGTCGTTGCGACGCGGGAACGGACCGATGGCGCTCACGTCGTAGTAGCGCTGAATGTGCTTGCGCGAACGGGCAACCGTCACCTGGTCGAGGACCTTGAAGAAGTCGAAGTCGAGCGAGTCGGTGAGCGCCTCGGTGCTGCGCTCCTCAGCGGGAAGCTTGGACCAGACCGTGAAGGCGCCCTGGGCGCTCTTGAAGACGTCCTCTATGTTGGAAGAGAGCCCCAGCTTCTCCGACCACCCAGCCGGATCTCCCTGATAGGCAAGCCTCAGCTGGTTGCGCAGGTCACGGAAACGGTTGTTGACGGGAGTAGCGGAGAGCATGAGAACCTTGGTGGGGACTCCACCGCGAATGACGTGGTTGATCAGACGCTGATAGCGGTTCTCGGTGCCACCTGTCCCGTCGTCCTTTGCCGCAGTTGCCGTGTCCTCACCGTTGCGGAAGTTGTGGGACTCGTCGATGACAACAAGGTCATATCCGCCCCAGTTGATTGTCTCCAAGTCCATGCCCGTGACGGTCTTGCCTCGCTTGCGCGAAAGGTCGGTGTGATAGAGCACGTCATAGCGGAGACGATCGCTGGCAATGGGATTGTTGACCTGGTTGTTGCGATACATCGTCCAGTTATCAGAAAGCTTCTTTGGACAGAGGACGAGCACGTTGCGATTGAGCGACTCGTAGTACTTGATGACGGCGAGCGCCGTAAACGTCTTGCCAAGGCCCACGCTGTCAGCCAGGATACAGCCATCGTAGGTCTGGAGCTTGTTGATGATGGCAAGAACCGCATCCCTCTGGAAGTCATAGAGGAGGTTCCAAATGGCGCTTTCGCGAAAGCCGGCACCCTCCTTGGGAAGGTTGTCCGCCGAGACGTCATCGAGGAACTCATGGAAGATTCGATAGAGCGCAGCATAGTAGATGAGCTCGGGCGCATTCTCCCGATACATTGCCTGGATGTTGTCCACGACTGTATCCGTGACGTCTTCCAGTCCTCCGTTTTCCCATGCTTGATCGAACATGGCAAGGAACTGTCGAGACGTCGAGGTGTCGAGACGTGATACACCCGTCACAGTGGGGTGATCACCCACACCAAGCTCTCCCACCGTAAAGCACTGGAAGGGCATGTAGGTAGACGCGTCTCCTTTTCCGCTCACAGTCAGGGCGGGCGCAACAGGTGCCTGACCGGTTATCGCGGACCTAAAACGAGCCCTCTTCCTAATCCAGCTCGCACATTCCGACGCAACGGCTTTCTGGGTAAGCTCGTTGCGGAGCTTGATCTCGAACTCTGTGCCGTAGAGCCCCTGCTCGCGCGAAAGGCGCGGGATGTAGAACTCGCGCTGCTCCTTCTTGGCGCGTTCCTTGGCAAAAGTCGGCTCGGTGTAGATGAACCGAAACTCTTCGAGCAACTCAAGCTGTTCGCGAAGCTCGTTGAATGCGTACATCGAGAACACCGATGCCGCCACGGAAACGGTATCTCCCTCTCGTATGACCTTGACGAGGTCATCTTTGAGAATGCTGGTCTTGTTGTCGAAGAAGGCGTTGTCCATCCGTTACGCCACCCCCTCGGAGCGGCGCGACGGAATGTGCAGGATTAGTCGGACTCCCCTACTCGGAGAACCCCCCCCCGCTATTATTTTGCAGGTCACATGCTCAAACATGTACTCGCTCCTTTTGGTGCTGGCACGCATTTATCATTGCAAAGCGCCAGACATAAGTTCAACTCTCCTAATGATATAGGTTGGAGCGGCTGCGGTGTGTAAGACCCTTCAGCGGCGCTCAACAGCTGAATCCAACGGTAACGATAGACTCTTGCATATTGTTGATACAACATCGTGAACGGTAGCGGCGAAGCTTGCCCCTGAGCTAGTCCTCGACCTCGATGTCCCCCACGATGCGCTTTAGGTACGATGGCAGCTCGTCGTAGCTTTGCCCGTAGAGATCGAGCAGTGCCTCCACGCGGGCGCGGTCCACAGGTGCGCTTTGACTCTCGCGCAGCAGCGCCTCGGCCTCACCGGCAAGCTGCTCCTCGGCGAGACTCCCCCACGCCGCCCAGCCATGCATGCCGCCGATCATGAGAGCCTCCGTCCTTCTCGCCAGCATTAGCAGAAGTAAAGCACCGACCCAAAGTAAGAAAGCCAGAGGTCGATGATTTCCGCGCTGCGGGCCTCGATGATTCTCATGATGTTACGCAGCGCCTTAGGAAGAATCTTCGAGTTGTTGTTGCAGAGATACGCCTTCCCGGCCCGAGTAATCCAAATCTTCGTGGCATTTGCCGTTGGAGAACCCTCCGCGACATGAACGTGAATAGGCTCGAGGGGATCACTTTCATTCGTCCAGAAGTAAACCCAATATGATCCAATTCTAAAAACCTGAGGCATTCTCAAATCCACCGCCATCCGCAAACTCGAGAATCAGGTTTGCCGTTGAGCAGATGACGTCCTCGATGTGAGCCAGCTCCTCCTCAGAGAAACCAAACTCGTCCTCCCAAGAATAGTCCGGGAGATAGCAGGTGGCGTGATGAAAGCAGTCTTTTGGGTCGGGCTTCTCGATGTAAACCTTAACTCGACCGTCCGAGAGCCTCTCTGAATGGACGATTTCCGTCCCATCGTTAAGTGTCATAAACGGATACATCATGAGAGCCACCCCCTCAAGAGAGAACTTACTTAGGACTATACCCGATTGTTCCGGTGGGGAGATTCGGTTACACACGCGTTTTGCGGGCTATACTGTCACGGGTCAAAACGACGAAAGGACTTCCATGAACGTCAACAACGACGAGCTCGCGGCGCTTCTCGGCGCGCTCTCCAACGCAAAGGCGCCGTCTGGCTTTGAGGACGAGACCCTGGCCGTGGCGCGCGAGTTCTGCAACGGCTGGGCCACGTTTGACGAGAACACGCTGCGCGACGGTTTCATCACGCCGAAGAACTTCTCCGGCAAGAAGCCGGTCCTCATGCTGGACGCCCACGGCGACGAAGTGGGCGGCATGGTCAAGGCTGTCCTCTCCAACGGCACCATGAGCTTTGTGCAGCTGGGGCACTTCTCCCCCGGCACGCTGGCCGGCCAGGGCGTGTTGGTGCGCGCGACCGACGGCTCCTGGGTGCGCGGCGTTGTTGGCGTGAAGCCCCCGCACTTCTGGACCGAGGCCGAGCGCGCCTCCGGCAAGGCGGGCATGATCTTGGACGTGGGCGCCCGCTCGCGCGAGGAGGCCGTCGAGAGCTTCCACATGGGCATGGGCGAGCCGTTTGTGCCGGACACGGCGTTCTCGTTTGACGCCGAGCGCGACGTTGCCTTTGGCAAGGCGTTCGACTGCCGCGCGGGCGTGTGCTCGATGCTCCTGGCGCTGCGCGAGCTCGCTGGTCGCGACGACCTGCCCGTCGACGTGGTGGCCTCGATCTCCGCGCAGGAGGAGGTCGGCGAGCGCGGGGTCGCAGCGGCCGCGAGGCACTTCTCGCCCGCCCTGGCGTACCTCTTTGAGGGGTGCCCGGCCGATGATACCTTCACGCCCGCGGACGAGGTCGGCGCCGCGCTGGGCCGGGGCCCGATGTTTCGCTACTTTGACGTCTGCATGATCACTCACCCGCGCTACCAGCGCTTTGTTCTTGACATTGCGGCCGAGCGCGGACTGCCCGCACAGACCTCCGTGCGCGAGGGCGGCGGCACCAACGGCGGCATCGTGCACCAGCTCGACATCCCGAGCGTCGTTGCGGGCATCCCCTGCCGCTACATCCATGCGGGAACGTCCGTCTGCGCGCCGGCCGACATCGTGAGCGCGGCGGAGATCGCCGTCGCCGTGGCGGAGCGCATGACGCCGGAGGTGCTTGCGAGCTTCTAGCCACTGCGCCGGGCAACGCCAAACACCGTCTTCAGAGACGTTTGTTTTCGAGGCAGATACGGGCAGGTTGTGGACGTTATTCTCACTGGAATCGTCCACAACCTGCCCATTTTTTCGTCTGGGTACCGATGGGGCGGATTCCGGACGGTCCGAACTCAAAAACCGTCCGCAACCTGCCCGTTTTTCTCGCCACATCACACAAAGGCGCGGGGCCGAGAAGGGCCTCGACCCCGCGCCAACCACGCGTTCTTCTCGCCGGCCGTCCTATACCAGGTGCTCCGCGATCTGCACGGCGTTTGTCGCCGCACCCTTGCGGATCTGGTCGCCGCAGCACCAGAACGTGAGCGAGCTCACGCCCTCCGGCGCGGAGAGGTCGCGGCGCAGACGGCCAACGTAGATGAGGTCCTGGTCGGAGGTCTCGAGCGGCATGGGGTAGCGGCTCGCCGCCGGCTCGTCCACCACCTTCACGCCCGGCGCGGCCTCAAGCAGCGCTCGCGCCTCCTCCACGGAGAGCGGGCGCTCAAACTCGCACGTGATGGACTCGGAGTGCGAGCGCACCACGGGCACGCGCACGCAGGTGCAGTTCACGCGCAGCTCGGGAAGGTGCATGATCTTGCGGCCCTCGTTTTGCATCTTCATCTCCTCGGAGGTGTAGCCCTCCTCGTTGAAGCCGCCGATCTGCGGGATGAGGTTCTCCGCGAGCTGGTACTGGAAGGGCGCGCTCTCCCCCACGGGCTCGCCGGCCGCCACGCAGCGAATCTCGCGCACGAGCTCGTCGAGGCCCGGCTTGCCCGCGCCGGACGCCGCCTGATAGGTGGAGACGATGAGGCGCGTGAGGCCAGCCGCCTGGTGGAGCGGCCACACCGGCACAAGACCGATGATCGTGGCGCAGTTGGGGTTGGCAATGATGCCGTGATGCGCGGCAATGTCGGCGGCATTAATCTCCGGCACGACGAGCGGCACGTCGGGCTCTAGGCGGAAGGCGTGCGAGTTGTCCACGCACACCGCGCCGCGCTTCACGGCCTCGGGGAGCAGCGCGCGGGCGGTGGCGTCATCGGCGGCACCGAGGACGATGTCGACGCCCTCAAAGGCCTCCGGCGCGGCGAGCTGGCACGGCACGTCCTCGCCGCGGAAGGTCACGGGCTTGCCCACGGAGCGCTCGGATGCCAGCGGCACGAGGCGTCCCACGGGGAAGTTACGCTCCTCGAGGCACTGGAGCATCTGCTGGCCCACCACGCCCGTGGCGCCCAGGATGGCAACGGTCTTCTCGCTCATGGCGTTTCCTTTCTTTTGCGCGGGGCTCGCAAAACCTGTCCCTTTTTCTCTGAGAGAAATAACACGTCCCCAAATTGCAGACTAGCTGGCGGTAACCATTTCGTCGCGGACAAAGCGGTCGTAAATCACACGGATGGCGCGGTCAAAGTCATCGTTGTTGACGCCCATGATGATCGAGATCTCCTGCGAGCTCTGCGTGATCATGCGGATGTTGATGCCCGCCTCGCCAAGCGCACCAAAGATCTTGCCCGAGGTGCCGCTGCGCTTGGACATGTTGCGGCCAACCACGGAGATGAGCGCAAGCTTGTCCACCATCGTGATGTCGTCCGGCTCAAGCTCGCGGCGGATGTCTGCCACGATTGAGTAGATCGAGTCGCGCACGTCGGCGCCGTTGACCACCACGGAGAATGAGTCGACGCCCGTGGGGATGTGCTCAACGGAGACGCCGTAGCGCTCCAGGATAGTGAGGGCGCGGCGAACAAAGCCCACCTCGTTGGACATGTGAGCCTTCTTCACGTGCACGGATATAAAGTCGCGCTTGCCAGCAATACCGGTGATGAGGTGCTCGTCCTCGCCCGCACGGGCCTTCTCGCGGATGATCGTGCCCACGTCGTCCGGGCGATTGGTGTTCTTGATCTGGATGGGGATATTCACCTCGCGCACCGGGAAGATGGCCTCCTCCTGAAGGACCGAGGCTCCCATGTAGGAGAGCTCGCGCATCTCGTCAAAGGTGATGCGGCGGATGGAGCGCGGGTTCTCCACGATGCGCGGGTCCGCCGAGAGAAAGCCGGAGACGTCGGTCCAGTTCTCGTAGAGGCCGGCGTCGATGCAGCGCGCGAGGATGGCGCCCGTGATGTCACCTCCGCCGCGCTGGAAGAGCTTGATCTGGCCGTCCACCGTGGCGCCGTAAAAGCCGGGCAGCACAAAGGAGCCCTGGCGCACCATGACGTCCTTGAGGCGCACGGCGGTGCGCTCCATGTCCACCTCGCCGTTGTGGTGGAAAACCACCACGTCAGCCGCGTCCACAAAGGGCATCTGCAGGTACTCGGCCATGAGGTGGGCGGTGAACCACTCGCCACGGGAGACCACGTACTCGGGCGAGTGCTTCTTGATGTTCTTGGCAAAGAGCTCAAACTTCTCGTGAACCGGCCACTTGAGGCCCAGCTCGTCGGCAATGTCAACAAAGCGCTGCTCGATGTCGGCGAGAAGGGCGGTGCAGTCCACGTGGTACTGGATGTGCGCGTTCACCAGCAGGAGCAGGTCAGTAATCTTGTTGTCCGCCGAGAAACGCTTGCCTGCCGCGGAGACAACCACGAAGCGACGGTCCGGGTCGGACTCGACGATGTCCTTGACCTTGCGGAACTGCTCGGCGGACGCGACGGAGGACCCGCCGAACTTTGCGATCTTGATCATGAGAAAAACTCATCCTTTCTGGATGGGACTAGAGCAAAACCTGGTCGATGATGACAAACTACCCTGTCACCTTTGTCATCATCGCGGCCATGAACGAGGTGGGGTCGGCGAGAAGCGCCTCGGAGAAAATCGCCCGCGCGCCCTCGGCGGTGAGATCGCGCACGAGGTAGGCACCCTTGCCGTATGGCTCCTCCCCGTCGAGCTCTGCCGCGGTGCGAAACACGTAGTCGCCACGCAGCAGCGTGGGATCGTAGGTAAGGCCGCGTGAGAAGTCGTAGGCGGGGCGGCGCGCACCCGTGGCACAGTCGAGCACGTCCTGCACGATCGCGTTTCCCGTGGGCAGGCTCCCGGCACCCTGGCCGTAGAACTTGAGCTCCCCCACCGTGGTGGCGTCAAGCGTCACGAGGTTGAAGTTGCCGGGAACGTTGGCCTCGAGCGACTCCACGGGAACGGCCACCGGCTCAACGGCCACCGCGTAGCGCTCGCCCTCCCTCACACCACGGCCGAGCAGCTTCACCGTGCGCCCATGGGCGGCAAAGAGGTCGAGATCGGCCTTGGTGAGGGTGCGGATGCCCGTCACCGGGAGGTCCTTCTCGCATGCCACGTCAAAGGCCACGCTGGCCGAGATGATGGTCTTGTTGGCCACGTCGATGCCGTCGATGTCCGCGGAGGGGTCGCGCTCGGCGTAGCCAAGACGCTGTGCCTCGGCAAGGACGTCGTCAAACTCGGCACCTTGCTTGCGCATGGCGTCGACAATGTAGTTTGTTGTCCCGTTCATGATGCCCGAGAAGGACGTGATCTCGTCGACGCGACGGGCCTTCTCGATGCCCGCGATCCAGGGGATGCCGCCGCCAACCGCAGCCTCGATGTAGAGGCCCACGCCAGAGGCCTGCGCCGCAGAGGCAAACTGCGCAAAGTGCGCCGCCACAACGGCCTTGTTGGAGGTCACAACGTGCTTGCCGGCAGCCAGGGCAGCCATGATGTAGGTATGCGCGGGCTCGACGCCTCCCATGCACTCCACCACGAGCTCAATCTCGCCGTCGGCGACAATCTCGTCAAAGCTGGACGTCATGCGCGGGTCAGAGAGCCTATCGGGCAGCTCGAGGATGCGGGCCACCTCCACCTGGGGCACGCGTGCGGAGATGATCTCGTCCACGCCGCGGCCAACCGTACCGTAGCCGAGAAGGGCAATCTTCATTGACGTCCAATCTTTCGAATGTGTGTCCATCGAGCGGGGCGCGGCGCCCGAAGGCTATGATACTTGCATCCAAAGCAACGCCCCGGAGCAAGGAGCACCCGTGAACACGTTCTACCACAGCACGCGCTCTGCCGCTGATTCCGTAACAAGCAAGCAAGCAATTCTCGCCGGAATTGCACCAGACGGGGGCCTCTACGTCTCCGACGAGCTGGGCGAGAAGTCCATCTCGCTCGAGGCCGTCTGCAACCGCGGCTTCCAAGATACGGCCACCGACGTGCTGGGAACGCTGCTTCCCGACTACACGGAAGACGAGCTCACCAGCTGCGTAAACGCCGCCTACGGCGTCCAGTGGGACAGCGAGGCCATCTGCCCCGTGACGCCCCTCGGCACCGACTGGCTGCTCGAGCTCTACCACGGCCCCACCTGCGCCTTCAAGGACGTGGCCCTTCAGATGCTGCCGCAGCTCATGCGCGTGGCGCGTGCTGGCGACGGCCGCAAGATCATGGTGGTCACCGCCACCTCCGGCGACACCGGCAAGGCCGCACTCGACGGCTTTGCGGGCGTGGAGGGCACGGGCGTCACCGTGTTCTACCCGCACGGCAAGGTCTCCGACATCCAGCGCCTCCAGATGGTCACGCAGCTTGGCGGCAACGTGGCGGTGTGCGCCGTGCGCGGCACCTTCGACGACTGCCAGGGCGAGGTCAAGCGCATCTTCTCCGACCGCAATCTCGCCGCGCGCCTTGCCGAGAAGGACGTGGTGCTCTCGAGCGCCAACTCCATCAACGTTGGCCGCCTGGCGCCGCAGGTCACCTATTACTTTGACTCCTACGCGCAGCTCGTCCGCCGTGGCGCTGTGCGTATGGGCGAGGAGGTCACCTTCTGCGTGCCCACCGGCAACTTCGGCGACGTCCTCGCGGGCTACTACGCCAAGCGCCTGGGCCTGCCCGTCCGCCGCCTCATCGTGGCATCCAACGCCAACAACGTCCTCACGGACTTCCTCACCACCGGCACCTATGACCGTCGTCGCGACTTCCACAAGACCATCTCGCCCTCCATGGACATTCTCGTCTCGTCCAACCTCGAGCGCCTGCTCTACTTTGCCTCCGAGGGCGACTGCGAGCTTGTCTCCTCCCTCATGGCAGACCTTGCCGAGAAGGGCGTCTACACGGTGCCCGAGCGCGTGATGGACAAGATTCAGAGCCTCTTTGCCTGCGGCTGCGCCAACGACAAGGACACGCGCGAGACCATCCTCAACACCTGGCGCGAGCTCGACGTGCTCATCGACCCACATACCGCGGTGGCAAAGCACGTGCTCGACGCGTTCCCCACCGACGGCACCGAGCGCGTCTGCCTCTCCACGGCAAGCCCCTACAAGTTCTGCTCCGACGTGCTTGCCGCGCTAGGCGAGGTCACAGATGGCATGAACGACTTCGCGTGCATGGACGCGCTCGAGCGGCTCACGGGCACCTCTGCCCCCGCCCAGCTCTCCGGTCTGCGCGTGGACGCGGTGCTGCACGACGACGTCTGCGATCGTGAGCACATGGGCAGCTTTGTTGAGAGCGCCTGCGCAAGGGTGTTCCTGTGATCGGCGCCGACGGTCGCGAGCGGCCCATGGTCATCGTGCGCGTCCCGGCGACGAGCGCAAACGTGGGCGTGGGCTTTGACTGCCTGGGCCTCGCGCTCGACCTCACCGCCACGTTTCTCATGACGCCCGCGGAGAAGCTCGAGGTCGTGGGCTGCGAGGAGCGCTTTCGCGGCGAGGACAACCTCGTCTGGCAGAGCTATCTCGACGCCTGTCGCGAGCTTGGCCTTGAGGCGCAGCCGCTTCACATCACGATTCTCTCCCCCATTCCGCTCTCGGGCGGCCTAGGCTCGAGCTCGGCCTGCGTGATTGCGGGCATCGGGGCCGCGATGGCGCTCTCGCCCGAGGGCTTTGACCGCACGCGGGCGCTCGAGCTCGCCGTGAGGTTGGAGGGACACCCCGACAACGTGGCGCCAGCGCTTCTCGGCGGTCTGGTGAGCTCCTTCGTTGACGGGGACATCACCACGTCGACGCGCATGGACGTGGCCGACAACCTGCGCTTTGTTGCCGTGGCGCCGCCCTATGAGGTGCGCACCGCAGAGGCGCGGCGCGTCCTTCCCACCGAGGTCTCCCGCGACACGGCCGTCTGGCAGATGGGCCGATGCGTGGCCATGGTGCGCGCGCTCGAGACCGGCGACGCCGAGCTGCTAGGAGCCGCGTGCCACGACAAGCTGCACGAGCCCTATCGCGCGAAGCTCATCCCGGATTACGACTCCCTACGCACTGCGGCTCTCGAGGCCGGAGCCTACGCGTTTATGATCTCTGGCTCCGGGTCCACGATGATTGCCGTCGCTGACGGGGACGAAGCCGCCGCAAACGTGGCAGCCGCAATCGCAGGCACCTGCCCCGGCTACTGGCTGCGCACCCTTCCGGCAAACATCCTCGGCACCACCGTCGAGGTCCACTAGCAGGGGTCCTTCTCGGCCTGTGGTCCTTCTCGGCCCCACCTCTTCCGTCCCTTTGGCTGAGTGGGCACAAAGATTCAACCAATCCGACCCATGGGGCTTAAGTGGGCACTCTCTAGCTGGGGTTTTATCCCAGCGCCCCCTTGAGTGGGCACAGCAGGTTCAACTTTTGTGCCCACTCAAGACGCGGGCAAGGCAACGTCGACCATTCCACGACACACCCCGGGCCTACGAAGGCCGCACGCAGCGCACCCACGGGCCGAGAAGAACCCTGCGAAGCTCAAACTGCGCCCTCCTAAACCCTGTATCGCCAAAATCAACTTCAACGCCGAGGCTGTCTGCCACCATGCGGGCAAGCTCATCCGTTAGCGGCCGCGACGACAGCTGGAACTTCTCGACCACAATGACCTCATTTCCCACGTGGTTGAGAATGTTTCCCTTTCGTGCGTCGGAGACCTTTCTTCCCGGCTGCTTATGAACCTCCTCGCCCTTGTACTCCACAATGAGGCCGTTGTCCCACGTAAGGTCGCAGACATACCCATCGACGCCATAGGTGGCGGCGTCTGCGGCGGAAAGAGGCGTCATGATGTTGAGCCGCGGCGCCGCAAGGCCATATCCACCCCGGCTGCGCGGCAGCGAGAGAAGCAGCGTCGTTCTCACCTCGCCCGGAGACGCCGCATGCTCAACCGCAAGGTCGAGAAGACCGAGCACCCTGAGCGCTCCTCTCGGCATTCGCAGTCCCGCTTGTCCGCGGACCCTCCCAACCTCATCGAGCCACGCCCGCATAGACGCAACCGAAATCAGCGCAGGACCATGGCCAAGGCCCGTCCTGGACCCGACATCCGGTACAAAGAGCCCCATGAACTCGCTCATCAACTCAAGAAGAGAGACGTCGTCAAGAAACGGCGCCACCTGAAGGATGCAAAGCGAGACGCTCGCAACAAGAACGCCCTCCCGCGACTCCAGAAACGTCCCCGCAGGATATGGCCCAGCACAGAGATGCCTAACCGCCCCGGGATGGTGCTCCCTTCCCGACTGCGTGGAGACCAGATAGTCAACCAGCCGCGCGTCGCTCGTAGGCAGACCAAGCCTCTTAAGGTCTCTCCTAAGAACGCGCCGAGAAAGACGCGCTGGCGCCGAGGTCAAAGACGTCATGCGCGGCAGAGGGCCACGGTTGACACGCGCGCTCTCATCAAACAGCAGCCTGCACAACAGGTTGCCGGGATTCTCCCGAGCCAGCGCGCGACGAGCCTCCCGCCACAGCGCGATTCCCGTAAAGTAGCCCAGGCACAGCCTATCGTCATCTCTCATGGCATCCCTCCCTGACCGGAAGGTACGACACGCACACAAGGGAGGCAGTGCTCATTTTGGTTTCTGCAGAAATGACCCCTGTAAGCTCCGTGAAAGTTAGCGAGAAGAACGACAATCATCCTCGCTCAATGCCGGCGATAGCAAATCAAACGCAACGGCCGCCGCTTCGCCGTTATCCCCGCCCCGCCGCGCCGCCCCGCCGTGAGTGGGCACAAAAGTTGAACCACTCGTGCCCACATAAGGTACTTCTCGACAAGAACCCCAGCTCAGGAGTGCCCACTTAAGCCGTCCGCATCGGAGTAGTTGAAACTTTGTGCCCACTCACGGAGAGGCCCGGCAACGGAGAGGCCGAGAAGAACGACGTCGCCCCGCAAAAAACGACGGCGGACCCGGGAGGAGGTCCGCCGTCGCCTGACGCCATGATCGGTGGAGGTCATCCGCCGAGGTAGGCCTTCCTAACGTCATCGTCAACAAGCAGCTCGGCACCGGTGCCGGTCTTCTTGATGGTGCCAATCTCAAGGACGTAGGCACGGTCGGCAATGGAGAGCGCCATGTTGGCGTTCTGCTCGACGAGAAGAATCGTGGTGCCCGCCTCGTTGAGCTGCTTCACGATGTCAAAGATCTCCTGAACCAAAATGGGGGCCAGGCCCATCGAAGGCTCATCCAGCATGAGCAGACGCGGGCGGCTCATGAGGGCGCGTCCCATCGCAAGCATCTGCTGCTCGCCGCCAGAAAGTGTGCCCGCCACCTGGCTGCGACGCTCCTTCAGGCGCGGGAAGTGCGTATACACCTTCTCGAGCGTCTCCTTGTTCTCCGCGTCGGAGCGGGTGTAGCCACCCATCTCAAGGTTCTCAGCAACGCTCATCTGGGTAAACACACGCCTGCCCTCGGGACAGAGCGCAAGGCCGCGCTTCATGACCTTGTGCGCCGGAACGCCCACGATCGAGCCGCCGTCAAACTCCACCGAACCCGAGTCGGGCTTGATGAGGCCCGCAATGGTGTTGAGCGTTGTGGACTTACCCGCGCCGTTAGCGCCGATCAGCGTCACGATCTCGCCCTCGTTGATGTCAAAGGAGATGCCGCGCACAGCCTTGATGGCCCCATAGGAGACGTGCAGGTCCTTTACGGAAAGCAGGGTAGCCATCTACTTCACCTCCTGCTTGCCGAGATAGGCCTCGATGACGCGCGGGTCGTTTTGAATCTGCTCGGGCGTACCCTTGGCGATGATCTTGCCGTAGTCCAGCACGCCCACAACCTCGCACACACCCATGACGAGCGACATGTCGTGCTCGATGAGCAGGATCGCAATCTGGAACTCGTCACGGATCTTCTGGATGTTCTCCATCAGCTCCTCGGTCTCAGCCGGGTTCATGCCGGCCGCAGGCTCGTCGAGGAGCAGCACCTTGGGGCTCGTGGCAAGCGCGCGCAGAATCTCGAGACGCCTCTGGGCGCCATACGGGAGGTTGCCCGCCTGGGTGTCTGCGTACTTGCGCATGTCAAAGATGTCGAGAAGCTCAAGCGCGCGGTCGTGGAACTCCGCCTCCTGCTTCCAGTGACCAGGAAGACGCAGCATATCCGTGATGAGGTGCGTCTTCATGGTGTTGCCAAAGCCCACGAGCACGTTCTGCTCAACGGTCATCTGGGAAAAGAGTCGGATGTTCTGGAAGGTGCGGGCGATTCCCATGCGGTTGACCTCTGCCACGGACTTGCCCGCCGTGTCATAGCCGTCAACGAGCACGGTTCCACGGGTGGGCTGATAGACGTTGGTCAGCAAGTTGAAGATCGTGGTCTTGCCCGCACCGTTGGGACCGATGAGGCCAGAGATCTCCGTGCGACCCATGGCAATGTTGAAGTCATCAACGGCCGTGAGTCCGCCAAAGTCGATACCCAGGTGCTCCGCCTGCAGCACCGGGATGGTGCCAAGGTCGCGCTCGGGAATGAGGTTGGGCGTCTCCATCTGCACGAGAACGGAGCGGTGCTTCTTCTTCTCGCTAGACATCGGCGCTCACCTCCTCCCCCTTCGCGGCGTCCGCGGGCGCGTCGTCTTTCTTCTTCCACGGAAAGTCGCGGTTCATGACTCGCTCGATGATGCGAGAGAGCGAGAAGTCATAGGAGCCGAGAAGTCCCTGCGGCCTAAAGATCATCACGAGGATGAGCACGATGGCGTAGGCAATCATGCGGTACTCGGAGAACGCGCGCAGCGCCTCGGGCAGGATGGTGAGCACGGTGGCGGAGAGCGCTGAGCCGAGCATGGAGCCCATGCCGCCAAGAACCACCATGACCAAGATCTCGATGGACTTCATGAAGCCGAAGTAGGCGGGCTGCAGGACGCCGATGCATCCGGCGTAGAGGCCGCCGGCCATGCCCGCAAAGAACGCGGACGCAACGAAGGCGAGCGTCTTGTAGTAGGTGGTGTTGACACCTGTGGCCTCAGCGGCGATCTCGTTGTCACGGATGGCGAGAATGGCGCGGCCGTGACGAGACTTCATCATCGTGTGGATGAGGAAGCACACTATGGCCACGCAGGCAAAGACAAGAAGGAAGCTCGAGTAGCCGGGTATTCCGGTGAGACCCTTTGCGCCGCCCGTGAGCTTGAAGCCGAGGACGCTGTCGATGTTGAGCATCACAACGCGAATGATCTCCGCAAAGGCGAGGGTGATGATGGCGAGGTAGTCGCCCTTGAGGCGCAGTGCCGGAATGCCGATGATGATGCCGGCAACGGCTGCGCACAGGCCTCCCACAAGAAGGCCGCCAATGACGAGCAGAACCGTGAGCGGCGTGCCCGTCGTGAAGTCCCGCGCACCAACGCCGAGCACCTCGGCCATGCGCATCACAAAGATCGCGCAGCCATAGGCGCCCACGGACATAAAGCCCGCGTGTCCGAGCGGCAGCTGACCGAGGTAGCCGGTCGCAATGTTGAGCGAGACTGCCAGGATGATGTAGACGCCAACCTGCTCAAGAACCGTGGACTGATAGCGCGTGATGGCACCGCCGTCAATCATGAGCTCGCCCACAACGAGGACGAGAAGAACCAGCACGGCGTTGATCGCATAGCGCACGGGCATCGGCAGGGTCTTCTTGCTTCCGGACGCGCCGCCGCGTCCGCCGGTGGAAATGATGGGGCGCTTATCGGTCATGATCTCCTCTTCCATGCTCGCACCCCCTTAGACCTTCTCGCTCATCGTGCGGCCGAAGATGCCCGTGGGCCTTACGATGAGAACGATGATGAGCAGAAGAAAGACCACGGCGTCCTTCCAGACGGAAAGGCCGAGCCACGTGACGATCATCTCGGCAAAGCCGACGATGAGGCCACCCACCACGGCGCCCGGAATCGAGCCGATGCCTCCGAGGACCGCCGCGACAAACGCCTTGGTGCCGAGCATCATGCCCATGGTCGGAGACGCCTGGGTGTAGGCCATCGCGTAGAGCACAGCTCCAATGCCCGCGAGCGCCGAGCCCACGGCAAAGGTGAATGAGATCGTGGAGTTGACGTTGATGCCCATGAGGCGCGCGGCGCCCATGTCCTCCGACACGGCGCGCATGGCCTTGCCGAGCTTGCTCTTCTGGACGAGCAGCGTCAGGGCGACGGTAGCCACAATGGTCACGAGCACGGTCACCACAGCCGGGAACGAGAGCGCGAGCCCGCCGAGGTTGATCGTGGAGATGTCAGTGAAGGCGGGAACCACCTTGGGATCGGCGCCAAAGACGAGCTGGGCGCCATTCTCCAGGAAGTACGAGACACCAATGGCGGTGATGAGGATGGAGAGCCTCGGCGCGTTTCTCAGCGGCGCATACGCAACCTTGTCGATGATCACGCCCATCAGCGTGCAGGCAACGATGGAGAGCAGGATGGCAAGTACGGGGTTGAGCCCCAACTGGGCCATGACGAGCCAGGAGACGTACGCGCCCACCATGATGATGTCGCCGTGGGCAAAGTTGAGCAGCAAGATGATGCCGTACACCATCGTGTAGCCCAGCGCCACGAGCGCGTAGATGCTGCCAAGCTGCAGGCCATTGAGGACTTGCGACAGGAAAATGTCCAAGCTGACACTTCCTCTCTGTCAATCGGGCGAGAAGGGCGGTGTCCGTGCGCCTCTCGCCGGCCTACCGTGAAAGGGGCACCGAGCCGTAGGCTCGATGCCCCGGGAGGACCTTGGCCTTCAGGAACCTAGGCCTCGATCGTGTCGAAGGTCACCTCGGAGCCGTCCTCGGCAAAGGTGATGATGAGGGAGGACTTAACAGGGTCGCCGTTGTCCTCGTAGGAGATGGAGCCAGTGACGCCATCAACGGTGCTGGCAAAGATGCCGTCGATAACGGCCTGCTTGTAGTCCTCGGAGCCCGCCTCGAGCCCGGCCTCCTCAGCGGCAGTGAGGCCAGCGGCGAGGACCATGGCGGCATCGTAGCCAAGGGCGCAGAAGTTGGTGGGCGTCTCGTCGTAGGCGGCCTCGTAGTCGGCGATGAACTGCTTGGTCACGTCGGACTCGTTGGACGCGGAGAAGGCGCAGCAGTAGTAGCAGTCGTGCAGGTCGGCCGCGTCGGCGTAGTTCTCGGAGCCACCGTAGATGCCCGACCAGCCGTCGACGCCAAGGAACACCTTGTCATAGCCCTGCTGGCGCGCCTGGGTGACGATCATGCCGTCCTCGTTGTAGTAGTTGGGAAGCAGAATCGCATCCGGGTTGGTGGCGAGGATGTTGGTGATCTGGGTGTTGAAGTCAACGTCGCCGTCGGAGTAGGACTCCTGCGTGGTGATGGTGATGCCGAGGGACTCAGCCTCCTCGCAGAAGGCCTTGTTGACGCCCTCGTTGTAGTCGTCGCCGGTCTTATAGAGGGTGGCAACGTTCTTGTAGCCCTGCTTGGAGGCAAAGTCTGCCATGACGACGCCCTGGACGGGGTCGGTCACGCAGGCGCGGAAGGTGTTGGTGCCGTAGGTGACGACGTCGGCCGCCGTGGCGGACGGGGTCACGCAGGGCATGTTGTCGGCAACGGAGGCCTGGGCAACGGCAATCGAGGGGATGGTGGTGACGTCACCGACGATACCGGTCACGCCGTCATTCTGAACAAGGCTGTTGTAGGCGTTAACGGCCTCGGTGGCATCGCCCTTCTCGTCGTAGACAAAGGTCTCGATTTCCTTGCCGTTGATGCCGCCATCAGCGTTGAGCTGGTCAAAGTAAAGCTGGGCACCGTTCAGGCAGGCAAGTCCATACTGGGCGTTGTCGCCGGAGTGCGGGCCCATGATGCCAACCTTGATGGAAGTGGCCGCGTCGTCGCCCGCGGAGTCGCCGCCGTTGTTGCCGCCGCAGCCAACGAGGCCAAGAGCAAGGGCAGCAGCCGCGGAACCCGTAACAAACTGACGCCTGGAAACGTTCTCAAACATGTCTTTCTCCTCCCGTCGCTTTTCTAATAAAAGCGTGAAAACTAAGCTACGCCCTAAAGCGTGCACGTGTGGTTATTTGGAGGATTTGTTAACCGAGACGTGACGATACGGACACGTCCGAAACAAAGCTCATCGCACGCGGCGACGCGCAAGCCAGGCAACCACATGTGCAACGAGCACACCCGTCGCAAGCCCTGAAAGGTCGATGAGCACGTCGGTAAGCTGACCGGAGCGTCCGGGAACAAAGAGCTGCAGACACTCGTCGGCAACGGGGACAAAAACCGTAAGGAAGACTATCGAGGCATGAGTTACGCCCTCTGACCTCAGCGCCCGGTACAGGCCGCGCGCAATCACCCCAAGCACGGCATACTCCGAGAAGTGCGCGCACTTTCTGACAAGAAGCGACATGACGTTGACGTCGGTGAGACCCAGGGCCTCAAAGACGGGCTGCACCAGGGACACGAACATCCCGCTCTCAATTGAGGACTGCGGTCCCTGGATAAGGGAGTGCCCCCAGATGAAGGCTATCCAACAGCATAACGCGACGGCCCACCTGAGGGAGGACCGCCGCGCCGAGTCGAAGCGAGGGGTGGGGCTCACGCCTGCGCCGCCATGAGCGGGGCAAAGTGCTTGGGAACGTACTCGCTCGAGATGTCGGAGAGACGAGCGCTCGAGCTTATACCGCCCTCGAGAAGGCGCAGCACGCGCCTCGTGTGACGCTGAACCGAGGGAGAGAGGTTCTTCGAAATCTCGTCCTCGATGAGGTAGTCGATGTAGGTGGCGGTGTCGACGACCTCGGGGTGACCCGCGGGAGTCCTGAAGGGGATGACGGAGGTCTGCGGCTCAAGACCCTCGGGCTCGTCAAGGGTGTCGGCACCACCAACGGTGTCGATGAAGCTCGCGGGCCTGCTGGCGGCCTGCTGCTCGGCAATGTGCTCGTCCATGGAGTTAAGGGCGCGAATCCACTCGTCCGTCTCATCAAGGTCGCGGGCGTTCTTGCGCTCGGGATAGGCTCCCTCGTCAATCTGGGCCACGCGGCGAGAAATACCCTGGGCGCGCGCGGCGCGCTCGACGAGGCGCTCCTCATCGGTGCGCGAGAAGTCGGAGGGAATCATGAATGAGTCGGTATCGGTGATGAAGTTCATGCTCTTTTCGCTCTTTCCAACAGCCTGCTGCAGCCAGCTGGCACCCAGATCAGCAACGGTGCCATCGGCACGCTCAACGACGGGCACGCCGTCCATGATGTTTGCCCCCATCCGCTCGCGCAGGGTCGCCGCGACGCCCTGGGCGCGATGCGCCATGCGCGCGCGGAAGGAGACCTTGTTTACGTAGTTCTCGGCAATCTGCTCGTAGGTACCTGCCTCATGGCTCGGTGCGTGGGCGTGACGAGCGTCCTGCTCCTCAGCGTCCCTAGGCTCTGCCGCAGGCTGGCCGGCACGCATGTGACGCAGGGCGCCTGCCTTCTCGTTGCGGACCTCGGCGGGCGCCTTCGGCGTGGCCTCGGACTTGACCTCAACCGCATCCTCGGCTCCGGACTTGACCTCAGCCTTTATCTCGACCTCGGGCTTTTGCTCGGAAGCCATGGGGGCAGAGGCAGGCTTGTCGTCATGGTCCGCGACGGTCTCGCGCTTGTTCATGGTGGCGAGAAGGACCCCGCCCATGATGGCGCCCGTAAGGAAGGCACCGCCCACAAGACCGGCAGAGAAGGAGAGCGCGGGATTGGTGAAGACCTCGCTCACGGCCTCCCCCAGTGAGAGACCATGTGCCACCTGTGGCGCAGCCAGCGCAGAGACGCTCAGAAGGCCCGCCACAACCGCGGGGTTCCTGTTCTCACCCATATGCTCCCGCTCCTCTCAGAGACGGAAGACGAGACGATCGTCAAACCATGAGATTGCGCCCCTTGGGGCGTGAGTTTGTGTCAACGGTTTGGGTTTCGTTTCATCTTCGTGTACCGTGACTCGACCGATTGCTCGGACTTATTGAATATAACTGCTTTCGCGCGTCCTATGCAAGGGTTTGCATTCTGTTGAGTATAGGTTTCGAAAAAATGCGCCCGCCATGCCAAGAGACATGACGGGCGCAGACAGCACAATGGGTTAAGGCCTAGGAAACGTAGCCTGTCTGTGACGCCTTTCGGGCGCTGCGAATGAGGAAGTCGTTGTTGGAGTCGGTCTCCTTGAGGCCGCGCACGAGAGCGTTTGCGGCCCTCTCCACGTTGTTCATGTTGGCAAGAACACGCCTCAGGCCCCACACCAGAGGCTGGTACTCGGGATCGATGAGCAGGTCCTCGTTGCGCGTGCCGGACGCCACCGGGTCGATGGCCGGGAAGATGCGCTTGTCGGCAAGCTCGCGGTCGAGCTTAAGCTCCATGTTGCCGGTACCCTTGAACTCCTCGAAGATGACCTCGTCCATCTTGGAGCCCGTGTCCACGAGCGCGGAGGCGATGATGGTGAGCGAGCCACCGTTCTCGATGTTTCGCGCGGCGCCAAGGAACTTCTTGGGCGGGTAGAGGGCGGCAGAGTCAACGCCACCAGAGAGGATGCGACCGCTTGCGGGCTGCGCCAGGTTGTAGGCACGGGCGAGGCGGGTGATGGAGTCGAGGACAACAACAACGTCCTCCCCCAGCTCAACCAGACGCTTGGCGCGCTCGATGACGAGCTCCGAGACGCGCGTGTGGTTCTCGGCGGGCATGTCAAAGGTCGAGGCAACAACCTCGCCCTTGATGGAGCGCTCCATGTCGGTGACCTCTTCCGGGCGCTCGTCGACGAGCAGGCAGAAGAGATGGACCTCGGGGTTGTTGGTGGCAATGGACTGGCAGATCTTCTTGAGGACCGTGGTCTTGCCGGCCTTGGGCGGACTCACGATAAGGCCGCGCTGGCCCTTGCCAATCGGAGAGACAAGATCGATGGCGCGCCCGGTGATGGACTCCTTGCCGCACTCCATGACAAGGCGCTCGTTGGGATAGACGGGCGTGAGGTCGCGGAAGCGGGGACGGGCCTTGAGGTTCTCGGGGGGCCGGCCGTTGACTGAGGTGACGGTTTGAAGCGGAGGATACTTGCTGTTTGAGCGCCCGGGGCCAACAGTGCCCACGATGCGGTCTCCCGGACGAAGGCCAAGCGAGCGGATGAGCTGCTGGTGCACGAAGGCGTCGTCGTCGCCCTCCATGTAGTTTCCGGTGCGCACCCAGCCGTAGCCCTCGTTTCCAATCTCAAGGATGCCGTCGGCGGAGCGGAAGCCCTCGGCGCGCGCGGCTGCGGCGTAGACGATCTCCACGAGCTCGCCCTTTCGCACTCCCGCGTAGTCAATGCCAAGTTCGACGGCCTTGGCGCGCAGCTCGGCGACTTTCATGGCGGAGAGCTCGTCGCGACTCAGGGAGGGCTCAGAAACCATGTCCTGGCGACGGTTGCGCCTGCGGTCGCGGCCGTTCTGACGACGGCCCTGACCAGTCTGAGATCCGTTTGCGCCCTTCTCGGCAGCCCCGTCCTTGGCGCGATCGGCCGCGTGCCTGCGCTTGCGTCCGCGCCCGCCCTCGGCGTGCTGCGAGGAATCGTCATGGGACTCCTGGGCGTCGCCCTCCTGGGAGGAGAGCGTCTGCGAGGGCATCGGCGTTGGCTCGGAGCTGGCTACCGTTGCCTCCTGGGTGAGTCTTGTCATCTCGTCGGGCGTCTCCGCAGACTCGGTCTTGCGGGGCCGGCCGCGACGGCGCTTGGGAGCCTCGGGTGCCGCCTGCTGCTCGCCCTCGGCGGGTGCGGGGGCAGCAGCGCTGGAGCTCCCCGCCTGGGGCTCAGGCGCGGCCTGTGCCGCGGCGGACTCGGACTTCCTCGGACGACCGCGGCGGCGCTTGGGTGGCCAGGGCTCCCCCGCTGCCTCCGCCGCTGCGCGCGCAGCCTCCTCGGCGGCGCGAGCGGCCTCCATCTCGGCCTTGGTCCTGCGACGTCGCCGTGGCTTGGCGGGGGCCTCCTCGGTCTTCTCGGCTGGCAGGGCGGCTTGGTTGGAAGCGGCCTCAGCCGAAGCGGCAGCGGAGATCACATCGTCCGGCATATATCTACCTCTCATGGTTTTACACGCACAAAAGCACACAGCCCGGCCACACGTGATGGCAACGGAATAGTACCTGCGTGTTCGAGCACTCTGCTCGCAAAATAACTGGGGCAACCGCATACGTATTCAGACGATGCGATTGCCCCATATATTAGCACGTATCAGATAAAAAGAAACACTTAACTCTGAGTCTGACCCTCATCGACGGCCTCGGAGTTGCGCGGACGGCGCCTCACCACAATGGACTCGATCCTTTCCGCGAGGGCCTGAGCGTACTCGACGCCGGCCTCCGTGAGGGCAACGCTCGTGGTGTGGTTGCCACCCGTGGTGTGGGAGCGCACGACAAGGCCGCTCTCGCTCAGGGAGGAGACGGACATGGAAACCGTGGGCTGAAGGAGCTTGAGCGCATCGACGATCTGCATGATCGTGAGGGAATCAGTCTCCGCGCAGTACAGACCAAGAAGGACAAGGTCACCGGCCTTGCAGTACAGGGAGCCCATGGCATCAACGTACTTGATGATGCGCTCCGGAGAGGTGCGCGAGAGCGCGCGGCCGGAGGGAATCTGCGCGCGCGTCTGCCCGGCGAGCTCGAGAACGCGCTCGCAGCCCCTCTCGGAAATCGAGCAGACAACGTTGCGACGGTCGACCTCTCCCTCGGCGCGCTCGATGAGGTCAAGGTCAAAGAGGTGGTTGGTCCTGTGCGTCATGGTAGGACGCAGGGCACCCTGGTACTCGGCGATGGCAGAGGTCTTGATGGGGCAGTCCGCTTCACGAAGACGGCACAAAATTGCAAACTCCTCGAACGTGAGACGGTCCTCCGAGGGGGTCATCTGACGAACGACGTTGTAAGCCCTACGCACCGAAATGTATTCCTTGAGGTCCAAAGCCCCTACCTCTCTCAAAAGCGGGTCAAACAAAATGCAATCATACAAACTAGCGATGATTTTTGCACTCGTTCAAAAAAATGTAAAGTGCCCAGGCGCCCGCGGCGACGTCGGGCACGTTGCTACATGCTCTGGGGTGCAGACACGCCGATGAGCGAGAGCGTGAGGGCGAGCACGCGGCGCGTGGCGTCGCACGCGGCGAGGCGCGCGTGGCTCAGGCCCTCGTCGAGTGGGCGGCCGGCACCGGGAAGCACCTGGCAGACGGTGTAGAACGAGTGGAACTCGGCAGCGAGCTCCTCCGCGTAGTGCGTGAGGCGGAACGGAGCCCGGTCGCGAGCGCAGCTCTCAACAAGCCCCGGCAGCTCGGCGAGCTTGCGGGCAAGCGCGGCCTCTGCGGGAGTATCGAGAAGCCCCAGGTCGTAGCTCTCCCCCACGGCACGCGCGGCAACCTCGTCCATGCCGAGGGCCTGAGCCTCCTCAAGGGTGACGCCCGCGCCGCGGCGCAAGATCGAGCAGATGCGCGCGTGAGCGTACTGCACGTAGTAGACGGGGTTCGTGTTGTCCTGGCGCTTCACGCGCTCGATGTCAAAGTCGATCATCTGGTTGGAGGACTTGGAGATGAGCGTGTAGCGCGTGGCGTCGGCACCAACCTCGGCGAGAAGCTCGTCGAAGGTGACCATCGTGCCCTTGCGCTTGGACATGCGCACGGGGTTGCCGTCGCGCAGCAGGTTCACGAGCTGGCCGAGAAGCACCTCAAACTGCGTGGGATAGCCGAGCGCCTCGCAGGCGGACTGGACGCGCTGGATGTAGCCGTGGTGGTCAGCGCCCCAGATGTCGATCACGTGGTCGACGCGCTGGAACTTGTTCCAGTGGTAGGCAACGTCGGAGGCAAAGTAGGTGTACTCGCCGTTGGTCTTGATGAGCACGCGGTCCTTGTCGTCACCAAAGGTGGTGGAGCGGAACCACAGGGCGCCGGCCTCGTCGCGGTAGAGGTGACCCATGTCGTCGAGGGCCTTGAGCGCGCGATCAACGGCAGAGGTGCCGTCCTCGCCCTTCACGTAGAGGCTGCGCTCGGAGAACCACACGTCGAAGTCGCAGCGCGCATCGTGGCAGGTACCGCGGATGGAATCGAGCATCCAGAGGTAGGCGCGCTCGCGAAACTCCGCCATGCGCTCGTCCTCGGATGCGGCAGCCCAGCGCTCGCCGTCCTCGCGCACAAAGCGCGCGGCAATGTCAACGATATAGTCGCCACCGTAGGCGTTGCCACCCAGGGCCTCGTTGAAGGCGTCCGTGAGCGGGTGCGTCTCGGGGCGCTCGTCGTTCTCGTCGGCCACAAAGGCCTCGCGGTCGGCAAGAAGGACCTCGCGCGCCTCGTCGAGAGAGGCGCCGCGCTCCCCCATCACTTGAAGGAGCTGCTGGTAGCGCATGGAGATGGAGTGCCCGAAGACGTCCATCTGGGAGCCGTGATCGTTGACGTAGTACTCACGCTCCACGTCGTAGCCCACGTGCTCGAACACGCGGCAGAGCGAGTCACCGATGGCAACCCAGCGGCCGTGGCCAATGTGCAGCGGACCCACCGGGTTTGCGGAGACAAACTCAACCTGGATCTTGGTGCCCTCGCCCATGGTGGAGCGAGCGTAGGCGTCTCCCTGCTCGCGCACGGTACGGAAGATCTCGTTGGCAGAGGCGGTGGCAAGGTAGAAGTTGATGAAACCAGGGCCGGCCACCTCAACGCGGTCAACGGAGGGGCCCTGCGCGAGGTGGGAAACGATTGCGTCGGCTATCTGGCGCGGGGCGCGGCGGGCGAGCTTGGCGGAGCGCAGCGCCACCGTGGAGCTCCAGTCGCCGTTTGCGGGGTCGGCAGGTCGCTCGAAGCCGAGGTCGGAAATCTCGAAGGCGGGCAGCTCACCTGCCTCCTGGGCTGCGGCAATGGCGGCTCGGACGAGCTCCTCGATCTTCTCGGGCATTCTGGCTCCCTCATCAGTTCTTCTCGATGCGATTCTTGTTGCAACTGGAAGAGTTTAGCAGAGTCGCGGCGCTTTCCCCTCGTCGGCGCGCGCGAGAGGCCCGTCTCCTTGTTCCTACCCCATATTTGGTGTACCACCGGCGGCCTCTGGCGCCAAAGGCCGCCCACATGCCTGTTGATGACCGGTTTTTGCCGCAACAACAGCTGTCGAGAAGTACGAGAAGGCCCGCCGCGCAACGGGGCGCGACGGGCCTGGCAATCAGGGCAAGATGAAATCTCTAAGAGCAGTTCTTGCAAACACGGTTCTTGCCAGCAGCCATTGCGTCTGAAATGGAACCAGACATGATGCTACTAGAATGAGACCTCTTCAGAGACGGACAATCGCTCGTCGTATGCCAGACCTCGCCACCAGGAACCCAGTACACGTTTCCTGACTGAGGGTTACTCGGCTCGGGAGTAGGGTTCTGCGGCTGGCTCGGCTCAGGCGTAGGGTTCTGCGGCTGGTTGGGCAGCGTGTCCGCCCAGCCCTTTGCTACTGCATACCACGCAGTGCCCTCGCCCTTCCAGCCGCGAGAAACCAGCGCATCGTTTTCCGCCCTGTCGGTAGTGTAGTTGTGGGTGCCCGTCTCGGCATAGGGATTGTACTGGCGATACACGGTCACAGAGCCGCCGGAGAACCAGCTGTGGCCCTCCTTGGTCCAGCCAAGCTCCGCAAGCTTCTCGTACTCGGTGACGTTCATGGTGTAATGGTGATCGCCGCCGTTGACATAGCCGTTGTAGAGACGATAGACCTCGTCGCCCTTCTCGGGCGCAACCCAGCCAACGCCCTCGTAGGTCCACGCCTTTGCCGCGAGCGAGTCCCTCTCGACAACGCTGCTCGTATAGAAGTGCTCGCCGGTCCACTGGTTGTAGAGGCGATACATCTCCACCCCGCCCTCGGCGCGTGCCACGGTCGGGCACACAACAAGGGCAACCAGCAGGACAAATGCGGTTGCAAGCACGTGGGCGAAACGACGGTTCTTCTCCATAGGGCATCCCCTTTCTCAAGCCTTAGTGCATCCTGAATGTAGCACCCGCGCGGAGCGTTTTAGTGCCGCTTTCCGCAAGCGGCACCACCCGCGGGAGGTGCGGCCGATACCAGAGCACCGAGAGTGTCGAGAAATGTCGGCCGGTGTACCGTCTTGGATGAAATCGCGCCGAGAAATGCCAGCCTCTGAACCAGCGGGGGCGAGGACGCGTCGAGAAAACCTGCCCCGTGTACCAAGTACGCCAGACGTACGCCGAGAATAGCCGGCCCCCGTACCAGCTACGCTAGGCACATGCCGAGAATAGCGGCCAGGTGTACCAAACGTAAATCCACTATGAATCTGACCCCGGTACATTCGCCCGGTTTTCTCGGCAGAGAGCAGCCCAAATTGGTACAGAGGCCGGATTATCTCGGCAGAAAACAAGCACGGCCAGCAGGTCGGTCGGAGTTCCTAACTCAGGCTCCAAGGGCATTGGTACACAGGCAGGTTTTTCTCGGCATAGGCCATTCAAGCCCGGTACAGAGGCCCGTCTTTCTCGGCACGGCACAGCGTGTGGACCGATGGCGACAGTCCTAAGGACCAAACTGTCGCCTTGCGTCCACAGCGCTCAATGCGTGGACCGTCCGCGACAGTTTGAAGCTCCAAACCGTCGTCTTGCGTCCACAAAAAGCGTCCCCGCAGGCGAGAAGAACCACCCGCGGGGACTGTTCCCTAAGCGTCAGTCACATCCCGAAGCTCAGCCAACGCCCTCAGCAAATCCCCAGGCGTACCAGCCGATGCCCTCGTAGGCCCATCCAAGCTCGACAAGTGCGTCTCGCTCGGCGCGATCGGTGGTGTAGTGGTGAGCACCAACCTCTGCATTGGGGTTGTAGAGACGGTAGAGCGGCATGACCGCCATCGGGGCAGAGTTGAAAATCGCGCCCTCGCCGCGCCAGCCAACGGTCTGAAGGGTCTCGTACTCGTGCACGTCTGTCGTGTAGTGGTGGTCTCCGCCCGGCACGAGGGGGTTATAGAGGCGGTAGACCGCCGGGTAGATGGGCGACGCCACGCTCATCTTGCACACCATGCCGATGCTCTCGGGATTCTTCTCCATCCACTCGACCGTAGCACCCTCAACCGTCCAGCCAACGGTAGCTAGATGGTCCTTCTCAGCGGCATCTATGGTGTAGAGGTGCTCTCCGGTATAGGGGTTGTAGAGGCGATAGACCTCGCAGGTGGTTCCCTTGCCGACCACGGACTCGGGGTAGTCCGCATACGCGCTGTCGGGCATGCCACCACCGAGCGCCGCGTGAAGCTGGTCTTTTGTCAGCTTGTCGATATCCCACACGTCACCCTCGGGGATGACGATGGTGAAGAGGCCCTCCTCCGTGGTGCTGTCTCCCTCGCGGTCAAGCTCGTCGGTCACCGTCCACTCGTTGCCCCACTCGTCCGTCACGACCCTCGTCTCAGCAAACGCGGCAACAGGTGCCAGCGCAAGGGCAAGGCACGTTGCCACAGCCAAAAGGCCAAGTCCAGTCGTTCGTCTCATGCGACCTCCTCACCTCGTCGTGGTGCTGATACCAAACACTTTAGTTCAGCAATCCTTAAGGAATGGGCTGAGGCGGTCAGCGAGGCGGATGCCGCCGCAGGCGGCGGCAAACATGACAAAAGTGCCTGTCACCATTGTCATGAAATGTGTCGGTTCACGTCCCCGCAAGAAGAAAAGGGGACCCCAACCGACACTTCCACGGCGGAAAACGTCGGTTGGAGTCCACAGAAAGTCACAGAATCCGCGCGGCCAAACCCATGCGCGAGAAGAGCCGCTACGCCGTGGGACGACCACTCTCCGCGCGCTCCTCGCGGGCAAGCTCGGCCCGCAGGTCGGCAAGGCCCAGCTCCAGGCCAACGGGGTAGGTCTGCGGGTTCAGGAAGCGTGCCACCGCCGGGTCGAGCCGCATGAGCGCCTCGCGGCAGCGCTCGCGCGCCACCTCGATGCCCTCGGGCTCGCCCACGCGCTCACCGTGGCGCACCACCTCCACGAGCAGCTCCTCGGGCTCGCCGGAGAGCCGATGCACGAGATACGGGTCGAGGATGTCGATCATCTCCCGCGCCGTGCCGCCTCGAGCCACCTCGTCCACGACGAGCATGTCCGCAACGGGGCGACCAGCCTGGTCGTAGAAGCGCTGCACGTGCTGCACGCCGGGGACGGTGCGCTTGTAGGACTGCTCGGAGAGCTTGATCACGGGCGTCCAGGGCTCGCCCTCGCCACGGCGCACAGCGGAGAGCTTGTAGACGCCGCCGAGCGAGGGCTGCGGGTCGCACGTGGCGAGCTTGGTGCCCACGCCAAAGGAGTCGATGGGCGCGCCCTGCGCAAAGAGCGACTGGATGGTGTACTCGTCAAGGTCGTTGGAGACGGAGATCTTCACGTACGGCAGCCCCGCCTCGTCAAAGGCCGCGCGCGCCTCCTTGGAAAGACGCGCCAGGTCGCCGGAGTCAAGGCGCACCGCAGAGAGCCGCTCGCCGGCAGCCTCCATCTCCTTGGCAACCGTAATGGAGTTCTGAATGCCCTGGTGCACGTCGTAGGTATCGAGAAGAAGCACGCAGTTCTTGGGGCTCGACTTGGCAAAGGCACGGAAGGCCTCAAGCTCGCTCGGAAACGCCATGACCCAGGAGTGCGCGTGCGTGCCAAACACGGGAATGCCGTAGATCTTGCCCGCAAGCACGTTTGACGTGGAAGAGGCACCGGCAATGTAGGACGCACGGGCCACGGCAAGGCCGCCGTCTGGACCCTGGGCCCGGCGCAGGCCGAAGTCAGAGACGGGGTGGCCCTCCGCCGCACGCACCACACGCGCGGTCTTGGTGGCAACGAGCGTCTGGAAGTTCACCAAGTTGAGCAGCGCCGTCTCGATGAGCTGGCAGTCGATGACGGGACCCTCAACGCGCACCATGGGCTCGCGCCCAAAGACGATCTGTCCCTCGGGCACCGCGTGAACCGTAAGGTCAAGCCGGTGGTTGCGCAGGTACTCAAGAAAGGCCGGCTTGAACATGGGGCCGCCGCCGGGCGCCTGGATGCCCGCAAGGTAGGCGATGTCGTCATCCTCAAAGACGAAGTTCTCAACGAGGTCGGCAATCTGGCCGGTGCCGCAGCACACGGCGTAGCCGCCATCGAAGGGACAGTCGCGGAAGAAGGCGTTGAAGCACGCCTCACCGTGCGCGAGGCCGGACTCCCAGAACCCCTGCGCCATCGTGAGCTCGTAGAGGTCGGTGTTGAGGCATACGTCAGTGGGCTTGGTGCGATCGGTAAGAGACATCGCGCCCTCCTATCCAAGAACGGTGATGGCAACCCACACGGCAGCGACCACCACAATGGCGAGAATGACGAGCTTCTGCCCCAGGGGCATCTTAAGATCGTCATCGGGCTCCATCAGCTTTCGCCCGCGCTCGCGGGCAGCGGCGTCTCTGCGGGCAGCCTCACGCTGGGCCTCGCTCGCAGCGCGCTCCCGGCGCAGCCGTTCAAGCTCGGCGCGCTCCGCTGACTCCCGAGCCGCCTGCTCTCGCGCGGCCTTCTCGGCTCGCAGCTGCTCGAGCTCGGCGCGCTCCTCGTCGGTAAGCTTGTCGTCCGCCATGGTCCCTCCGTCTTTGTACGTCGACAGAGCCTAATGATATACCCCTTGAGGCGTCTGCGGGCTCACAGCTCCGGACCAACGACCCCCGTGGCGTCAAAGGCAGGGACAAAGCTCTCCGAGACGGTGCCGCCCTCCTGCCACCAGATCCGCTCAAAACCCAGGTCGTCGGCGTGACAGAGCACGATCTCGTACTCCTCGTCCAAGACCGCCCCGGAAAGCGGTCCTCCCGCGCGACGACACGCCTCGTTGGGCGTGTACTGATTCATTATCGAGAGGTCAACGTCGTTTCCGGCAAGCTCCCACACGCGATCGAGCACGGCACATGAGTCGTCGGCGTGGCTCGGCAGCACCAGGTGGCGCACGATGATGCCTCGGCGCATCGCACCGTCCTCGGAAACCTCGCGTCCCCCTTGGGCGCGCACCCCTTGTACCATGGCGAGAAGCGCCTCGGATGCAACCTCCGGATAGTCGGGCGCCGACGAGAGCTCGCCGGCAAGGCGCCCGCTCGCATACTTGAAGTCGGTGAGCCACACGTCCACCACGTCCGCCAGCGAGCGGACCACCTCGGCACGCTCGTAGCCCGAGGTGTTGCACACGATGGGCAGCGAGAGCCCCGCATCGCGGGCGAGAAGAACCGCCTCGCGCACCGTTGGCGCAAAGTGAAGCGGCGTCACGAGGTTGATGTTGAGCGCACCTTGCCCCTGGAGCTCGAGCATCATCTCTGCGAGCCGGCGCGTCGAGACGGGCAGGCCAAAGCCCTCGCTCGAGATCTCGTGATTCTGGCAGAAGACGCAGCGCAGCGGGCATCCCGAGAAGAAGATGGCGCCGGACCCAGCCTCCCCCGAGATGGGCGGCTCCTCCCAGAAGTGCAGGGCACTTCTCGCCACGCGAAGCTCAGAGGTCATGCCGCAGACGCCCGCACGCCCGGCGGAGCGGGCGACGCCGCAGCGCCGGGGACAGAGCTCGCAGGCATCGTATGCCTGGGCGGAGAGCATGTTCTTATCGGCAGCACTCATCGTATGCTCACGACCTGGTGTTCTTGTGAAAGGGCCTCTCGCGCTCGCGGAGCTTCTCCGCCTCCTCCTCAAAGGCCTCGTCGGCGGGCGAAATGAGCTCGTCCTCGCCGGTCGAGGGGTCATAGTGGTGGAGAAGAACGGGCTCAAAGAGGTGCAGGTGCCAGGCAAAGAGCATCGACACGCCCAGAAGCACGCAGAAGATGGCAATGCGCGGCAGCGTGTCTACCTGCGTCATGACGAGCGAGCCAAGGCACAGCAGGGCCGTCCACGAGTACATGAGTAGCACGGCCTGACGCTGGTCGAAACCCTCGGCCATGAGGCGGTGGTGGATGTGGCCGCGATCGGCGTGCCCGATGCTCACGTGACCGCGAAGGCGCCGGACGATGGCCGAGAAGGTGTCGATGATGGGCACCGCGGCAATGACGAGCGGGACGATGGTCGTGGTGAGGCCAGCCACGCGCGTCACGGAGAGAAGCGACGAGGCGCCAAGGGCAAAGCCGAGCGTAAGAGCCCCGGAGTCACCCATGAAAACCGAGGCGGGATGGAAGTTGTAGCGCAGAAAGCCCAGGGAGGACCCGGTGACGGCAATGGAGAGCGCGGCGGCGTCCAGACGCCCCGCCATGAGGGAGAGCACAAACATCGTGAGGCTGGCGATGCACGAGATGCCCGCAGCAAGACCGTCAAGGCCGTCGATGAGGTTGATGATGTTGGTATACGCAACGAGATAGATCACCGTGATGGGATAGGCCAGCCACTCCAGGGTCACAAAGCTACCCGGGACAAAGGGGTTGGAGATGTCACCGATCACAAGGCCGGCAGCCACGGCAAGAATCGCGGCGATGACCTGGCCCAAAAGCTTCTGGAGAGGCTTTAGCGAGTAGCGGTCGTCAAGAAGGCCGGTGAAGAAAATCACGAGAAACGCAAGGACGAGCAGCCAGTAGTCCACCTGAAGCTTAGGGGACGGCACGAGGACGGCAGGCCACCCGAGATAGGTAGTCCCGAGGTACTGAACAACAAAGGCGGCGACGATGCCCAGGAAGATGGCAATGCCGCCCATGCGGGGAATGGGCTCCTTGTTGATGCGCCGGGCGCTCGGGTAGTCAACGGCGTCAACGGCAATAGCAATGCGTCGCGCAAGTGGCGTGCTGGCAAGGGTGGTGACAAGCGCCGCGACAAACAGACACAGGTAGGAAATCCAGTGTGGAACCAACGCTCGCCTCCCCGTTCTCATTGCCGCCCATCCAACCTCGCTCATGATAGCGGAAGCTCGCACAGAGATGCTGAACGAGAATTAAGGTTCATGGAGCGTTGAACGCACGCTTCTTATCACTCTTACGGAGAAGAACATGCAAGTCAAGACTGGTTTCTCGGCACGACTGACCTATAGTTGAGGTGTCGTTCCCCTGCGGGCAAACTGGGTGAACCGACAAGCGTTACTTGGGAGTCCGATATCTCGTGTTCAGTACGGAGATTCCCCGGTGATGGGAAAGCCGGAACGCGCGATGGGGACACCCACCTTATGAGAGGTGGGTTCATTGACGCACCGCAGGGGACGGCTTTTTTTGTGTTGACACGTGACACGCAAAACGTCACAATATCCAACGCGCGATGCGCCTGGGGACGTAGCTCAGCTGGGAGAGCGCTGCCTTCGCAAGGCAGAGGCCGGGGGTTCGAATCCCCTCGTCTCCACCAGGACTGTTCGGGCCCGGATGCTTTGGCATCCGGGCCCTTTTCTTGTCGCGGGGCCGTACCCGGAGTATGCGCCGCCGAGAAAACCAGCCCTCTGTACCAGTTTTCGAAATTGACGCCGAGAAATGCCCGCCTCTGTACCGCTCACCAAGACCGTGCGCCGAGAAAGTTGGCCTTCTGTATCAGCGGGGGACGCAGCACGGGCGGGTGGTCGGTACAGCAGCAGGCTTTTCTCGGCACGGACGGTACAGCAACAGGCTTTTCTCGGCACTTCGCAGGGCAACGCGGTACAGCGGCAAGGTTTTCTCGGCACCCTGCAGGGCAACGCGGTACAGTAGCCGGGTTTTCTCGGCACTCCGCACCAAAACTGGTACAGACCTTCGGCTTTCTCGACACGCCCCTCGAAACCGGTACAGACCCGGGTTTTTCTCGGCACCGAGACAGGCGAGCGGCGCGGCCCTAGTAGGAGCCGCGAAGCGAGTACCAGCCGTCAGACTCCCCCACCACGAGCGGCACACCAAAGAGCTCGCTCATGACCTCGCTCGTGAGCAGCTCGGCCTTGAGACCGTCGGCAAAGACCTCGGCGTCCTTGATGAGAAGGACGCGCTCGATGGCAGGGATGATGTCTTCGGGGTAGTGCGTCACGAGCACCACCGAGCGCCCCTCAGCGGCAAGCGTGCCCATGGTCCTGCGCACGTGGTACATGCCCTCGGGGTCAAGTCCCGTGCACGGCTCGTCGAAGATGAGGACCTGCGGGTTGCGCACCAGCTCGCGTGCCACGAGCACGCGGCGGACCTGCCCGGTCGAGAGCGTCATCACGTCGCGTGGCGCAAGCTCGTCGATGCCAAGTCGCTCGAGGGCGTCCATGGCGAGCGAGCGGTCCTTCTCGCTTACGTCACCGCGCAGGGGCACACCGAGCGTACCGAAGAGGCCACCAGTGACGATGTCGATCACGGGAAGGTGCACGCGCACCTGATCGTGCATCGTGGAGCTCACGATGCCCAGGGTTCGCTTGATGTCAGCGAGCTGCGGGCGCTCCTGGCCGCGAAAGCGCACGGGTGGCTCCTCGCGCCAGATTGGGAAGACCTCGCGCGTGAGCAGCTGTATGAACGTGGACTTCCCCGCGCCGTTGGGGCCGAGAAGCGCCACGTGCTCGCCCTCCGCGAGGCTGAAGTCCCCCACGTGAAGGATCGTCTTTCCGCCGCGCACCACGCTCGCATCATGTATCTGGAAGAGCGGCGTGTCGAGGTTCTTCTCGTCCGCGAAGCTCGTCTTGTTGGTTTCCATTGTGTGCCCCCTTTCGGCATGCCGGCCCAAGCTCGCACCGGCGAGGACTACTATAGGCAGACCAAAACATCCCCGACGCGCCAAGATGCGCGCCGTCACCAACTGGCAAAGGAGCCCGCCATGGCAGAGATGCTCACGCTCGAGGCGTTTGAGGAGGCGTCCGAGAAGGTCCGCGAGGTCACGCTTGAGACCAAGCTCGTGGAGAGCCCGCACTTCTCCGCGCAGACGGGCAACCGCGTGTGGCTCAAGCCCGAGAACCTCCAGCGCACCGGCGCCTACAAGGTGCGCGGCGCCTACTACAAGATCTCCACCCTCTCCCCCGATGAGCTGGGGCGCGGCATCATCACCGCGAGCGCGGGCAACCACGCCCAGGGCGTGGCCTTTGCCGCCACGCGAGCGGGGGCGCGCTCGGTGGTGGTGATGCCCGAGACCACGCCGCTCATCAAGGTCGAGCGCACCAAGCACTACGGTGCCGAGGTGGTGCTGCACGGCGACGTCTACGACGAGGCGTGCGACCACGCCCTCGAGCTGGCGGAGCGCGAGGGCTACACCTTCATCCACCCGTTTAACGACCCGACCGTCTCCACCGGTCAGGGCACCATTGCCATGGAAGTCGTGCAGGAGCTGCCGCTCGTGGACACGATTCTCGTTCCGGTGGGCGGCGGCGGGCTGGCCTGCGGCGTGGCCACGTTTGCCAAGCTCTACAACCCCAAGATTCGCGTCATCGGCGTGGAGCCGGCAGGCGCGCCGTCGCTTACGGCCGCGCTTGAGGCGGGCGACCCCGTGCGCCTGCCGAGCGCCAATACCATTGCTGACGGCACCGCGGTCCTGGAGGTGGGCGACAAGGTCTTTCCGTACCTGCGCGACAACCTTGACGACGTCATGACCGTGTCGGACGACGAGCTTGTGGTGGCGTTTCTCGACATGGTGGAGAACCACAAGATGATCGTGGAGAACTCCGGCCTGCTCACGGTGGCGGCGCTCAAGCACCTGCCGGCGGAGAACAAGCGCGTGGTCTCCATCCTCTCCGGCGGCAACATGGACGTCATCACGATGAGCTCGGTGGTGCAGCACGGCCTCATCATGCGCGACCGCATCTTCACCGTGAGCGTGCTGCTCCCCGACCGACCGGGCATGCTCGTGCGCGTGGCTCAGGCCGTGGCCGAGCAGAACGGTAACGTCATCAAGCTGGAGCACAACCAGTTTGTCTCGACCAACCGCAACGCCGCCGTTGAGCTGCGCGTCACGATCGAGGCCTTTGGCACCGACCACAAGACGCAGATCGTGGACGCCCTCAAGGAGGCGGGCTTCTCGCCCACGCTGGTTCAGACGTCGCTGTAGCGCCCGCCGCGCGCCAACGCGCCGAGAAGAGCCGGGGACCGTACCCGCGGGGCTGTCCCCTCTTCGGCAAACGCCGAGAAAGACCGGGAGCTGTATCGGCTTGCCGGGCCCCGCGCCGAGAAAGGCCTGGTGCTGTACCGCGGCGCCGGGTCCCGTGCCGAGAAAACCTGGGTGCTGTACCGCGGCGCCGGGTCCCGCGCCGAAGAATAACGTCCGCTGTACCGCCGCCCGCCGTTGGGCGCCGAGGAATGCGGCCCACTGTACCGATATTTCTCATTCCTGCCGAGAAAGACGGACCGCTGTACCGCCTTGCCACGTGCTGGCGGATTGCCCCTGGTACAGAGGTCCACATTCCTCGTCGCGAAGTGCGTCGAACCGGTACAGAGGACGACAATTCGCGGCGCCTCGCAGCAAGCGAGGATGCAGATAGCCGTCTCTTTCGTTGCCCCAAGGCGTAAGGCGGTACAGAGGGCCGTCTTTCTCGGCACCCAACGGCGGGCGGCGGTACACCGGACGGTTTTTCTCGGCAGCGAGCGTCGGCAGCTGGTACAAGACCCGGGTTTTCTCGGCAGCGAGCGTCGGCGCTGGTACAGGACCCGGGTTTTCTCGGCAGGCAGGCAGACGGGCAGCCTGGTACGGGGCTCGGCATTTCCCGGCAGGCGGAGCGAGCCTGGTACAGCCCCCGCTTTTCTCAGTCGCGTGCAGCCACGTACCAGCGCTGAGCCATCAATGCGCATGCAACCGCTCGCCCGTGGAAACGCTACCGTTCACGGCCGATTACCCGCCGGAAACACGAGCCGCGTAGAGTACCCATCACTGAGCAAATGCGATGACAGGGCCAGTACGGGCCGCATCCGTCCCACAGCGAGCGGGCAGCGTGAGAACCCGCGCCGGACGGCCCCGAAGACTCCCTCGAGCAGCTCGCGAGAACCTCTGCGCGCTCACCGGGCCACCCCCGCCAACGCGCCGAGAAGTACCGCGCGCCGGCAGCCACCGTAAAGGCTTCGAGGCCACGCCTCGCATTTCTCACACCAACAAGAGAAAGCGAGGGGGAACGTGGAACTCAGAAGCGACATGATCAAGCGGGGGCTGGCGCGCGCGCCGCACCGGAGCCTCCTCAAGGCTGACGGCCTCACCGATGAAGAGCTCGACCGACCGCTCGTGGCCGTGGTCTCCGCCCAGAACGAGGTCATCCCGGGACACCTCCACCTCCAGCAGATCGCCGACGCCGTCAAGGCGGGTATCCGCATGGCTGGCGGCACCCCATTGCAGGTCAACACCATCGGCGTGTGCGACGGCATCGCGATGAACCACGAAGGCATGCACTACAGCCTCACCTCCCGCGAGGTTATCGCGGACTCCGTTGAATGTGCGGTCCAGGGCCACCAGTTCGACGCGATGGTCCTCATCCCCTCCTGCGACAAGATCGTCCCCGGCATGCTCATCGCCGCGGCGCGCCTCGACATCCCGACCGTGCTCGTCTCCGGCGGCCCGATGCTCGCCGGTCGCGGGCGCGACGGCAGCCAGACCGACCTCAACTCTCTCTTCGACGCCGTGGGCCAGGTCACCGCCGGCACCATGACCGAGGAGGAGTGCCACTGGCTCGAGGGCACGGCCTGCCCCACCTGCGGCAGCTGCTCCGGCATGTTCACCGCAAACTCCATCTGCTGCCTCGCCGAGGCCCTCGGCATCGCCCTTCCCGGCAACGGCACCGTGCCCGCCGTCTACTCCGAGCGCATCCGCCTCGCCAAGCAGGCCGGTATGAAGGTCATGGAGCTGGTCGAGAAGAACCTCACCGCCCGCCAGATCATCACCTCCGCCGCCATCCACAACGGCATGGTGCTCGACATGGCCTTCGGCGGCTCCACCAACACGATGCTCCACCTCACGGCCATCGCGCAGGCCGCCGGCTGCCCCGTCACGATGGACGACTGGGACCGCGCGAGCGCCGAGACCCCCAACATCGTGCGCATCGCGCCGGCCGGCCCGCTCCACATCCAGGACCTGAACGACGTCGGCGGCGTCTCCGCCATCATCGGCGAGCTCGGCCGCACGGGGCATCTCGACATGAGCGCCCTCACCTGCCACGGCACCATGGCCGAGTGGGTTGCCTCCTGCCCGCCCGTGGACAGCGAGGTCGTCCGCAGCGTGGACAACGCCTACTCCCCCGACGGCGGCCTCAAGGTCATGCGCGGCAGCCTCGCGCCCGACTGCGGCGTCGTCAAGAAGAGCGCCGTGGACCCGGGCATGTGGCAGCACAGCGGCCCCGCGCGCGTCTTCGACTCTGAGGAGGAGGCCTGCAAGGCCATCTTCGGCGGGGCGATAAACCCGGGCGACGTGGTGGTCATCCGCTACGAGGGCCCCGCGGGCGGCCCCGGCATGCGCGAGATGCTCACCCCCACCTCCGCCATCTGTGGCATGGGCCTCGCGAGCTCGGTGGCCCTTATCACCGACGGGCGCTTCTCCGGCGCCTCCAAGGGCCCGTGCATCGGCCACGTCTCCCCCGAGGCGGCCGCCGGCGGCCCTATCGCGCTTGTTGAGGAGGGCGACATCATCGACATCGACATCCAGGCCGGCACGCTCGAGCTGCGCGTCCCCGAGGAGGTTCTCGCCGAGCGCCGCGCCGCGTGGCAGCCGCCCGCACCCAAGTACACCACGGGAGTCCTCTCCCGTTACGCAAAGCTGGTCACGAGCGCAGACAAGGGGGCCTACCTCTCATGATTACCGTTGAGGAGAAGATCGCCCGGCGCCAGCGCGCCATCGAGGGGCGCCCGTTTGGCCCGGGCAGCCACACCGAGCACGAGGGCAAGACCATGACCGGGGCACAAGCCATTATCGCCAGCCTCGAGGCCGAGGGCGTGGACACCATCTTTGGCTACCCCGGCGGCCAGGCCATCAAGATCTACGACGCCCTCTACGACTCCAAGAAGATCCACCACGTGCTCGCCCGCCACGAGCAGGGCGCCACACACATGGCGGACGGCTACGCGCGCGCCACGGGCAAGGTGGGCGTGGTACTCGTCACCTCTGGCCCCGGCGCCACCAACACCGTGACGGGCATCGCCACCGCCTACATGGACTCCGTGCCCATGGTCGTCATCACGGGCCAGGTCACGCGCGGCGTCATCGGCACGGACGCCTTCCAGGAGTCCGACATCGTGGGCATCACGATGCCCATCGTCAAGCACAGCTTCCTGCTCCAGTCCACCGACGAGCTCACCAAGACCTTCCGCGAGGCCTTCTACATCGCCTCGACCGGACGGCCGGGCCCCGTCCTCATTGACATCCCGAGCGACCTCTCCGGCTCCGAGATGGTCTTCCACTACCCGGACACGGTGAACATCCCGAGCTACCGCCCCACCTATAAGGGCAACGCGAAGCAGGTCAAGCAGGCCGCCGAGCTCATCTGCAAGGCAGAGCGCCCGCTCATCATGGCCGGCGGCGGCATCGTGGCCTCCCACGCCTGCCCCGAGCTCGTGGAGCTCGCCGAGCGCATGCAGATCCCCGTGGTCACCACCCTCATGGGCAAGGCGGCCATCCCCTGCTCCAACCCGCTCAACCTCGGCCCCGTGGGCATGCACGGCTCCAAGTACGCCAACATGGCCGTCACCGAGTCCGACCTCATCATCGCCTGCGGCGCGCGCTTCTCGGACCGCGTGACCGGCAAGGTCTCCGAGTTTGCCCCGCATGCCAAGATCATCCACATCGACATCGACCCGGCCGAGATCGGCAAGATCGTGAACCCGGACGTGCCCATCGTCGGCGACGTCAAGGTGGTTCTTGCCGCCGTGAACGAGCGCCTGGAGAAGATGGGCGCCCAGCCCGCGTGCGTCGCGTGGCGCGACGAGGTCTTCAGCTGGCGCGAGCGCTGGCCGTTCTACACCCCGGACTTTGCTGACTACGAGGGCAAGATCGCGCCCGAGGTCCTTCTCGAGACGCTCTCTGACAAGCTTGACCCGCACGCATCCATCGTCACCACCGAGGTGGGCCAGCACCAGATGTGGGCCCTGCAGAACATCCACCGCGAGCACGCGCGCACCTTCATCTCCTCCGGCGGCCTCGGCACGATGGGCTTTGGCTTCCCCGCCGCCATCGGCGCCAAGATCGGCTGCCCGGACGAGCAGGTTGTCTGCATTGCCGGCGACGGCTCCTTCCAGATGAACAGCCAGGAGATGGCCACGGCCAAGATCAACAACGTGCCGGTCAAGGTCCTCATCATCGACAACCGCGCCCTTGGCATGGTCCACCAGTGGCAGCACCTCTTCTACAACGATCGCTTCTCGTTCACCGAGCTGGCCGACAACCCCGACTTTGTGAAGCTCGCCGACGCCTACGGTTGGCGCGCAAAGCGCATCGAGCGCCCCGAGGAGGTCGACGCCGCCCTCGACGAGATGCTCGCCTCCGACGAGCCCTACCTGCTCGACGTCATGATTCCCGCGCAGCAGACCGTCTACCCGATGGTCGCACCCGGCGCCCCCATCGACGACATCATCGGCGCCCTTGACGTCACGCTCGGTGGCGTGCGCGTCACCGAGAAGGGCTTTGGCGAGGCGGGGCGCCCGCGCGTGAAGCCGTCCCACGAAGGAGTTGATGAGTGATGAACTACCTGCTCTCGGTTCTCGTTGAGAACAAGCCGGGCGTGCTCTCCCGCGTGACGGGCCTCATCAGCCGCCGCGGCTTCAACATCGAGTCGCTGACCGTCGCCCCCACGGAGGACGAGAGCCTCTCCCGCATGACCATCATCGTGGAGGCCGACGAGGTGGGCTTCGAGCAGATCACCAAGCAGCTGCACAAGCTCGTTTCGGTCTACAAGATCTCCGACCTCACCTACGAGGAGGCCGTCGAGCGCGAGCTCGTGCTCTTCAAGGTGCAGGCCTCGCCTGAGCGCCGCCACGAGGTCATCGAGATCGCCAACGTCTTCCGCGCCAAGGTCGTCGACGTGGGCAAGAACACGCTCACGATCGAGGCCACCGGCACCGCGAGCAAGCTCGACGCGATGGAGGACCTCTTCCGCAGCTACGGCATAAAGCAGCTCACGCGCACCGGCAAGATTGCCATGTCGCGCGGCGCGCAATGATACAAAGGGACAGTCCCTTCGTATCATCCCAGGTACATACGGCCCCACAAGCAAAGGAGAAGAACATGGCCGTCGACATCTATTACGAGAAGGACGTGGACCCGAGCGTCATCCAGGGCAAGAAGGTTGCCATCATCGGCTACGGCTCGCAGGGCCACGCCCACGCGCTGAACCTCCTGGACTCCGGCGTGGACGTCCGCGTGGGCCTGCGCGAGGGCTCCAAGTCCGCCCAGGCCGCACAGGAGGCCGGCCTCAAAGTCATGAGCATGGACGACGCTGCCGAGGAGGCCGACGTCATCATGATGCTCGTCCCCGACGAGACCCAGCCCAAGGTCTACGAGGAGCACATCGCGCCGCACCTCAAAGCCGGCGACACCCTCGCCTTTGCCCACGGCTTCAACATCCACTACGGCTACATCAAGGCCCCCGAGGACGTCAACGTCATCATGTGCGCCCCCAAGGGCCCGGGCCACATCGTGCGCCGCCAGTACACCGAGGGCTCCGGCGTGCCCGACCTCGCCTGCGTCTACCAGGACGCCACCGGCGACGCCTGGGACATCGTCCTGTCCTACTGCTGGGGCGTCGGCGGCGCCCGTTCCGGCATCATCAAGGCCACCTTCAAGGAGGAGACCGAGGAGGACCTCTTCGGTGAGCAGGCGGTGCTCTGCGGCGGCCTCGTCGAGCTCGTGAAGGCCGGCTTCGAGACCCTGACCGAGGCGGGCTACCCCGAGGAGCTGGCCTACTTCGAGGTCTACCACGAGATGAAGATGATCGTCGACCTCATGTACGAGTCCGGCATCCACTTCATGAACTACTCGATCTCCAACACCGCCGAGTACGGCGAGTACTACGCCGGCCCGCAGGTCATCAACGCCGAGTCCCGCGAGGCCATGAAGCGCATCCTCGCCCGCATCCAGGACGGCTCCTTCGCGCAGGAGTTCGTTGACGACTGCAACAACGGTCACAAGTGGCTGCTCGAGAAGCGCGAGGAGATCAACTCCCACCCCATCGAGAAGACCGGCGAGAAGATCCGCTCCATGTTCAGCTGGATCAAGAAGGACTAGCCGATAGCGAGCCGTACTAGTCACACGTGCGCCTAGCTGCGATTTTAGCGCCACATGAGCCGCAAAAGCCGTAATAAGCAGCAATTATGGACGGACTCGGGACGCGGAAACAGCATCAAACACAAAACCGTATAGACACGAAAAGGCCCCTCCCCCGCCCGAAGGCGGGGGAGGGGCCGCTGCCGCTAGTCGACCTTGCACAGAATGCCCTCGACCGTCCATCCGGACGCCTCGAGCGCCGAGGCCTCGTCCTCGAGGGCGAGCATGTGATCGCCGCTGCGAGGGTCGTAGAGGCGCATGAGGTCGCGCCTCGTGCCCGCGCGCCATGCCGCGCCCTCGTAGTCCCAGCGCGCGATGACGAGCGTGCCAACCTCCGTGGGGTCGCGCGACCAGACGTGGCCGCCATCTTCATATGGGTTGTAGAGGCGGTACACCTGCGAGCCTTTGCCCTGGCGGAACTTCACGCCCTCGTACCGCCAGCCAACGCCGACCAGCGACTCGGCCTCCTCGCGGCTGGTTGTGAAGTGATGGCGGTTGGCGTAGGGGTTGTAGAGGCGGTAGACGCCGTCCTTCACGGCCTCGATCGACACCCTCTCCTCCTCTTCCTCTCCGTCGAGGATCGCGTTGACCTGCCTGGCCAGCTCTCCCATGCGGGCGTGCAGGTAGGGTCCCGGGCAGTTGGTGGCCGCGTACATCTGGTGCTCGGTGAGCGAGCCGCTGGAGTCGCCGGTGTACTCCAGGCGAAAGCCGTGACGGCGGCAGATGTCGGCGCAGAGCCTCACCAGGGAGTCCCATGACTTCTGGGAGATGGGCCACTCGCCGCCCGTGGACGAGTTGGCCACCTCGATGGTGATGGCCCTGTTGTCGTTCCAGGAGCTTGAGGAGCACCAGGAGCGGTCTCCCTCGTCGACGCAGCCCACGATCTCGCCCTCGTAGCCGATGCAGTAGTTGGAGCTCGCGTTGCGGCCGCGCACGTCGAAGCTCTCGGCGCATCGCTCCCCTGTCCACACGGCACACATGTGGTGCGGGGTGATCTTGCAGGCGCGGCAGCCGGATCGTCCGGAGCTGTGGTTGTAGCTCGGGTTCCTGTGGATGCTGTCGCACAGCGAGCTGTAGCCCATGCCTACGCCTCCTCCTCGTCCTCGCCGCGCCCATTGGTGAGCTCGGCCTCGGCCTCGGGTGTAGGGAACTCGTTCTCCTCCATTGCCTCTCCTCTCAGACAGATGACGCCGCTCGTCAGCGGCGGCGTCGGGTACGGGAAGTGACTCACTTCGCCAGGGAGCCCCTGGCGGCGCTCAGGCCGATGAGGGCGCCTCCGAAGAGCGCCAGGTAGCTGCACGTCTGCGTGACCTCGGTGGCAAGCGGCCACCCCCACACGCCCGCGAGCCCCGAGTAGAATGCTCCCAGCGCGGGCAGTGCGATGAGCACCACCCACTTGAGCGCCGTGTAGACGGGGCCTGGCAGCCAGTAGGTGCGCGGCACGTCCTCGACGGGGACGTCCTCGGCCTCGATCGTCTCTTTCTCTTTCTCTTCCTCTTCCATGTTGTCCTCCTCCTATCCGAGACCCATCTGTGTCAGCACGGCGCCCACGATGGCGCCGAGCACGGCGGTGAGCACGTACCAGGTGACCTTGTCCCACTTGTCGGCCTTCTCCTTGGCGGGCGCGGACTGGACCTGGCTGATCTGCACGGAGAGCGAGTCCATCTTGCCGGACTGCTTGTCGAGCTTGCCCTCGATGCGCGTCATCTGGTCCGCCCTGAACCTGTCGGTGGTCTCGAGCTGCACGATCCTGTCTCTGCACTCGTCCAGCTCGCGGCCGTGGCTAGAGAGGCGCTCCTCGTGGCTCTTGAGCTTGCGCTCGATCTCGCCCATCTCCATCTGTGGCACCCTTCTGTCAACGGCTGGCTGGCGTCGTCCGCGGGCGCCAGAGCGTCCGCGCCGACCTCCACGGTCTGGGACGCGCCGGCGGACATGGTCGTCGCGTCCACGCCCGCCGCCAAATCCCACTCGCGCGGCGAAGAATCCCGGGCTCCCGCGCCGGCGTCGGCCACGCTTTTGTCCTGGGATTTCCGACGTGAGAAAGGAACCGACATGCTCGTCTCGATGGCCGCGCTCGCATATGTTTCTGCCAAGTCGATCCGCCTGAGGGGCAACACCCTGGAGGGCTATGAGAGCGCCCTGCGCGTCCACGTCCTGCCCCGGTGGGCGGCGACCGACATAGAGGAGATCGACCCGCGCGACATCCAGCGCTGGGTGGACGGGTTCGAGCGCCCGGGCGCGGCAGAGAAGGCCTACAAGACGCTCAGGCAGGTCATCCGATGGGCGATGCGCCACTATCGCCTGCGCCTGCGCATCTGGGACCCCACCAGCCACGGGGTGGAGCTGCCGCGCAAGGCGGCGTACCGCCCGCGCGTGCTCGACGCGCGCGAGCTCAAGTCGATGCTTCGCGGCCTGTGGGGACGGGTCCCGCCCGCCGTGGAGGCGGTGGCCATCATCGGCTCGTGTCTCGGGGCGCGGCGGGGCGAGGCGTGCGCCGTCGACCTCGCGCGATCCGTGGACTGGCGCACCGGCGAGGTCGCGCTCGGCCCGTCGCTCCAGGTCGTGCGCGGAAGGCTCACCGTGCTTCCCGCAAAGACGCCCAAGAGCGAGCGCGTGGGGGTGCTGCCGTCCTTCGCGCTGCGCCGTCTGCGCCAGCTCTTCCCTCGCCACAGGAGACGCGGGCTCGTCTCGCAGGGCATGAGACCCGACGAGGTCGCGCGGCGCCTGCGCTCCTCCTGCCGCCGGCTGGGCCTCCCTCACGTGCCGCCCAAGCAGCTTCGACACACGTGGGCAACGCTCGCCGTCGAGGCGGGCGTCTCGATAGAGACCGTGGCGATGATGCTCGGCCACACCGACGTCGGCACTGCGTACGAGCACTACATCGTCAGCCGGAGGGGGATATGTCGCGAGGCCCAGCGGAAGGTCGAGTCCCTCATCATGTCGACGTAGGGCGACGCGGGGAGCCGAATCTCCGAGATTCCCTATCCCGCGCGGTCACGATCGGCTACGACGCCCAGTCGGCGGTCGCTGAGCAGCAGGTGTCAAGCAACCAGGCGGTCAGGCTGCACGTGAGGGGCGACATGGGCAACTACATCCTCATCGCGAGCCTGACCGGAATCTCCCTCTATGACTCCGATGCGGGCAGGTCGGTTTGGTTCATCGGGGCGAACTCCTAGGCCTCCTAGCTCATGTTTTGCCGCCACACCCACGAGCTCGTCGTGACGTTGTAGAGGCCCAGATACGAGTCGGCGGCGACGAGCATATACCGGCCGTCGTCTGTCTCTACCGCCACGACGACGCGCTGGGCGGCCGCGTAGCTCGTCCCGATCTGCGCGGCCGTCGTGTCGAGCTCTCTGAGCGTGACGGTCCGGGATAGGGAATCTCGGAGGTTAGAGATGCCGAGGTATTCCTGCGCCTCCTCAAGGGTGCTACCACCGGTGCCGCCGTTTTCGATCTGTACGACGGGCTGCCATGACGGCAGGTTGCTTGCGCCGTCCATGTAGAGGAGGCCGCTCCCGGGCGGGACGTGCCCCATCATCAGCTTGTCGCTCGGGCCGTAGGACGCGTTGACGCAAGGGATGGAGCCGGCCTCCCATCCCGAGGAGTCGACCCCGAGCCCCCCGTAGGCCTGGGGGAGGACGCCGGCTCGCGGCCCGCTCGCTCCGGCTCCGGTGTTGTCGAAGCCGTTCCACATGGCGCCCTGGCCCTCGACGGCCACGACGTTGTGGGGGGAGACCCCCTGGTTCACGAAGAGGAAGCTCCCGTCGGTTTGGGTCAGGTCCGCGCCGGTTCCTCCGTGGGCGATCGGCAGCACGCCGGTCACGCCCGGTCGTGGGGACGCCTTGAAGACGCTCTCCGCGCTCGATGAGCCCAGGTTGACGAGCATGGACGGACCTCTCGTGAGGCCGCTCCCGCCCTTGTTGACGGGCACGACGGGCAGCTTGCTCACTGGGATCGAGGGCAGGCGGTCGGACGAGAGTGTGCCCGAGCTGACGTCGGATGCGTCGTGAACGTGTCCTATGGGCGACTTCTTGTCCAACTCGCCGCGGATTGCGTCGGCGAGGTACTTGAGGCCCTTGAGGGTGAGCACCTTGGCCCCGGAGACGATCCTGTCGGTTAGCGCCGCCATGTCAGACCTCCTGTCCCGCGGGCCTGCCGGAGAGGTCGGGGAAGACCTCGGAGGCGGTCTCCGCCCCGCATGCGATCGTTTCGTCGTAGACCTTGTGCTCGTGGGGGAAGACGGCGTCGATGTCGTCCTCGGTTATCTCGTAGATGCTGACGACGAAGTCGGGGTCGAATGTCGCGGTGACCTCAGCGTCCTCGCCGACGTAGGTGACGACGTAGAGGAGCTTCTCAACGAGCGTCTCCCCGCCCTTCGGCATGAGCTCCGGCGCGTCGTCGTGCCCGTACGCGTAGAGGACCTCGGTTCCGTCGGGGCCCTTCGCGTACAGGCCGAGCTCGGACCACTCGAAGTCGGCGTCCTGGTCCTCGTTGGAGTAGCGGACCCCGATGACGGCCCGACCGTCCTCGGTCCTCGTCGCCATCGTGATGGACGCCTCGGCCCGCGGGCTCGAAACAGACGTCATGTCGGCCGGCGACGCGCCCTCCGGCATGTCGCCGTCGCCCAGCACCGCGCGCGTGAAGGTTATCGTCTGCCCCGCGAGCACCCCCGCGACGAGGGACTCGCCGGCGTCCGTCAGGTGGTTGTCAGCGAACCTCATGCATCCCCCTCACCTAGGTAGACCACCTCTCTCGACGTGGCCCTCAGGGCCACCCCCGCCCTTGGGGCGAAGTCGCGAAGAGGCCGATCATCACTGAGTCGAGCTTGCTCGAGAGCCTCTTCACCTTGTGCAGCATGTCGAGGAACCGCTCGAGGTTCGACCCGACCGCGGTCGGGTCGGTCGTGTAGACCTTGAAGTGGTGCGGCGCCCCGCTGTACCGGGGCCACTCGACCACGCGGCCCTCGCCGAAGTAGGCGCTGATCACGCTCTCGACCGCCCCGACGGTCCCCTGCGTCTGGTGGACGCGGTCGCTCTCGAGGATGAGCCTGCGCTTCGTCTCGAGCGGGGCCCCGGAGTCGTACCAGCGCACGTCGAGCGCCCAAGCCAGCTCGTCGAGGTACGCCTCGGGGAGCCATGCCACGGCGTCCCACACGCTGAGGGCGGCGAGGGACGGCGCGAGCGAGCGGAACACCTCGTCGACGCCCGACGCGAGAGCCGCGTCCGCGAGGTCGCCTCGCATCCACGTCGGCAGCAGCCTCACGAGCTCGAGGTCGGCGAGCCTCAATCGGACCACCCCGCCCTCGACTCGATCACGTGCGCGACCGCACGCTCCCCGCTGTGCCTCGCGACCTGGTCGCCGCGGACCGCGGCGTGCGAGGGGCTCGCGACGTCGCAGCGGATCGCCCCCGCCTCCATGACGTAGGCGATGAGGACGTCGGGGTTGACGTCGCGCCCCAGGGCGGAGTCCTGAGCCGCGACGTAGCGGTCTATGGCGCCGCCCTCCCCCTCGACCGCGGCGACGACGGCCGCCTCGTCGGTCGGGGAGCAGTAGTACGTGACGTCGATGTCGTAGGGGACCGTGATAGGAGCCTCGACGGTGACGACGTCGGTCATGGGGCGCACCGACGAGGAGCTGACCGCGGCGCTCACGGCCTCCAGGACGTCCTCCCCGGGCATCTCGCCCCCCTCCATGATCGGGATCACCCTGACGCGGCCGTCCATGCGGCGCCTCACCGCGACCGTGACGCTCCCGGAGGACGACAGCCCGGGCCCGAGCGAGACGTCCAGCAGCGAGCGCTCGTAGGTCCAGGTGAAGCCGGTCGTCGCCCCGTTGACCGTCAGGAGCTCGCCGGGCTCGAGGAGGTCTCCTCCGACGAGGGCGTGCCCGTCGTAGACCGCGCACTCGACGGTGTCGTCGTAGTCCTCGGAAACGACGCCCACGTCGGCGATGCCCGGGTCCGCCGTCATCGCCCAGTAGCGGTAGGCGAGCTCCGGGCCGGCGGTCGAGAACGCGTTCGGCGCGAGCCTGATGCGCTCTCGCAGGCGGTCGTCCCCGTCGGCCGTGTACGGCTCCCCGTCGTCCCCGCCGTGGGTCTCGTCGATGTTCGCGACCGACGAGACGTAGGGGATGAGGTCGACGAGCGAAGACACCTCGCCTGCCGGCACGCCGTTGCCGCCCTCGCCGGGGTCGGTGCAGCTCGCCGCGACGTCCGCGGTGAGGCCCCCGGGGGCTATGACGGCGTCCTCGTCGGTCGCGAAGTAGGTCTCGCCGTCGGCGGTCGCCCGCGTTCCGGACGGGATGGCGGTCGCCCGGTCGAGCGGCCCGGAGAGCGTGAAGCGCAGGGTGCACGTCGCCGGGGTGGGGTCGATCCTCTCGACCCCGACCCGCTCGCCCATGGCGTCGAGCACCTGCCCGCGGGCGTATCGGAGCAGCGTCTGCCGCGACGCGTCGTTCGCCCTGCTCGCGTACGCAACGAGAACGGCGACGGTCGCCTCTGCGAAGATCCGCCTCTCGTCCCCCGGGTAGAGGGGCTCCCCGACCCCGGACTCGAGCGACGTCAGCACGCCCTCGTAGATGGACGCGCTGTCGACGTCGACGAGGTTCAGGGACTCGTCGTAGGTGTCGGTCGATGTCGTCTCCGTCATCTCTCACTCCCTCGGTGATATGCGCGCCGCGACGGAGAGGTCTCCCAGGGCCGCGTCCCTCGCGTCGGCCCCCGTGAGGACCTCGTCGAGGCTCGCGCGGGGCTCGTACGTCCCGACCACCCACTCGGCGTCGACGTTCAGGCGCCACGACTCCGTGCCCGGGGCGTCCACCAGGGACCTGTCCACGCCCTTGGTCCTCGCGTACGGGACCTCCCCGCGAAAAGTCCTCAGGAGGTTCAGCACGCATGTCGGCGGGGCCGAGTTTCCGTGTGCGAGCATCAGGTCACATCCTCGTGTCTACGGCATCTTCAGCGCGCGCTGCGAGTCGGTCGGCCCCACGGAGACTGCGGAGGTCGCCCCGGGCGACGATATGCCCGGCGTGAGGCCCCCGACGGTGCGCCGCTCCAGCCTCAGCCCGCTCTCGTCCTCGGCGTACTCCTCGAAGCTGAGCGAGATGGTGGCGGACGCCCACGCGCCGTCGGGGCGCATGAGGACGTCGCTGTGTGACGCGCTCTTGAGCAGGAAGAGGTCTGCCGCGAAGGTCCTCCCGTTCAGGTAGAACGGCGCGTAGGTCCCGACGCGCCGGGACCAGTCGTCGAACTCGTCCCGGGGGTCTCGCCCCGTCGCGCTCGCCGCAGCCGTGTACGAGAGGTCTATCGTCGCGAGGTCCAGCGCGACCGTCTGGGTCGCCGGCTCCCCCTCCTTGTCCTGGTTGCGCTCGACCGATACCGACCTGCTCGAGGAGAGCTCAGATATGGGGCGGGCGCAGCCCGGGGAGACGCCCCACGAGAACCCGTCCCACTCTGCCTGGGTTGCCATCGTCACGCCCCCCTACGGTCTCGGGGCGTCTCGAAGTCACCCGCGGTGACGGTCCCGGTCACCGCGAGGTCGCCGTCGAAGGTGACGCTCTCGCCGAGCCGGGCGTTCCACGCGCCGTCGGCGCGGCAGAGGACGATTCCGTCGCCGTCCTCGAATCGGGCGCAGACCACGAGGTCGCCCGGGGCCACGTCGCACATGCCGTTGAGCATCGTCCAGTGCATCGCGAGCGGCCGGGTCACGACGTCGCCGCCGACGGTCGGCACGACACGGGCCCTGGTGCCCTCGATGGAGCTGATGCGGGCCTTGAAGATTGGCCGGATGTCCGCCATGGCGCCCCCTAGTAGCCGAGTGGCCTGGTCAGCCAGACCTTGGCCCTGCTGTCGAAGTAGTCGTGCCTGATGCGGCAAACGACCGCCGTTCCGTCCCAGCTCGCCGCGGCGCTCGCGGAGAGGTCGAGGACGGAGCCGGCGGCGTACCGCCGGAGCATGCTGTCGGTGCGGATGATCATCTGAGTGGCCTCGCGGTTCTCGGCGCGCAGCAGCCCCCTGGCCCACCGCTCGGCCTCGCCCGCGCTCGAGATGCGCTCGGGCACGACCTTCCTCAGGAGCTTTCCCCCGGCGCCGGCGTCGAACGTGCCGGTGGTCGTGCCGTCGGTGACCTCGCACGCGCCGTAGGAGCGCGCGGAGTCGTCGCGGAACTCGTAGTCGACGCCGGGCGTGACGCAGAGCTCGCCGGCCACCGCCTGCCCCTCGGCCCAGAGGCCCGAGAAGCAGACGAGCGCCCCGTCGTGGACGATCAGCGACGCCCCCTCGTAGGTGAGCCTGCGGTTGAGGAACGCGAGATCGCTCTCGTTGTCCTGCTCGACGTAGGCATACTCGAAGTTGGTGAGCCCATAGGTCTGGTAGGTCAGGCCGTGTCGCCGCGCGACCTCGCCCACGAGCTGGAAGAGCCGCACGCGCTCCCACGACTTGCAGCGTCGCTCGCGCATCTCGCGCGGAGCCGGGTAGGCCGTGACGGTGAGGTGGCTGGACTGCGGCACGACCGACGAGACGAGCATCCGACCGGTGCGGGCGGCGCCGTCCTCTACGGCGATGGAGTCGCCGGGGGCAGGCCGCCAGCGGTCCCAGAGGTTGCGGACGTCGCCGAAGTCCACGGTCAGGGCGTCGAGGCCGCCCCAGGCGCGCTGGTCGCACCAGCAGCGGCCCACGGAGACGTCCGGGTAGATGTCGACGCCCTCGTAGATGATCCTGAAGCTCACTTGCGCCTCCACGGGGGCAGGGTGTCGGGGCTCTCGACGCGCTCCACGAGCGGCAGGTCGATGGACTCACCGCCCTCGAAGAGCACGACGTCGCAGAGGTCGGGGTTGGCGGCGATGATCGTGCTCGCCATGACCTCCTGCCCGTAGGCCCGCCCCGCGAGCAGGTCGAAGGACTCGCCCGCGCGGCATGCGTAGGGTCGGTGGCCCGTGACCTCGACGGTGCTAGGCATAGGCCACCTCCGCCCTCGACGCGAGGACCTCGGCCAGGAAGTCCCCGAACTCCGCCTGTGACTGTCTCAGCGCGGCCACGACGTCATCCTTCGACGCGTTGCCGCGCACCTCGACCCTTGGCGAGTATGTCATGCCCGACAGGTCGATGACCGTCCCGCCGCCGGACGCCGCCGCGGTGACGGGCGCCGCCGGCGCCGAGTAGGCGCCGAGCATGTGTCCGGCCATCTGCCAGTAGCGCACGTTCTGGGCGCGATAGGCCGGGTTGAAGCTGATGACCGCCTCGTTGGGGTACCTCGGGTCCTCTCCCGCGACGTAGGGGCCGGTCGTGAAGCCGCCCCTCGCGTAGCCGAAGAAGGACGCGATGCCGCCGATGGCGCCGCCCGCGAGGTCGGCGATGGCCCCTGCCGCCTGCCCGGCGAGGGACACGAGGTCCCCGAGGAACCCCACGACCGGCGAGAGCGCGCCGGCGAGGGTGCCGAGGAAGCCGCAGAGCGACGAGATGGGGCCGCTGAGCGCGCCGAGCAGGCCCGCGACGGGAGGGAGCAGCGAGTTCACGATGTTCGTGAGAGGTCCGATGAGCGGCACGATGAAGCTGTTCAGCAGCGACGTCGCCACGCCGACGATCGCGGAGATGATCGGCGTCAGCGCCGAGACGAGGCTCGTGAGCGGCGGAAGGATGGCCGAGATGATCTGCATGCACGCCGAGATGATGGGCGTGAGGAAGCCTATGAGCGGAGGGAGGATGGCCATGACTATCTGCGAGAGCAGCGGAAGCACCGCGGACAGCGCGCTCATGAGCGGCGGGAGCACCGCCTGGGCCATCGACGCGAGCGGGGGGCCGACGGCCTGTATGAGCCCGCTGAGCGCCGGCCCCACGCTCGAGATGAGCGGCTGGAGCATCTGGAGGGCGCCCGTGAGGCCCGAGAAGATGTCCTCGCCCGTGAGCTCCGGGAGTCCGAGACCGAGCGTCGAGGAGACGGTGTTCCATATGCCGGCCAGCGCCTCGGAGAGCGCCGGCGCCACCGCCCCGAACGCCCCGGAGAGCGCGTCGGGGAGGCTCTTGGCGACGGACTGGGCTATGCGCTGCACGACCGGGCCGACGTTCTTGGCCACGCTCCCGATCGAGTCCATGAGCTGGTCGGTCAGCTCGCCCATGTCGGAGTCGCTTCTGCCGAGCCCCGTTAGCCAGTTGTCCCACGCGGACTTGGCGGTGTTGACGGACCCCTCGATGGTGGTCGCGGCCTCGAGCGCCGTGGTGCCCGTGATTCCCAGGTTGTCCTGCACGGCGTGGATGGCCTTGATGACGTCGGAGAACTTCGAAGGGTCGAGCGACTCGCCGGTCAGCTTCGACGCGTCGGAGACCAGGCGCTCCAGCTCCGTCTTGGTGCCGCCGTAACCGAGCTTGAGGTTGTCCAGCATCGCGTAGTTCCCTCGCATGAGGGACTGGTACGTCTGCTGGATGCTGGATATGTCGGTGCCCATCTTGTTGGCGTTGTCCGACATGTCCTTGATGGCGAGGTCGGCGTACTGCGCCGCCGCCTCGGTGTCTCCGCCGAGGGACTGGATCAGGCTCGCCGAGAAGTTGGTGGCCTGCTCCATGTACGTGTTGGCGGAGACGCCGGCGGTCTTGTACGCCTCGGCGGCGTACTGTTGCACCGTGCCGGAGCTCTCCTTGAAGAGCGTGTCGATGCCGCCGATGAGCTGCTCGTACTGCGAGTAGTTCTGCAGCGCCGACGCGCCCGCCGCCATCGTCGCGGACGCCACGGCGCCGCCTGCGACGGCCACGCCCTTGGCGATGGTCGACCCGACCTTGGCCGCGGCGGACGCCGCGCCCTTCATCTTGGAGATGCCCGCGAGCTTCTTCTCGACGCCCTGGATGGCCTTCTCGAGGGACGGGTCGATCTTGCCGGCGAGGGAGATAATCGCCTGCATAGTCTTGCCCGATGCCATGGCGCCCGCACCCTCCTATCCTGCCGTCACTTCCCGATGCGCGCGAATCCCTGCCGGCTCTTCGCCAGCTCCCTGCGCATTCGCTCGTTGCGCTCGCTCGCCTCGTCCACGGCCTCGCCGTAGTCGCGCACGAACTCGAGGAGGGGGCGTCGCGCTATCTCGTACGGGCTGCAGCTGTACTCGTGGGAGTACTCTCGGATGGCTCGTCTGAGCCGCTTCCCCGAGACGCCCCATCCGCACCGAGCGCGAAAAAACGGCCGACCTGCATGAGCTTGACGATATCGCGGCCGGTGATGCGCTCGAGGTCGGCGACGTCAACGGACGGGTCTGCCGCGACGCAGCCCTCGAAGGCGAGGTAGACGTGGAAGCCGTAGTCCTGCTCGGCGAGGGCCGCGCCGCCGCCGCCCTCCGCCTGCCTCTTTGCGTTGGCCCGTGCCTCCGCCCGGCAGAAGCCGTCGAAGGTGATTGCGTCCATGTCGCACTTGAGCTCCGCGCGCTCCTCGCCGTTGACGAGCAGCGGCCTGCCCAGCTTGATGGTCTCCATGTGTGTCCTCCCGTGTGATTCGTGTGGGCGGGGTTGCGCGTCTCCCGCCCGATACGGGCTGTCGGGCGCCCGTCGGCCAGCCCTCCCGCGGGGCCCGTCAGCTAGAGCAGTGACTCCATGCCCTCGGAGTAGTCGACCCCGTTGAACTTGAAGATGCCGTTGAGCTGGTCGACGAGCAGCACCTCCGCGCCGTTCTTGACGAGGCGGAAGCGCGTCACGCCGAGCGTCACCTCGTTCTCGGGGGCGCTGCCGACCTCGCCGGAGACGCCTGGGATGGTCTTGCCGTTGGCCCTCATGAACGCCTTGTAGCCGTCCAGCCTCGAGTTGCCGTCGCTGCCCACTGACTGGAGGGCGAAGCGGACCTCGACCTCCTTGGCGCCCGGGGCGCACAGCTCGGCGAAGGCCTCGTCGGGGCTGCCGACGGTGATCGTGGCCTCCATGGCGTCGACGTTGCCCGGGACGGGCACCTCGACCGTTCCGCCGGCCTTGAGCTCGACGGTGGTGAGCGTGATCTCGGGCAGCGTGAAGTTGGCGTTGCGCGCGACGCGCCTGCCGCCGCAGTAGACGGTGGAGCCGGCGACGGCGCCGGTGATGTCGATCCAGCCTGACATTACTCATCACCATCCTCGAAGTAGGCCGCGAATCCGGCGTCGGTGTACGCCACGCGGATGGTCGCGGACTTGAGCGGCGGCGTGGGCGTGGCCTCGGCGTCCCAGACGAAGTCGCCCCGCATGAGCTGCGTCGTGTCGTTCCCCTCGACCAGGAACTCGATTGTTGGCTCGCCGATGAGGGCGCCCATGGTCACGAAGCGGTCGAGCTGCTCTTGCTCCGCGTTGACGATGCGGTCCTTGAGGGCGCGCGTCATTGGGCTGTCGATCTCCGGGCCCCAGCGCAGCTGGAAGTTGTTCGTGATGTCGAACAGCACCCGCATGTTGGCCGCGAAGTACGAGCGCGGGTCGACGCTCGGGTTGTCTGCGTCGTAGGCCGCGGTGTGCGGCCCCCAGAGCACCCACTCGCCGGCCCAGCCGACGACCGTCGTGACGCCCTTTTCGTTGAGCGAGTTAGCCGTCTGCTGGTCGAAGCCGCGGTTCTTGGCGTTGTCGCCGAAGAACTGCCTGGTCACGGGCACGGCCTTGTTGGACGGGCTCTCGAAGGGCACGCCGTCGTGGGACTGGTCGACCCGCTGCGAGGCCGCCACGAAGAGCGTGGAGACGTGGAAGAGGCGGCCGTCGGCGTCCTCGGCCATCGGCCAGCACGCAACGCAGCGCTCGCTCGAGTAGTTGCTCCTCGCCTTCCACGCCAGGGCCTTTGCGATGGTGTCGATCATCGTGGAGCCGTCGGAGGGGTCGACGAGCGGGAGGTCGGCCGCCACGATCGAGTTCCAGTGCCCGTTGACGGACTGGGACGCGGCCACGAGGGCCTCGTAGACGTCGGGGTCCTGGGACCAGCCCGGCGCGGCGAGCAGGTTCGGGACCACGAACTGTTCCTGCCAGAGCAGGGCGAGAGACTGGATTCCGGAGTACTGGCCGTCCGAGGTCACCGTGCCGATCACGTCCTCGGCGTCGACGGCGTCAGGGTCCATCTCGGAATAGGTGACCTTCGCCGCGCCGTCCTCGATGTCGCCGCCGTCGACGGCGGTGATGACGAGCCTGCCGTTGACGGCGTCGTAGTCGAGCGCGTAGTCGGCGCCCTCGACGTATGTCGTGGAGCCGGTCGAGTCCTTGACGGCGACGGTGTCGATGACGGCGGTGTCGGTCGCGACCTCGGCGCGGCCCGCGACGAAGCTCACGTCCTTCTCGGACTCGGCGGACGCCCTGTGGACTGCCGGGTCGAGGACGTTGACCACGTAGATGGGGCCGACGCCCTCGCCGCCGCTGTCGAAGTGGGCGGCGATCGCCTCGCAGAGGGTGAAGCCGCCGAAGTCGGTGGAGTACCCCACCTTGGCGCGGGCGTCGGCGAGGCTGGAGATGCGCACGGGCACGTTGACCACGTCCATCTCGGAATAGCCGCGCACGAGGCCCACGGGGGCGGTGCCGAAGTAGACCGGCACGGTGGCGCTCTCCACGACCCTCTGGACGACGGAGTCGTCCAGCAGGCCGTACGCGCCGTGCTTGTAAGCCATGCGCACCTCCTAGTGCGTTGTTCGGTTCTGTGCTGCTGCCCTACAGGTACTCCTGCAGGAAGCTCGGGGACGCCTGGCCCCGGACGAAGCGCGCCTCGACCCAGGCGAACCAGAACGGGTAGAGGTCTGGGATGCTCCCCTGGTCGTCGTAGGGTCCGAAGCGGATGGGCGCGGACCGGTCGATCGAGAGCCCTCCCGCGTCCCTGGCGTTTCGGAGCTCGCGCAGGAGCGCGTCCACGAAGGACCACGCGTCGCGCCACCCGTCGTCGTAGCTCGGAGCGAGCTCGTCGGCCTCGCGGCGGGCGTAGCCGCCGACGGGTCCGCCCGACGGTTCCCAGACGTCTCGCCCGTGCAGGCCCGGGTTCCAAGCGGAGAGGTGGAGCCTCACCGTCATGGACTGCGTGCGCGCCGCAGCGTCGTCCTCGCCGTCGGTCACCTGCACGAGGATGCCGGGGTGCGGGAAGAGGTAGGGCGGTGCGACCATCTGGGGCCCGGTCGGCCAGTACATGCCGTGGACCGCGGGGTGGACGAGCTCGTAGTCGTAGCTCCCGTCGTCCACGTCGCGCCAGTCGTCCGGGGGGAGCTTGAGTTCCACCTTCGGGCAGACCTCCTCGGCGAGCCAGTCCATGACGCACTGGACGTCGGTCACGACGGCCACGCGCTACCACCCCCTCGTGACGTCGACCTCCGCGACTCCCATCTCGTCGCGCCAAGCGAGCACGACGTACGAGCGCCCGTCCACGGAGATCTGCTCTCCGGGCCGCCTGCGGGCGGGCATGTCCTCGGCGCGCGCGAAGATCCGCGACGCGTCGGAGGGCACGCCCGCCCCGAGGTCCGCGTCGGCGCGCTCGACCCGGTCGATGACGCAGGGGACGGCCCTCCCGTCCACGCTGTGCTCGTCAGCGAGCTCCGCGAGGCTCAGGAAGACCGCGGCCCTGTCCCTCTCGACCGCGTCCCTGAGGGCCACTACTCCACCTCGGCGGCGGTGAGGTCGGGGGCCCGCTCGGCCGCCTCGATTGCCGCTACGAGCTGGGCCTTGGTCTTCTTCCCGGCCCTGATGCCGTACTCCTCGGCTATCTCCGCGAGCTCGGCGCGGGTCATGTCGGCGAGGTCGGCAGCCTCCCCGGGCTCGTCGGCGCCGTTCTCCCCGGCCGGCCGCCAGTCGGCGGGCTCGGGCTCGGGGGGCTCTGCGGGCGCGGCGCCGACGTACTCGGCCACGCCCTCGGCCACCCACTGCTCCTCGACGCGGGGGTCCGCCTGGAAGACGTCCCCGACGTGCCTGGTGCGGCGCCTGCGGCCGTCGAACCAGAGGAGGTCGTGCTTGGTAGCGCGGATCATGGTTCCCTCCTTCCCGTCCCGCGGCTATGCCGTGAGGAGCGACTTCGCGACGATGAACGGGTTCTTGTTCATGGGCGCGGGCAGCGGGCGGGCGCTGAGGGTCAGCGTGCGGACGTTGTCGTCTGCGTTCGCCACGTACTTGGGGACGCGGCGGCGCCCGTAGGTGTGGAACTCGCCGTCGGCCTGCTCGATCTGGGAGACGGCGCCGTAGAGCATGTGGCCCGCGCGCGGGGCGGTCATGACGCCGCTGCCGGGCGCGATGTAGGTCTGCGCCGCGCCGGAGTCGTCGGTGTAGGTCTCGTCGTAGCTGATGACGCGGATGTTGTGGCCTCGGACGCTCAGGACGCACATGAGCGACGCGCCGGGGGCCTCGACGGCCGGGACGACCTCGCCGAGCTGGTAGCGGCGGTTGTCGAGCAGCTGGTAGACCCTCTCGTCGTTCACGATGGCGTCGGCGACGTCGGGCGCGCAGACGAAGTCCGCGGCGGGCAGGCCCGCCTGCGTGAGCTTGTGGACCATGTCCGCCATGTCGCCGAGGATGTCAGCGCCGTCGGCGTCCCACTTGGTGGTGACGGAGACGGCGGCGGGGTTGGAGTCCTCGGAGTAGTACCTGACAACGCCGGGGGTGCCCGCCGCGTCGTCGTCGGCGATCTGCGTCAGCGTCACGCCGTTCTCGGTCATGACCTGCGCGCACATCCACTCCTCGCGGCGGGTGATGGCGGCGTCGAGCTCGGAGAGATCGCTCATGGCGAGCAGCTGGGCGCGCTGCTGAGGGGAGACCTCCCCGAAGAGGGCCTCGCCGAAGCCGCGCTTGGTGACGTCGTCGAGCGTGATGGGGCGCTTGGGCGCCACGGTGGGCGGCGTGTAGGCGCTCATCTCGGTGCCGGTGCGGGTCATGGGGAAGCCGTTCTGGTACGGCGTGACCACGGGCGCGAGGCGGCGGTCGCCGTCCTTGTACTCCACGAGGACCTGCTCGGTGTTGAAGACGTCGGCTGCGACGCTCGGGAAGTACGTGTCGCGCAGGAAGGAGGACGCGGGGTTGATGCCCTCCACCGCCTGGATGAGGCGGGCGGTGCTGTAGATGTCGATGGCCATGTGGTGCCTCCCTCCTAGTCGATGGATCCGGTCGTGAGGATGCCCTGCGTGCGGAGGTACTGCCAGTCCGCGGCGGTCATCGCGTAGGACTTGGTGGCGAGCGCCTCGCGGCGGAAGTGGCCGGAGACGTAGGCGGTCGCGCAGACGGCGTCCTCGGATCCGGTGTCCACGTCCTCAGCGAGGACGTAGACGGCGGGGCTCGTGACCGTGATGGACCCGGAGCCGCTCGCGGTGATGGCGAGTGCGGAGGCCACGACGGTCAGCTCGCCGCCAGCCGCGCCGGAGACGAGGGTGCCGCGCGCGAGCGCGCCCTGGCCCTCGGCCAGCTTGACCGTGGCCACGTGGGCCGTCGGCGTGGCGCTCGCGAAGATGTCGTTGCGCTCGCAGGTCCCGACCTGCTCGTAGAGGTCAGCCATTATCGGGCGCCTCCCTTCCACTCGTTGAAGAGCTCGGCGCACTGCTGGACTTCCCTCTTCGCCTGCTGCTCCTCGTCCTGCTCGTCGTCGCCCGGGCCTCCGTTTGGCTCCGGGTCGACCTCGTCGGTCCCGGACTCCTCGGCGTCGCTCTGGGCGTCGGCGAGGAACTGGGCGGCCGCCCTTCGGTCGTCCTCCGTCGCGGCGTCGCGGCGCCTCACCTGGGCGCGCAGGGCCGCGAGGGCCATCTGCTCGGCGTCCATCGGGCGCTCGCCGTACTTGGCCTCGCGGACGAGGTCCGCCGGGAGGCCGCCCGCGACCTCGTCGATGGCCGCGAGTCGGTCGCGCTCGGCCTGGCGAGCCGCCGCCTCGATCTCGGCCACGAGGTCGGGGTGCTGCTCGCGCAGCTCGGAGAGGTTCATGCTCTCCCCCTTCTCTTCGGTTGCCGCACAGGGCGGCGCTGCCATTTCGGACACGGCGGGCGTGGCCGCCGGTGCCTGCGTGACGCGGCGCACGCTTGCGGAGACGCGCGCCGCTAGGTCGGGGACGTGCCGGAATCGGCTCAGGTCGTGGGCCACGCCCGCGATGACGGTCTCCCCGCCCTCGTCGGTCGTGACCTCGTCCGCGCCCCCCTCGCCCGAGTAGTCGTCCAGCTCGTCGGCGAAGCCCGCGTCCACGATCTCCTGCCCGACCAGCCACGTCTCCGCCTCGACCACGGGGCGGAGCTCCTCGACGGTCCGCCCGGTCTTCGCGGAGTAGACGCCGAGCATGGCGCGCACGCCGGCGTCCATGTCCGCGGACAGGGCCCGCACGTCCGAGCCGGTGTAGTAGCCGCAGAGGGCGAGTGCCCCCTCGTGGACCATGAGGATGGAGCCGGGCGTCACGACCACGCGGTCACCCGCGCACGCGATGACGCTCGCGGCGCTCGCGGCGATGCCCTCCACGCGGACGGTGACCTCCGCCGGCAGCGCCCTGAGCACGTCGTGGATGGCGAGCCCCGCGTAGAGGTCGCCGCCGCAGCTGTTGAGGCGCACGGTCACGTGCGACGCCTCGCGGAGCCGCGCGAGCTCGCGGTTGACGGTCTCGGAGGTGACGGCGGGCTCGCCCGTGCGCTCCCCCGTCCACCAGTCGCGCTCGTCGGCTGCCATGACGTCGCCGTAGAGCGTGAGCTCGTACTCTCCGCCGCCCACGTCGGCCACGGCGAGGCGAGGCGCGGCCGCGGAGGCCCGCCCCTTCCTGGAAAAGATGCTCACTTGCACCCCCTATGCGTTTGTGGTTGTCGCCGTCTCGGGCGACGCGGGCTGCGCTGAGGCGAGGGCCTCGTTCTCGCGCGCCAGGCGCCGCACGTTGTCGTCCCAGTCGGACCCGTTGATGCGCTCGGCCGCGGCCTCCCGGGTCGTGATGCCCGCGGAGACGGCGGTGAGCTCGGCGTTGATCTCCTTGGTTGGGTCGAGCTGGCCCTGGCTGGGGCCAATCCACTCGCAGCGGAGGTAGGCTGCGCGTCGCACGGGGTCCGTGAAGAAGCCCGGGGCCTCGAGGCGGCCGATCGCGACGGCCTCGGAGACGAAGAGCTCCCAGACGGGGCGGCAGAAGTCGCTCACGAGCCACGAGCGGCGCATGCGGAAGGCCTTCCACGCCTCGAGCAGAGCCGCGCGGCTCGCGCTGTAGCTCGAGTTGAACTTCTTGAGAAGCAGGTCCGCGGGGATCTCGAGAGCCGCGCCCACCTGCGTGGCCATGGACGTCACGAAGGCGTCGAAGCCGGAGTTGGGGCGGCTCGGGTCGCCGAACACGACGTCCTCGCCCGGCAGCATGTAGTTGATGGTGCCCGGCCCGAGCTCGTACTCGCTGGGGTCGTCGCTCGCGGCGGCGTCGGGGCCGCCCTGCCCGTCGCCGACCTCGTTGAACGGGTTGTCGGTCGGGTCCTCCGTCTTGACGAAGGCGGAGAAGGACGCCTGGATGACCGCAGCCTCGAGCTCGGCCGTGGTGTAGCGCCTGACCTGCAGCAGCGGCTCGATTGCCTGAGCGAGGTACGGAACGCCGCGGTGCTGGTCGGGCCGCTCCGCCTCCATCATGTGAAGGACGTTGGGCAGGCCCGTCTTGGGGCCCACGGCGGGGACGCGGCGGAACTCTGCCGACTCGACGTCGTCGGGTGTCTCGAACGGGTGGTGGCTGCAGAGCCAGTACGCGACTACCTCGCCGGTCCTGGAGATCTCCACGCCGTCGTAGATGAGGTTGCCGTTGTCCGGGTTGCGTCCCGTCGTGACCGCCATGGGCGGGACGCGGGACGCCTCTCGGCCGTACGTCGCCCCGCTTTCCCAGGGGGTGCAGACGAGGTCGGCCTCCACGATGCGCAGGCGCAGCGTGTACGGGCGCAGGGACGAGCCCTTGTGGCGCGAGACGAGGGCGAAGGCGTCGCCGCTCATGAGCCACGCCTGCACGGCGACCTGCTGCATCTCCCAGAAGTCGCTGAGGCCCAGCGCGTCGCACGCGCGCCGGTCGTTCGCCCACAGGCGGAACTCCCGCAGGGCCGCGTCGCCCCAGGCGGCGGCGTCGTCGTCGGACACGCCCAGCGCCGGGGCGTCTACGCGCGGGCGCGGCACGACGCCCGTGCCCACGACGTTGGTTCTCACGGTGCGGACGGCGCTCGTGGCGATGGGCGCCGCCATGTAGAGCATGCGGCTGCGCTGCCTGAGCGTCAGGCTGTTGTCGTCGATGTCGCGGGCCGGCGACCCGGACCACGCCGTGAAGCCCTTGAGTCCGCGCCTCGTCCAGCTCGCCCCGGCGTCGGAGTAGCCGGACGCGGAGCGGGAGGGCGCCGCGGACATGGGGGCGGACGTGGTGGGCGGAGAGCCGGCCACGGGGACGCGGCGGCGCCGGTTGCTGCAGTGCTTGGCCATGCGACCCCCTACCAGTCCCTGATGTAGACGCCGACGCTCCTGCGCCGGCCTCCCCTTCCGCCCGACGCGAGGGCGGCCTCGTCCTCGGCCACCTTCGTCTCGAGCGCTGCGATCATGTCGGTGATCTCCGCGAGGTTCGCGCGCGACAGGCTGCGCGTGCCGATCGTGTAGCTCTGAGCGCCGTCGAGGATGGCCCGCTCGGCCTCGTAGTAGAGCTCGAGGCGCCGGGCGTTGCTCTCGAGGCGCCTGCGGATGACGACGAGGGACGCCATGCCAACCCCCCTACCAGTCCTCGGCGGCCCTTAGCCGCGCGTTTCTCCTGCGATGACCCCCGTGCGGAGCCCCGGGCCGCGCGTCCCCGGCCATCTGGCGCTCGAGGGCGTCCCAGTCCGGGTTGAGGACGGCCAGCGCCGCGAGGGCGTAGTTCCGGCAGTCGAGCGCCTCGTTGCGCTCGTGGCCGGGTATCTTCTCCCAGCGCCAGCGCGAGCCGGCGCCCGTCCTGCTGAGGACGAGCCGCTCCGAGAGCAGGCCCGAGAAGAAGCCCTCGTCGTAGCCGCGGCCGCGCGGGAAGTGGCAGTAGCGCGGGCCGGGCTCCTGGACCTTGAGGGCCGACATGATCTGGGCCTTGCCGGCGTCGACGCCGATCGTGTAGAGCCAGCAGGTGCGGCGCTTGTCCCGTATGGCCACGCGGGTCGGCACCGCGACGTACGGCACGCCCTCGCCGCCCTTGCCCTTGATGGCGAAGACGCGGGACGCCTGCCGCTGCCGGCAGCGCTCGTAGACCTCCTGCGTGTAGTGCCCTCCCGAGTCGACGCACGTCACGGAGGCGCGCACGCCCCTGCCGTCGCGCCGGCGCCAGACGTGCGCCACCACGCCGTCCAGCCGCTCCCAGGCCTCGTCGGAGTCCGGCCGCCCCGCGATGACGCCCTTCTCGAGCCCCCACGTCTCGCCCCAGCGCCCGTGGCCCACGGCCTCGTACTCGAGGCGCGTGTCCTGCACGTCGACGCCGACGGTGACGACGAGGGCGCCGTCAGGCAGCTCGACGGGCGTGCCGTCCGGGCGCTGCCCGTAGTCCTCGCGGCGGGCCATCATCTCGTCGTCGGTGGCGAGGTCTCCGCGGTCCTCCCACAGGCGACCGAAGAGGGTGTTGTAGACGACCTGGAGGCGCTGGGGGTCATCGCGGGCCTCCAGGAAGTCGAGGCAGATGCGGGACCACGGCGTCCAGGGGGAGCAGAAGGCGTTGAGCCAGAAGCTGCGGGTGCGCGTCGCGTCGAGCGCAGCGGGGTTGTCGGCCCGCCACCGGCTCGGCGCCTCGCGCGCGGCGCGCTCGGGGACGAGGCAGCCGCACGACGGGCAGCACCAGGCGGGCTCGCCCTTCAGGCGGTAGGTCCTGCGCCCGTTCACGCGGTCCGTCTCGTATTCGAAGCGGATCTGGTCGAATTCTATGTCGTGCCACTCGCCGCACTCGGGGCAGCGCGTCACCCATCGCTCCTGGGTGCCGCCGGCGTAGGCCACCTCGATGGCGGATGAGCCCCTGACGGTCGGCGTGGAGACCTCGATGGCCTTCGCGTTGTAGAAGGTCGTCTGTCGGGCCTCGGCGAGCTTCCACGGGTCGCCCTCGCGGCCCGCCGACACCGCCCACCGGTCCCTCTCGTCGCCGATGATGTAGCGCGCGGGGGTGGACGCGAGCGCGGAGGCCGCGTTCGAGCCCGTCATCATCAGCATGCCCCCCGGGAAGGTCTTCTGGAGCACGTTCGACGCGCCCCTCCTGCCCCTCTCGGCGTCCCGGACCTTGCTCCTGAGCCTCGGGCAGTCCCTGATCATCGGCTCGACCCTCAGGCGCGAGAACTTCTTCGCGTCCTCGAGCGTGGGCTGGACGAGGAGCACCGTCCCCGGGTCCTGGTCCATGAGGTAGGCGAGGCAGTTGAGCTCGCACTCGGTCTTGCCGATCTGGGAGCCGGCGACGATGACCACCTTGCGGACGCGCGGGTCGGTGAAGGCGCGCATCGGCTCGGCGAGGTAGGGCGTGCGGGAGGTGCGCCAGGGGCCCGCCTCGGCGCTCGCCTCCGGCGACAGGCGCCGGTAGCGGTCGGCCCACTCGTCGACCGTCAGGGACTCGGGGGGACGGAAGCCCCTGACGGCCCGCGAGAGGGTCGCGTTGAGGTCAGCCAGCCTCTGGGTCTCCGTCCTCGGCATCGTCGGTCGACCATCCCTTCCGCTCGCGCACCATCCGCGCGTAGGCGGCTGGGTCGTACTCGTACTGGGAGAGGTCCTCGAGGGCGGCGCACACCTCGCGGCGGACTATCTCGGAGACCTCGGGGGCGCTGCGGCCCGCGGCGTCCACCGAGACGCGCCCGGGTATCGCCAGGAGCGCCGACCGGACCCCGTAGACGAGCTGCGTGACCGCCGCCTCGACGTCCTCCGCCGAGTGCATGCGCCCCTCGAGCTCGGCGAGGCGGATTTCCTCCTGCCGGGCCCTCGCCTCCTTGTAGTCGGCCTCGGCCCGGAGCTTCTTCTTCTCGGCGTCGGAGTCCTCGGCGGCGCGGCCCTCCGCCCTCGCCACGCAGTACGCGACGTAGGACTGGATGGCGAGGTCGAGGTCGTACTTCGGGGGCCTCCCCTCGCCCTTGAAGACGCCCTCGGCGGCGAGCTGGTTGACGCGCCGCTGCGTGATCCCGAACGCCCTCGCGAGGCGCGCGGAGCCGACCGTCTCGGGCACGGGACCGCCTCCCTCGGGAACGGAAACCGACGTTTTTCAAGTCTTGGGTAATCGAGGTTTTTTGGGGGCACCGAGCGCGCAGGCGTTTCGCCCCTCGGAAGGACCCGCGACAAAGCGAGGGCAGTGCATTTAACTCAAACGAGGCCGCACTGTCTCATGTGATGCTCGAGCCTCGTGGCCATGATCTCGCTGAGCCTCTCGCGGCTGCGCTCGTCGTTGCCCCGGTTCATGACCATCTGCGGGACGGACGGGCCGAAGTTGCCACCCGCCCATCCGCTCCCCACGCGCCTCACCGGGCCGTACTTCGACACGCCCGGTATGTACATGCGAGGTGACTCGACCGAGTACCTGCCGCCCTCGGTTCCAGGGGGCGACCAGTGCCCGATGGTTGTGGGAGATCCCTTCACGTACTCGGCGGTGATCTTGTAGGGCGCGGAGTTCCGGCGCTTGCTCGCCGGGCTGAGCGCCCTGGCAAACGACTTCACCGGCTGGGGCCCTCCCCTGTACACGAGCTCCAGGGTGGCCAGCCCACCGCGCACCGAGACGCCTCCCCGCGAGCTCTTGTTATTCGGGTTGAGCGAGGCCTTCTTGGCGTTGTAAACCTTCATCGCCTCGAGCCCGATGGGTCCGGGGGCGCGAGTCCTCATGTCGCTGATGGTGCGCTGCACGCACCTCGCCCAGTCGTCGCCGTGCCCCCACAGCCGTCGGGAGAACTCCTTCGAGTCGAGCAGTCTCGCAGTCACATCGACCGGCATCCGTCACCTCACCTCATGAGGTCCAACGGTGAGCCGTGGTTCTCGAAGCACCAGTCGATGCCCTCGTACCTGTCGACGCTCACGACCGTCCCGACGGACGGGGCGGGCTCCCTCGGCTCGAGGCCCAGAGCGCGCAGCATCGCCCTTGACATCGAGGTGTTGTAACGGAGCGCAATCATCGCCAGCTCGCCCTTGGACATTCCGCCCCCGATCTCCATGAGAAAGGCCGCCCGGCACCGGACGGCCTCACTGTCTCGCGCTCGTGCGCACCATACCTATACCACGGGAAATGCGGAGACTAATCGTGACTTTTCGTGACTAACGGTGTTTTTTCGTGACTAACGATGAAACGCCCGCGCATCGGAAAGGGGCCGCGACCCGAAGGCCACGGCCCCGCTCGCTGGGACCCCGAGGGCGATGGCGAGGCGATCGCGCTACGCCGTCGCCATCGCCCTCTCGTAGTCGCGATACTCCAGCCTGGCGTTGACGGAGTCGACCGTGATGCGCGTGTTGCGCCCGTCCCTCCACCCGACCAGCGCCCCGGAGGCGAGCATCTGCGTCACGCGCGGCCGGGAGACCCCGAGCTTCTCCGCGGCCTCGCTCGCCGACACGGTGGGGATGGCGTCTCGCGACACCTCAACGCCGATGAGGATGACGCGGCCCCCGTGCTCCGGCTCGTTGCCGAAAGTCGGCTCCGGCGGCTCGACGCCGCGAATCAGCCAGTCCTCAGCCGTCCCCCTGAGCCAGTCGGCGGCCATCTCGGCCGCGTCGTTGAGCGACACGCCCTGCGTCCCGCCCTCGAGGCCGAACGGGAACGCGAGAACGTAGCCGTCGGACTCGAACAGCTCGAACTCCCGAAGAATGAACATGGGTACCTCCCTGCGACGCGCGATGCCCAGAGGGGCGGGGCTACTTGAGCCCCGCCTGCTTCTTGATCTTCTCGAAGAGCTGGTTCGGTATCTCCCTGTGCCTCGGCACCTGCGTGAACCTCTTGCCGTCCGTCCAGTGCTCGTGGTTCGTGCCGCCGTCAGGGTGGAAGCCGTTGCTCCTGAGAAGGTCGGTCACCTCTTTCCTCTTGACCATCGCTCTCCTTTCGACGCCTCTATCTTAACTCACTTAATATGTATGGTCAACAGTAATCTTCACCGAGCTGATGACGACCGGCACAAAAAACGCCCCGCACGGAGCTGCCATGCGGGGCGCGCTGGTCGCGAGGAGCCTCGATGATCTTCTGCCATCGGCTCACGTCGCGCTCCCCTCCCCCCTCGCCACCGCCGTGAGGAGATGCGAGTCCACTATGTCCAGCCCCACGCGGCAGAGGTCCGCGACGACCTGTCCCGACCGGGGCGAGTACTTCATCCTCCTGGCGGCCTCCGCCCACGTGAGGGCGTGCACGTACCTCATCTCCATCGCCGTGGCAACGCGCTCCCCCGCCAGGCTCGCGACCCCGCCGCTCAGGTCACCGCCGTCGCCGCCCCAGATGAGGGAGTTGGCGAGACGGATGATCGCGTCGTCCTCGGCGAGCAGGGGCGCGCGCGAGCTCTCGTAGTCCATGCGGTCGTCGGTCGCGGCCATCCGGTCGCGGACCGCGCCCGAGCGCCCCATAGCCTCGTAGCCCTGCGCGTGCAAGCCCTCGCGACCCTCCATCGAGGAGATCGTGCCGAGGATGCTCGCCCTCTCGCGGGCGGCGTCCCTGACGGCCTCGAAGAAGTCCTCGGAGCGCACGTACGTCGCCAGGTCGAGGCGGCGCACCCTCGGCCTCGGGGACGGCGCGCTCACTCGCCCGCCCCCATGTCCCGGAGGGCGCCCCTCTGGTCGGTCATCGCCGCGGGGTCGTTCGAGATGACCGCCGCCAGCGCCCTCGCGAGCTCGCGCGCGTCGCACACCCAGCGCCGGCGCACGCGGCCCTGCGCGCGCGGCCCGGTGCCCAGGGGGGCGCCGGCTATGGAGCGGACCGTGCCCGTGGGCCCCCCGCCCCTGCCCCGGTCAGCCATGACGAGGGCGGGCCCGCCTGGGGTCTCGACCTCGAGCAGGACGACGTCGTTCGGACCCCCGAGGAGCGCGGAGAGGGCCGCCCCCCGCCTCCTCTCGGCCTCCCTCTCCTCCGCCTCCGCGGCGCGGCGCTCGGCCTCGCGGCAGTCCGCGAGCCTCCGGACCCAGTTGTAGACCGTCTGGTAGCTGATCCCGTGGCGCCTGGACGCCTCGGCCACCGTGGCGCCCCCGTCGACCACCTCCGACGCCACCTCGAGCCTCGTCTTCTCGTCGTAGGCCAACTCTTCGCACCCCTTCCCCGTACAATTAGTTCTTCTCGTGACGGGCGCCCGCTGCCGCGGCCCGCCCGTCGCCGCCGACCTGCGCCTTCCCGCCCCGGGCGGGCGTGCGCGCCGCCCCACGCGTTGGCAGCCCGTTGGCAGCCTCCCCGCACGCATCTCGGATGCGGCGGGCCACCTCTCTTGCGCCTTTGCGGTCGATGACGAAGCCGGCGCCGATGTCGCTGAGCAAACTCGCCAGCGCCAGCAGCGCCTCGCGGTCGACGGCCCGCACGGTCCTCGCGGTGACGAGCTCGGGGTGCCGGTAGCCCTCGACGGCGGACATGATCGCGCAGTAGAGCTCGTCCTCCGCCCCGTCCGCGCCCTCCAGGCGCTCGCGGCACCACTCGTAAATGGAGTCGATGCCGCGCTCGGCCGGGTCTACCTCACTGCGACGGCTCTGCGACACCCCGCACGTCGCAGACGCGTCGCTGTGTGTCGCAGTAGTGTCGGAGCTTGTCGGAGTAGGCTCGATGAGGTCGGCGAGGCGGTACCACGCGTCGTGGTCGTAGCGCGACTTGCCGCTCGTGAACGTCCCGATGGTCCGCGCGACAACCTCTCCGGTGAACTCCTCCCGGTAGGCACGCTCCCGACACTCAAGGGCGATGCGCCGCCTCTCGTCATCTGTCACACCTGCCATCGGTCTCACCCTACCTGTCCTCGTTTTCCTCGCAGACGGTCCAGAGCGCGTCCGCCGCCCAGAACATGTCCTCGGCATCCGCCCTCGCCTCCGCCCAGTCGGGCCTCGGCGCGCTCAGCGCGCGCAGGGCGCGCCTCGCGGCGTCTCGGATCTCGCCCACGATGGCGCGGGCGTCCCTATCGGTCATCAGTCGTCACCGCCCCCGCCATCTCGCCTAGAGCACGAATCTCGTCTTCCATGTTCGAAAGCACCTCCGGCAGGAGCTTGGAGCCGTCGCGGTCTGACTCGGACCACACGAGCGTCATCTCGCCCAGCAGGTGCGCCGTCAGCCACGTGGCGCGTGCCTCAGTCTCCGTCATCGCCGCGCCTCCAATCGCCGCCATCTCGCAGCGCCTCCCAGAAGCGACCGCCGATGAGCGCGCGGCCCGTGCCCTCGCAGACGCGGCCCACACACGTGCCGCTGGAGTCGTTGATCGTGTACGTGCCGCCCCTCGCCGTCACCGCGACGATCGTGCCGTCGGCTCCCCTCGTCGTCATCCAGTGCCTCCTGTGGTAGTCGCGCCTCGCCTTGCGGCACCGCTCGCAGCGGCACCCGTAGTTGTATCCCGTAGTCGTGCCGTGCAGCGGGTGGCCGGGGTCGGCGCGCATCTCAGCGAGCCGCCTCACGCGGCACTCGTAGGCCTGCGCCTTGCGGCGCGCGGCGTTTCTCGAGAGCGCCATCTCTCCGTCGGGCCTCATGCGTCATCCTCGATGACTCGCGCGCCGCAGTGGGCGCAGTAAAGCGCGCCGTCATAGAGCGGGTACCTACACTCGGTGCACTCCCCGAACACGGCGCGGCACGTCCTTTCGGGCACGTAGACGACCTGGTCACCGTCGCGCGTCATGACGCACACCGCCTTCGGGCGCTCGCCGTGGTCCCACTCGTCGGAGAGGCTTATTCTCAGGTAGGCCATCACGCGCTCACCACCCTCGCGCCGCAGTGCGGGCAGTACTCAGGCGCATACCATCCCTTGTCCGGGCGATAAGTCTCCCGGCTGAGGTGGCTGCACTCGCCGCACCGGTACTCGCCGTCGATGGGCGCGCCCATGCGACACGTCCGCTCCGGCAGGTAGCGCCTAAGCTCGGTACCGCGCCTGACGTTGAGCACGGAGGGGAACCGCTGGGCCTTGTCGATTTCGATGGTGCTCATCACTCCCCCTCCCTCGGCTTGCCCCACGCGCAGAAGCCGTCGGGGCTCACGAACATCTCGTCAAAGCGCTCGCACATCAGCTTCTCGGAGTCCGCGAGCGGGCTCGGGTGCGCGTGCTCGCAGTCCCGGCAGCGCGTGATGAGCTCGCGTATCTCCTGCGGGTAGCGCCTGACCTCGCCGTCCTTGAACCTGGCCTCGACCGTAACGGGGTTCACCACGACGTACTCGGTCAGCTTGCCTTTGAGGATCCTGTAAACGTCGAGGGACGGCTCGAAGGTGGCCGTCATCGTTTCCTTCTCGTCCATCACAGCCTCCCCTCGCTCACGCGCTTCTGGAGGCGCTTGACCTCGAGCGCGAGGTCCCCGCGCTCGTCGTCAGGTCGCAGCTCCATGACCATAGCCTTGAGCGCAATCAGCTGCTCCTTGGTGTCCTGCGCCGCCATGGCGTCGGTGAGCGCGTCGGCCATCGCCTCGTTGCGCTCGTAGGCGCGCATGGCGGACGCCCGCCCATCCATCTGGTAGCTCTCGTAGTATCGGTCAGCCTTATCTTGGTACTGGTCGCGCAGCTTGGATAGGACTCTCATGTCGGCCATCACGCATCACCCGCCAGCGCCTTGGCGCGGCGCACGAGGTCTTTCTGCATGTCGAAGCGGCAGCTTCTAACGTCGTGTCCGCATCCAGGGGGCTGTGGCTGGTCACTGTGGCAGAAGTACTTGCAGACGTGCTTCTCCGCGTCCTTCTCCAGCCGCTCCCAGCTGTCCTTGGGCGCGGGGCGCTTGACGCGTGTTCCGTACGCCATGCCTTCCAGCGAGCGGCGCGTATTATCGCTCAGGTCGCCGAATCCTTCCGTCTGGTACCCGCGGATGCTCCACCAGTCGCACGTAAAGGCGAACGAGACCGCCTCGAACCAGTCGCCGTCCTTGTCCAGCAGCTTGTCGCCCGGTCGCACCGGCCCCCCGTCCTCGAAGCGCGGCCACTCCATGCCCTCGGGCATGAGGCGGAGACGCATGACAGCCATCGCGTCCGCCCACCCGGTCTCCAGGTCGATGCCGAGCGCGGAGCACAGCTCGGCGCATCGGTTGTCTGCATCCTGGAAGTCTCGGCACAGCGCCTCCACTCCGCCGTGCCTGCGCACCCACGCGATGGCCTCGGCGTCCTCGGCGGAGCGCTCGCCCATCTTGAAGCAGTCCGCGGCGTGCTCCCGCTCGATCTGGTCGGCAATCCGTGCCATCATGCGCGCCCTGACCTTGCCCACGGACGACCAGGAGTGCTCCTCCTGCTCCCTCGCCAGCTCTCGGAGCCTGTCGACTCCCTTCATTTCGTCCCCCTCCCCCCGTCAGCCCCAGCTGACGGAGCCGTCCTCGCGGACCTCGGCCGCGCCGGCGCCCAGGTCGCGGCACAGCCCCTCCAGCTCGTCGATCGCGCCGTCGAGGCGCGCCTCCCCCGTGGTGCCCGGCGCCGCGGCGGCCCAGCCCCTCGCGAGGGCCTCGAGCCTTGCCCCGGCGAGCTCCCTGACCGTTGCCAGGCTGACCACAGACCTCTCCGCCATCTCGTCTGTCATACCGTCCCCCTCCCGGGCGCGGCGCCGCGCCCGATCGTTTCCCTGAACGCCTCGGCCGCCGCCGCGTCCCTGCCCGGGAGCACGTGGCCGTAGAGCCTGAGCGTCGTGGCCACGTCGGCGTGGCCGAGCCTCTCCTGCACCACCCGGATGTTCACGCCCGCCGCCAGGAGCGCAGTGGCGTGCGTGTGCCGCAGCGTGTGGAAGTGCGCCCACCCTGGCAGCCCTAGGGCAGCGCACGCCGCCTTGAGGGCGTCGTTGAGCGCCGAGGGCGCCGTGAGGGCACCCGACTCCGTCACGATCGGCGCGTCGGGCCCGAGCTCGCCCTGCTCCTCGAGGGCGCGCGCCACGACGGCGTCGTCAGCCGCGGTGATCGTCACGCGCCGGTCGTCGCCTCCCTTGGTGGCGTCCTGCCGGTGCAGCCCGCCGGCCTCCACGACGGTCCCGCACACGAGCAGGTCCGGCACCGACGCCCGGCGGTCCCTCCGCCGCAGGCCCGCGACCTCCGACGCCCTCATGCCCGTGACCAGGCCGAGGTACACCGCCAGCGCGTCTCGCTTGCGCCTCGACCACGGGCCTCCCCCGAGAAGGGCGCCCTCCGCCCACGCGCCGAGCCTCGCGGCCTCGGGCTCGCTGAGGGCTCGGGCGCTCTCGGAGGCCCCGGGCCTCGCCGAGGGGTGCTCGACGTCGGCCATGGGCGTTGACTCGCAGAGGCCCTGGCGCACGGCCCACCTCAGCGCCGAGCAGAGGAACCAGTGCGTGCCCGCCACCGTTGACGGCGCGAGCCCCATGCCGCCAGCGGAGCGAGGGGCGAGCATGCGGCGGTAGGCGGCCGTGACCTGCCGCGGCGTCAGCGCGTCCACGGTCGCGCCGGGCAGGGCCGCGCAGACGCGTCGCAGGTGGGTTCGGTACGAGCGCGCGGTGTTGGCTGTTGATGTGCAATAAGAAATAGCCCAAGCGTGCATCGCGATCCGAGCACCGCGTGCATCTGAAATTGAGCAGTTCGTGCAAGTTGGGCCGTGCCCTC
>CASEVE010000002.1 GCA_949291295.1 uncultured Olsenella sp.
CGGGCGAGCGCGGCGCTGGGCTGGAGGACGCCGGACGAGAACCGCAGGCTGCTCGGCTACGCGGTGTAGGATGTACAGGAAAACGTCCGCAGTCCCAAACCTTTGTGCAAAATGCCCGTTCATGCCACATGTTTTCGGAGACCTCTTAAGTATCACTACATCAAAACACGAGGAAAGGAATCACAAGTTGTACCATATTCGGCGAATTACCAAATAATCGTGTGGCACGAGCGACCGTTTTGCACAACGAATCACAAAAATGTGGCATGAATGAGATTTCTGCACATCACGAAGGAATCAACGCTGGACATAGTGCTCGCGAAGGCGCGCGTCAACGTTGGAGGGCACAAGAATGCTCACGTCAGAGCCCATCGAAGCAATCTCCCTCACGATTGAGGATGAGACGTAGCCGTATTCCGGGTTAGACATTACGAAGATGGACTCGATTTCAGGGGCGAGATGGCTGTTGAGGTCGGCCTGCTGAAGCTCGTACTCAAAGTCGGTCATGGCGCGCAGGCCCTTGACGACGCCGCCCGCGCCAAGCTCCTTGCAGAAGTTGACGAGCAGGCCGGTAAAGGATGCAACCTCGATGTCATTCGGAAGCCCCTCATCCGTGATGGCCTCGCGTATCATCTCGACGCGCTCCTCAAGCGTAAACGTGGTTCCCCTTCCGTGCTTGTTAACCGAGGCGGCAACGGCGACGGTCACGCGAGGAAACAGCTTTCTCGTCCTGCGGATGACATCGAGGTGACCGTAGGTCACGGGATCGAAGGTTCCCGGAACAACAACGTGTGTGATGGTGCTCGTGGTCATCGTCTCTCCTCCGCAGTGCGTGCGACAAGAAGGTCAACGGTCGTGATGCCGTGCGTCTTTGACTTTACGAGCGAAAGCCCCTCGCATGCAAGGCCCTCTTTGTCCGAGGCGTGCTCGTAGACAACGACAGCGCCCTCGCCAAGCTGTCCGGAGGACATCATCTCATCAACGAGCCTGGAAACCCGAGACGCCTCAATGGCATAGGGCGGATCAAGGAACACAATGTCAAAGGGAGCGCCCGGAAAACCACGCCCAACGAGCGCGAATACGTCTCCGGAAAGAACGGAGAGCTCGTTTTCCCGGGCACCCAGGGCGCCGGCAGACCTGCGCAGGCGCGCAGCCGCGCGCCTGTCCCTGTCGACAAACGTTGCGTGAGCGGCGCCGCGGGAAAGAAGCTCTAGCCCCATGGCACCCGAACCAGCAAAGGCATCCAAAACAGAGTCCTGCGTAAGGTCAAGCCCACGCGCAGAAAGAATCATGGACGCAATCTGCTCGCGAGTGCGATCGGTCGTGGGTCGCGTGACTCCCCTGCCCTCCGGCGACTCGATGGTGCGACCGCGCCATTTGCCCCCTACGATTCTCATGCTCGCTCCAACTCCTCGAAATATGCCCCAAACCGGTCACGCACCTCAAAAGCCATGGCACGGTGCTCTGGAGCCAACAGCTCGGGGTCGTCTTCAACAATTGCACGGGCGTCCTCATGGGCGGCCTCAACAAGGTCCCTGTCGGTATCAAGGTCGGAAATCGCGAGCGAGACTCCCCCGCTCTGACGATACCCCAGGACCTCGCCCTCATGGCGAAGTCTCAGGTCGAGCTCGGCAAGCTCGTAACCATCGGAGGTTGCCTCGAGGGCGGCGAGGCGCTCGCGAGCTCGGCTGTCCCTCTTCGCGGCACAGCTCAGGTAGACAGTTCCGGCAACGTCGCCTCGACCAACGCGTCCGCGCAGCTGGTGGAGGGTGGCCAGACCAAAGCGATCGGCGTCGAGCACAACCATCGCCGTCGCGTTGGGAACGTCGACGCCAACCTCGACAACCGTCGTCGCAACGAGCACCTTGGTCTTGCCGGAGCTGAAGCGCTCCATAACAAGATCCTTGTCGGCGGCCGGCATTCGACCCGTCAGAAGGTCGCAGGCTACTCCGGGCAGAATCTGAGCTCTCAGCTCCTCAATCATGGAGGTCGCCGAGCGCGGCCTCGGAGACTGCGAACGAAGCGCCTCCGGAACATCCTCGAGCGAGGAGCCGTCATCGGAGTCGTCAACCAAAGGACAGATTACATATGCCTGATGACCAGCGGAGATGGCATCTCGGATGGCACCCCACGCAAGATCTAGGCTATCGGGTGAAATGACGTGCGTCTCAATGCCCACCCCCACTCGCGGGCGCTTTCGAATTCGAGAGAGGTCAACGTCGCCATAGAGCGAGAGCGCGAGCGTACGAGGGATCGGCGTGGCCGTCATGGCCAGAAGGTCGGCCCCAGCTCCCTTGCGACGCAGCGCCGCACGTTGGTCAACGCCAAACCTATGTTGCTCGTCGATCACGACAAGCGTGAGCGCAGAGAACTCGACTCCCTCGGAGAGCAGCGCCGTAGTGCCAAAGACCACGCAGGTCTTCCCCCGAGAGATGGAGGACTCCGCGAGAGCGCGCTCGTCGCTTGGCGTAGATCCCGTAATGAGGGCCCAACTCACATGCGCCGCATCGAGCACGGGGCCAAGCTTCTCGGCATACTGGCGCGCCAAGACGGACGTGGGCGCCATCACCGCGGCCTGCGTTCCCGTATCTGCAACCGCGGCGAGGGCCACTGCTGCGACCGCGGTCTTTCCCGTGCCCACGTCACCAAGGAGCAGCCGGTTCATGACCCGAGGGGAAGCCATGTCACCAAGTATCTCGTCCACCGCCCGGCGCTGCTCCTCAGTCAGCGAGAAGGGCAGCGCGCCAAGAAGCGCCCTCTGATGCGGGCCAGATGTCACGTGCTGCATGGGAACAACGCCCTCTAGCTCAAGGTTTTGCCTCGTAAGCAAGGCAAGCTGAAGAGAGAGCAGCTCGTCATAGGCAAGGCGGCGACGAGCCGACTCGGCACCAGCGAGCGACCGCGGAAAATGAACGTCTCGAAGGGCGCGCCCAAACGACATGAGGCCGCGACGCGCAACAAGCTGCGCAGGCAGCCAGTCCAAAGCATCCCCCACGTCAGCAAGTGCCGCGGCAACGATGCGCCGCATCCAGGGCACGCTCACGCCCTCACCAACTGGGTGAACCGGAAGAACACGCGCATATGCGCCAGAATCAGCAGCCGAGCTCACAACCTCATAGAACGGGGCCTTCATCTGCTTGAAGCCGTAGCCAAACGTCACCTTACCTGAGAGCGCAACCACGTCTCCAGTCTTAACCTGCTCGGCAATCCAGGGCTGTTTGAAGAACGTGGCGATAAGGACGCCGGTCTCATCCATTACAGAGAGCTCGACGATCTGCATCCGGGGACGCGGCCGCTTGAGCTTGACCTTGTCGACCGTCGTCACAATCGTTGCGTCCTGTCCAACGTCGGCATGAGCAATCTTGGTCACACGCGTGAAGTCAAGATAGCGATGGGGAACGTGAAGAAGAAGGTCTCGAACCCTTGTCAGACCAAGGCGCTCAAGCGCCACCTGACGCGCGCCCTTGACGTAGCGCAGCCTCGACACAGAGTCAGAGAGGGCGCAGGTTCTCTGCACCCTCTCCGAAGCAGCTGATATGGCGAGGTGGGACCCCAAGGGCTACTCAATCGAGAAAATCACGGGGTAGAGGGGCTGCTCGCCGCGATGCGGGTCAACCTCAAGATCGGGCTGGGCCTCCTCGATAGCGGCGACGAGCTTCTCAAAGGCCTCGTCGTCCATGTCCTGGCCGGCAAGGATGGTAAGGGAGTCGCCCTCCTCCTCGTCCTGCATCTTGGCAATGAGGTCAAGTGTGACCTGCTCGACAGAAGAGCCAACAACGTCAATGGAATCATCCTGGATGCCCATGACGTCACCCGCGTGAATGGGAGAGCCGTCGGCGGCCTGGGAGTCGCGGACGGCCGTGGTAACCTCACCGCCGCGAACGTCCTGGATGGCCTCGGTCATGGCGTCAACGTTGTCCTCGAGCGTGCCCTCCGGGTCAACCACAAACATGGCCGAGAAGCCCTGAAGCACGGTCTTGGTGGGAACAACGGCGACGTTGGAATCCTCGCAGGCGTTTGCCGCAGCCTCCGCCGCCATGCGAATGTTGCCATTGCCGGGAAGCACGATGACGTTCTCGGCATTGACCTGCTCGATGGCGGTGAGGATGTCGGCGGTGGAGGGGTTCATCGTCTGGCCGCCAGAGACCACCACGTCAACGCCCAGGGATCGCAGGATCTCCTCCTCGCCCGAACCAGCGGCAACGGCCACAAAGCCGAGCTGCTTCTTGGGCTCGTCGGTCTTCTCGTCGGCAGCCTCGGCCTGGTCGGCCGCAATCTTTGCGGTACGGTCGTGGGACTCCATGTCCATGTTGTGGATGAAGACCTCGTAGACCTGGCCAAACTGGAGCATGTACTCGAGCACGCGGTTGGGCTCGTTGGAGTGCACGTGGACCTTGAAGTCCGGATAGGCACCCACGATGAGCTCGCAGTCGCCAAGCGTGGCGAGATGCGCCAGGGACTCGTCGACGTCAAAGGGCTTCTCGGCCTTGAAGAGGAACTCGTTGCAGTAGCGGAACTCCGAGCCCTCCCAGTCGTCATTGAGCTCGATCTGGACCTTGGCGGAGACGTTCGCCTTGGCGTCAACGGTGGTCTTAAAGTCTGTGAGCTCGCCGGCCTTGCCGGTAGCGGCGTTCACGAAGGCCTCGAGGAACGTGGCAAAGCCAAAGGCGCCGGAGTCAACGACACCGTTCTCCTTGAGGACGGGAAGCAGCTCGGGCGTGCGCGCTACGGACTCGTACGCCTCGACGACAAGGGCATCGAGCATGTCGTGCGTGGAGATCTTGGTCTTCTCGAGCTGATCGGCCTTGGCGGAGACGTCACGAAGAACCGTGAGGATGGTGCCCTCGACCGGCTTTCTGACGGCCTTGAAGGCAACCTTTACGCCACGGCGCCAGGCGTGCGCGATGTCAGCGGGCGTGGGGTGCTCCTGATTCTTGGCGTCGACCAGGCCCTCGGCAATGCCGCGCAGAATCTGGCTCGTGATGACGCCAGAGTTGCCGCGGGCACCCATGAGCGATCCGTGCGTGATGGCCTTGGCAATGTCCTCGATGGTGGCGTCCGCGGGCAGGGCCTGCACCTCGCCCACCACCGTGTTGAGCGTGAGCGACATGTTGGTGCCGGTATCACCGTCGGGAACGGGGAAGACGTTAAGCTTGTTGATCTCTTCTGCCCGGTCCTGAACGACCTTTGCGGCTGCCGGGAAGCACGTGCGGATGATGGTGGAAATCATCTTGGGGAACCTCTTTTGCTCGCTGGATGCCTAACGCGCGTTGCGCAGACCCTCGATGTGAACCTTGACGTCAACGTTTTCGAGCTCGGCAATCTGCTTGAGCAGGAACTTGACGGAGCTCGAGAGGTTCCCGACAACGGAGGCCATGTTGACGCCCTGCTCAACGATGACGTGCAGGTCAACAGAGACGCGACCGCCCGCGGCGGCAACGTCGATGCCCTTCCTCAGGCGCTGGGAAGGAAGGAGCCTGGCCACACCGGCCTGCTCGTCAATCTCGGCCATGCCGACGACGCCGTAGCACTCGAGCGCGGCATAGCCGGCAAGGTCTGCGATGCAATCGTTGGACACCCTCAGCGTTCCTGAAACGACACCAGACATGTGGTCTCCTCTCGCTGGCGCGAAGTGTAGTCCCGCTTAGTATACCGCATTCGCAAACGGCCCCTCGCAACACGTGTCTCTGCACGAAAATGGGTCAAAGGAGCATCCCCCTTCGACCCATTCTCAAGAGATGCGGGCTCTGGGCTACTTTGCGGCGAGTGCCATCCAGCCAATGCCCTCCTCATTCCAGCCAAGGGCAACGAGGGCGTCGTTCTCGGCCTTGTCGGTGGTGTAGTTGTGGGTGCCGGTGGTCGCGTAGGGGTTGTACTGGCGGTAGACCTCGACGTCGCCGCCGGAGTACCAGCCCAGCCCCTCCTGCTTCCAGCCAAGAACCTCTAGAGCCTCGTACTCGGACTCGCTCATGGTGTAGTGGTGGTCGCCGCCCTCCACGAACGGGTTGTAGAGGCGCCAGACCACATCACCGGTGCTGGGTGCAATCCAGCCGACGCCCTCGTAGGTCCAGCCGCCCGAGCTCAGAGTGTCACGCTCCACCTTGGAGGCGGTGTAGAAGTGCTCACCGGTCCACTGGTTGTAGAGGCGATACATCGTGACGCGTTTGGCCTGCTGGCTCGGCTTGTCCGTGCCGGGCTTGTCGGCGCTCGGTTTGTCGATGCCGGGCTTGTCGGTGCCGGGCTTGTCGGCGCTTGGTTTGTCGGTGCCGGGCTTCTGTTGGGGCTCTGAGATGGTGAAGTCCACCGATTTGGACGCCGAGGCATAGTTTGCGTTGGTGTTTGCGACGCTCACCACAACGCGATACGTGCCGGGGTCCTTGGGCGCAGAGGCAAGCTTGGCCCAGCCAGAGGCGGTCTTCTTGTACCAGGCAAAGGACACCTTGGCGTCTCCGCCGGAGACCTTGATGTCGCTCGCATCAAGATCTATGGGCTTGCCGTCGGCCACCTGGTCAAGATCGGGCAAGGTGATGGTGACGGGGGCCTTTGCAATGGAGAAGGTCTTGGAGACCGTCGTGAGCTTGTAGTTTCCGCCGGCCTTGTCGGAAACGGTGAGCGTGGCGGTGCCGGCGTTGACGTTGTTCTTGTAGGTGACGATGTACTCGGAGCTTGGCAGGGTCTTGGAACCGTCCTTGACAACAACACCGGGACGATGAGCCTTTCTGTTGTAGACGAGCCCGGACGCACCCGTAAGGGTAACAGTGGGCTTCATGGCCTTGGCAACGACGTTCACCTTGATGGTTGTGGTCTTGCCCTCAAAGGAGACCGTCACGGTCTTGGTGCCAACCGAGCCTAGGTTGGAGGGCGAGAAGGACGCGGAGCTCGTAACGTCCACGGTACGCCCGCTTGCGTAGGTTGCGGTAATGACGGCGCCGCTCTTGTTGAAGGCCTCGCCATACTCGTAAGTGGTCTCGGGCTGCCTGGTGACCTTGATGCTCACGAGGGAGTCCGCCGATACGGTGAGCTTGATCGTCTTGGTGACGGTGTTGTAGTTGGCGGTGTCCTCAGGCATAAAGGTCACGGTATAGTCACGCGTTCCCACTTTGAACGAATCAGCGTTGAGGCGATGGGTTCCACCAGTGCTCGCCATGACCGTGAGTCTGCCCTGAACCGTGGAGACCGACGTGTTGGGATAGATGGTGCCGCCCTTGTAGGTGACGCTCACCGTGGGCGTTGCCTTTGCAATGGTAAACGCGGTACTGGCAGTGCCCTCGTAGCCGCTGTTGGCACGCGCGCTCACCGTGACGCGGGCGGTTCCTGCGTTGGTGTTGCTGGAATAGGAGACGGTATAGGCACTGCTTGGAACGGTCTTGCCGTCAACGGTGACCGTAACCGCGGGCTTGATGGGACTTCCGGTATACGTGTGGGTGCCAGAAACCGTCACCTTTGCGCCCGCGAGGCTGATGGGCTCCCCGGGCTCGGGTTCTGGCTCTGCGCTCGGAACGTAGTCGCTCGCGGCGATGGCGAGGTATGAGGATGGATACAGGCCGGTGGTCGATGAGCTGTAAACATAGCCGACCTGTTGGGAGCCAATGGTCCACCAGTAGGTGGGGCTGGCGCCGGAGCCAGCCGTGACGCTCGTTCCCGCGAGGAAGAGATCTCCGCCCTGGCCGACGGACCCCTCGTCGCTGTTGGTGACGTCAACGAGGTAGCTCTCGCCGTCTTCCATCTGTACGACGTTCCACATGTGGGCGCCCTCGCCCGTGCCGCCGCTCATCTGGCCGTTAACCGTGATGCAGCGAATGCTCGAAGAATTGAACTCAGAGAGGTCGCAGAGATACTGGAAGGCCTTGGCGTAGCCCTCGCAGACCACGTCGGTGCCGGCGTCTCCGTCAAAGACGTTGACGAGCTGCCAGGGGTCACCGTAGTCGACGCTGGGGCTGACGGCGGAGTCGGTGTCATAGTCCACGAGCTCGCAGATGGTGTCCTTGTAGGACAGGAGCTTGTCGTAGTCGCCCTTCGAGGCGCTCTCTAAAACAACGTCCCGGGCGTTTTTGGCCGCGCTCTGGGCGCGAGTGACGTCAGAGGCGTCAACGGCAAACTGGTCGTCACCCGCTCGGTAGTCCGGAGCCACGAGGAGACTCAGCTTGCCGGTAACGGTAATGGTGCCGTCAGAAGCGTTTCCGGTAAAATTCATGCCATAGGAAATGATGAGGGAGCCACCCTCAGTCGTACCGCTCTCCCCCGTCTTGTCAAACCAGTAAAGATCGAAGGGGCAGTCATCAATCAGAGCGGTAAACGCCCTGTCCGTGGGATAGAGCTCGCCGTACGCATCAAATGCCGGGTCCCAGTTGGTGCTGTCCCCAACGTAGTCAATCTCAAGCTCGTCAATGTCCCAGGACTTTGACGGAAGCTCAATGCCATCGGTCCTTACGCGCGCGCCGGAGGCGATGTCCTCGACGGCCTCCCGGAGCGCGTTATATACGTACTTCTCGTTAGCGCTCAGCTGCTCCCCGGCTGTGGTGCCAAGCGTGGCGATGCCGTCGTTGCTGTAGAAAAGCTGGTTGACGTAGCCGTCAAGAAGCTCGTCGCTCGTGGGAAGGCTCTCCGCCGCATCAACGGAGACGGCATCGACAGCAACCATCTCTGTGGTCACGTTCTCGGCGCGTGCCGCCACGGGAGCCGCAAGCGTCATCATGGCCAGGGCGCCCGCCGCAAGCCAGGACATCATGGTTCTTCTCGACCTCATGACCTCAACTCCAAACAGGTAGCTGCGGGTTGACCGCAAAGGTTAAGGATTCTTTCAGCCTAGCGCAGTCATGAAAATCGAGCATTTACCAATGTTATGCGGTAAAAAGAATTTTGTGGGAGGGGGGGGTAGTTCTCGCTAAAGTTGCCTCAACTCGTCAATGAGCCCGGTCTTTGAGTCGGTCTTGTCGTCACGCATCTTGATGACGCAGGCGGGAACGCCGGCCACAACGGCACCCGCGGGTACGTCCTCAACGCAGACGGCGCCCGCAGCGATGACCGCGTGCTCCCCCACATGCACGCCCTCGAGAACAACCGCATTTGCGCCGACCATGACGTCATCCTCGATGATGACGGGTGTGGCGCTCGCAGGCTCAACGACGCCGGCCAGAACCGCACCGGCGCCAACGTGGCAGCGCGCGCCCACGGTGGCGCGACCACCGAGCACGGCACCCATGTCGATCATGGTTCCCTCGCCAATGACGGCGCCGATGTTGATGACGGCACCCATCATGATGACGGCATTGTCGCCAATCTCCACGCGGTCGCGGATAATGGCGCCAGGCTCGATGCGCGCCTTCACGTTACGAAGGTCGAGCAGCGGAACGGCGGAGTTGCGACGGTCAGCCTCAACGTCAAGGTACTCGATCTCGTCAGCGTGCTCGGAAAGAATCTCCGCGAGCCCAGCCCACTCACCAAAGACGATCTTTCCGTCACGCCCACCGTAGACGCGGGCCTCGCCCCAGTCCCAGCGCATGCCGGACTTTTCGCGCACGTACAGCTTGACCGGCGTCTTCTTGGGGGCGTTGGCAATGAAGTCGATAATCTCCTGGGCGTTCACAGCATGTCCTCCTTAAAAGATCGCCCGTCGCGTCTCCCCTATGTTACGCAAACATGAGCTCGTCAAACGTGTAGTAGGAAGGATCGCGCTCGAGCAGGCGCTCTGCCGCGGTCACGGCGCCCGCAACAAAGATCTGCCTGCTCGTCGCGCGGTGCGTAAGGCAGACCTCCTCGTCGGCGCCAAAGAAGTGCACCTCGTGCGTGCCCGCCACCGTGCCGCCGCGAACGGCGTGCATGCCAATCTCTCCGGGGACGCGCGCGCCCACGATGCCCTCGCGGCCGCCCACGACCGGACGCTCCCCCGTCGGGTCAACTTCCGCGAGAAGCGCCTTGGCAGTGCCGCTCGGCGCATCGACCTTCTTGCTGTGGTGGGTCTCCACGATCTCGACGTCCCAGCCCGGAAGTGCGCTGGCCACAAGACGTGTGGCGTGACGCAGTGCCGCCACGCCGAGCGAGTAGTTGGAAGACCAGACCACGCGGCTCACCTTGCCAAGAGCGCGGAGCTCGTCCAACTGCTCGGGGGCATAGCCGGTAGCGCCGCTCACCAGGGCCGCGCCCGTCCGGCGCACATAGGCGGCAACGTGCGGGAGCGCCGATGGGGCAGAAAAGTCCACGACGAGATTTGCAGGAGGGGCAACCTCGTCAAGCTCACTGATGTTGTCGACGTCATAGGAGCCCGTCACGTCAAAGCCGCGAGCGAGAAGCTCCTCGCGCACGAGGCGCCCCATGCGCCCCGCGCCGCCGACCACAATCGCGGTCTTGCCGCTCTTCTCGCTAGTCAAGAAGACCAGCCCCCCTCATGGCCGCAACGAGGCGCTCGCGGCCGGCATCGGAGATGGTCCAGAGCGGCTGGCGGTAGTGCTCGCCGATGAGACCCATCTCGGCCAGGGCGCACTTGACCGGAATCGGGTTGACCTCGCAGAAGAGGGCGTGGATGAGCTCGAGGTTCTCGAGCTGCGTGCGACGGGCGGCCTCGATGTTGCCGGCAAGGAAGTCCGCGCACATCTGGTGCACCGTGGCCGGGGCCACGTCCGCCCACACGGAGATGACGCCCCTGGCGCCGAGGCTCATGAGCGGCACCACGATGTCGTCGTTTCCGGAGAACATGCGGAAGTCATCGGAGAGGTACTGGGCCGCCATGGTTGCGTAGCTGATGGAGCCCGAGGCCTCCTTGAGGCCCCACGCGTTGGGGTGCTGCGCCAGACGTGCGAGGTTCTTCTCGCTGATGGAGCAGCCGGTACGGCCGGGGATGTTGTAGAGGATGCACGGCACGTCGACCTTGTCCATGACCGCGGTGAAGTGGCGGTAGATGCCCTCCTCGTTGGACTTGTTGTAGTACGGCGTGATGAGGAGCAGGCCGTCCACGCCGAGCTTGACGAGGCCGGCGGCCTTGCGCTCGGACTCGAAGGTGGCGTTGGAGCCCGCGCCGCCGATCACGGGGACACGGCCGGCCACGCGCTCGATGACGCAGCGGGCAACCTCAAAGTCCTCGTCGTCGGTCATTGTGGAGGACTCGCCGGTGGTACCGAGCACGAGGATGCCGTCTGTGCCGTTTGCCAGGTGAAACTCCACAAGGCGCTCGAGCGCGGGAAAGTCAACGGAGCCGTCCTCAGAAAACGGCGTGACGAGGGCGACGATCGATCCAGTCAGGTTTGTCATATCCATAGCAATACCTTTCTCGATGTTACGAAGCGATGTTACGAAGGGACAGTCCCTTTGTCACATTTCATATTTGATGTTACGAAGGGACTGTCCCTTCGTATCATTGAGGGTGGCAAAGTAGTCGGAGGGGGTTTCGGCGCGGCGGATGAGCTCGCAGGAGCCGTCCTCGCGCAGCAGCACCTCGGCGGAGCGCAGACGGCCGTTGTAGTTGTAGCCCATCGAGTAGCCGTGGGCCCCGGTGTCGTGGATGACAAGCAGGTCGCCGCGGTCGATCACGGGAAGCTCACGGTCCACGGCAAACTTGTCGTTGTTCTCGCAGAGGTTGCCCGTGACGTCGTAGGTGCGTGCCTCTGGCCACGAGGACTTGTCCGGGCCACCAGCCTGACCCATCACCGTGATGTGGTGGTAGGCACCGTACATCGCGGGTCGGATGAGGTCCACGGCGCTCGCGTCCACGCCAATGTAGTCCTTGTAGATGCGCTTCTCGTGCAGGGCGCGCGTGACCAGGCAGCCGTAGGGGCCCATCATGAAGCGACCCATCTCGGTGTAGATGGCCACGTCGTCCATGCCCGCGGGCACGAGCACCTCCTCGTACGCCCGGCGCACGCCCTCCCCAATGGCACGGATGTCGCAGGGTTCCTCGTCCGGCCGATACGCAATGCCAACGCCGCCGGAAAGGTTCACAAACCCCACGTGCGCGCCCGTCTCGTCACGCAGCCGCACCGCCAGCTCAAACAAAATGCGCGCAAGCGCCGGGTAGTAGTCGTTTCCGTGCGCGTTGCTGGCGAGAAACGCGTGCAGCCCCAGCGTGATGCACCCACGCGCCACCAACATGCGATACGCCTCGAAGAGCTGCTCCTCGGTCATGCCGTACTTGGAGTCGCCGGGGTTGTCCATGATACCGTTGGCCAGCCGGAAGAGCCCGCCCGGGTTGAAGCGGCAGCTCGCGACCCGACCCACCGGTCCGGCCACCTCCTCAAAGAAGGGAATGTGCGAGATGTCGTCGAAGTTAACGATCGCGCCGAGCTCGCGCGCCAGGCGGAAGTCCTCTGCCGGCGTGTCATTTGACGAGAACATGATCTTCTCGCCCGTAATGCCCAGCGCCCGCGCGATCATGAGCTCGGTGAGGCTGGAGCAGTCGCAGCCACACCCCTCCTCGGCAAGGATGCCCACGAGCGTGGGGTTGGGATTGGCCTTTACGGCAAAGTACTCGCGAAAGCCCGGGTTCCAGGAGAAGGCCTCGGCGACTGCACGTGCGTTGGCGCGAATGCCGGCCTCGTCATACAGGTGAAAGGGCGTGGGAAACCGCTCGGCAATGGATGCGAGCTGGTCCTTGGACACAAACGGCTGCTTCTGGCTCATGCAAAGCTCCCTAGATAGCGCTCCTGCAGGTTGTTGCAGACAGTCCTGCGGGTCTTTCCCGCAGGCCCACCCGACGCCCGCGCCCGAGCGCCAAGTTCGGCGGACTCGCCTTCCCGTGGGTCACAGCCTGCCGGCTCGCCACGGCTCTTCTTGTCCGCGCCTCTATCGTGTGAGGCCACTCTAGCATGTGCCAACGCATGTGCCGACCCAGAAATATGCGGCTGATATACTCTCGTAACGATAGAAACTTTGGAGGCATCCATGCGCGACGAGAAGAACCCTGAGCTTGAGAACCTCATCAGATGGCGACGCGACCTACACCGCATTCCCGAGCTTGACTCGGAGCTGCCAGAGACGACCCGCTACGTGGCAAACGTGCTCGAGAGGCTCTCGTGCGAGGTCTTCTCGCCATGCGAGGGCGCGCTCTGCGCCTGGTTTGACCTTGGACGCACGAGCACCGTGGCACTACGTGCAGACATGGACGCGTTGCCGGTCCTCGAGGCAACGGGCGCACCGTACGCGAGCGAGCGAACAGGCCGCATGCACGCCTGCGGGCACGACGGCCACATGGCGATGGCGCTTTCCGCCGCCACGTGGGTCGACCGCGTTCTCGCCGGCAGCGCCGAGGGCATCTTGGCAGACAGCCTGCCAAGAAACGTGCTCGTGGTCTTTCAGCCCGCCGAGGAGACCACGGGTGGCGCCAAGCGGATCTGCGAGTCGGGCGTGTTCGAGCGCCTTCACGTGGACCGCATCTTTGGGTTTCATCTCTGGCCGGATCTTCCCAAGGGCGCACTGGCCTCTCGACCGGGCGCGCTTCTTGCCAGATCGAGCGAGGTGACGGCGGAGTTCTTGGGACGATCCAGCCACATTGCGCGCTGGAAGGAGGGCAAAGACGCACTTGCGGCCGCGGTGCGCTTTGTTCCCTCCGCCGAGGCGATGTGCGGACGTCTTTCCAAGGAGAGCGCAGAGCCGTGCCTGCTTAGGTTTGGGCACCTCGAGGCGGGAACGGTGAGAAATGCCATTGCTGGTCATGCGCGCGCCGAGGGTAGCCTTCGGGTGTTCTCCGACTCCATGTTCGACCGCGCGAAAGAGGCGATAAGCGCACTTGCCGGCAGCGCCGCGCGTACGGAGGGCTGCGAGCTTGAGCTCACGTTTTCCGAGGGCTACCCGCCCGTCGTCAACGACGCCGTGCTCTTCTCGCTTGCGACGCGCGCGCTTCCGGAGCTGGGCGTCCTCGATGAGCCCCTGCTCATAGCCGAGGACTTCTCCTTCTATCAGCAGTGTCTCCCCGGGCTGTTTACGCTTTTGGGAACGGGCACGGGAACTCCGCTGCACTCCGACAGGTTTGACTTTGACGAGCGCGTCCTTCTCGTTGGAGTCTCTGCGTACCAGAGGCTCCTGTTGATGCCGTAATCGCATGGCGCGCGCTGCGCGCTGCGCGTTGTGTACACTCCCCCACGCGTTGTGTACACATTTAAAATGTTGATTCAAGTGAGTCAAGCCTTCTACCAGCGCTTCTTTACAACACGTTGGCGAGAAGAACCCGTCGCCGTGTACACAACGTGAGCCCGAGTGTACACAACGCGGAAGATGCCGCACATGACGCCTGCTCGGACCGGCTCAGCATGGGCAGAAGTCTCCGCCCCACCTTCGCAGCAGCACGTTTGTCCTAGGGTCCGCAGAGAAGCTCCCTGACAAGCGCGTGGCGGCGAGCGAGGTAGTCTTCATCGTTTGGCAGCGACACTCCCATGCGGTCCGCCACGCGGTCGGCCATCTCCTTGAGCATCACGTCGTTGGTGAGCATGCCCGACGTGACGGAGCGCACCATCCAGCCAAGGTCGCGGAGGCCCTCGTCCCTTACGTTGTCATCATCTACCTGGCGCGGAGCAGTATGAAAATCGTAGCTGTCGTACTCGAGGACGATGAGCCATTGCGGCCAGCACAGGTCGACGACGAGATACGGTTTTCCCAGGGCTATCTGCAGACTAGCCGGAATATCAACCCTGCAGTTGAGAAGAGGCGGAGGAAAGCCGCAGCCACCCAGCCCAATGGGAAGCGTGAGGACTAGGAGAACGACCGTCTCCATGGGCGAGCGAGAGCCACCCACGACAAAGGAAAGGTCGCGCACGGCACGGCAGCCGCCGTAGGTCGTCATGCTCATGAGACTTTTCTCCAAAGACTCGGGCGTTGCCAGCGGGTCGCGCCTGTAGAAGCCGTCCGGAGCATGCGGAGAGCGCCCGTAGCAGCCGCAAATCTCCGTTCCCACAAGGGCGATGCGCGCAGTGGACGACCGTGGTGCCATCTGCCGTAGACAAAACTCAGGCGAGGCGAGAAGCACCGTGTCGGTAAGCTGGTAGAAGGACCCCTCCGGCAGAGCCGCGGACCAGACATGGCTGCGAAGCGACTTTGCACGAACACGGCGGTCTCTCGAGGAGACGAGCACGTGAAGCGGGCGTTCGGGCCGAGCCTCCAGCCTTGCGGCTCGAAGGTCCTTGTGGGAGACAGAATCCGCCGACGCCAGGGACCAATCACGTGCTTCAATATGCGCGCACGGGTCACCGAGGCGCTCGAGCAGGCCCTTCTCGGCCCATCGGGCAAGAGCGGATATGTCACAGACGGCAATCATGCGGCCGATTGTACGAATGCATGCTTACACGAAACTTCGTGAAAGAGTCATCTTTCTCCCTGGAAAGAACGCCTAACTTGCATGAGTTTTACAAGATCATGATTCTCCCCTGCTAGAGAGCCTTGGTTTATAGAATGATACTGTTCATAAGGTGTCGAACTATCATGACAATCGACACGAGAGCTACACAAATGGAGCAGAAAGGCATTGTGCGCACTGCAGCGCGCATTGTGTACACTCCCCTTCGCGTTGTGTACACGACACGCGGGTCTTCTCGCAATTGAGACGTAAAGAGGCGCAGGTAGACAAGCTACAGCAAAAGTATCAAGATTTGAATTGCGTACACAACGCGCGGGCGAGTGTACACAACGACAAGGGGCCACTCGGCGCGAGAAACGCAAAACGCGAGAAGCACAGCGCGCGCCCAAGCTCCACACAAAAAGGAGGCCACCCGAAGGCAGCCTCCCCTACCAGCTAACGTTGGCTCGAGACTAGCTGCGAGCGATCTTGCCGGACTTAAGGCAACGAGAGCAGACGTTGGCCTTGCGACGGTGACCGTCAACGACGACGGTGACGCGCTGGATGTTCGGCTTGAACGTGCGGTTAACCACACGGTTGGAGTGGCTGATGGAATGACCGGCAACGGCGTGCTTGCCGCAGAACTCACAAACCTTGGACATGCTCGTACCTCCTCAGGGGCGCGGCGCTCCTCGCGCCCGCACTTACACAGCCGTTCGAATATAGCACACGCAGGCTAGACTGCAAGGAAAAACCCCTAGCATTTGTAGCTTTTTTGTCGCAGCACACATCTTGTTGGGTCCTTGAGGGCTACGAGTTCAAGAGATAGGCCGCAACGGCACCCTCACGGCAGGCAACAAAGGCGTCCTCGGCCACCACAACGTTGGAAACGCCAAGGTCTCCAAGAAGGTCCATGGACTTGTCGGAAAGCTCCCACTGCATGCCGTGCTCGTCCACGCGCGTCCCGGGAGCCACGGCAATGGCCGAGAAGGTCTTGCCCACGGCACCCGCCCCAAGCTCCCACCGAGACTCCCCCGCCTCCGAGACGATTCTCATCTCGTAGCCCTCCTCAACGATCCGAGCTGAGGCACACCCCAAGCCAGCAAGAAGCCCCACCACGACGAGGGCGTGATCGGGCCTTCCGCCAGAGGCGCACGTCACCGTGATCGAAAGCGGGGCCTTGCGCCGGGCGGCTTCGTGGCGCGCGCAGTCAAGCGCCAAGGCGAGGTCCGTCGCGTACTTCTCGGCGGGAAAGCTCACGCAGGTGCGCGCGGCGCGCCTGGCCCAGGCGACATCCTCGAGCGCAGCGGAGTCGGAGTCCCCGCAAAAGACGTCGGGGGCAATGCCCGCAGCCCGACACGTTGCCGCGCCACCGTCGGCGCACACGACGTAGTCGGCGTCGTCGGCGAGTGCCGCCACAAAGCCAGGCGAGCTGGGCTCGGGAGAGCCGTCAATCACAAGCACGCGCAATGGCGCGCCCTGCGCAAGCGACGGCCGCTCGTAGTCGTAAAGCAGCGGAAGCGAGAGCTCGCTAAACCCGTGGCAGAACACGTCGGCCCAGGGGCGCACGTCCTCCTCGCGGCGCCCGTCGTGATCGTTGAACAGCGCCACCACAGGAAAGCCCGCGCGACGCGCGGAGCGCACCCCAAAGGCGGCGTCCTCAAAGACCCAGGTGCTCTCTCGCTCCGCACCCAGCCGACGACACGCCTCGAGGTAGACGTCGGGAAACTCCTTGTCACGCCCGCCAACGTCCTCGGTGCTCACGACACCCGTGAAGTAGCCGTCCAGACCGTGAACGCGCAGGGCGTGCCAGAGCTCGCGCTTGGGCGTCGAGGAGGCAACGATCATGGGGATGCCGGCCGCCAAGAGCTCGTCGAGAAACGCGCGCGCATGCGGCATGAGTGCCACGTCATGCTCGTAGGCATCCCGCACATGGGCGGTAAGGGTCTCATAGACCTCGCTGGCGGACTCCCCCATGCCGTACTCGTCATGGAAGAGCTCGCACGCCTCGGCAAGGGCCATGGGCTCCACGACGTCCATGGGCGCGCCCTCGGAGGCATAGTGGTCGTAGAGCCACTCATACGCATGCGTCCACATGCCCATCGAGTCTACGAGCGTTCCGTCGCAGTCAAAGATCGCCCCAGTTATGTTCATCGTGCCCCCCGTCTCTCACTCTGTCCATTCTGACACAGCCACAGCCCCAGACGTTTGCCACAGGGTCACGAGATGGGGCCTTGAGGTAGATGTAAAAACGTCGTGCACGTAGGCGCTCGCGTTGGGTAAAGTATCCTGCGGCTGAAAAAGAACGTCATCACGGAGGCAACCATGGCACGCTACGACTATCACTGCCCGGACTGCGGAGTCACCTTTGAGGTGGAGCACCCCATGAGCGCCCATCCCAAGGTGAGCTGTCCCAGCTGCGGACACGAGGCCGAGCGCGTCTTTGACCCCTCCGGCATCGTCTTCAAGGGGTCGGGCTTCTACAACACCGACATGCGCGGCACCGGCTCCGCTCCCAAGTCAGAGAGCTGCGAGAGCTGCAGCGCCTGCGGCAACTAGGGATCAACACACCGAGAAAAACGCGGGGGCGGAAGATGATCTCTTCCGCCCCCGCGCTCGTTACTTGGTGAAGGGCCTCGCGCACCCGAGAATGGCGCCCGGCGAGTACATGCTCGCCTCCCTCACGTTGCTGGCGTAGGGAGTGGACTCCAGGATTCGTCCGTTGCCCAGATAGATCGCAACGTGCCCCTGGTAGTAGATGATGTCACCACGCTCGAGCTGTCCCACGGTGATGGGCTGGAACGTCTGGTTGTTGCGCCAGGTGTTGGCGAAGTGGTGGTTCCAGTAGTACTTGGAGTACGGGTTGTAGTCTCCACCCGCAGCGCCCGTCAGGCTCATTCCACACGCATAGAGTCCCTGCATGACAAGACCCGAGCAGTCGACGGTCGTTCCGGGCCTGCCGCAGTTGTTGTCGACCCAGGGCGTGCCGGCGCGCTGATAGTCGTAGGCAGCGTTGATGAACGCCTCGATGCACTCGGCGCGCGTCGCGTCCGCGGAGATGGTGCAGGGGTGGACGTAGCTCCAATAGGAACCCTGCGCGTAGGAGGGCAGGACGACGTTTTGCGAGGAGAGCGAGAGGCCCTTCCACATGACCTGATAGCCGGTCTTGGTGCAGATGCCCGTGGAGGTGAAGTTGCGAATCAGGCCATCGATGGTGCGGCGCCCCGTGGCCATGATGCCCGTGGAGGGATCGAAGTAGTACGTGTTGCCGCCGATGGTGAGCCAGCCAAAGTGGAGGCTGCCGGTACTCTCGAAGTAGTAGCGCTCGTTGGAGATGGTCTGCCAGCCGGTTGCGGCCGCGCCGGAGGCGGGCTTGAGGTAGTAGCGCTTGCCGCCGTTGTTCCACCAGCCGCAGGCCTTGGGGGTTCCACTCGACTCAAAGTAGTAGCGATACCCAGAGAGCTTCTGCCAGCCGGTCTTGGCCTTGCCCTTGGAGTCGAAGTAGTAGATCTTGCCGTCAACGTCCACAACTCCCGTGGAGAGACGACCCTTGTTGTCAAAGTGATAGCGAGTCTTGTTGATGGTCTTCCACCCGGTGGCGTAGGTTCCGTCACCGTTGCCGTAGAAGCGCGCACCGTCCTTGTCGACCCAGCCCTTCTTTGCGGTCGTGGGCGCAACGGGGCCCATGTCCACGCCAAACCACGCAAGCCCCTCGTAGCGCCAGCCGGCAGAGACCATGTTGAGGCGCTCGGCGGCACTGGAGGTGAAGTGGTGCATGCCGGTGGTGGCATAGGGGTTGTAGAGGCGGAAGAGCGCGGTGCCGTCGCTTTGTGGGGCACCGTACCAGGCAAGGCTCTCGCCGAGCCAACCAAGCGAGCAGAGCACGTCATACTCGTGCTTGTCGGTGGTATAGAAGTGGTCGCCGCCAACAACGTGCGGGTTGTAGAGACGATACACCGGGTTGGGGGAAGCCTCGGGAGCAACCCACGCGGTCCCCTCGTACTTCCAGCCGGCCTTCTTGAGCGCGTCGCGCTCGGCCGTTGAGGTCGAGTAGAGATGCTCTCCGGTGTAGGGGTTGTAGAGACGGTGGAGCTCGACGGTGCCCACCTGCTGGACCTCAGGGTCCTTCTCCTCCTTGGCAGCCTCCTCGGCCTTCTGGGCAGCCTCGGCGGCCTCAGCCTTCTGGGCGGCGGCATCGGCGGCAGACGAGAAGGACTCATCCATCACCTGGGAGACGCCAGACCCAAGGCCCTCGGCGCCCTCGCCAAGCGACGCGAGGACGTCCTCGAGGTCAACGGTGGGCTCAATCTCGGCGCCATCGGCATCCTCAGCGTCGTCGCCGGACTCGACCTCAACGTCCGCATCGGGCTCGCCCTCAACGTCCGCACCAGGCTCGACGTCAGTGTCCTCGTCGGATCCCTCGGCAGGCTCATCCGTCGCGTCTTCGGAAGGCTCCTCGCCCGGCTCGTCGGTCGACGTCACGTCGGAGGCACTCTCGGGGTCCTTGTCGGAATCGAGCACAACGTCGTCACCAGCAGACTCGTCGGTCGAATCGTCCGTAGCATCGGGGGAACCCGGGACCTCAGAACCAGGCAACTCCGGGCCGTTGCCCTCGGCGCCCTCCTCGGGAAGCTCCTCGTCGCCAAACCCGGAGGCCTCCGCCCCGCCGTCGCCAGCAGTGGCCCCAGAAGGCTGGGTCGAGGAAGTCTCGTCGAGGGTGGAGTCGGCATTACCCTCGAGGGCTGGCTCACGCGATGACGAACCTTCGCCTGCGGGCGACTCTTCTAAGACCACGGCGCCGGCGGGCTCTGTCAGGGACAACGCCCCGGCAGCAAAGGCATCGTCCTCAACGTCAGTTGCGACAATCGCAGCGTCGTCTCGGACGAGGTCCCCCGCATCCTGCGCAGTGGCCGCCATGGGACAGAGCGCCAGCGTTCCCACCAGCGCGGAGGCCACGGCAAACGACGGGAGCATCGTCGTTTTTCTCATACGTCTCCTCTTTCCTAGAGCTCAATCACAAACCCTTGGATTGTAGCACCGCAAACATGAGAGGGGCCCCGTGTGCCGGGGCCCCTCGTCAAGCTTTCGTAGACGCACGGCCTTTGCGCCAAGACCTTATCGATACGACACGAACTTCGTTCCGTACGGAATGTTGTCGTAGATCCACTTGGCCTGCTCGATGGGAAGGCGCACGCAGCCATGGGAGAGGTTCTGGCCGAGCCTGCCGTCGAGAATGTCAAACGTGTTCTGGTAGTACTCCACGGAGTGAATCAGGTAGTCGCCGTAGAACTGCGTGTAGTAGTAGCAGGTATAGGCAGGAAGGGTGAGCACACCGCTAAACGAGTAGCCCTTGCCCGTGACCGTATACTCGCCAAGCACGGTGGGCGTGGAGGGCTTGCCCGTTGTGCACAGCCAGTAGCTCTGGAGGTTCCAGTTGCCCCTTCCGCCCGTGAAGATACCGAGGTAGTTGTTGGAGGTGTCAACCATAATGAGCCAGCGGGTTGCGCTGTAGTAGCCCTGGGCCTTGTTGATCATGGTGGTCAACCCGGCAGTCTTGTTGAGGGAGCCATCATCGTTGAAGAGGTAGATGGTCCCGTCGATCGTGCGCTGCCCCGTCACCATTGCTCCGGACGATTTGTCGAGGTAGTAGGTCTTGCCGCCCGAATCGAGCCAGCCACCCTTGTACATCTTGCCGGAGCTCGCGAAGTAATATCTCGAGCCCCCAATGTCCATCCATCCCTTGGCGAAAGACCCGTCAGCATTGAAGAAGTAGGTGGAGCCGTCGATGGTTTTCAGGCCTGTTGCCATGGCACCCGACGTCTTGTCGAGGTAGTACGTCTTGCCTCCGTCGGTGAACCACCCGCTTCGGTTGAGCTCACCGGTGCTCGGGTTGAAGTAATAGCGGAAACCCGAGAGCTTTGACCAGCCGCCGGCAGGCGTTCCGTCGGAGCCAAACAGATAGTACCTACCATCTATGAAGGAGAGTCCCGTATCGAGTCGGCCCTTGCCGTCGAAGTGCAGGCGATTCCCCTCGACCGTTGTCCAGCCAACCGCATGGGTTCCGTCACCGTAGCCGTAGAACCACTCGCCGTCGACCTTGGACCAGCCGGAGAAATCTCCCTCCGGGGCCACGGGACCGAGGTCGAGCGCGTACCAGGCAACGCCCTCGTGGCGCCAGCCGTGCGAGACGAGGTTCAGGTTCTCCCCCACATCAAGGGTGAAGTTGTGCGTTCCGGTTGAGGCGTAGGGATTGTACTGGCGCCAGAGCGGGGCACCCTTGGCCGTGTCGGAGTACCAACCCACGCCCTCGTAGGTCCAGCCCTCGCGCGTGAGCGCGTCTCGCTCGGCCACGCTCGTTGTGTAGTGGTGGTCGCCGCCCTTGGCGTAGCGATTGTAGAGCCGATAGACCGGGTCGCCCTCAGAGGGCGCGGTCCAGCCCACGCCCTCGTAGTCCCAGCCAATCCGGTCCAGCGAGTCGCGCTCGTGGGCATCCTGGGTGTAGAAGTGCTCGCCGGTGTAGCGGTTGTAGAGGCGGTAGGTGGTGATGCCGGCTGAGTCACCAGACGCGCCGCCCTCGGCGAGCGCCGACGTTGCCCACGCGGGACAGAGGGCAACCGTACAAGCAAGCAAAGCAGCAAAGAGTCCTTCTCGAGTCTTCATGGGACACACCGCCTTTCAGGCCGATACCATGCCTACGACCTGAAAGTAGCATGACACGAGACAGGGCCTCCCGCGCCGACGCCGACCGGACGCAGAACGGCGGTGAGCTGCGTCGCAGGCGGCAGTCGTCACGAGAGGCCCCGGAGGTTCAGCCTAGGCAAACTGGCTTCGATAGAGCTCGGCGTAGGCGCCTCCCGCGGCGAGAAGCTCAGCGTGGGTGCCCTGCTCGATGATTGTTCCCTGCTCCATCACGAGGATGAGGTCGGCGTCCACGATCGTGCTCAGACGGTGCGCAATGACAAAGCTCGTGCGATTTTCCATGATGGCCTCCATCGCTCGCACGATGGCCTGCTCGGTGCGGGTGTCCACGCTCGAGGTCGCCTCGTCGAGGATGAGGATGGCCGGATCTGTGAGCATGGCGCGCGCGATGGTGAGGAGCTGCCGCTGCCCCTGTGAGATGTTCTCGGCGTCGCTCATGAGCATCGTGTCGTAGCCGTGCGGGAGGGTGCGCACGAAGAAGTCCACGTGCGCGGCTCGGGCAGCAGCCTCAACCTCCTCGCGGGTGCAGCCGGGCTTGCCGTAGGCAATGTTCTCGGCGATGGTGCCCTCGAAGAGCCACGCGTCCTGCAGCACCATGCCAAACTGGCGACGGAGCTCCGCACGCGTGAGTTCGCGGGTGTCCACACCATCGAGCGTGATGCGCCCGCCGTCCACCTCGTAGAAGCGCATCAGCAGGTTGATGAGCGTGGTCTTGCCCGCGCCCGTGGCGCCCACGATGGCAACCTTCTGCCCGGGATTTGCAACGAGGGAGACGTCTTTCATGAGCGTACGGTCGGGAGCGTAGCCAAAACGGACGTGCTCGAAGGCGACGCGGCCGGAGACGGGCTCAGGCAGCTCGGCGGGACGCACGGGATCGGGCACGACCTCGTCCTCATCGAGAAGCGCGAAGACCCGCTCCGCGGCGGCAAGAGCTCCCTGCAGCATGTTCACGGTGAGCGAGAGCTGCGTGAGCGGCTCGGAGGCCTGCATCACGTACTGGAAGAACGCCTGGAACACACCAACTGAGATCTGCCCCATGACGAGCATCCCGCCGGCGAGAAGCCCAACGCTGACCTGGCACAGGCGCATGAGGAAGCGGATAGCGGGCGTGATGGCGTTGGTGACAAAGTCAGCGGTACCCGAGGTGTCTGAGAGCTCCTCTGCAGCCGCTCGAATGTCCTCGAGGCTCGCGTCCTCCCGGCAGAAGGCCTTGATGACCGCGCGACCGCTGTATGCCTCCTCGACGCGTCCCGTGAGCGTGCCGAGCGAGGCCTGACGACGGGCGGCGAGCTTGAGGGTATATCCGGTCACGACCTTGGTCACCAGAGACGCAACAAGGCCAAAGGCAACAAAGACGCCCGTGAGCATGAGGTCGTAACCCGCCATGAGGATGATGGCGCCGCCCACCATGCAGACGGCTATCACCAGCTGGAGAAGCCCGCGCTGCAGTACCTCGGAGAGCTTGTCGAGGTCGTTGGTGGCGCGACTGATGGTGTCACCGGGCTGATGCGCGTCGTAGTAGGAAAGCGGCAGGCGCGCGAGCTTCTCGGCCATCTTCTCGCGCAGGCGAAGGTTCAGACGCTCCGCAAAGCTGGCCATGACGAGGACCTGCACGGTATAGGCAGCCCAGGCTGCGGTCCAGATGCCAAAGAAGGTGAGGATCTGAAGGCCGCCGTTGTCAAAGCTCACCACAAAGGGAGTTCCCGTGGCATAGCACTGCTGGATGTTGCCCCAGAGCAGGTCGATGAGGCCCGCGCTGTAGGCAGTGGCGCCAAGGGAGCCGGCAACGTAGAGCACCGAGCAGACACACGCCACCACGAGGCGCCAGCGCTGGCCCGAGGCGGCCTCCCAGAGGCGGCGAGCGGTGCCGAGGGCGTCCTCGGGCACCTCGAGCTCCTCCTCGCGGGCCGCTTCGGGGCGGCGGGCGTCATCTGACCTCATGAGCTCTGCCTCCTGGTCAAGCTCGCGGTTCTTCTCGCTAGGCATGGCAATCCTCCCCTCTTGACTGTGAATCGGCGATGGCACGATAGGTGGAGCAGCTCTCCATGAGCTCGTCGTGGGTTCCCAGGCCCACGACCTCGCCGTCGCGCAGGACGACGATCTGGTCCGCGTCGTGGATGGTGCTCACGCGCTGCGCGATGATGAGCGTCGCGGCGTTCTTGAGCTCGGGCTCAAGCGCGTGTCGCAGCGCCGCATCGGTCTTGTAGTCAAGCGCGGAGAACGAGTCGTCAAAGATGTAGAGGTCGGCGTGGCGCACAAGGGCCCGGGCGATGGCGAGGCGCTGGCGCTGGCCACCGGAGAAGTTTGTGCCTCCCTGGGCAACTCTCGTTCCCAGCGCATCGGGTAGCCCGCGGACAAACCCGCCCTGGGCAACGTCGAGGGCGTGCCAGAGACGCTCGTCGCTCGCGTCCGCACAGCCGTGCCGCAGGTTCTCGGCAATGGTTCCCGAGAAGAGCCACGCCTTCTGCGGCACGTAGGAGATCTTCGAGCGCAGGTCTCTCTGGGTCATGCGGCGCACGTCGACGCCCTCGAAGGTGAGGCTGCCCCCCGTGACGTCGTTGAAGCGCAGGAGCATCTTGGCGATGGTCGACTTGCCCGAGCCCGTGTTGCCGATGATCGCCGTCGTCTGTCCTCGACGCAGAGAAAACGTGACGTCATGGAGGGTGTCCTCATCGGCATCCGAGAAACGCATGCTCACGTGGTCAAAGCGCGCGACCTCGCCGCCCTTCTCGGCGTCCCCGAGGCAAATGGCGGTGGCGCCGTCCACGATCTCGGGACGGACCTCGAGCACCTCCGCGGCACGCGTGAGGCACGCGAGGGCGCGCGGCACCTGGAGGATCGCAAACTGCGCCATCATCATGAACATCATGATGAGCATCGCATACTCCACGAGGGCGGAGATGGAGCCGATCTGCATGGCATGGGCGCCCACGCGGTCGGCACCCACCCACATGATCGCCGCCTCGACGACGTTCATGAGGAAAAACGTCATGGAGTCCGTGAGGGCGAAGACCATGTTGACCCTGATCGCGTTGGCAGCGTACTCGTTGAAGGTCTCTCCGAGGCGGCCCCGCTCGTGGCGCTCCTTGCCAAAGGCTCGGATGACGCGCACGCCCGTGATTGACTCGCGCAGGCGCGTGTTCATGTTGTCGATGAAGCCCTGAAGACGCGTGAAGATGGGTGCGGACTTTGCGACGGCCGCCACGCAGATGAGCACAACGGCAAGCGTCACCGCAAGGAGGACCCAGCCCATCACAACATCGGTGGAGAAGGCGAGCCACACCGAGATGACGCACATGATGGGCACCGGGAAGATCATGAGGATGGACATGAGCAGCGTCTGCTGGACCACGTTGGCGTCGGAGAGCGTGCGCGTGATCATGGAGCCGGTTCCAAAGGCGTTGAAGTCAGAGCCCGAGAAGGCAAGCGACGCCTCGTAGACGCGCAGGCGAAGGTCGCGCCCCACCTTTGCGCAGAGCCTGGAGGCAAGGTAGACCGAGGCGATGTAGCCACCCGAACCCAGAAACGCCGCGAGCAGCATGGTGACGCCATGTGCCATGAGCTGGCTCATGTCGTGCGAGTTCACGGCCACGTTGATCATGGCGGAGAGCTGCGTGGGGATGTAGAGCATGCCCGTCATGTCACAGATCGAGCAGGCAAAGATGGCGGCGACAAGACCCTTGTACGGTGAGATCAGACTGAGGAGCAGGCGAGCCGATGCTCGCTTGCTGTAGTCTCGCTCCTTCTTGCTCATCGGAGCTCCCCCCTCTTTGCAAGTGCGGCGAGCTCGCGGTCAACTGCCTCGGTATAGGCACGGGCAAGGCGCAGGAACTCGGCGCGCTCGTCTGGGGAGAGCGACGAGAACGCGCGGTCCTCGGCGGCAATGGCCGGGACGATGCGCTCCTCGCTGAAGGCGCGACCCTCATCCGTGAACGAGACGACCTTTGCCTTGCGGCTGCCCTCCACAAAGGAGAGCCTCACGAGGCCCCGTGCCTCGAGCGACTTGAGCGAGGAGTTCACGGTCTGCTTGGAGTACGAGAACTCCTCGGCAATGACGGCCTGCGGCACGTTTCCGCCAGAGACCTCAACGGCATAGAGTATCCAATAGGCGGTCTCGGAGAGCCCGCACCCGCGCGCGAACTCGTAGTATATCTTGTCGGTCTTCTGGTAGAGCACGTCGAGCGCGCGAGCGCTCACCAGCGTATCCCCCTCGGACAAGCTTCCTCCTCACTTCGTTGGCGGAGAGCAAGATTAGTCCGATTTCGGATTACTGTCAAGCCGGAGTCAAAAAGGGACCCGCCGAGGCGGGCCCCAAAGAAACATGGAGATATGAAGCTCTCCTGTTACTGCTTGACTCCGTACCAGGCGATCTTCTCGTCACGCCAGCCAAGGGAGATAAGGTGGTCGCGCTCGCGCGTGTCCGCGGTGTAGTTATGGGTGCCGGTCACGGCGTACGGGTTGTACTGGCGATAGAGAGGCACGCCCTTGGCGTCGTCGGAGTACCAGCCCACGCCCTCGTAGCGCCAGCCCTCGTTCCTCAGCGCATCGCGCTCGGTTGCGCTCGTGGTGTAGTGGTGGTCGCCGCCGTTGACGTAGGGGTTGTAGAGACGGTAGACGGGCGTGTTGGACTTCTTGGGCGCCGTCCAGCCCGGACCCTCGTAGGTCCAGCCGACCTTGGTGAGGCTGTTGCGCTCGGTTGCGCTGGCGGTATAGAAGTGCTCACCGGTCCACTTGTTGTAGAGGCGATACATCACGGACGTCGAGGGAGTCGACGGGCTAGATACGTCCTTGACCTTGAAGTTCTTGGACCACGTGTACCCGCCGCGCGACGTGGCGGTCACCGTGGCGCTTCCCGCCCCCACGGCGCGCACGACGCCGTCGGCACCAACGCTCACCACACGGGAGTTAGTGCTCTTCCAGGTGTAGCTCGAGGCATCCGTGGGGCAGTACGTTCCATCCCAGCCCTGGTTGCTGATGCCAACAACGAGCTTGTAGGTCTCCCCCTTGTCAAGGGTCTGGGGGTCTTCCTGTGCCATGTTGAGGTTGAAGCCGGAGGCACCCTCAAAGGGCACGGTCTTGTTGACAACCAACAACTCAAACGTACTGGTCGCCGTTCCCGTGGGAACGGAGCCGCTGGCCTTGTCGGTGCCAAACACCTGGACCCAGTACGTGATGGAGCCAACCTTCACGCAGCCAACGCCGATGGAGCTCCATCCGCTGCCCAGGATGTTAGCCTTGTGACCGGAGCTGGTCATCCACTGATTCATCACGCCGGCAGGGGTGCTCGAGCCCGCGGCAATGTTCTCGGCATTTATGCGATCGGAAGCGGAGAAGCAGTCAGAGCCGTCCGGGCGCGTGTGCGAGAAGTACAGTGCGGTCTCGGCGGCGCGCTGCATGGCAACCTCGGTCAGCTCGGCGTCCATGGAGAGGCTTCCAAGACCCGCGGCAGCACGCTCCTTGTTGACGGCGTCAACGACGTCACGCGCATAGTCATAGTTGCTCTGACCTGAGACGATGATGCTCTCCGCGATCACATAGTTGCCGAGGCCCGTCTTGGTGAGATAGTCGGGGTAGGAGTCCTCGCTCACCTGGGTGTAGAGAAACGCCTCGGTTGCGATGAACGTGACGTCGTCGCCAAACTCAAAGTGCGAGAGCGGGGAGTCCACCGCGGCAAAGGCACGCCACCCGATCTCCTTGATCGAGGTGGTGTTGGTCACAGACTTGAGGGACGTGCAGTTGACAAACGTGGTCTCGGCGACTCGCTCCATTCCCGAGGAGAGACGGACGCTCTCGAGCGAGCTGCAGTCCTGAAACGCATCTGCCTGAACCTCCTTCACGCTGTCAGGAAGATAGAGGCTCTTAAGACCCGTACCATAGAAGGACCAGTCGCAAATCTTCTCCAGGGTGTTGGGGAAGGTGATCGAGGTGAGCCAGTCAAAGCCCGCGAAGGCCTCATCAGCAATGACCTTGGTTCCCTGGGGGACGGTATACGAGCCGCTCGCGATGCTACGACCTGAGGGCCACGAATAGAGGACCGAGCCGTCCTTGGAGAAGAGGATGCCGTCGACAGCCTTGTAGTTCTTGCTCCCAGAAGAGACGGTGAAGCCGGTGAAGCTGTCGCACGAGACGACGGGGTTGTAGTAGTAATCGCGGGTATAGCGCTCGCCCGAGGGGGTCACGTAGGTGTCGGAGCTCGCGTCCATGACCTCGAGGCTCGCGGGGATGTTCAGCGTGGTGAGGTTGGGGCAGCCCCAGAAGGCACGGTTCGACATCTCCTCAAGGCCCTCGGGCAGCGTGATGCTCGAGATGCCGCAGTACTGGAAGGCGGCGTACCAAATCTCCTTGATGGTGCTGGGAAGCGTGACCGAGGTGATGTCAAGGCCGTAGAAGGCCGTGCTGCCAATCGTGGTGACCGTGCGCCCCTCGATGGTGGACGGCACCACCACGGAGCCGGACATCCCCTCATAGCCGGTGATGGTGAGGGTGCCGTCAGATTTGATCGAGTACGTAAGACCGGACGACGTCACGTTGTCGCCCGAGCCGGCGCCGCCGGCGGCGGAGTTTGCGTCGACCTCTTTGTTGCTCGGCTCGGCCATATAGGCATCGGGCGCAAGCTCGTCCTCATCCACACTTGCAAGCAGGGCAGACTCACCGATCACCGGCGAAGCGTCAGCGGCGTCGAGCGTCTCCGCAAGAGCCGGCGCACAGACGCCAAGCGCAAACACCGCGCAGGCCACGAGTGTTCCGCCAAGACGGGACACAAACGAGTTCCTTCTCGTCATACTTGCCTCCGTTCTCACAGGTTGATCGTTGGCTCCGAAAACGAAGCCTCAACGACTGTACCCCCTACCTCAGACCCATCTCAAGTCGAAATCGATAAGCGGGAGTTCAGCATGCGGATAAGAACCTGAAGGCCCCGGGCCTTCTCGCCACCCGCGCAGGGAGGGCGCGGCACGCGGCGAATCCTAAGGCAAGCGCTCGGCGACGTGCCAGCGTGGGCGACGCTTGGCCTCGAGGTAGCACTTGCCCACGTACTCCCCCACAATACCCAGCGATAGCATGACGGCGCCGCCAATGAACCAGAGCGAGACCATGAGGCTCGACCAGCCGGGAACCGTCACCCCAAGAAACGAGGCCACGATCGCCCAGATGAGCATCGCCACGGCAACAACCAGAAAGAGGACGCCGGAAAGGGCAACGAGCCTTATGGGAACGGTCGAGAAGGACGTGATGCCCTCGAGGGCAAACGCGACCATCTTTGAGAGCGGGTACTTGGACTCCCCCGCGACGCGCGGCGCGCGCTCGTAGCGCACCTCTGCGGTCCTGAACCCAAGCGACGGGACAATCCCGCGCAGGAAGAGGTTCTCCTCCTCGTACTCCGAGAGGGCGGCAAGCGCACGGCGGCCCATGAGGCGACAGTCTGCGCTATCGGCAACGAGCGCCACGCCCAAAAGGCCCATGAGACGGTAGAACGCGCGCGCCGTCCCACGCTTGAAGCGGGTGTCAGTCCCGCGATCGGACCTCACGCCAAACACAATCTCTGCACCTTGGGCAAACTCCGCGAGCATCTGGGGGATGACCGCCGGATCGTCCTGGAGGTCGGCGTCCATGGAAATGGCGCAGTCACAGCCGCGCTCGAGCGCCTCGATAAGACCCGCGAGCAGCGCGGCCTGATGACCACGGTTGTGCGCGAGGGAGATTCCGGTGAAAAGCGACCCAAAGGCAGGGTCCTCGGAGAGGGAGACGATGGTCTCCCACGTCTTGTCGGAGCTCCCGTCGTCAACGAGGAGAACCCTGCTCTTAGGCGAGATGTCAGGGCAGCTCGTGAGCGCGTCGCTCAGGGCACGCGCCGTCCTGGGAAGCGCGTCTTGCTCGTTGTAGCACGGAACGACCACGTACAGTACGGGTGGCATTCCCGACGCCCGCTGTCTCCCTCTGCTGCCCGACATGCTCACGCCTCCTCATCCGCTATGTCGCGACCATCCGTAAGCGTTGAGAGATACGCCTCAAAGCGGTCGTGGAAGAGCTCTGGGCTATCAGGATACATCTCGTCGAAGATCTTCTCGAGTCGAAGGACGTCATCGGCCGAGAAGGGCACAACGAGCTCGTGGACCGTCGCTACGATTCCCTTGTCAAAGTGATAGGTGCCAACGCTGCGGTAATGGGAGCCGATGAAGCTCGTGGGGTCACTCACGAGCTCGTTGAGCGTCACCACAACGCGTTCGTTCTCGGGACGCAGGTGAAGGGCAACGGGGTCGGACGTCACAACGTAGGCGGCATCAAAGAAGGCTACGTTGAAGCCGTCCCTCGTATCGGCATCCGCGTAGGCGCACGGGAAGGGAGACGCGGTGCTCTCGGGCATCACCGTAGAGAGCGGCAGGCTGCTGTTGAGCTCGGGGCTTGCCAGCGCAAAGTAAACCGTCTCCGTACCACCCGTGAGGCTGGTGAGATCATCGACAAGACGCGCCTTCTCGACGCAGTCACCCTGAATCTGGGGGCGTTGCATGACCGGAGGCAACACGGTTCCGAGAGCGTCCTCGGCGCCGGGAATCTGGCCCATGAGGCCAAAGCCGTTGGCAAAGCCGAGCGCCGCAAGCGCCACTGCGACAAGGCGGGTGACAGCAAGGGCCGCCCCCGGCCGCACCCATGTGACCAGGGCAGCAAACACGCTCATGTAGATTGCGGCCTCTGTCTGCCCGAGCATGATATACCAATGCTGGACGCTCAGGTCCTGGATGGTCCAAAACGCAAGGAGGGCGCCCACGGCAGAGACAAGAAGCGCAAGCGTGTCAACGAGCACGCGCGCAACGGCCGAGCGCTCGTCCCGGCGCCTTACCAGAGCGGCGAAGAGCATCACGATGCCAAGGACGGCAAGGGCAACCCACACCCAACCGATATAGCGACACACGTTTGCGCCACGCTCCAAAACGGAGTCGAAGATGGTCCACGCAGCATAGGCGTTTCCCTGGCCGCCAAAGAGCGAGCGATAGAAGAACTCCGGAAACGCAAGCGCCGACACAACAACTACGGCAAGCACGCAGCCAAGCGCGCGAAGCAGGCCCTTGAAGAGGGCAAGGCGCTCGTCTTTCTTGGCGAGGGCGAGCGTGGCGAGCCAGCGAAGAGCCACGCCCACGGCAACGCCCATGGCGGCAAAGACAAAGTAGCGCCTCAGGAGGAACGAGAGCACAAGGCAGAGGCCCCCCAGAAGCGCACGCGGCGCAGAGACCGTCAGGCCATCGTCGATGAGAAGCGCTATAGAACAGAGGAGGGCGAGGAGCGCCGGCGCATCCAGAAGGCCGGTAAACGACGGCCTCATGAGCGTGGGAAAGAGCAGCGAGCACGCAAAGACCGTGGGTAGCAGCCATGATGAAGAGGCGCCCGAGCCCAGCCGAGAGACGCGGGAGCAAACAAGCAAAGCCACCACAAGTGCAGACGGCACCACAAAAAACGTCGTGACCAAGAAGAACGTGCCCACCCAGCTTGGGAGGAGCCGCACAAGCGGCGAGACGACCCAGCAGATGAGCAAGTTGTAGTCCTGGCCCCCAATCGAGTCGAGCATGGCGGAGAGGGCAGCGAGCTCCGAGACGTCGAGACTCTTGTTGAAGTCGAGCGCACTCTGCCAGTAGTTGATGCTGTCCCAGGTTGGATAGAAGTCGTAGCGCCCAAAGTACCAAGCCGCAAAGCCCACGAAGAGGATACCCACAAGCAGGGTGGCAATCTTGACGCGCGCTGGGGTTTCTCGCCACTCCCCCGCAAGCGACGTCGCTCTAAGGGAGATGAGCACGAGCACGTAGAAGAGCAGAAAACCCAGCAGTCCCACGCCCCAGGGCCGCGCGGCGGGCACCGCGAGCAGGACAATGAGAAGCAGCAGCGCAAGGCCTGTCGGAACAAGCGAGCGGAAACGCGCTTGCCGCGTGCGAAGACTAGAAGACACGCCCCGTCCCTCCTCGATTGGCCCTATGCCTCCGAGCGCTCCTCGGGAACGATGACCCGACGTACCTTCCTGACAACGGAGAGCGGGCCCTCAGTCCGCGCCGTATGCAGCGCCTCGCGCGCGAGGTGCTTGGCCCAGGGAAGCGTGGAGTACTTCTGGGGAACGCCCCCCATCACGCTGAAGAAGAAACGCTTGCGGTGCGGCGCGAGGTTGGGGATGCGCGCGACAATCTCGGGGTCCATCTTGGAGAAGACCTCGCGGGTCTTTTTCTGGACGATCGGATTGTCCCAACCGTCGTCAAAGATGGCACCAAAGGTGTAGTTGAAGCCACGAAGATAGTGAGCACCAATGACGCGCTTGTCCGTGACGCCCAGGCGCTCGATGATCTTGAGCATGTCGAGCCAGCGATCGAAGGGACGGGCCACTGCCTCGTCCGTCGCGTGATTGAGCGTCGAGCCGGGAAGGTCGCAGCGATAGTTGTAGAACGGCTTGTCGAGGTAGACGATCGAGTCCGCCTGACAGAGCGTCTCCACGAGGAAGGGGTTGTCCGCCCAGCCCGCACCCGGGTACTCGATGAAGCGGATGTGCTTCTCGTTGATGAAGTCCCGGCGGTACAGGGCAGACCAGATGGACGGGTGAAGCTCCATGATCACGGTGTGCTCGGCGATTTTGAAGGGGCGGCGCGAGGTCTTGAGGCGACCGACCATGAGGCTGGGATAGGACGCCTGCTTCTTGGGGTCGTTCCAGTTGTGCACGTCGGTCCAGGGCGTCTTGATGATGTCGATGACCTGGTCGAAAGTGTCGGCAAACTCGAGCATCTCCTGGAACATCTTCGGGTCGATCCAGTCGTCGGGCTCGACGACAGAGATCCACGTGCCCCGAGCGGCCTCGATGCCGCGGTTGCAGCCCTGGCCGTAGCCACCGTTCTTTTTGTCGATCACACGAACGCGCGGGTCCTCGTCGGCGTACGCCCGAATGATTGAGAGGGAGTTGTCCGTGCTGCCATCGTTGATGCAGATGACCTCAAGGTTGTTATGGGTCTGAGAGAGAATGCTGTCAAGGCACTGGCCGAGGTACTTCTCGGCGTTGTAGATGGGAACGATGACAGACACAAGAGACTGAGAATCGCCGTGCATGCGCAGGGTCCTCCTGAGATTGGGAGCTACATACGGCGACTATCTTAGCCCGACATGGCGCCTCTTCAAAAAATGCCTAAAAGGACTTGCGCGAGAACAGATTAGGAAGCGCGCCGAGAAATGCCGGCCGCTGTACCGGGCGCGCAGCACAGGTGCTGAGAAATGCTGGCCGGTGTACCGGGCACGCTGCATAGGTGCCGAGAAATGCCGGCCGGTGTACCGCGCCGCAAAGGCATGTGCCGAGAAGCTTACCGGTGTACCAAAGCGGCAGCTATTGTGCCGAGGAATCGTCATATCTGTACCATCGCCGCTTTTGGAAGGGTACACCTTCGGTCATTTCTCGGCGCCCACGCTGACCAGGCGGTACACTGACCGGCATTTCTCGGCACCTGCCGGGGAGCCTGGTACACAAGCGAGCATTTCTCGGCGCCCGCCCGATCAAGTGGGTACATCCGGAGGCTTTTCTCGGCTCCCATAAATTCGACCGGATGCGACTAAGGGTCTTTCTCGGCATCAACCTGCTCGAACAAGTACCGTCAGCGAACATACCAGGCACGCAACCACACGCGACACCTAGACAGCAAAGGGGCCCGCCGAAGCGAGCCCCTCCAAGTCGCCCTATGTGGTAGGACTAGAGCTTGTGAACGTTGGAAGCCTGGAGCTTGCCGTTCTGGCCGGTGGTGATGTCGAACTCGACAGCCTGGCCCTCGTCCAGAGTCTTGAAGCCGTCCATCTGAATCTCGGAGTAGTGGACGAACAGATCGTCGCCATCCTCACGAGAGATGAAGCCGTAGCCCTTGTCCGGGTTGAACCACTTGACAGTACCCTGTGCCATGTCGTGCCTTTCTTTCTTTCGCCCCGCGGGGCAAACGCTGCGCTTGCGCGCGATACCCGTGGCCGAATAGCCACGGGGGATATATTACCCCGAAAACTCGGCCCCAAACGCGACAATCCGTTTGGGGCCGATTTGGTGCCGATGGGATGGGGAGCCGCAGCTAGTTCATCAGGCTCTCCTGGGCAAGGGGCGTGGTGCGGACGGCAAGGGGCTCGGTGGCCTCGGCAGAGGTCGTCACCTTATAGGTGAGGGTAACGGTCTCGCCCGCAAGCGCGTGCGCCCTCATGCGATAGACCTGCAGTCCGTTGAGGGATGCGGTGGCAATGCCAAAGCCGTCAACCAGTCCCCCCTCGCTCACGTTGAGGTCGGTGATGCTGCCGCCCGCGGGAGCAAAGAGGAAGAGGTACATGATCATATCGGAGGGATCGCGCTTCTCGCCGCTCGTTCCAATGACGTAGCGAGGCGCAGACCAGGAGATCTCAGGCGTGATGGTGTTGGTGAGCGTTGAGGTCACGTCATAGGTCGTGGTTCCGTCCGCGTTCTTGACGCCCTCGCCAACCGTCGTCGAGGTGGAGGCGTACCAGCTGATCTTGCTGTACGTATCGTCGTTGATGTAGAAACCGAGGACGGGCTTGGTCGGATCGGTCTCGAGCTTGCCGGAGGCGCCAAGCTCCTCGACGAGGGCCTGCTCGTCGCCGTTCTCCATCCACACGAGCAGACGGCCATCCTTGGCAGAATGGTCAAAGACCTCAAGGAGCTGCTTAATGTCGGCGTCTCCGAGATGGTTCATGACCTGCTCAAAGGCAAGGCCGGCCACGGAGGAGAAGTACTCGTCCTGGGCGTCACCGTCGTTGCCAAACTTCCAGTACGTTCCGCTGAGAAGGACCTCGGCGGCGTTGCTGCCATCGACCGCCTCACCATCAGAGGCCGTGAAGCCTCCCGTGAGGGCAAGCAGACGCTGCAGGAAGACGGGGTCGATGGCAATCACGCCGTTGACCTCGCCAAAGCCCTTCTGGATCCAGTACTCGCGGGCGAGCTGGCCCACACGCTCAAAGTCGGGCGTGCAGTTGACCTGGGCGGGGTCGGTGTTCATGTTAGTGGCAATGGCCGCGACCTCATCGTCGGTGATCTGGACCTCAAGGCCGGGGTCATGCAGGATCGAGACAAACTCACCCATGCTGATGACACCATCAGTCACAGAGATGGTGCCCCAGGAGCCCGGAAGGCCGCCCGTTGCGCGCAGCTCGGCGTTGTTCTGGGCAATGATGAGGTAGGTTCTCGTCTGGCCGTTGGCGCCGAGCATCTGGGGAAGCAAGTCAAGGATGGGCTGCAACTGGTCTACGACTCCCTGAACCTGCGAGATGGGCTCCTGGACGCGGCTGAGAACGTCGCGCAGCTGAGGGATGTGGGCCTCGGGAAGAGATAAGATCTGCGCCAGGGACTCCTGGATGACGGGGGTGGCGGAGCTCAACGAGCCGGAGATGGCCTGGATCAGTCCAACGTTGACCGCGCCGTCCTGGAAAAGATCGGAGAGCTTCATGCCCGAGATGCTGTTCGTCACGGGAACGAGCGCGTCGTTTACCAGCGAGTGCGCCGCGGAGCCGAGGGTCTGGACGGAGCGGATGTCCTCCCCAACCACCGGGATGATCGTCGCAAAGTCCCAAAGCGGCGTGTGGACCTCCTCGTTGATGGCGTTGACCTTCTCCACGACAACGCCAACGGAGTCCGAGAGCTCCTCGGCGTTGCCGCCCTGAAGCCCGTCGGAGAGCGTGGATGCCTGCGCCATGACGGCGGACGCGTCATCCTTCACCTGCATGGCAGACTGATAGAGCATAAAGCCCATGGTCCCGCCGGCAACAAGAATGACGGCAAGAACGGCAACGATGACAAGAGCGACGATGCGACCGCGATGGCTGCCGCCAGAGCCCCTTCTGCCACTGTTCTTGCGTGCCTCGGCATAGGAGGCCGCGGCGTCGCGCGAGTAGGAAAGCTCCGAGGACTTTTCGTCCTGGGACTGGGGCTGGGGCTGGGGCTTGGGTGTCGCAGGCTGAGAGAAGTGGGAAGCCACGGTTTAGACCTCAATTCTTCGATGGATTGCCCTCAGAATCTATCATAGGTCCCCCACGTCTTCAACGACGCGGGGGACGCACCTTTGACCAATCACTTCATCTCGAGAATAGCGTCGATCATAGCGGCGAGCGACTCTCCGTAGCCGTTTCCGGGAACGGCCCATCTGCCGTTCAGGTCCTCAAGGTTGGGGGCACATCCTCGGCTCACAAGGTCAAAGCGCAAGTCAACGCAGGGATTGTTGAGCGGTTCGGTAGAGGCGTATGCCTTGAGGTGCTGAACCTGCGCCCTGAGACCGGTCCTCACGTCCTTGAAGTGGTTGGCGCCCTCGACGGGGTTGGAGTTCACAGCACCAAGGCCCGCGAAGTTGCACCACTCGACCTTGACCGCGCCGCCAAACCTGAGCCAGCCCGTCTCCTTCATCGCCTGGGTGAAGACGACCTCGGCGCGGACGCCCTCGGCCTCCGCCTCCTCCACAAGGATCCGGCAGAAGTCGTCGATCGTGGCAGCGCCCTTCTCCTTATATACGTTGGAGGGATAGGTCTTCTCGCCCACCGTGGCGCGGTAGTAGCTGGCCAGAAGCTCGGCGTCGGCAAGGGAGCTGCCCATGATGTTGGTGCCCACAAGACCGTACCAGGCAATCTCCTCGTTCTTCCAGCCCTCTTTCACGAGCGCATCCCTCTCGGAGGCGCTCGAGGTGTAATGATGGGTCCCCGTGATGGCGTTGGGGTTGTAGAGGCGATAGAGCGCGGTACCACGGGAGTCGTCCGAGTACCAGCCTATGCCCTCGCTTCGCCACCCTTCCCTCACCAGGGCGTCGCGCTCGGAGCGGCTCGTGGTGTAGTGATGGTCCCCGCCGCTCACGTGCGGGTTGTAGAGACGGTAGACCGGAGTCTTGGAGCTTGTAGGCGCAATCCAGGCCACGCCCTCGTCATCCCACCCGCTGCGCATAAGACTCGAGCGCTCCGCGGCGCTGCTCGTGTAGAAGTGCTCTCCGGTGAACTCGTTGTAGAGACGATACATCGTCTCGGCCTTCTCCTCGGCGGCGCTTGCCGTCATCGGGGCAAAGCCGCACACAAGAGCTGCGAGCAGGGCAACGAGTGCCCCGGCACGCGTGAGGTCATATCGATTCAAGATGCTACTCCTCTTTCGTCTTGTTAGATGACACGCCGTACCAGCCCACGCCCTCGGCCTTCCAGCCAAGCTTGACGAGTGCGTCGCGCTCGGACTCGTCGACGGTGTAGTGGTGCGTGCCGGTCAGGGCGTTGGGGTTGTAGACGCGAAGCAGAGCAACGCCGGCCTCCTCGGCAGCGGAGTACCAGGCCACGCCCTCCTTCCTCCACCCCTTGGTCTCAAGCTCATCGTACTCCTTGACCGACATCGTGTAGTGGTGGTCGCCACCCGGGACAAAGCGGTTGTAGAGACGATAGACGGGCGCGTCGGACTTCTCGGGTGCATCCCACGCCACACCCTCGTACGTCCAGCCCTGGAAGACGCAGATGTTGCGCTCGGAGTCAGAGGCGGTGTAGAGGTGCTCGCCCGTCCAGGAGTTGTAGAGGCGCCACATGGTTGCCACGGGCTCCGCCTCGCCCGTTCCGGGGCGGCCCTCAGCCTTCCCGGAGAGGGCAAAGTGATAGTAGTAGCCCGCCATGGTGGCGCCAAACATCACCCTGAGGTCGGAGTTAGCGTTTTTGTAATAGCTCGGCGAGAAGGACGCGCTGGCCTGGTACCCCCTGGCCATTCCAACGGTCAGGAAGTGATGGAAGGCACCCTTGGGGTCCTTTGACACCTCGCCCGCATACTTCTTCTTGTAGTAGGCCTCGTCGTAGACGGAGGCAAGGTCAGAGGACTTGACCTTGGTGAGACCGTAGGCCTCGGCAATTCCCGCCGCATCGGCCACGCCAAGCCGCTTGAGCTTGGAGGCATCGCTCAAAAAGCTGTTGTAGTCCCCCGCATTGTCAATGAAGGCGTGCTCGACGATGATACCGGGGATGCCCGCCTTGCGCGCGTTGCGAATGATGCCGTAGTAGTCGCCGTCGGAACCGTCGGAATACGCATAGTCCGGGTCGTCCTCGATGACGCGGATCTTAACACCGCGGTTGAAGAGGCCGAGCGCCTCGAGCTCCTCGATGATCTCCTCGCCGAGCTTCTGCCCCACGGCGTGGGTCTCGGGGTTGTAGGTGGCATCGTAGGGAACGTAGACCTCCGCCCCGTAGGCGCTTCCGCCCGCAGAGTTGAGGTGGATGCTCACAAGAGCGTCAGCGTTGTGCTTGATGGCCTCGATGACGCGATTCTCGAGGCTCTTGCCCTCGGTCTGCCCGCGGGTGAGGACCACCTGGACGTTTCCGTAGGTTTCGAGCTCCTCCTTGCAGTAGTTGGCGATCTCCCAGTTGAGGATCTCCTCGCGCGCGCCGTTGACACCGGTCGCGCCCGCCTCGGTGTTCTCGGAGTGACCGGGGTCGAGGGCGATGACCACCACGTAGTCAAGCGGGTTGGTGCTCGAGCTCGTGCGCTTGGTTGGGGCAACCTCCTGGGGGGTCGCCACGGCGGAGACGGCCGACTCAACGGAGTCCGAGGTGTGAACCTCGCCGCTGGAGGCAGAGGCGCTGACGTTTGTCTCCACCTCATCAGCATCCTCGCCAACGCTGAGCGCGGCAACACCGTCATCAACCACAAACGAGCGATACGACGCGTCGCAGTCCGTGAAGTCCACGATGCGCTGCGTCCCGTCAGACGACGTGAGGCTCAGCTCGACCACGGTGTAGGTTCCGCCCTGCTGGGGCGTGAGCGAGAAGAGCGCGGATGACCCCGCAGAGCGCGTCAGCTCGCAGGAGACCTCCTCGCCGGTCTCGGTGCAGAGCAGGGTGAGGGCGGCAGACGCCACCTCGCCCGCCCCCTCGAGGGAGGCGACAACGTTCTGCTCGTCTCCCACCTTCTGGTTCTTGGCGTCGATGTAGAGAAAGCGAAGGGCGTCAGCGGACGAGACGACCTCTGCGGGCGCCTCCTGAGCGTTCGCGGCGCCCGCCCCGACAAGCGCGACTCCCGCCGCAGCGGGAACGGAGAGCAGGGCTGCTCTTCTGGTTACGGAAAGCTTCGACAAAATGAGCTCCTTCGGATAGCTTCAGGTGCACATCTCGTCGATTCTACTTACTTAGGGGGACTCCCCTCATTTCCCCCACATATCTCCTCAGCCCTGAACGGTTACTTGAAGACTGATGGAGAAGGGTGGTGATGGGCCCCTCCCTAAGAGCGTCCCTGCGCGGCGCGCCCCAGGGACTTGAGCACCTCGCGACGACGCGAGCCCACGGGAACCAGCGGGTCGAGCACGCGAAGGATGCTCTTCTCCCCCACGGCACGCGCAGGGAGCGGAGGCGCGGGCGGCTCCATCACAGGGGCGGGCGGCGGAGGCGGCAGCGGACGGTCGCTCGCCATAGCAACGAGCTTCTCGTAGAACGGGGTCCTGCGCGCATACTCCCAGTAGAGCTCGCTCAGGTCGCACATTCCAAACTTCCAGGGCTTCTCAAAGCCGGCATAGTGCACGATACACGGGTTGGCATAGGCTCTGAGATAGCTCTCATAGACGTCTGCCGGAGCGTAGCAGAAGACCTTGGCGATGCGGCCGCCGCAGTCGTTCATGACGTTCCACGCGTTATCGAGATAGGTGACGCGGCCCTGGCACTCGGCGTTCAAGATGTCCTGGTCGTTGTAGATGTAGCGGTTGTCCTCGGCAAGCGCGAGCCACTCCTCGAGCGTGTGGAGCTCGCGCAGACCATGCGTGTTGAGCAGGAGCACGCCCGCCTGGAAGTAGGAGTAGGGATCTTTCAGACCCAGGACCTCGTCGGTATAGCGCAGGCGCTCCCCGTCGAGCATGTTCAGGTTGCCAAGGTAGTCAACGTCTATGGCGGCAGCGATGAGGTTTTCACCAAGGTCGGTATCGTAGAGTTCGGCCACGTCTCCGCAGACGATGAGGTCCGAGTCAAGGTAGAGGACCTTCTCGTAGGCGGGCAGGACCTCCTGGATGAGGAAGCGGTAATAGGTCTCGGCGCTGATGTGAGGGTTGTTGGTGTGCAGCACGCGGCCGCCCAGCAGCTCGCCCACGTTCACAAACCTGAGGCGTGCGTTCTCAAAGCGCGAGAAGAACCGGTGCATGAGGTCTTGGTTTCTGGGCGAGATGTCCTTCTCGAAGATGACGACGTCAAAGAAGCGCTCAGGGGAGGCGTTCTCGAGCATGGAGAGAATCGTGGTCGTGAGCATGGGAACGTAGTTGTTGTCTGCGGCAAGGACGACCGGAACAACGGGCATGCCCGCCCCGTCCGCAGGGGGAAGCGCCGTCTTTGCGCGCGGCTCCGGGTGCTCAAAGTGAACGCACTGGAGCTCCTTCCAGCAAAGCGAGGGGTTCACGCGGCGCTCGTGGATGAGGAAGATGTTGAGCAGGCGCTCGGAGAGGTGACCGGGCGTCCTCAGCCCCTCCCTGCTGTACGTGGAGGGGTCCCACCACTCCATGAAGCGCTCGAGGATCGGGAACATCCACGCGCAGTAGCGGCAGAAGAGCTCCTTGCGCATGATGAACATGTTGCAGAAGCAGGCGCGATGCCCGCTCAGAAACGCCGCGACGTCCTCAGCATAGTCCGGGTGCATCTCGCAGACGAGGTCCATGGTGTGCGTGAGGTCGATGAGCCTCAGGTGAGGGGCGCGGGCGTAGTGGTCGAGCGGATCGGTGTAGTGCTCGGGGAAGGCGCTCATGTCGTTCACGCCGGTGGTGATGACGTCGCAGCCCTCGATGACGGAGGCCATGGTCTTGTCATCGAGGCCGTAGCGCTTCTGGGAGTCCCAGTCGATGAAGTTGTCCATGACCTCACCGTAGGGGTTCTCCTCGTGCCAGCCGCTCGTAAAGTCAAAGTAGCGACGATAGTGACAGAAGCCGTAGTACTCGGCGTCAACGTTTTTCCACGCCCAGTACTGGGTGGTGAGCTCGCAGTACATGGCGTTTCTGTCGGAGATGTTCTCGCCCGCATCGTCCTGCAGGGCCCAGGGAAAGCGCCTTCTTGGCCGCGCAAAGCCAACCTGGACCGGTTGGAGGATGTCACTGTGGAAGCGGTTGACCTCCTTGTGCGTGGTCACAAAGATGCGAATGGGCTGGGCGGCGTAGTCGCGCTCGCTCGCGGGATGGATGACATCTACCTCCACCGGAAGGGCGGGAGCGTACTCCTCGAGGTCGTAGAGGTGGGTGCGGGCGTCTGCCCGCAGCGAGCCGTAGCTCTCCGGCAGAGACTCCGCCTCATCCGAGAGGCACTCAGCGATGTGGAACCACAGCGAGAGCGGCCCCGCCTCGCCGAGAGACCTTCCTGTAGAGAGCGCATCGTAGGCGGCATCGCGCACGAGGCGCATGATCTGGGCGGCAATGACTCCGGCACCAAAGGCCTTGACCGCCTCCTGGGCAGCGGCGGACTTCTCGTCGTCGCCAACGCGCCTGAGCCAGTCGTTCATGAGAAGGTCGAGGAGCTTCTCGGTGGCTCCCTTCACATGCGCGTCCACGGAGGCGTCGGAGCGGCTCGAGGCATAGTCGCGCATTGCGTCGACGCAGGCTCTGAACTGCTCACAGAAGCGCGCAAAGACGTCTGCGCCCACAAGGCTCGTTCCGGTGACGCCGCGCCCGTAAAAATAGCGCAGGGCGCGCACGTCGTTGACCGTGACCTGCTCGTGCGCGTGGTCGGCGAGGACCAAAAACTCATAGCAGTCCTCCGCGCGCTCGAGGCGCTCGTCCGTCATGGCAAGAAAGGCCTCGCGCGCAAGCTCGGTGCGGTATGCGCGCTGCGTGACCCGCCAGTCCTGCACGTAGCCCCCGTCGCCGTCAAAGACCAGGTGGCAGAGCTCGTCGCCCGAGACAGCCTCGAGGGGGCGGTTGACGTTGGCGGCAAAGGCCTTGCAGTCGGCCTCGGAAACACCGGAAGAAACAACCTCGATGCCAAAGTGCACCATGTCGGGGCGACTCTCCCCCATCGCAGAGACTAGGTCCTCGAGCGCGGAGGGGGAAAGCTCGTCATCGGCGTCGAGGAAGATGACGTACTCGCCGCGACACTGCTCGACCCCAGCTCGGCGCGCGAGGTGAAGGCCGCGGTTCTCTGATAGCGAAAGCACGCGGAAGCGCTCGTCAGCGTCGGCGTAGCGAGCGGCAACCTTCCCGGTGTCGTCGGGACTCGCATCGTCAACAACAACGCACTCCCAGCTGGCAATCGTCTGGGCACGCACGCTGTCCAGGCATCCCGACAGATATGCAACGTTGTTGTAGGCGGTAACAACGATGGAAAACATGGGTGACAAGGTGCCTCCCTCGCTCGTGATTCAACGCGCCCATTATCGCCGAAGGCGCACTTCTCGGTCTAGCTTCTCCTGAGCCGCCCCAAGAGGCGCCGCACGATCGTGCGCGGCTCGTTTGCGCCCTCCGCCTTCTGCTCGGGCGCAAGCGTCTCGAGGTCGCACAGGTGGCGCTCAGCGGCGGACTTCATGGCACGATAGCGCTCAGACCCCTCGCCGCAAACCAGAGCGTCGGCATGGCGGGCATCGCGAACCAGGCGATGGAGCTCGTCGTCTGCGCGCGGATAGGTCCTCCCGTCAAAGAGGGCGTAGGCGCGGTCTCGGACGAAGCGGTACAGCTCGCCCGCAACCGCATCGGCAGGCCAGATGGCGAGGACGTCGTCGATGGCGCGCGCCTGGTCCTCAACGTCAAGACCGTCATGGAGCTCGTTCATCACGTGCTCTATGAGACGGTCCCTCACATCGGCCACGCGCGCGTCCCAGTCGTCGCGTGCCACCGCCCCCGAGCGGGCAAACGAGCTCACGAGCGAAAGGCCCTCGCGGTCGCGCTCGCTGATGGAGCGGACGTCGTCCACCGTGGCGCGAGAGCCAAAGGTCTCGCCGCGGCCAAGGTGATACTCATACCACGCGCTGTCGGGAAGTGCCACATAGCTCTGGGCAAACGAGCAGAGCATGAAGCTCGCGTAGAGGTCGTCGGAGAGCGTGAGGCGCGTATCCTCGGCTGCGCCCCAGGCCCTTCTCGCGAGCTCCCCCCTCAGGGCCCGATGATGGACGTGCCAGTCGAAGCCGCCCTCCTGGGCAAACTGGCGCCTGAGAATCTCTGCGCCCTTAAGGCGGCGCGGAGTGGGCGTGAGAAAGCCCTCCATGCCGGCTGCGGCCGCCCGGGCACCCTCGCTCTCGGCGACAACGCGCACGCCAAAGTGGAGGATGTCGGGATCGTGCTCCCCGAGGGCGCGGTCGATTGCCACAAGGGCGCCCGGAACGAGGGCGTCATCCTGGTCGAGAAGGAGCACGTAGTCACCAGTCGACGCGAGGACGCCGTCCCGTCGCGAGCGCAGGGTCCCACCGTTTTGGGCTCGCACGAGAAGACGAATCCTGGCATCGCGACGCGCCAGTGACCTGACAACATTGACCGTACCGTCAGTGCTCATGTCGTCCGCAACGATGACCTCAACATCTTCAAATCCCTGAGAGAGAACGCTCGAGAGACACTCCTCGATATGGTCTGCCCCGTTGAAGGTTGGCACGACCACAGAAAAGCGCGGCATCTGCTCCCCTTTCCCAAGCTCAAAATGAGACGTCGCCGCATCGCGGCGCCAATGCGATAATGACACAACGGAAAATGACGGAGGGAGCCAGCCGTGAAGATTCGCTCGAAAGGCATCTGTAGGGCAAACGAGAAGGTGTTCGAGAAGCTCGTGGTGTCGGAGCTCCCGGACGACCACGACGTGCGCGTCATGATGGACCCCGAGGCCCTTGCCGCCCCGGTTGACGTGAGGCTCGTGAGGCTGCCCGACGAGAGGGGCGCGCGCGTCCTCGTTGCCGTGTGCGACATACTCCCCCGCAACGCCGTGAGCTACCTTCTGGCCGAGGTCGACGCCGAGGGGCGCCTCGTGGAGCGCATTGAGCGAAAGGTGGACTACGAGCGCGCAAAGTGGGAGTCCCGCCTCAACTACCGCGTCAACAAGGCGCTCTGCGAGCAGATCAGAAACTGTGACGAGCGAATCCCGGAGACAAGCGACGGCAGCGTCTCTCTTACCGTCACCAACGTCATCCCCACGGCCACGCACGTCATCGTGCGCGGCAGCTGCCGGCTCCCGGACGCCGCGCCGGCGCGGGTGCGCGTCTACTGCGTAAACGACGCGCTCGAGGTTCCCGCCGCCGAGTACGTGCCCATGGGAGAGCGCATGGTCTCCATCGCCGGCGGCTGCGCGCAGGCACGCGAGGTGCGCTTCTCGCTGAGGCTCCCGTGGAACCAGCCCACGGTGCGCATCTACGCCTGGGACGCCAATCGCCCGGGACTTCTTGCCCGCGAGACCCTCACGCCCGAGCGAGTGGGTGAGCTGGTGGCACAGGCGACCGCCGAGCTCTACAACAACGCCGGCGTGGACCCCTACTACCCCGAGTGGCTCTCTCTTCACCGCGCCACGCCCCACGAGCTCAAGATCCAGCGGGAAACCGAGCTTCCCGTCATGCCCATCTTCAGCCTTGTGGTACCCCTCTTTAGGACGCCCGAGAAGCTCTTCCGCGAGATGCTCGACTCCGTGCTCGCCCAGTCCTACCAGCGCTGGGAGCTCGTGCTCGTGAACGCGAGCCCCGAGATTGCCGAGCTGGGAGCGCTCGTCGACGCCGCCTGCAAGGCGGACTCCCGCGTGAAGAGCGTGACGATGAGGGAGAACCTCGGCATCTCCGAGAACACCAACGCCGGCATCGCCGTGGCAACGGGTGACTTCGTCGGCTTCTTCGACCACGACGACCTCATAGAGCCCGACCTTCTCTTTGAGTACGCGCGCGCCGTAAACGAGCGCCCCGACACCGACGTCCTCTACTGCGACGAGGACAAGGTGGACGAGGAGGGCCATGTGAGCTCGCCCTTCTTCAAGGACACCTTCAGCATCGACGAGCTGCGCGGCTATAACGTGGTCTGCCACCTGCTTTGCATCCGCCGCACGCTCCTTGACCAGCTCGAGCCCAACACCGCGGAGTTCGACGGCGCCCAGGACCACAACCTCACCCTCGAGGCCTCAGAGAAGGCGCGCTACGTAAACCACGTCCCCCGTATGCTCTACCACTGGCGCGTCACGGCAGGCTCCACCGCCGCGGATGCCGACAGCAAGCCCTATGCAGCCGAGGCGGGCATGCGCGCCGTGAGGGCACACCTCGAGCGCCTTGGCCTTCGCGCGGAGGTCCGCCCCGCCCGATACCCCTTCAAGTACGCCGTGAGGTACCTGCCGCCCGAGGACAACCCGCTCGTCTCCATCGTCATCCCAACGTCTGACCACGCAGACGTCCTCGAGAACTGCGTGAGCTCCATCCTCGAGAAGAGCACCTACGCAAACTACGAGGTTCTTCTCGTTGACAACAACAGCCATGAGCCCGAGACGGACGCCTGCTACGAGCGCCTGACCGAGCGTGGGGCGGGACGCGTGCGCGTTGTGCGCTACCCCGGCGGCTTCAACTTCTCCGCAATCGTGAACTTTGGGGTCCGCGCCGCGCGCGGCAACTACCTTCTGCTGCTCAACAACGACACCGAGGTCATAACACCGGAATGGATCGAGCGCATGCTCGGCATCGCCGCGAGAAGCGACGTGGGGGCGGTGGGCGTGCGCCTGTACTTCCCCGACGACACCATCCAGCACGCGGGCGTGTGCTTCTCCACCTGGTCTCCCTCGCACTTCTTCATCAACTACCCGCGAGACAACCACGGCTACTTCAACCTCATTGACTGCCAGCGCAACCTGAGCGCCGTGACCGCCGCCTGCATGATGGTGAGGCGCGACGTCTTTGAGGCGGTCGGCGGCTTTGACGAGAAGCTCGCCGTGGCCTACAACGACGTCGACTTCTGCCTCAAGGTGCGAGCGCGCGATCTTCTTGTTGTCTACACGCCAGAAGTCGAGCTCTATCACTACGAGTCCCTCTCTCGCGGCGAGGAGGACGACGCCCAGAAGCGCCGCCGCTACTACGGCGAGTGGGCACAGATGCTGAGCCGCTGGTCTGACTTCTTTGCCGACGGCGACCCCTACTACACGCCACAGCTCCAGCGTACGCTACCCAACTGCTGCTACTACCGTTTCTAGGGGCCGAGCGCACCCTCACCGATTCTTTTGAACGCTTTGCTTCCCTCGCGCCCCTCTCATGCGGTGTTCAGGTTCAAAATGAATTTGAATCCCGGCTGAGAGGGGCGCCATGAGATCCATGAGACGGCTCGCCTGCGCAAAGGCATTCTTCATCTGCATCCTTGCTGCGACGGCCGCGGCCTTCGCGCTGCCCTCGACGGCGCGCGCGGCAGGAACCCAGGACATGTGGCGCCTCTACAACCCCTACACCGGAGAGCACCTCTACACGGCGAGCACCGTTGAGAGAAATGCGCTCGTGACGGTTGGCTGGGAGGCCGAGGGCGTGGGCTGGGTTGCGCCGACGCACTCAGGCACGCCGGTCTACCGTCTGTACAACCCCTATGTAAATGGTGGAGACCACCACTACACCACGAGCGAGCAGGAGTGCTATGCCCTTGTTGACGTGGGCTGGATCGACGAGGGCATCTGCTGGTACTCCGACGACGCCCAGACCATTGCGATCCGCAGGCAGTACAACCCCTACGCCACAACCGGAACGCACAACTACACGCCGGATGCCAACGAGGCGACAACGCTCGTCTCCCGCGGCTGGAAGGACGAGGGGACGGGGTGGTATGCGGTGGTGCGAGGTGACGTCACAACCAGCTCGGGCGGGATTACCGTCACCGGACCGAGCGGATTTACCGGCACGGCGGAGTTCCAGCGCCTAAAGTGGGAGATCTCATCGGTATACGACGCGGGGCGCGACATTGGTCTCGTGCTCTACGACATGCAGACCGGACGCAAGATCAGCTGCGGCTCTCAGACGCTGCGCTATACGGCAAGCAGCGTGAAGGCAATGTACAGCGCCTGGGTCTACGAGCGCTACGGATCGGCGGGAAGCGCGCGCTCGCTTGTCGAGGACGCACTGGTTGACTCCTCCAACAGCGCATACAGCGCACTTGTGAGAAGGTACGGCTTTTCCGGTTTCCGCTCCTGGTTGAGCGCCAACGGAGCGAGCGGGGTTTACGTGCCCAGCGGATCGTACTACGCCTTCATGTCTGCCGACGAGGCTGCAAACGTCTGGGAGCACATCTGGCGAAACAGCCTCATGGGCGGGTCCGCCTCATCCGAGCTGGGAGGTTTTCTCTCAAGAACGCACCACTCGGCCATGGGCGGGCTGCTCCGAAAGCGATACGTTACCTGGAGCAAGCCGGGCTGGTACCCAATGGACGGGTCCTATACCTCAACAAACGACATGGGTATCGTCTTTTCCGACTGCGGCCCCTATGTCCTTGTGGTCATGACCAACTACCCCGAGAACTTTGGCCCGCTCTTCTCGATCGTGGATGCCGCCAACGCCGCGCACGGCAAGCTCTGCGGCGGAAGCACGGAGTCGCTCATGGGCGGAGGCGTCTCGCTTTCGTAACGTCGCCGCAGACGGCGGGACGCGTGTCCCGCGCGCCGATAAGTCCTGCCTGGTGTACCAGCACCATAGCCTGTGCGCCGAGATATTCCGCGTGCCGTACCAGCGCAGTGACCCGCGCGCCGAGATAACTCGCCCTCTGTACCAGCCCCACGGGATGTGCGCCGAGAAAACCCGACAGGTGTACCGCGCGCGGGCATGCGCGGCCGAGATAACCCGCCCGGTGTACCGCGTTGGCCTACGGCGCGCCGAGAAAACCCGAGGGGTGTACAAAGCTCGTGAGCACGCCCGGTACACTCCACGGTTTTTCTCGGCGCCGGCGGGCGGGCACGGTACACTCCGCGGTCTTTATCGGCACCCTCTCCCCCGTTTGGTCCGTGAAGCGGGACCGCTCTGAGCTTGCACGAGCGAGTCCGGTACACTCGAGCGAGCTTTGCGACACCTGACGCATGAGCACGGTACACCGGGCGGTTTTTCTCGGCAGATAAGCGATGCCAGCAGCACCACGCGCAAGCAGTCCCATAGTCGCAAATGACAAAATGCAGCGCGCTCAGCCTGGTAAAGGGCACCGTTTGCGCAGGTGAATGACCATCAACCTTGGCCGGGGACTATCATGTTCAGCATCCCAAATCCACACCGCTCTCACACGCTGACAGGAGGCCTCATGCACACACGTCTGTCTACACGCCTAAGAAGAGCCGCGGTCCTTCTTGCCACCATCGCCGCGGTGGTGCTCTCGATGCCGCTCATGGCACAAGCGCAGGAAGCCAATCTTCGCGTCGAGCTCGGCGACAGGGGCTTTGTTGCCACCTCGACCTTTGAGCTCAACCAGAAGGGCGTTCGCGAGCAGGCGCTCGCCGCAGTGAGCGAGCTTCGCGAGGATGCCCTCAACGACTCTCGCGTCACGTTCTACTCAGGCTACAGCAAGGACTACGTGACCGTTGCGGAGTACCTTTCGGACTATGACATCACCATCGAGGAGTACCTCAACCCGCACTGGTCAAACGCGTTCGAGCGCATAGCGATCCAGCGCGCCGCCGAGACCCACGTCCGAGAGGGTCATGTGCGTCCCTCCGGCGAGGAGTGCTTCACCGCAATGCCCGCCGATGCCACCTCGTGGAACGCAGAGATCCTTGCCTCAAAGGCCGACATCAAAAGCGCCGTCGACCTTTGGGCAGCCGAGAAGTCCCTCCTGCTGAGCGGAGAGCGCGACCAAGCCATCCACTACCTAACGCTTGTGAACCCCGACGCCTACGCCTACGGCTTTGCCGCCATAGACGGTCGGGTTGCGGGAGAGGCCGGCGGCAGGCCGTACACCGGAAGCCTTGACAGCAACCCCACCAACCTCGAGGGCTCCTACGAGATCTCTGTGCGCCTTCCCATCGAGGCGCTAAGCGACAGCCTCGCTCTGGCGCAGAACACCGTGGGGCTGAACGAGAGCGTTGAGCTCCAGGCGCTTCTTTCCCACAAGAGGCGCACCTTTGTGGTGGACGGCATCTGGGCGTCGCTCTCCCCCAACCTTGCCGAGGTCTCCAAGGAGGGCGTTGCCACGGGCAAGAAGTCGGGCGCGGCAACCGTCAGGGTCTCCGTTGCCACCAACGGAACGCTCACGAGCAGGGACCTGACGCTCAACGTTGGCGTCAAGACGATGTATCGCTTCTACAACCAGTGGACAGGCGAGCATCTCTATACCGCCGACCCAACGGAGCGCGCAGCGCTCGTCGAGCAGGGCTGGACCGCCGAGGGGGCGGCCTGGGTTGCCCCGGAAACCTCGAGCACACCCGTGTATCGCCTCTACAACCCCTTTGTTCCCGGCGGAGACCACCACTACACCACGAGCAGGCAGGAATACGACGTCCTCAAGGAGAGCGGGTGGAAGCAGGAGGGCATCGCCTGGTACTCAGACGACGCTCACGGCGTGGAGCTCTACAGGCTCTACAACCCCAATGCAACCACCGGCACGCATCACTACACCGCAGACCCCAACGAGCGAGACACGCTCAAGAGGCTCGGCTGGCGCTATGAGGGAAAGGCCTGGTATGGCATGAAGCTGTAGCGAAAGAGAGACATCCCCCGAAACAGGGGCGGGGTCGCAACCTACCGTGCGGCCCCGCCCCCGTTGCGTGGTATGGTTGTTGCATGCCTAAACTGGCCCGCGATACGAGGAGGAATCATGAGAAGGTCTCAACGTGCCCTGCTCCTATCCGCATGCGCGCTGTCACTGGTGACGGCAGCGCTTCTCCCGGGCATTGCGTGGGCAGAAAGCACCCACGCACCCGAGGGCAACGGATCTAGCGAGGTGTTCTCGAACAGCTTCCGCTACGTCGACGGCTACTACGTTGACAGCGCAGACACCACCGGGGCGGCAGGCGGCTCCGGCGCCACGTCCCGCGGGCTCAACTACGACGAGGGCCCCACAACCTGGGAGCGGCTCAAGAACGGAACGTATCGCGGCACGGCCTCGGACGGGTCCACGCGCATCGAGGTAAGTGGCGCCACGGGCCTTGGCATCGACGTCTCAACTTGGCAGGGAGAGGTCGACTGGAAGGCCGTGAAGGACTCGGGGATCGTCGACTACGCCATCATCCGCTGCGGCTGGGGCGCAAACAGGGCCGAGCAGGACGACGACCAGTTCCTGAGCAACGTCAAGGGATGCCAGGAAAACGGGATTTCCTTTGGCATCTACCTGCGCTCCTACGCCTATGACACAAAGACGGCCCAAGATGAGGTCGACCACCTCCTCCGTCTGCTCAAGGAGGCAGGTCTCTCGCCAGAGGACCTTGACTACCCCATCTATCTCGACCTTGAGGAGCAAGATCCCAAGACGGGCCTTCCTGCGGGCCTTGACGAGAAGGACGAGGTCGTTCTCGTGAGCAACAGGACGCTCGAGCAGATAGCGTCCACGTTCTGCACAGCTGTCGAGGAAGAGGGTTACCAGGCCGGCGTCTACGCAAACCTCAACTGGTGGGTCAACTATCTCCAGGGAGACGTGTACGACCGCTGGGAGCGCTGGGTCGCCCAGTACAATCCCACCTGCGACTACACCGGCACCTACACCATGTGGCAGTGCATGAGCAACGGAAGCATCCCCGGCGTGAGCGGAAACGTTGACGTCAACTTCTCCTTCTCGAGGACGCACGAGATGCACCGCCTCTACAACAAGTGGACAGGAGAGCACTTCTACACCGCAAGCGACGCGGAGCGCAACTCGCTCACCAAGGTGGGCTGGACCTACGAGGGGACGGGCTGGGTCGCCCCCGACCTCGGCGAGCCCGTGCTCAGGCTCTACAACCCCTTCGTCGTGGGCGGAGACCACCATTACACGGTGAGCGAGAACGAGTACGAGGCCCTGCAGGAGCTCGGCTGGAGGGGCGAGGGCGAGGGCTGGCGCTCGGCGAGCAAGAACAACCACCAGAGCACCCCCGTCTATCGCCAGTACAACCCCAATGCCGAGACGGGCACTCACAACTACACGCCCGACAAGGGCGAGAACGACGCGCTCGTAAAGCTCGGCTGGAAGGCCGAGGGTATCGCCTGGTACGCCATATCCGAAAAGTAGGTAACGGTTCTATCTGACCCCGTCATGAGGAGGAATCCCATGCGCACCAACCGCGCCCTCGCGCTTCTTGCAGGCGTCGTGCTCGCAGGCACGCTCGCCGCTCCCGCCACCGCACTCGCGGCCGGGAGCAAGACCATGTATCGCTTCTACAACCAGTGGACCGGCGAGCACCTCTACACGGCAGACGCCACAGAGGCGGAACAGCTCCCCAAGCAGGGCTGGAAGGCCGAGGGCAAGGCCTGGACGGCCCCTGAGAAGTCGTCGACGCCGGTCTATCGCCTCTACAACCCCTATGTCGATGGTGGAGATCACCACTACACCATGGATAAAAACGAGTACGAGAGCCTAAAGAAGGCAGGTTGGAAGGGCGAGGGCGTTGCCTGGTACTCCGACGACGAGAAGGGCGTGCCCCTCTATCGTCTCTACAACCCCTACTCCGAGACCGGCACCCACCACTACACCACGAGCGCCGCGGAGCGCGATGCGCTGATGGACGCCAAGTGGCTCTACGAAGGCAGGGCCTGGTACGGAGTCAAGGAGTCCACCGGTGAGGCCAGCGGTGCCACGGACGAGGAGGTCGTTCACAACATCGTTGCCACGACGCTCGACAAGCTCAAGGAGCTTGACGACGCAACGGTAGACGAGCTTGTCTCGGACATGAGCCTCGATGGGTTTGAGGAGCTTGGCGTCACGCCCGAGGCTTTTGTCCGCGCCCTGCTCTCCGGCTTTGACTACAAGGTCGACTCGGTAAAGGTGAGCGGAACCAAGGGATCCGCAACCGTCACCGTGACCTGCAAGTCCGTCAAGGTCATCGAGAAGGACCTCGCGGCGGCACTTGACGGCGCGACGATCGATGATGCCGGAAAGATCATCATCGACACCATCACGTCCTCGGCAACCCACAAGGACTCCTTCACGTTCACCTTCACCAAGTCCGGCAACACCTGGACCTGCCAGAACGCGAGCGAGTTCTTCAACGACGTGTTCGAAGTGGCATAGCGAGAGCGGCGACAGGAGGACTCATGGCGCAAAGACGCGTTCTCTACTATGACGTGCTCAACGTCATCGCCTGTTTTGGCGTTGTGGCGCTGCACTTCAACACGCTCGTCTACGCCTACTCCCCCACCTTCGACTGGCGACAGGCCCTCTCGACCGACTGCCTCTTCTACTGGGCCGTCCCCATCTTCTTCATGCTCACGGGCGCAACGCTTCTGGGCTACCGCGAGAAGTACGACACGCGCACGTTCTTCCTGAAGCGTGCGCGCCGCGTGCTCGTGCCCTTTCTCGCCTGGAGCGTCATCGCACTTGTCTGGAAGGTGGCGACGGGCCAGATGGCAGCCCCGGCAGGTCCGCGCTCGTTTCTCCAGCTCGTCTTCAACGCCAAGATCATCGATGCCTACTGGTTCTTCATACCGCTCTTCATGATCTACCTCTGCCTCCCCGTTCTCACGGAGCTGAGAAGCAACCGAAGGGCACTGTGGTACCTCGCTGGCCTTGCCTTCGTGTTCAACGTTGCCGTGCCCTCGCTGTGCACGGTTCTCGGTATGGAGCACAACCCCGACGCCACGGTTCCCATGGCGTCGGGCTACCTGCTCTATGCGCTTCTCGGGTATCTTCTCAAGGACGCCGAGCTGGACCAGAAGGCACGCTGCGCGCTCTATGCGGCGGGAGTCGTCGCCTATCTTGTACGCTTTCTCGGGACGATTGCGCTCTCGGACGCAGCGGGGGCGCTCAACGAGACCTTCTGGGGATACCAGAACCTCACCTGCTTCTTTGAGGCCGTTGCCGTCTTTGTCTTTGCGCGCAACGTGAGGTGGGATCGCCTCTTTGGGACCGAGCGCGCACAGCAGGGCCTCGCGCAGGTGGCAAGCTGCAGCTTTGGTGTCTACCTCATCCACATGTTCGCCTTCTGGTACGGCCTTCTCCTCACCGGCCTCCAGGGCGCCGACCTCCTCTGGAGAACCGCCGGCCCTGTAGTGGCCTACGCCCTCTGCCTAACCATCGTATGGATCGCCAAACGAATCCCCCTCATCCGCACCCTCTTCCCATAACAGCACTCCCCACAGTAATTCCGTCCCGCCCTAACGCCAAGGGGCCGGCATTCCGAAGAGAAGTCTCGCAAAGCGCACTCCCCACAGGAATGCCGTCCCTCCTTGACGCCGAGGGCCCCGGTGTTCCGAAGAGAAGTTTCGCGAAGCGCACTTCTCGTAGGAACACCGGGGCCCTCGGCGTCAAGGAGGGACATTCCCCCTACGTGTTCTCGTAAAACTCAACCGCCTCGTCAATACCACCCGAGAAGAGCGTCTTGCCGTGAGAGAGCACGATGCCGCGCGTGCAGAACTGCTTTGCCTGGCTCGTGGAATGCGTGACGAAGAGCACCGTCACGTTCTCCTTCTCCATGATGGAGCTCACGCGCTTCTTGCACTTGGCAGAGAACTTGCGGTCGCCCACCGAGAGCGCCTCGTCCACAACGAGGATGTCGGGCCGGATGGACGAGGCAAACGCAAAGCCCAGGCGCGCCCGCATGCCGCTCGAGTAGGTGCGCATGGGCTGGTCGATGTACTTTCCAAGCTCGGAAAAGTCGACGATGCTGGGAATGAGCTCCTCCGACTCCTGCTTCGAGAGTCCCCAGAGCTGGCAGCGCAGCTGGATGTTCTCCATGCCGGAGAGCCTCATGTCAAAGCCCGCGGAGAGCTCGAGCAGCGCCGAGACGCGACCGTGAACCTCAATCGTGCCCGAGGTGGGAAAGCAGACGCCCGTGATCATCTTGAGCGCGGTGGACTTGCCGGCACCGTTGTCGCCGAGAAGGGCGAGCGCCTCGCCGCGGCGACAGGTGAACGTGAGGTCATCGCTCGCGTTGATCGTGTCACACTTCACGCGCTTAGAAAACGACGCGAGCAGGCGCTGGCGGTCGTTCTTGTAGAGCTTGTAGGTCTTGCGGACGTGCTCGAAGCGCACGGCAATGGGGTTCTCGCGGTCCTCGTCACGGATGATGGTGGCGTCACCGTAGTCGATGACGGGCGTCAGAATCTTAGAGGACATCCGGCACCTCCTTGTAGAGGCGCTGGAAGTTGCGCAGCGCGAGCACGACCACCACAAGGAAGACGATCAGGAACGGAACGAGCTCGTCGGGACGCTGCCAGAACCACTCCTTGTAGACAAAGCAGTCACGCACCGCCTCCACGCACCAGGCAACCGGGTTGAACGCCATGATGCGGCGGAAGACCTCAGGCAGGGAGCTCAGCTGAAAGAGGATGCCGGAGAGCCAGAAGAAGGGGGTGGAGAGCGTCTTGACGAGGTTGGCGAAGTCCTTCGAGACAGCGCCCAGCGGCGAGAGCATGATCGACCACGCGACCCAGAACACAAACATGATGGCCATCACAAGGGGGAGCTGAATCACGTAGCGGGAGATGTGGACGCCAAAGAGAAGGCACACCGCAATCGTGAATCCCATCGTGCAGGCAAAGATGATCATGAGGGACAGCGTGTAGAACGTGGAGATGACCGAGAGCGGAAACTTGAGGCGGTTCACCAGGTACGAGTAGCGGTGATACACGTCGCTTCCCGTGTTGATGGCATCTGACATGAAAAACCACGGAAAGACGCCCGTGGCGAGCCACAGCAGGAAGGGCTGGCCGTTGACATCATGGCCGCTCCTCATGCCAAAGGAGAGCGTGAACCAATAGACGAGGATGTAGACGGCGGGCTTGGTGAAGAGCCAGACCTTGCCGAGGGCGGCCCCTCGATACGTCTTTACCAGGTCGATCTTGGCAAGGTCCCAGATTTGGTGACGCCACTGCCAGTTCTCGCTCAGAATCTGCTTGAGTGTAGCCAGCAAACAAAACCTCCTCGTTCGCACATACGGCCTATATTCTAGTTCCTGTAGGCTTTCCCAAAGGCCCCGAGCGCCCCATATCGCAAACTCTGCGCCTCGCGTTCCACCAAAAATGCGCACAACCAAAGGTAACGGCTGTAAGCGGATGGTAAGATTGTTGTCACGAAACAGTCACTGAAGGCATCGTGCATCAGCGAGGAGCGGCAATGAAGAGCTTGGCCATATGGTGTGCCACCTCGCTCCTCCGCCTGATCTACCTCGTCTGTCACCACGTCATTGGCGTCAAGGATCGCTTTGTCTGCCTGAGCCGGCAGTCCGACGACGAGCCGATCGACTTCCGCCTCATACGCTCCTTCGTCGAGAAGAACGTGCCGGGATACCAGGTCGTCATCATGGCCAAGAAGCTCTCGAGCCCGCTCACCTACATCCCGCACATGCTGCTTCAGACCGTTCGCATAGCCACGAGCCGCGCGGTTCTTCTCGACTCCTACTGCATCGTCGTAAGCCTTCTTGGAAAGACGATCAAGGCGCCGGTGGTGCAGCTCTGGCATGCCATGGGCAACATGAAGCGCTTTGGCTACGCCGCGCTCGACGAGCCAGAGGGACGCTCCTCGCAGACGGCGCGCCTCCTTCACATGCACGAGGGATACGACAGCGTGGTCATCTCGTCCAAGGTCTTCATCGACGACTACGTGGCCGGTTTCAACGTGAGCCCCGAGATTGTCTTTGAGTCTCCCCTGCCCAAGGCAGACCTCCTCACAGACCCGCGCTACCGCCAGCGCAGGCGCGAGGAGATCGAGCGGCGCTACCCCGAGCTCTCCGGCAAGAAGAACATCGTCTACTGCCCCACCTTCAGAAAGCCCTCGACCGAGCGAGACGTGCTGGCCCTTGAGAGGCTTGCCGACTGCGTCGACTTTGGTCGATACAACCTCATCTACAAGCCCCACCCCGTGAGCACCCTCCGCTTTGGTGACCCGCGCGTCTTTCAACACTACGATCGCAGCTATGACATGCTCTATGCGGCGGACTACGTGATCAGCGACTACTCGAGCGTCATCTACGAGGCGGGCCTCATGGGGCTGCCCGTGCTCCTCTACATCTACGACTGGAACTCCTATCGCATGCGCCGCGGTCTCAACATCGACCTTGCCCAAGACGTTCCCGCACCGGCCTCGGCAGACCCCGCCGTGCTCATTCGCCACATAGCCCTAAACGACTTTGACCTCGCCGCATACGCGGCGTTCATCCGTCGCTATGTGGTGGTTCCCACAGATGAGGGGTGCACCGAGCGCATTGTGCGCCACGTGTTCGACCTCATCTCCCGCAGCGAGCCCCAAGGCGTGGCGTCAAAGAGCCTAGCTGAGGTAGCAGATTAGGTTCTCGTACATCCCCTCGAGCGAGGTGGTGGGTGCCCAGCCAAGGGACTCCAGACGGCTCACGTCGAGCGGGAGGTGGTGCTCGGGCGGATAGGGGGCGTTGGGGTCAACGTCAACGACAACGTGTGCACGGCCACCCGAGAAGCGCTCGAGGACAAGCTCTGCCATCTCGCGAACGGAGCTGTACGTGGAAGGGTTGGCCACGTTGTACGCCGAGCCCTTCTCGCCCCTCAGCAATACCGCAAGCAGCGCGCGGATCGCGTCCGCGGTGTAGACGTACATCCGGGTGCTTGCGCCCGTCGTCTTGAGCACAAGATCGTCTCCCAGCATGGCAGACCGGGCAATCTGGGCAAAGAGCCTCTTGTCATCCTTGGGGACGCCAGGGCCAAAGGTCTGCGCAAGGCGGGCGATCTTTACGGGAACGCCGTACTCTGAGGCATAGGCCGCACAGTAGTTCTCGGCCATGCGCTTGCCCTCCGGGTAGCAGCTCCTAACCGCAAGCGGGTCAACAATGCCCGTCTCGGACTCCGTGAGGGCATGGGCAAGGCCCGGCTCGTGGTTGCCCTCGCCATACACCTCCATGCTGGAGACGTAGACGACCGAGCGACAGCCGCAGCGGCGCGCGTACTCAAGAACGGCACGGGTGCCCATCACGATGGCGTCAGCGGTCTGAGCGGGATGCGACGTAAAGAACGCGGACGCCGTGGGGCAGGCTGCGTGAAGGACGTAGTCGCAGGAAACATCAAAAGAGAGCTCGCATACGTCCTGTACCACAAAGCGCAGACCGTCGGAGGGACCGTATCCCTCAAACGTGCGCTGGGCCTTCTCCTCGCTGCGCACGAGCGCATACACCGTAATGCCCGACCCAAAGCCGCGGTTTCTCTCGAGAAGGGCGCGGACAAAGAGCGAGCCCACAAGTCCCGTGGCGCCCGTCACGAGAACCGACGAGCCCGAAAGCTCGTCCCAGTCAACGTCATGCGTCGAGGCGACCTGACGATACTCCCCTGAAAGGTCGAACATGCTACCTCCACAGGCCAAGGATCTGTGAGTTCTCCCGAGCGTCGATGATGGCGCGGAAGATGTAGAAGTCTGAGGGCGTGGTGATCTTGATGTTCTCGGGATCGCCCACCACGGTGTAGAGGCTGTGCCCGTAGTGGCGCATGAGGGAGGCTGAGTCGATGAAGTCATCGCGCCCCTCGGCAACGGCCATCTCGTGAGCATGCTCTATCTCCCCGAGATAGAAGCACTGCGGAGCGCGAGCGATCCTGCAGGAGTGACGATCGATCATGTTGACGATCTCTCCGTCGCTCTCCTGGACGATGGTCTCGGTGGCGGGAACCACGGTGATGGCGCTGCCGTGCTCCTTCACGCACGCGATGCAGGCCGAGATGGTCTCGTCGGAGAGCAGGGGTCGCACACCGTCGTGAACGAGCGCGACGGAGTCTGCGGGAAACAGGTGGGCAGCCTCGTATATGCCGTTTCGGATGGAGCCCTGACCAGAGTCCCCACCAGGGACGATGGAGGCAACCTTGGAGAGGGCGTACTTGTCGACGAGCCTTCTCAGCGTGGAGATCCAGGGCTCGAGGCACACCACCACGATCTTGTCGATCTCTGGATGATTCTCAAAGCACTCGAGCGTGAAGACGATGATCTCCTTGCCATGGAGCCGGAGGAACTGCTTGGGAATGGCCTTGGTGTTCATTCGCTGGCCGGTACCGCCCGCAAAGATGACAGCTACGTTCATCGGACCCCACTTCAAAGAGTTGGCAGGACGAATGTTCAGGAACAATCATAGCAATGTAAGGACCTTGCCACCGTGGACATTGCGCAGCGCTCATCGTGCCGGCAGGCGAAGGACGCCCTAGGAGCGAGGCGCGCGGACGAAAGATCCAAACGGACGCCCGATCACAAACGGCAGGAAGCGCTCCACAAGATACGTGAGCGGTATCAGGACCACGAAGGTCACGACGGCGACCCACAGGGGATGCGCGGAGAAGAGCCCCTCCGTGGCAGGAAGGTTCTCAAAGAAGCGCATGACCGGCACGTGCAGACCAAAGAACGCCAGCGAGGCCCTTCCCGCGTAGCTCAGAACCCAGATCCTGGGCAGCCTCATGAGGATGAGCGCAAGGGCGACGCTTATGCAGATCGAGCTCACGAGGGCAAGAAACACGATGTGGTAGTCGTTTCCATGAACCGAGATCTTTCCGTTGGCGGTCGAGGCCCACACGCCCAGGGACAGCAGGACGGCAATGGCAGGAACGAGCACGTTTGGAGAGGCCGAGTCCAGCACATCCCGCTTCTTGCGATAGAGCGAGAAGAGCTGCTGGCCGAGCGCGTAGAAGAAGACGATCATGGGGATGCAGTCCACGTGCCACGCAAGCGGGGTGTCCGTGAAGGTGCAGAGCGCCACGCCAAGGGCAAAGCAGGTACCGAGCGAGCCGGCAAGGCTCACCCTCCCCGTGCGGTCGAGGCGACAGAGCCCCCAGTAGACAACGGTGGCCAGGAAGAGCGCCGGAAGGAACCAGAGCGCCCCGTTGGGCATGGCGGCAACGTCTTGGTTTGCCGCAAAGAACCCCGGGACGAACTCGTCGAGCGGGGTCGTGGAGCTTCCCAGGACGCGGTGGTTGAGATACCACGCCGGAACGCACACAAGGTAGAGCGTCACGTAGGGGACGAGGAGCTTGATTGCCTGGTCCTTCAAGCAGGCACCGAACGTGGCGTACTTCTCGTAGCGAAACGTGGCTCCGGAGATCATGAAGAACAGGGGCATGTGGAAGGAGTAGATGAGCGTCTCCACGTCGCTCGGGACGCCGATGGGGTGCGCGAGGATGACGCACGCCATGGCAAGCCCACGGAGCATGTCGAGCCACTCGACGCGTCGCGGGGCGGCCGAGCTTGCGACGGCGGGGCGCGCGCTACTCATCGCGCGCCCCAAGACGGACGCCCGGCACGTCCCTGCCAAGAAGAATCGTGTCGATCACGCGGTCGCTCGCGAGCATTCCGCCCTCGCTCGCGCGGTCAATCGTGGCGGGGTCGGGCTCGACGCTCTCGTAGCTCGACTCCTCGAGAACCCGCATGAAGTCCTCGAACGTGTCGCAGACCACGCCGGGCGCCATCTCATCGATGGGGCGCTGCACGCCGCGCGTTGCGGTATACACCTCGCGGTCGGGGGTGAAGAACACGATTGGCTTCTTGAGCAGCAGGTAGTCGTAGAAGCACGAGGAGTAGTCGGTAACGAGCACGTCGGAGACAAAGAAGAGCTCGTTTAGGCTCTCGTTGGAGAGGTCGTAGATCCTGTCGGCAAAGCGCTCCTCGATCTTGGGGTGCTTCTTGATGAAGTGGTGCATCTCAAAGACGAAGTTGCTGTTGGTCCTCTCGCACATGTCGTAGAGGGCCTCCATGTCAAAGAACTTGTAGGGATAGTGAGCGGTTCTCTGGCCCGCGCCACGGAAGGTGGGAGCAAACAGAATCACCCTCGACCCCTTGAGCTGCGGGTACTTCTCGTAGAGGCTCGAGCGCGCGGACTTGGCCGAGTCGACGTCGAGGAAGTGGTCGAGGCGCGGCATGCCGGTTGCGAGCAGCGCCTGGGGCTCGATGCCAAAGACCTCGGAGTAGATGTCGCGCAGGCCAGCGTTGCCCACGAGCGCGTAGGTGTACTTGCGGTGGCTCGAGGCGTAGGGGTCGGGCGAGGCGTTGAGGCCAAAGCGGGCGTATCCTACGGACTTGAAGCCCACGCCGGCGTGCCAGATCTGCGTGAGGGTCGTTCCCTCGGGCGGATCGATGAAGTTGAAGATGGGCGTGTAGTCGTCAATGAAGATGTAGTCGCTCTGGGCTATGAGCCTCAGGTCCTCGATCCAGGGAAGCGGCTTCTGCTTGCCGGAGAACACGTTGCGATAGCGATACGTGATGTCGAACTTCTCGTCGAGCCCGCGCTCGGTCATGCGCTGCTGGAGGGCGGCCATGTTCTCGGTGGGGCCGGTACCGTTCTGCTTGAGGAAGAGCACGCGCCTGCCGGTGTGCCTGTTCCGGTAGAACGAGAGGAACCTGCGGTAGATGACACCAAGGACGGTCTTTCTAAAGAAGACCTTGCTGTTCTTTCTCACCTTGGGGTTGGGGTTGCGCACAAAGAACTCGGGCTCGAGGGCGAGATAGACGCCTCCCTCGGAGTTTGCCTTGGCAATGAGCGAGACCGTGTAGGCGTACTTGTTCTTTGCGTAGCGAAAGACGTGCGAGAACCTCCCGAGGTCCTCGAGGATCGAGGTTGGATACGTGATGCCGTGCGTGTCGTAGGGGTTTGCCGCCACATAGCCCAGCCCCTCAGACTCAACGAGAAGGTCAAGGGCCTCAGGGTCCTTGACCTTCTTGTTATGGCGCTTGACGTCACGCAAGACGCGGGCGCTGAGGTGCGGCTTGGCCTCAAGGAGCTCGTGGATGTTGCTGAGCAGGGACTCGTCGATGCGGCGACAGATGATCCACTGACCCGAGGGGAGCACCTCGCGCATGCCCGCAATGACAACGTTGAGGCGAGCTACGTAGCCATCCTCGGCAGGGCTGACCTCAAGCGGGATGAAGCGATGCTCTTTCACGCGATAGAGGTAGAGCTGCTCGGGTGCGGAAGAGCGAAAGTAGACCTCAAAGAACGTCCTGTTCCAGCGAAGGTCGTAGACTTGAATATCGGCGTCGATCATCGTGCTCCAACTCAGACCTTAAAAAATCCTTACACAGCCTGATTATGGTAGCAGATACACTTTGCAACAAACGGGACGTCACGATAACGCCAGGCGCTCGGGGCGAGCACGTCCGGCGGTGAAAGCCGCGCACGAGGGCAAAACCTGAGCGAGCGGGCCCTAGGAGAAGAGCTCCGCATCAAGATCGGCGAGCTCGGGCGGAACGTCAGCAGGATCGCAGTCAAAAGCCTGGGCGACGGCTTGAGCCTGGAGACGCCTGAGACCCGAGCGGTCCTCGTCCCCCTCGCGCCCGTAGAGCACCGAGAGCCGCTCGAGCGCGTAGCAGACGTAGGATGCGACGGAGTCTCCCATGCCCGAGAGCAGCATCATGGTGACGAGGGAGTCGGGCGAAAGCGCGAGCGCGGTCTCGGCGTCAAGATCGAGAAGGTCGCCGATCTCCTGCTCGGCGCGGGCAAGACCGTCCCTCTCCCCTCTCACGGCAAGCCCGAGGGCCTCGGAGATGCCGCTCACGAACTCCCCCACGATCTCAAGAATGTAGTCCTTCTGAAGCATATGAATCCCCCCTAGCCCCCATTCTAAACCTGACAAAGGTGACAGGGTAGTTTGTCAGGTTTCATGACAAAGGTGACAGGGTAAACTGTCACGTTTTACTCGCTGCGCAAGGCCTCCACGGGATCGCGGCGGCTGGCTGCCGAGCTTGGGATGAGTCCCGCCACAAGCGTCAGGCCAACGGATATGCAGACGAGAATCGCGGCCGAACTCCAGGGTAGGCTCATGATGTTCTGAACGTCAAAGTCCGCGAGCACCCAGGCGTTAACCGGAATGGACACCCCAACCACGACCGCTATGGCAAAGACGCCGGAGATGAGGCCCTCGATGAAGGTCTCGGCGTTGAAAACGCTCGCGACGTTGCCCTTGGAGGCACCGATGGCGCGCAGGATGCCAATCTCCTTCTTGCGCTCGAGCACGCTGATGTAGGTAATGATGCCGATCATGATCGAGCTCACCACGAGAGAGATGGAGACGAAGGCGATAAGCACGAGCGAGATCATGTTCACGATGTCCGTGACGCTGCCCATGATGACGCCCATATAGTCCGTGTAGCTGATGACGGCATCATCGTTTCCCGCGGCGCGCTGCTCCTCGTTATAGACGTCAATGGCATCCACCACGCGCTCCTTGGCCTCAAAGTCCTTGGGGTAGATCTGGATTGCCGCGGGATCGTCCGGCGTGGCGTAGCCGAGCGTCTGGAGGTTATTGTCATAGGTGAGCTGACTCGCGTTGGCGTAGCTCTCCATGAGCGAGGCGAGGTCCTCGGCGTCCATGTTGAAGTGGACGGCGCTCTCGAGCGCGTCAACGTTGACGGAGAAGGCGCTCTGGAGGTTGGAGAGACTCGCCGTGGCCTGTGCCGCATACTGCTCGAGCACGCTTGCCATGGCACTCTGGAGCTGAGATGAGATGGCGCTGCCAATCTGAGAGGACAGGCTCTGCAGGAAGTTTTGGAGATAGGGCGCCAGGCTTCCGGAGACATAGTCGGAGGCGATCTCCTGCACGCGCGTTCGCACGGGCTCGCCGGCCACGGCCTCGATCTGGTTGAGAACGTCCTGAGCGCCCTCGGTCGAGAGGTACTGGTCAAAGTAGCTGGCGAGCTTCTGGACAAACTCTGGGTCATCCGGGTCAATCGTGCCCGCGTTCTCGCCCCACCAAGCCACAAAGCCCTGGCTCAGCTGGCCTCCCAGCTGCGCCACCTCCTCGAGCTGCTCGGTTGTCAGCGCCGGATCGGCAAGCTCCTGGTCGATGATCGAGGTGAAGTCGGGGGCGGGCGCGCCGGCGACGAGCGACTCCACGTCGACCGAGTCCGCCACGCTCGAAAGGTCAACGGAGATACCCGAGAGGTCGAGACCAGAGGGGTCAAACCCCGCGGCGATTCCACTCGTGTCAAAGGAGAACGCGGAGCGAAGCGCATCTTCGTCCACCGTGAAGAGGCTCTCGAGGTCCACGCCCTTTCTTGCCTCCTCCTGGAGCGTGTCGAAGGTCTTGCCGGTAAAGACGTCCACGTCGGGGCTGTCGAGCTGCTGCTGCACGATCTGGGAGTTGTCGGAGCGCTCCATGAGCTCGAGCGTGAGCTCGGGCGTATAGGCAATGCCGGCTGAGAGCGCCTTGGCGTCGGAGGTCTCGTTGGGACGAACAACACCCACGACGTGCAGGTCGAGCCCCTGGTCAACGGCACTGCGCATAAAGTCCTCGTCGTTGGACATGTTGGTCCAGCCGCCGGTCTCGGCGTTCTTTCGATAGGTGTCTGCGGGACTGATCACCTTGAAGTCAAGGGCGAGGGCATCGTCGTAGGTGAAGTCCACGTCAGCCTCGGCAATCTCGGTCTCCCCCGCCGTGCCGCTGAGCGCCGTGGTGACCATCTGCGTAAGCTCCGCGGGGTCGAGCACGCCGATGCCGTAGAGCGTGTAGTCGCTGATGCGGCCGCTCTGCGTGAGCACGAGCACGCACTCGTCGGGAGCGCTCGCCCACCGGCCCGCCACAACGTCATACTGCGCGTCGAGAAGTTCCTGGTCGTCGATCATCTCGTTGAAGACGGACATGCCTCCCGTGGACATGCCGGCAGTGGCCGTCCCCGAGGCGCCGCCGGTCATGGCAGTGGAGAACGCATTGGGGTTGAGCTGCGTGACGCCCTCAGAGGTATCCGCGGCATAAACAAGTGGAGTGATCCCGTAGTCATACTGGATGGCGTTGACGTCGTCCTCGATGCCCGCCTCACCGGAGTCGAGATAGCTCTTGAGGCCGGAAAGGTCGTTGCTGCCCACCGAGGCAAACATATCGGTGAGCATCATGAACTCGGGAATCTGGGCGGAGTCATCCGCATCGCCGTCCTTCTCGCCAGAGGCTTTGCCGGAGGCGCCCATGTCCTCGGAAAGCATGCCCGAGATGTCCATGCTCTGCTTGCTGATGGTGAGAGGATAGCTGGAGAGCGTGTCCTCCTCCACGCGCGCGATGTACTCGTTCACGCCGTTTGCCAGGGCGAGAATGGCTGCGATGCCGATGATGCCAATCGAGCCCGCAAAGGCCGTCATGATGGTGCGGCCCTTCTTGGTCATGAGGTTGTTGAAGGAGAGGCCAAGGGCGGTGAGAAAGCTCATCGACGTGCGCCGGGCCTTCTTGGCTTCGCGGCGCGGAGCGGTGGCCGGGTCAAAGGGGTCCGAGTCCGAGGTGATGTGGCCATCGGAGAGCTCGACGATGCGCGTGGCGTACTGGTGGGCGAGCTCTGGGTTGTGCGTGACCATGATGACCAGGCGGTCCTGCGCGACCTCCTTGAGAAGGTCCATGACCTGCACGGACGTTGCCGAGTCAAGAGCGCCCGTGGGCTCGTCTGCAAGCAGGATCTCAGGATCGTTGATGAGGGCGCGCGCGATGGCGACGCGCTGCATCTGGCCTCCGGAGAGCTGGCTTGGCCTCTTGTTCACGTGGTCGGCGAGACCCACGCGCGCAAGGGCGTCCAGCGCGCGACGGCGGCGCTCGGAGCGGCCCACGCCCGAGAGCGTGAGCGCAAGCTCCACGTTGGCAAGGATGGTCTGGTGCGGGATGAGGTTGTAGCTCTGGAACACAAATCCGATGCGGTTGTTGCGGTAGGTGTCCCAGTCGTGGTCCTTGTACTTCTTCGTGGAGATGCCGTCGATGACGAGGTCGCCCTCGTCAAAGTGATCGAGGCCGCCCACGATGTTGAGCATCGTGGTCTTGCCGGAGCCCGAGGGACCAAGCACCGCAACAAACTCGTTGTCACGGAAGGCAACGGAGACGTGGTCGAGCGCAACCTGCGTGAAGGAACCCGTGGTGTATCGCTTGCAGATGTCGTTGAGCTCGAGCATGTGGTGCCTCCGGACGGTGTGCTTATGACGACTTCATGGTACCCAAACCCGTCCTTGCCAAACCCACCTCGCACAACTCGGATACATTGCAGTGCGGGCTTTGGTCGTTGGGCGTTTCTGGATATGCCTGCCATCATGCCTCAGAAACCCTTGCGCGACGAGACGACCCCTCGCTTGACACGTAGAATGGAGGGCATGAAGAGAATGCTTATGGCAGGTGGTCCGGGAGGAATCCCCGTTGAGGTTGAGCGCAAGCGCGTTCGGCGCCTCAACCTGCACGTGCGCTCGGACGGAACGGCGCACCTCTCCATCCCCCTCCACAGCTCGTTGGAAACCGCCCAGCGCTTTCTCGACGACCACGAGGACTGGCTGCGCAAGAGGATCGCCCACCGCGAAAAGCGCGGCGCAGAGCCCGAGGACGGGCTTATCCCGCTCTGGGGTCGGCTCGTGGACCTACCAGAGGGAACTGCAGCCGACGAGTTCTGGCGCAGGGAGCTGGCAGAGCGCCTACCCGATGTAATCTCGCGCATGGAGGGTGCCGTCGGAGCGCATGCGAGCGCCTGGCAGCTGCGCGCGATGTCAACGCGCTGGGGCTCGTGCACCCCAAAGACGGGGCGCGTCCGCATCAACGTGCGCCTGGCGGCATATCCTCCCACCTGTCTTGAGTATGTGGTGGCCCACGAGCTCACCCACCTGCTCGAGCCCAGCCACAACGCACGCTTTCACGAGCTTCTCGCCCGCGCGTACCCCAACGAGGTGCGCGCCCGGGCCATACTCCGAATGTCCCCTCGGGACGCCTGCGCGCTGCAGTGCCCCTGAGGCTAAATTCGTCCGGAACCCGCTCGCAGGCGGATAAGGGGCGTCATATGGACGCTTCCAACCAGAAAAGAGTCCGGACGCCGCCCGTGCATAGAAAAGAGGCGGCTCCCGGACGTTTTAGTCTCCCAAAACGTCCGAAAGCTGCCCGCGTCGGATTATGAGTGTCGGCTACTTGCCGCAGCGCTCACGGCCGAGCTCGGACCACTCGGGCTCCTCGTCGGGAATCGAGCCCGCGCTCTTGCCGAAGAGCTCGCGCAGGCAGTTATACGCCACGATGAGGCCGAGCACCACCAGCAGGATCGCAAAGACGAGCTGGAGGCCCGAGGTGGCGATCACGGCAGCGCCGCTCGCGGCGAGCGCGCTCACGCAGCCGATGATGCTCTGGACGAGCGACGTGAACGTGCACACCAGCAGGAAGGCCACCGGCACGTAGAGCATCCAACCCTTGCGGCCGGTGCACTTGCAGAAGACCGCGAGCATGATCATCGTCATGCCGCCGAGCAGCTGGTTGGAGGCGCCGAAGAGCGGCCAGATGTTGTTGTAACCACCAAAGGCGAGGGCGAGGCCCAGCGCCAGCGTGAGCACGGTTGCCACCCAGGTGTTGGAGAAGAGCTTGGCCGCTCCCTCGGCACCTGCGCCGGCCTCCTCGGCCGCGTCGTTGCTCTTGGAGAAGAACTCCTGGAACGAGAGGCGCCCGATGCGCGCCACGGCATCAACGGAGGTGAGCGCGAGCGCCGAGACGCACATCGTCATGAAGACGGTAGCAAGTGTGGAGTCCACGCCAAACGCCGTCATGCCGCGCGCCACGCCCTGCGAGAAGATCTGGAACGGCGTGGCCGCAGCGCCGTTGTTGAGAAGACCGGTACCGGCGGTGTTGAGGTCGGAGAACATGATCGCAGCAAAGACGATGGCGAGCACGCCCACGAAGGACTCCAGAACCATGGCGCCATAGCCTACGGGAAGCGCATCCTTCTCGTTGGAGAGCTGCTTGGAGGAGGTGTTGGTGGAGACGAGGCTGTGGAAGCCGGAGAGCGCGCCGCACGCCACGGAGACGAAGAGCAGCGGGAAGAGGTAGCTGCCCTTGCCCGCGAGCGCAGAGAGGTCGGCCACCATGGGGGCGGTCATCTGCGCCTGGCCGGCGGCACCGAGCACAAAGACGCCCACCACGGCGCACGCGATCATGACGAGCATCATGATCGAGGTGAGGTAGTCGCGCGGCTGCTTGAGCGTCTGGATGGGCATGGCTGCGGCAAAGAGCAGGTAGACCGTGATGACCGCAAACCAGCCGAGCTTGTCTAGATAGACCGGGAACTGCATGCCCACGGCAAACATAGCAACGAAGAGCACCACGGCGAGCACGAGCTCCTTCCAGCCCCTGAGCCCAAAGTGGCGGCTTGCCCACCCAAAGGCGATGGCCACAAAGGTGAAGAGGATCGAGATGGTGCCCGCGGCGCCGCCGGCGTAGGAGGTCGCGGCATCGACGGCACCCACGGCGTCGAAGGTGGCCTTGAACGTGCCGGCGACCATGTCCACGAAGGCCGCGATCACGATGATGGTAAAAAGCCAGCTAAACAGCAGGAACAGACGGCGTCCCGTGCGTCCGATGTACTTCTCGATGAGCTGCGCGAGCGACTTGCCGTTGTTGCGCACGGATGCGTAGAGCGCGCCAAAGTCGTGCACGGCGCCGAAGAAGATGCCGCCCACAAGAACCCACAGCAGCACCGGCAGCCAGCCGAACATCATCGCGGCGATGGTACCGGTGACGGGACCGGCGCCGCAGATGGAGCTGAACTGGTGCGAGAAGGTCGTGAAGCACGAAGCAGGCGAGAAGTTCTTGCCGTCCTCCATACGACGAGCGGGCGTGAGGTCCTGCTCGTCGATGCCCCACGTGCGCGCAAGCCAGCGGCCGTAGAGCAGGTACCCGACGACCAGCACCGCGGCCGCAACGAGCACGATAACGATTCCGTTCATCTTTCCCCCTTTGCAGAGCTTTGGAACGTCGGACATGTTGCGCGCTTAACATCTATGATGCAATTCGCAGCTCACACATGGTTTCTGACCGCTAACCGTCAAGAAACATACCGTTCACGGAACGCGTCCGCTTTGTACCGGACGCATTTTGGACACGCGTGCGGGGAGGTGACGAAAGAGTCACGGACCCGCGCGCTTCTCGGCACCTATACTCATGGCAACGACGAAGGGAGGACCATGCAACACCAGCGCATCCTGCTCGCCGAGGACGACCCGCTCATCGTGGAGGGCCTCTCGGAGCTTCTTGCAAACGAGGGGTTTGTGGTGGACTCCTCCCCCACCCAGAAGGGCGCCGTCGAGCTTGCGTGCCGGCCAGGCGCAGGCTACGCGCTCGCCCTCGTTGACCTCACGCTTGCCGAGGGTAACGGCTTTGCCGTCTGCAACGCAGTCAAGCGAGCGACGCCGGACGTTCCCGTCATTTTTCTCACCGCGGCAGACGACGAGCTCAACACCGTAACCGGCCTCTCCATGGGTGCGGACGACTATGTGGCCAAGCCCTTCCGCCCGCGCGAGCTCGTGGCGCGCATCCAGGCGGCGATTCGTCGAGCGCACCCGGAGCGCTCCACGCTGAGCTTGGGGCGCCTGACTATCGACCCGGACCGCGCCTACGTGGAGAAGGACGGGCGCGAGGTGCTGCTCTCCGCCCTCGAGTATCGCCTGCTGCTCCTCTTTGCGAAAAACGCCGACAAGCTGGTGACGCGCGACATGATGCGCGACGCCCTCTGGGACGACGCCGGCGCCTACGTTGAGGAGAACACCCTCTCCGTCTACATCAAGCGCCTGCGCGACAAGCTCGAGGACGACCCCACGGCGCCTGAGCTCATCGTCACCGTGCGCGGCCTGGGCTACAAGGCGCGCAGCAGAGGAGGAGTGGCGTGATCTTAAGGAACCGCGAGGTCTGGCGCACCGTAATCGCGTTTCTTGCGGTGGGTGCGACCGGCTCCGTTGCCGCCTGGCAGCTTGCGGGCGCAGCGGCGGCGCTCTGCGTTGCGGGGGTTACGGGGGCGCTGCTTGTGATCCTTCTCGTTGTGACGCGGCGCCGCTATAGGGCGATTGCCAAGATGGCGTCGCAGATCGATGATGTTTTGCACGGGTCGCGCGACGTGAGCTTCGAGCGCATGCGCGAGGGCGAGCTTGCGATTCTGGCCTCGGAGCTCGACAAGATGACGAGCCGGCTTGCGCTTGCCAACGATGACCTCAAGCGCGAGAAGAACGCTCTGGCAGATGCCCTGGCAGACATATCGCACCAGCTCAAGACGCCGCTCACCTCGCTTGCCCTCATGACGTCGCTCGTGCGCGGCCAGCTATTGGAGTCGGGTGGCCACGAGGCGGAGCTCGCGCGCCTGCGCACGATGGAGCGTCTTGAGGACCGTGTGGAGTGGCTCGTCTCGTCCCTGCTCAAGCTCGCCCGCATCGACGCAGGTGTGGTGCGCTTCGTCCGCGCGCACGTGAGCGGGGCGGAACTGGTGGCGCGCGCGTCCGAGCCGCTGGCGGTGGCGTTTGACCTTGCCGATGTGACGCTCGAGCAGAGTGTCCAAGACGGTGCGGGCTTTGAGAGCGACCTTGCCTGGACGGCCGAGGCCCTAGAAAACGTACTCAAGAACTGCCTCGAGCACACGCCTGCCGGCGGAACGGTGCACGTGAGCTGCACGGAAGACGCGCTGGCCTTTCGGCTGTGCGTTGAGGACAGCGGCCCCGGCATAGCGCCAGACGATCTCCCCCACGTCTTTGAGCGCTTCTATCGCGGAGGCGAGAAGAACGTGCCCTCTGAGGTTGACCCCGGCGGCGTGGGCATTGGCCTTGCCCTCGCAAAGAGCCTCGTCACCGCACAGGGCGGGTCCGTTCGCGCCGGAAACGCCGCAGGCGGCGGCGCACGGTTCGACATCGTCTTCTTCAAGGCCACGGTATAGCAGCGGCGGCGGGGTGATGGCGGGGCAAACTGTGATGACAGGGGTGACAGTTTACCCTGTCACCCCTGTCATCACAGTTTGCCCCGCCGCCCCTGTCATCACCGCCGCCCCGCCGCCGCCATCGCCCCGTCGCCGCTGCCTTACAGATTCGTCACGTGCGCGTCACGTCCGCGCAGGCTGCCTCGCGCACCATAGAATTGACGATAACCACAAGGAGGCAGCATGGACATTCTGCGAATTGAGCACCTCACCAAGACGTACGGCTCGGGTGACACCGCCGTGCGCGCGCTCGACGACGTGAGCTTCTCCGTAGGCGCGGGTGAGTTCGCGGCAATTATCGGTAGCTCGGGATCAGGTAAGTCGACGCTTCTACACATGATAGGCGGCGTTGACCGTCCCACATCGGGCACCGTGTACCTGAACGGTGAGAATGTCTTTGAGCGCTCGGACGAGCAGCTCGCGGTGTTTAGGCGCCGCGAGGTGGGGCTGGTCTACCAGTTCTACAACCTCGTGCCGGTGCTCGACGTGGTGGAGAACATGTGCCTGCCCGTGCTCATGGACGGACGCGCCGTCAACGAGAAGCGCCTCACGGGACTGCTGCACACGCTCGGCCTTGAGGGCCGCGAGCACCACCTGCCCAACCAGCTCTCCGGAGGCCAGCAGCAGCGCGTGGCAATTGGGCGCGCGCTCATGAACGCACCTGCCGTGGTGCTAGCCGACGAGCCCACGGGCAACCTCGACTCCAAGAACTCAGCCGAGATCATGGCCCTGCTACGAAAGTCCAACCGCGAACTCAGGCAGACGCTCATCGTGATCACGCACGACGAGGACATCGCGCTTACCGCCGACCGCGTGATCTCCCTCGAGGACGGTCGCATCGCCTCCGACACAAGGGCGAGGTAGTCATGGCCAAGCACTTCAAGGGCGAGAAGGGCGCACCGGGCGAGAAGGACCGTGCGCTCGCGGCCGCTGCCCCTCGCGGCAACGTCTTTACCCGCTTCACGCTGCGCTCGCTCGCCGCCAACCGCGTGCGGACCACGGTCACGATCGTGGGCGTGGCGCTCGCGACGGGCCTGCTCATGGCCGTGCTCGCCAGCGTCACGAGCCTGCACGCCGCCATCGTGAACTATATTCGCTCCACCGACGGCGTCTGGCAGGAGTCCTTCGACTACACCGACGACGCCACGCTCGGCAATCTGCTCACGCTCGCCGGCGACCACCTCGACCGGCTTGCCACTCGCCGCGACCTCGGCGCCGTGGCGCTCTCGGAGGAGAACGCCGAGTACGCGGGCACCTACCTCGGCATCTATGACCTGCCCGTAGAGAGCGCGAGCACCCCGCGCGCGGCGGGAGACACCGACTACGCGGTCTACCCCGCCCCGGAGCTGGACGAAGGACGCCTTCCCGAGAAGCCCGGAGAGATCGCGCTCCCCGCGTACCTGCGCGGCGAGACGTTCGTCTCCGGAGCGTCGCAGCTCTCCGGCGTGGACGGCGGCGCCACCTCTGAAGGCGAGTTCGAGCTTGGGAGCGAGGTCACGCTTGCCGCCGGCCGGCGCGTGTGGGTGAGCGAGCCGGAGACCCCCATCAAGTCCGGCGCCCTCTTCCAGGTTGAGTACAGCTATGAGACCGGCGAGGACGGCTCCATCGAAGAGGGCGAGACCGTCCTCGAGACCCTGACCGACGTCGGCGAAGCGCGCACCTACACCGTGGTCGGCTTCGTGAGCACCAGCTATAGCGACGGCAACGTGGCCTACGTCAGCCCCGACGAGCCAGCCATGACCGCCTCCGAGAGCGCCATCGGCAACGCGTTCTTCTCGACCACCGGATATGCGAGCGAGAACGAGCTCGACCAGCTCATGGCGCGCCTCCTCGGCGAGGACGGCAGCTGGGCCACCAACTCCTCCCTGCTCACGTACCAGGGGCTCGACACGGGACGCCAGATCACCACCTCGCTCGTGCTCTTTGCGGGCGCGCTCGCCGCGGTGATCGTGGTGGCGGCCGTCTCGCTCATCTCCAATGCGTTCAGAATCTCCATCTCGGAGCGCACGCGGCAGTTCGGCCTGCTGGCCTCGCTCGGCGCCTCGCGCCGGCAGCTCAGGCGAACGGTCTACATTGAGGCGGGCATCATCGGGCTCATCGGCATCCCGATCGGCGTGGCGCTCGGCATTGGCGGGGCGGCCGTGGCCTTTGCGCTCACCGCCGAGGGCTGGTCGATGATCGTGGGCAACGGCGTCACCGTGGGCCTCGTGCTCCGCCCGCTCGACGCTGTGGCGGCCGTCGCGCTCGGTGCCCTCGCGCTTCTGGTGAGCGCGCTCGCGCCTTCGCTGCGCGCGAGCCGCGTCTCCGCCGTGGACGCCATCCGGCAGACGCAGGACGTGCGACCGAGCAAGCGGCTCCTGCGCGTGTTCCGGCGCCGCCGCACCGCGATGGACGACTTCTCGGCGGACGGCCGACTCCCGCGCGGGCTGGCGGCGCGCCTTGGCGGCATGCCGGCGTTTCTCGCCCGCCGCACGCTGGCGGTCTCTGCGGGCAAGTCCCGTGCGGCCGCGATGGCGCTCGCCGTCTCCGTGGCGCTGCTCGTAACGGCGGGGCTTGTGTCCGACTACCTGAGCGGCATGACGAGCTACATCGACTACGGCGGCAGCGCCGACATGCAGATGTGGGTCTCCATGTCCGAGACCTCGAGTGAGCTCGCTGCCTCCCCCGCCGCCGTCAACATGAACGACATCACCACAGAGATCTCCCGTGTGAGCGGCGTCAAGGAGGGCAGCGCGAGCGGCATCGTGCGCACCTACGGCTCCGTGCACGTGGACCCCGCCGGCGTGAACTGGAACGCGGTGGACGCCTATGACGCAAGCTCGCCCTACGGCGGCTTTCAGATGGACCGCGAGGGCTACGGCAGCGCCGACTTCTACCTCGTGGACGACGCAACGTGGCACGCGCTCGCGGCAGACCTCGGCCTCTCCGGGGACGCTGCGGACCCCGAGCACGTCTCCTGCGTGGCCTTCAACCGCGTGAGCACCACCAACGAGAGCACCTACGGCGCCGTTGAGCCCTTCACGGGAAGCGTCGGAACGCTCGACGTGCTGCTGGCAGACCTCGCGGACAACCAGTGGCTCGCCATGAGCGACGACGGCAGCGCCTATGGGCTGCTCGAGCGTGACGATGACGGCACCGAGGTGACGTTCGTCTCGCCCGCTTCCGAGCTGGGGCTTAAGACGATGAGCGTGCCCGTGGTCGCCTACACCGACAACCTGGGAGAGAGCTTTCCCATCGGCAGCGCCATGATGGACCAGACCACGGGACTCACGCTCGTGATGCCTGCGAGCGCCGTCTTTGGAAGCGAGCTCGAAGGCGCGATGAGCACGTCGGTCATCCAGTACTTCGCAAGCTTCGCTGAGGGCGCCGACGAGAACGCCGTCATCGAAGGCATTCAGAAGGCGCTCGGCGCGCGCGGCGACATCGACACCGTGACCATCAACAACCTGCGCGAGTCCCTGCGCGAGTACAACGCGATGATCTTCACCGTGAACGTCTTCCTCTACTGCTTCATCGCGATCACGATGGCGATTGCCGTGGCCAACGTCTTCAACACCATTGCCTCCGGCCTCATGCTGCGCACGCGCGAGTTTGCGACGCTGCAGTCCGTGGGCATGGGTCGGCGCGCGTTCCGGAAGATGATCTTCCTCGAGTGCGCGGACTTTGCGGTAAAGGGCCTCGTGGGCGGCGTGGTGCTGGCGACGCTCGTGAACTGGGGCTTCTTCGCGGCGCTCTCGAGCTCAATTTCCACGCTCGTCTTTGAGATGCCGTGGGGCCACGTGGCGCTGGCGTTTGCCGTGGTGGCCGTCGTGCTCGCCGCGAGCGCCGGCTACGCGCTGCGCAAGACACACGCGCTGAACCTCGTGGAGGCCCTGCGCGCGGACGTTCTGTAAGATTGGCCGCGGTCAGCCCCCATCTTGGGGCGCCCTTCGGATGGTCTGGACCCAGATTCCGTCCGTGGGGCGCCCCAATCTGTTTCGGGCGGGTTCCGGACGGTCTGGGGAGTCAGAACGTCCGAAAGACGCCCCAATATATTTCGGGCGGATTCCGGACGCTCCGGACCGCCAGAACGTCCGGACGACGCCCGTTCTTCTCGCTGGGGCGTCCTCTGGACGGATTTGCCGAGAAAAACGTCCACACGCCGCCCGTGTGCGGAAATGTATCCGCTACAATACCCCGCCGGAAGCATTGGCGGGAAAGGTAAAGGGAGCGGGAATGCGCACACCCCAGGCGGTTGTTTTTGACATGGACGGCACCCTCGTGGACACGGAGCGGGTGAGCCAGACGGCCTGGCGCCGCGCCGCCGCGGACATGGGACTCGACGTTCCCGAGCGCATCTGGAACGCCTTTGTGGGCTGCAGCATCCCCAACGCCAAGGCGATGATCAACGACGAGTTTGGCGACGCCGCGCTCACCGACCGTCTCTTTGCCCACCAGCGCGATCTCTACTTTGAGATCAGCGACGCGGAGCTCTCCCCCTGCACCGGCGCGCTCGAGGCCCTTCGCACACTGAGCGAGGCCGGCATCACGGTCGCACTCGCGACCACCACGTTCCGGGAGCACGCGCTGCCGATGATGGAGCGCTTTGGGATGGCGCCGTACTTCTCGGCCATGACCTTTGGTGACGAAATCGAGCGCTCAAAGCCTGAGCCGGACATCTACCTTGAAGCCGCGCGGAGACTGGGAGTGGACCCAACAACCTGCGTTGCCGTTGAGGACTCCGTCAACGGCGCGCTCGCGGCACTCTCCGCGGGCATGACCACCTTCATGGTGCCCGAGTGGGCAACGCCCACCCCCGAGCTCACCGAGCGCTGCGCCGGCATGTTGGAAAGCCTGAACGAGCTGCCCGCCCTGGTGCTGGGTCGCTAGGACCCAACGCCCTTCTCGGCCGCGCCCGCACCTCACTGGGCACCCAGCTTAACTGGGCACAAACTCTAAACCATTACTGAGGACCCAGCTTAACTGGGCACTCTTTAGCTGGGAAGACGCAAAACAAGCGGCTTAACTGGGCACGACTGCTTAAAAGTCTGTGCCCAGTTGAGCCAGCATCAAAGCAGAGCGATGCGAGAAGGACCGCGCTACTGCCTCGGAGGCGTCGGCGGCACGGCAGCGTCGCGCCCGGCAGACTGCGCGGTCACCATCTGCTCGAACACCCCCGCCGTCTGCGTGAAGTCGCTCGGCAGCACCACCGTGGAGGCCTTGCCCGCCTTTGCGAACTCGCTCATCATCTCGGTCCACTGCGTGAACATGAAGAGCTGGTTGGCCTCGGCGGCAGAGACGCCCGTCTCCTGGATCGTGGCCAGCGAGTCGGAGATGCCGGCGGCAATGGCCTTGCGCTGGTTGGCGATGCCCTCGCCCGCCTTCTCCATGGCCTCAGCCTCGGCCACGGCCTCGGTCACGCGACGGATGCGGTCGGCCTCGGCAAGATCTTGCGCCGCGGCCTTGGTGCGCTGGGCGGCGTTGATCTGGTTCATCGAGTCCTCGACCTCGGCCGGAAGCGCGATCTTGGTGATGAGCGTCGAGACGAGCGTGAAGCCGTAGGCGGCCATCTGCTCGGAGACGGTGTCGTTGACGTCACGCGCGATGTCATCCTTCTTGGCAAAGACCTCGTCGAGCGTGTAGACCGGAATCGAGGAGCGCAGGGCGTCCGTGATGAAGTCACGCATCTGCGCCACGGGCTGCTGAAGCATGTAGTAGCTGCGCCAGACGCCGGACTGCTGCGGAGAGTCGCCACGGTCATAGCTCACGTGGTACTGCGCTGAGACCTCAAGGCCGATGGTCACGTTGTCCTCGGTCTTGACGTCGATGTTAAAACCGTTCTTCATCGTGCGCAGGGATACCGTGGCGGCCTTTCGGTCCACAAAGGGAATCTTGGCGTGAAATCCGGCGCCCACGATGCGGTGGAACTTCCCCAGACGCTCGATGATCACGGCATGCTGCTGCTTGACCACGTAGAAGAGGTTGCCTGTCACAAGTCCCGCAATGAGGAACACAACAAGGACGAGAAGGACAAAACCAATGAGCTGAGGCATTGACACTCCCTAGAACGCCCGTCAGGTTCTCTCAGCATACCCAACCAAAGACGCTTTCATTATACTGAGAACAACTTTTTTCGCCATACGGAGGGGGTGCCCGTGGCCACGTTCAGATTCTCTCGCCCAGACGAGTCCCCGGTCGACCCCTTCAACGCCGGAGAGCCCGAGCTGCCCGGTGGAGAGCCGGATTCTCTCGTAGAGCCCGATGAGCTTGACAATCAGCCAGAGTACGCCGCACACGGGGACCCCGGCGGAGTTCCGCACAAGCCTGAGGACAACTACCAGGCGCCCACCACGCGCGGTCACGACTACGATGCCCCCTCCATCGATAAGCCCCGCCGCAGACCGCGGCAAAAGCCAGAGCCAGCGGTATCCGCAGACGGCAGCGACCGCTCGAAGGGCAGCGTCCAGCAAAGAACGGAGAAGGACCGGCGCGTCGTCACGCGCGTCATCGTTGTTCTCATCATCCTCCTGAGCTTTGGGTCCTCGCTTGTGAGCTGTGCCGCAAGCCTTGTGGAGCGCGCGGTCGAGGGTGCGGAAGAGGCGGCGGAAGGTCTCGGCGACGCGCTCTTTGGCGATGGCTTTGAAGACTGGGGCAACTCCGACGTCGAGGACTACCTTCCCGAGCAGACCGACGATGACCTTGCCGCCGCAGGCGCGCTCGAGGAGCGGCTGGACGCACTTCTCGCCAACACGGAATCGGGCCCGCTCCACGAGCGCATCGCCACGTACTTTGAGGAGAAGTGCCTTGAGATGGACGGCTACAGCGCATCGGAGCTTGGCATTGACGCAGATACGCTCGCGAGCTTTGTCCTTGCGAGCTCGAGCGCCGAGGCGGGATACGCCTATGCCTACGACGATGGGACCGCCTCGGCATATGCCGACATCGCCTCCCTTGACGCCAGCGCGCTCTTCTGGGAGCTCCACGACACATATGGCGAGTACCTGCTTGAGAGCGATCTTTGGGGCCGTGACGACGCAATGCCAACGGAGGAGCAGCGCGCGTACGTGGCGGCTCTGGTAGATGAGGTCATCGCAACCTATGACGAGACCTACAGTTACACGTACACCTTTACGCTCGAGCTCGAGGACGGCACGTGGGTTGTCGACGAGGGGGAGCTCGATGACTCCCTCGAGATGATCTTTGGGCTTTACTAGCTGATAACGAAACGCGCCCCACCTGACGAGCGGCGCAAGCGCGCGTGCTATGCTCTTCGCGCACAGACCACATCGGCGAGAGGAGCCTCATGCCCTACGCGTCTCTTGCGGAACGCATCCGCGCGGAATGAAAAATCTATCTCGTGGCGTTGGTGTTTGCCGTGATAGCAAGCGCCATCGGACAGATCTCCATCCCCATGGGCCCGGGAACCCTCATCCTCTCCCCCATCTTCTACTCGCTCATCCTGGGCATCCTCTCCGGCCCGAGCGTGGCCAAGGTCTTCAAGACCCCCGAGGTGAAGGCGGCCTCCAAGCTTGTGATCGTGGCCATCTGCCCCTTTATTGCCAAGCTCGGCATCAACGCGGGCGCCTCGCTCGATACCGTCATCTCGGCGGGTCCGGCGCTCTTTGCCCACGCCTTTGGTGACATCCTCACGATCCTCATCGCCGTGCCCGTGGCGCTGGCACTCGGCCTCAAGCGCGAGACCATCGGCGCCGCAAGCTCCATCAACCGCGAGACCAACCTCGCCGTGACCACCGACGTCTACGGCGCGGAGAGCCCCGAGGCCAAGGGCAGCCTTGCCATCTACGTGGTGGGCGGCATGCTCGGAACCATCTACTTTGGGCTTCTCGCCAGCCTCGTGGCGGCGTTTGGCCTCTTTGATCCGCTGTCGCTGGGACTTGCCGCCGGCGTGGGTGCGGGCATCATGATGGCGGCGGCCACGGGCGTGCTTGGCGCAATCTACCCCGCGCAGGCGGACCAGATCACCGCACTCGCCTCCGCGAGCCAGACCATCGCCGGCATCGATGGCGTCTACCTGGCCATGTTTGTTGCCCTGCCGCTTGCGCAGTGGCTGTACCGGACGCTTGAGCCGCGCTTCGCGGCGCTGCGCCACGAGCCCTCCGCGGTTCTCGCCGAGCGCGAGGCTGCAGCCAGCAAGAAGGACGCAACCGAGAAGGACGGTGAGTAGCGTGCGCAGCATCGAATGGGCGTTTCTCTTTGCGGTCTCCGCGGTGGGCATCGCGCTTGCCAACCTCGTGGGCTTTCAGGTGGGCATCGTGGAGAGCCTGCCGGGCATCCTCATCCTCGTGGCGCTGTCGCTTGCGGGCATGGCGTGCACCAAGCTCATCCCGCTCAAGCTTCCCATCGTGGCCTACGTCTCGATTCTGGGCCTGCTCGTCGCCGGCCCCTGGAGCCCCGTGCGCGACTTCGTCATAGCCTCCGTGGGCGTGATCAACCTCACGGCACCGCTCGCGCTCGTGGGCGCGTTCGCCGGCATCGGCGTGGCGGACCAGCTTGGCTTCTTCGCACGTCAGGGCTGGAAGATGGTGGTCGTGGGCATCGTCTTCATGACGGGCTCCTTTGTGATCACCGCCATCATCTCCCAGCTCCTGCTCACCCTCACCGGCGCCATCTGATGTTACGAAGGGACAGTCCCTTCGTAACATCTGTCCCCTTTTGAATCAGGAGGCAACCATGTTTGACATTCTCATTACGGACGCGACCGTCCTGCTCCCCCACGCCGCAGGTGTGACCCGCCACCAGACCGTGGGCGTGGCCGAGGGCCGCATCGCCCTGCTGAGCGCGGCGGACGCCGAGTCGGACGCCACCCTCGAGGCCGCCGAGCGCATCGACGGTCGCGGCAAGCTCGTCATGCCCGGCCTCGTGGACTGTCACACCCACACCGGCCAGCAGCTGCTCAAGGGTCGCGTCCTCGACGAGCTCCCCATGATCTGGACGCGCATCATGCTGCCCTTCGAGTCCACGCTCACCCCCGAGCTCATGCGCCTCTCGGCCGAGCTCTCCGCGCTCGAGATGATCAAGAGCGGCACCACCTCGCTCGTGGATGCCGGCAGCTACTTCATGGACGAGGCCGCCTCCGTCTACGATGCCGCGGGCCTGCGCGCCACGCTCTCCGTCTCCACGATGGACCAGCCGGGCCTTCCCGCCTCCATCGCCACCACGACCGACGAGGCCGTGGCCGCCGCCGACGAGCTCTACGAGCGCTGGGACGGCGCCGCGGGCGGTCGCATCCGCGTGGCCTACGCCCTGCGCGCGCTCATGAGCTGCTCCGAGGAGCTCATCCGCCGCACGGCAGAGCATGCCAACGAGCGCGGTGCCCTCATCCAGGCCCACATGAACGAGTACGCGGCCGAGGTCAACTACACCCTCCAGAACCAGGGCGTGCGCCCCTTCGAGTACCTCGAGCACCTGGGCGGCGTGCTCTCCGATCGCTTCCTCGGCGCGCACTGCCTCATGCTCTCCGAGGTCGAGAAGAACATCCTCGTTGAGCGTGGCGTCAAGGTCTGCCACTGCCCGTTCTCCAACTGCCCCAAGGCTACGCCAGAGACCCCGAGCCTTCGCTCCCGCGGCGTCGTCGAGGGCCTCGGCACCGACGGCGCGGCCCACGGCGGCCTCTCCCTCTGGGCCGAGATGCGCCTCTTCCGCTCCATCATGAACGTCACCCACGGCGTGCCCATCGCCGACCCCGCCGTCATGCCAGCGCGCGCCATCGTCAACATGGCCACCGAGAACGGCGCGGCCTTCATGGGCACCAAGGGGGCTGGCACCGTCGAGCTCGGCGCCGTGGCCGACCTCATCACCGTGGTCCTGGTGAACCCCGGCATGTACCCCACGGGCAACGTGGTGAACACCCTCGTGGAATGCGCGGGTGCCGCCGACGTGCGCGACATGGTCGTGGACGGCCAGCTCGTCATGCGCGACCGCGAGGTCCTCACGCTCGACGAGGCCGCCATCATGGCGCGCGCCACCAACTACCAGGCCTACCTCGACGAGCTTGCCGACGCAGCCACACGCAAGGCCGAGAAGGGCGGGGTGGGGGCGTAGTGGGCACGGGGACGCTCGCGCTCGTCGCCGCCGCCAACGCGCTCGTGGGCGCCTGCGTGGGGCTCACGGGGATAGCCGGCTTCCTGCTGCCGATGTTCTACGCCGGGTTTCTCGGCCTCGCTCCCGTGGAGGGCCTCGCGCTCTCCTTTGCGGCGTTCGTCGTGTCCGGCACGCTGGGCTGCCCCGCCTACCGTCGCACCGGCGACCTGCTGCTGCGCGCGAGCCTGGGCCTTCTCGCGGGGAGCTTTCTCGGTGCGCTCGCGGGTACCCAGATTGGGCTCATCCTGCCGGCCGATGTGCTGACCGTGATCCTCTACCTTGTGGTGCTCGGCTCGGGGGCCTCCGTCCTTCTCCGCATGCGCGCGGGCGAGAAGGACGAGGATGCCCCCGCCTCCCTCCCGGCGACCGGGCGCCTCTTTGTCGTGGGCGCCGTGACCGCCGTGGTCTGCGCGGCCTCGGGCGCGGGCGGCCCTGTGCTCGTGGTGCCCATCCTCATGCTCATGGGGGTGGGCCCGCGCATGGCGGTGGGCATGGCCCTTCTGGACTCCGTGGCCATCGCTGTTCCCGCAACGGTGGGCTACCTCTTTGGTGGCGGGGTCTCCGCCGAGGTGTGGGGGGCTTCTTCCCGTGGCGCTGCTGGCACACGGGGCGGGCGTTCTTCTCGGCAGCTTTAACGCGCATAGGATCAACGCCCCGCTGCTCAAGGGCATCGTTGCCGTGAGCTCCATCGCCGTGGCGGCGATAAAGCTCATTCAGTTTGCGCTGTAGCAACTGCAGGCGAAGACGTAGAATGTCTTCCAGAGAACTCAAGGGAGAGGGGACCCCATGACCACTGAGACCGCACGTGTCGCGCCGTTTGAGGATGCCAAGGGAAAGCTCGGCTTTGGCTGCATGCGCCTGCCCAAGCTCGAGGACGGCACCGTTGACGTTGCAACGTTTTCGCAGATGGTCGATGCGTTTCTCGACGGCGGTCTCAACTACTTTGACACCGCGCGTCCCTATCACTCCGGTGGTTCCGAGCCGGCGCTCGCGCAGGCGCTCACCTCGCGCCACGACCGCTCGGAGTTTCTTCTCGCAGACAAGCTCTCCCCCAACGGATTTGAGCGCCGCGAGGACATCCGCCCGCTCATCGAGGACCAGCTGCGCGCGTGCGGCGTGGAGTACTTCGACTTCTACCTCATGCACTCGCAGGGCATGGGAAACTACGAGAAGTACCAGCGCGAGCACGCCTACGAGGAGGCCTTTGCCGCGCGCGACGCCGGACTCGTGCGCCACGTGGGCTTCTCGTTCCACAGCAACGCCGCCTTTCTCGACCGCATCCTGACCGACCACCCGGACGTGGAGTTTGTCCAGCTCCAGATCAACTACCTCGACTGGGAGAACGGCGTCATCCAGAGCCGCGAGTGCGCCGAGGTTGCCGCCGCACACGGCAAGCCCATCATCGTGATGGAGCCCGTCAAGGGCGGACGCCTTGTCAACCTGCCCAACGAGGCACGCGAGGTGCTCGCCGGCGTGGGCGACGGCTCGCCCGCAAGCTACGCGCTGCGCTTCGCCGCGGGTCTGCCGGGCGTTGAGATGGTGCTCTCCGGCATGGGAACACCCGAGATGATCGCCGATAACGTGGCCACGTTCTCCCCGCTCAAGCCGCTCTCGGACGCCGAGCGCGAGGCCATTGCCCGCGTGACGCAGATCCTGCGCGGCCAGAACACCGTGGAGTGCACCGCATGCCGCTACTGCGTGGACGGCTGCCCCAAGAAGATCAACATCCCCGACGTCTTCTCCTGCCTCAACGCCAAGCGCGCCTACGGCGAGGACTCCGCCGGCTTCTACTACAAGGCGGTCCACACGGGCCACGGCCACGGCCTGGCCTCGGAGTGCGTCGGCTGCGGCGCCTGCGAGCGCGCCTGCCCGCAGCACCTGCCCATCCGCGAGCTCCTGCGCGAGGTTGCCGCGGAGTTTGAGACCGAAGAGTAGGTCGGCGCGCACGACCTTCTCGCCACGGCGCAGCAATCCGAAGCCGCTTTCTCTCTTGTCGCGTGAATACGCACGGGGTTTTGGGGGAACAAAACAGTGGCTGAACCTTGACGAGACCCAGGAGGCCCCATGGATAGTCAGAGCATCGAGAAGAACCATGCCTCCGAGCAGGACACCCACCTCATAGGGCACGGCATCTTTGAGGTGGGACACGCTCCGCACGAGCTCGTGCCTGCAGCGGACGGACCGGCTCCCATCGAGGGTCGCCTGCGCAAGGCCGCGCTGCGCGTGCCGGAAAGCTACGAGCAGTGCAACGGATTTACGCTCTTTGGCCGTCGCATCAGGACGCTGCTCTACTCCACCGACGTTGCCGCCATCAGAAACTCCAACGCAGACGCCATCTTTGCCGTCTACCCCTTCACGGCGCAGCCTGCCATCACCGCCGCCCTGCTCACCGTGGCCGAGGCGCCGCTTTTCGTGGGGGTCGGCGGTGGCACCACCACGGGCCGGCGCGCCGCGGAGCTTGCCGCCGTCTCAGAGATGCAGGGGGCCGCGGGCGTGGTGCTCAACTCCCCCGCAACTCCCGAGATGGTGGGGCAGGTTGTCTCCACGGTGGACATCCCCGTGATTGCCACCATCACGCGCTTTGACAACGACGCCGCCGAGAAGGTCCAGGCCGGGGCGCGCATCATCAACGTGGCCGCTGGAAGGCGCACATCCGAGGTCATCGCCGAGCTGCGCGCCGCCTTTCCCGCGCTTCCCATCATCGCCACCGGGGGACGCGACGACGATGCTTCCGCCGCAACCATTGCCGCCGGCGCCAACGCGCTCATCTGGGCGCCGCCAAGCGTCGTGGAGCTTCAGCGCGACATGATGGTGCGCTACCGCGAGAAGGCCGAGGCCGCGGCGACAGCAGTCGGCGAGGAGCGCCCCGTGGCCACCGTCGTGCCCGTGCCCGACATCACCGACATGCCCGTGGCCGACGTTCCCAACGGCGTGGTGGAGAGCGTCTCCCCCGAGGTCGAGGCGGCAGAACAGATTGGCGACGAGGATTTCGTCAGCCCGTACCGCGGACGTCTGCCCCGCATGCCCCTCTTTGGCGGAAGGCGCACGTACTAGCGTGGCGCCGCGCGTTTCTCGCCGCGTTTCTCGCCGCGCGCCGCGTGACAAGCGTGCATAATGGTTGCAGCAACAGCCAAGAGACGAGAGGGGCACGCGCATGCTTGAGCTTGAGGACCGCATCCGTAGGGACGGCATCGTTCGCGAGGGCAACGTCCTCAAGGTCGACAACTTCCTCAATCACCAGTGCGACGTGGCCCTCTACGACCACATGGGCGCCGAGTGGGCACGCCTTTTTGCCGGCAAGCGCATAGACAAGATCCTCACGATCGAGGCGTCTGGCATTGGCATCGCCTGCGTTGCGGCAACGCACTTTGGCGGCGTGCCCGTGGTGTTTGCGCGCAAGACCGAGTCCAAGAACCTGGACGGCGACCAGTGGCGCACCCGCATCAAGAGCTATACCAAGGGCCGCGAGTATGACGTCATCGTGGCAAAGCGCTTCCTCACCCCCGGCGAGCACGTGCTCGTCATCGACGACTTCATGGCCATGGGCTGTGCGATGAACGGCCTGCTCCAGATCTGCGACGAGGCCGGTGTTATCGTGGAGGGCATCGGCATCGCCATCGAGAAGGGCTTCCAGCCCGGCGGCGATGAGCTGCGCCGACGCGGGTATCAGGTGGAGTCGCTCGCCATCGTGAAGTCCATGGACGCAAAGACTGGCGAGATCGAGTTTGCGTAGGCGCCGCCTCTTTCGTTTCTGCCAAGCCCTCTTGAGCCCACGTTTTTCTCGCTAAACGTTGGTTTGGGAGGGTTCATCCGTCTTGATGTGACTTTCCCGAATAACTGTTGACATATGAACACATGCTCATATAATCATTACTAAGAATCATATGAGCGTATGCTCATACATTCATTGAAAGGAGTGCCATGGCAGACGAGCTCACCATTGGCGAGAAGCCCGACGAGATGCCCGACGAGGAGCTGCTCTACGACCTCGCCGACCTCTTCAAGGTCTTCAGCGACACCACGCGCATCAAGATTCTCTTTGCCCTCATGGGCCGAGAGCTCTGCGTGGCAGACATTGCCGAGCAGACCGGAACCACCCAAAGCGCCGTCTCCCACCAGCTGCGCACCCTCAAGCAGTCGCACCTCGTGAAGTTCCAGCGAGACGGACGCAACGTGGTCTACTCTCTGGCGGACGACCACGTCTACACCATGCTCAACCAAGGCCTCTCCCACATCTGCGAATGATACGAAGGGACAGTCCCTTCGTATCATCGGAAAGGAAAGAGATGCGCAAGACATTCAGGCTCGACGAGATCGACTGCGCCAACTGCGCGCGCAAGCTCCAGGACTCGCTCGCCAAACTCGACGGCGTCGAGGCCGTCTCCGTGAACTTCATGACGCAGAAGCTCACGCTCAGCGCAGCCGACGACCGATTCGACGACGTGCTCAACAGCGTGGTCGCCCTCACCGCCAAGATCGAGCCCGACTGCGAGATCATCCGCTAGCAGTTTCGGGACGTGTTATTTCTCTCAGACGTTTGGGGACGGGTTATTCCTCTCAGAGATTTTGGGACAGGTTTTATTCAACCACCCCTGAGAGGCCGCAGGCTCAGCGTAAACCTGTCCCAAAATCTCTGAGAGGAATAACCCGTCCCCAAACGTCTGAGAGAAATAACACGTCCCGTTTTAACAGAGGAGCTGTTGTGAACAAGAAGCAGAGGCGGTGGAGAAACCGCATCATAGTTGCCCTCGTCATCTTTGCCGTGGTGCTAGTCGTCGAGGAGACCGGGGTTCTCGCCACGCTCTTTGGCACGCCCGGTGACGTCTATGCGAGCTTTGTCCTCTTCCTCATTCCCTACCTCATCGCGGGATACAAGACTCTCCTCGAGGCGGCGCGCAACATCCGTCGCGGCGATCCCTTTGACGAGGCGTTTCTCATGTCCGTGGCGTCCCTTGGCGCCTTTGCCATGGTCTTTTTCCCCGAGACCGACCCCCACATGGCGGAAGGCGCAGCGGTCATGCTCTTCTACCAGGTGGGCGAGCTCTTCCAGAGCTATGCCGTGGGTCAGAGCCGCAAGTCCATCGCGGCCATGATGGACATAGCCCCGGACTACGCAAACGTCGAGAAGGATGGGACGCTCGTGCAGGTTGACCCCGCCGAGGTGGCTCCCGGCACAACCATCGTGGTCAAACCGGGCGAGCGCGTGCCCATCGACGGCATCGTCGTAGAGGGCGCAAGCCAGCTCGATACCGCCGCGCTTACCGGCGAGTCCATCCCTCGCCACGTAAAGCCGGGGGCAGACGTTATCTCCGGCTGCGTCAACATGACCGGCATGCTGCACATCCGCACCACCAAGCCCTTTGGCGAGTCGACGGTCTCGCGCATTCTCGAGCTCGTTGAGAACGCCAGCGAGAAGAAGGCCCGCACCGAGAACTTCATTACGCGCTTCGCCCGCATCTACACACCGGCAGTCACCCTCTCGGCGCTGGCGCTCGCGGTCATTCCACCGCTCGCTGGGATGGGCGCCTGGTCGGACTGGGTGCTGCGCGGCCTCACCTTCCTCGTGGTGAGCTGCCCGTGCGCGCTCGTGATCTCTGTGCCGCTTAGCTTCTTCGGCGGCATCGGCGGCGCGTCGCGCCTGGGCATCCTCGTCAAGGGCTCCAACTACCTCGAGCTTCTCGCCCACGTTGACACCGTGGTTTTTGACAAGACCGGAACTCTCACGAGCGGCACCTTCAATGTGGTGGCCATCCATCCCGAGGCGGGCGTTGACCCCGACTACGTGCTCAGCAACGCCGCCTACGCCGAGGCCTTCTCGGACCACCCCATCGCGGTCTCCGTACGCGCAGCGTACTCCGGAAAGATTGACCAGGCGCGCATCTCGGAGGTAAGCGAGGAGTCCGGACACGGCGTCTCGGCGCGCGTAGACGAGCACGTCATCCTTGTTGGCAACGACAAGCTCATGGCGCAGCACGGCGCCACCTGGCATGACTGCGACCTTGCGGGCACGATCTTGCACGTGAGCGTGGACGGTGCGTACGTGGGTCACATCGTCATTGCCGACGTGGTCAAAGAGGACGCAAAGGCTGCGATTCACGACCTCCACGCTGCGGGCGTAAAGAGGTGCGTCATGCTCACGGGCGACAGGAGCGACGTTGCGCAGGCCGTGGCGGAGCAGCTGGGAATCGACGAGGTGCGCGCTCAGCTGCTGCCGCAGGACAAGGTCGATGTCGTCGAGCGTCTGTTTGCAGGCGAGAAGGACGGCGCGCGCCTGGCCTTCGTGGGAGACGGCATCAACGACGCGCCCGTCCTCACGCGCGCCGACGTGGGCATAGCCATGGGCGCCATGGGCTCCGATGCCGCAATCGAGGCCGCTGACGTGGTCCTCATGGACGACCGTCCCTCCAAGATCGCGCAGGCCATGCGCGTGGCGAGAAAGACCATGCGCATCGTATGGCAGAACATCATCTTTGCCCTGGGCGTCAAGGTCGCGATCCTCGCCCTCGCGGCAGTTGGAATCGCCGGCATGTGGCTCGCCGTCTTTGGTGACGTGGGCGTTGCCATGATTGCCATCTTGAACGCCATGCGCTGCATGCGAATCGAGAAGAACTAACCCGTCTAACTGACGGCCCTCGCCCTTCTCTTCGGAAGTGCGCTGCGCGAAACTTCCTACGAGAAGGGCGAGGGCCTGTTGTTATCTCTGTTGAACCTTGCGTCTGCGCATGGCATTGGGGATACGGCTAGGGCGCGGGGAACGTACCTGTAGGAAGTTTCGCGAAGCGCACTTCCGGAAGGTACGTTCCCCGCGCCCGGACGGGTGCTACAGGCGCTCGAGCTTGACGGCGAGGATGCGGGCGACGGACTCGTCGATGCGCTCCTCGGTAAGCTCCCCGGAGGCAACGGCGTCGAGCACCCCCTGGTAGGCGGCCTGGAAGTCCGCCGGCATGAGCACCATGTCAACACCTGCGAGCAGAGGCTCCACGCCAAGGCGCTCCACGGGCAGAGAGTCGGTCGCCGCGCCCATGCCCATCGAATCGGTGATGATGATCCCCTCGTAGCCAAGCTCGTCTCTCAGGAGGTCGGTCACGATCTCGCTCGAGATGGAGGCGGGATCGTCGTCGCCCGTGACGTTTGGCATCGAGAGGTGCCCCACCATCACAAACGGGACGTTCTCCTCAATGGCGGCCTCAAACGGGAGAAGCTCCTCGGAGCGAATCTCATCCAGGGTCTTCTCGGAATAGATGCGCGCGTCGTGAGAGTCTCCCAGGGCACCTCCGATTCCCGGGAAGTGCTTGGCCGAGCAGAGAACGCCGGCATCCTTAAAGCCGCGCACCTGAGCGGCGACCATCGGCGACACAACGTCTGCCGTCGCGCCAAAGGAACGCAGGCCCATCGTGCCGTCGGGGTTGTTGGCAATGTCGGAATCCGGGGCAAAGTCCACGTTGAAGCCGAGGTAGTCAAGATAGGTGCCAATGTGCTTTGCCACCTCGTAGGCGTGCTCGGTGTCTCCGGTGGCGCCAACTGCGCTCATGTTGCCGACGTTGTCAACGCCAAAGCCGGGGTTTCCTCCCACGCGCGAGACGGTGCCGCCCTCCTCGTCAACGCACAGGAAGAGCGGAAGGCCGTTTGCCTCCATCCCGTAGGACATGGTGTTGGAGAGCATCTGCATGGTCTGGTCGGTATCGATGAGGTTATCGGCAAAGTAGACGATGCCGCCGACGGGCATGTCGGCAAGCGCTGAGCGCGTCGTCTCGCCCGCGGCGGTAACCTGCCCCACCCCGGTCAGAGCCTCCGGGCGCACGATGAAAAGCTGCGCCACCTTCTGCTCGAGCGTCATGGACGCCATCTTCTCGGTGACCTCCTCGCTCACGCCCTCCGGGGTCCCGGACTCGTTATCCGTGCCCTCGGGGCTGCTCTCGTCCTTCTCGCCCTCGGTCTGACTCTCCTCGGTCTCGGGCGCGGACTCGCCGTTCTCACCGGAGGTCTGCTCGTCTGCGGAGGGAGACTGCTGCTCCTCTTGTGTCACCTGCTCGCCCTGGTTGGCGGAGACATCCGAGCTTCCACGCGAGGAGAGCGCAAACCAGGTTCCCACTGCAACGGCCACAACAGCGAAGACCGCTACCACCACGGCAATCGCAGTGCGTCGAGAACGGTGATCATCGGAAGGCGCGCTGTGACGCCCCATGGAAGACGGTGCCATAACCTAACCCCCTAACCGCGCTATCGACGCGTGAGTCTATCGTTGACAAGAGCCTCCAGCACGTCACCGAGCTCGTGTCCGGCAACGCGCATCATCTGCGGGAAGCGCGAGTAGTACGTGAGGCCGGGCATCGAGTTGACCTCGTTGAAGACGACCTCGCCCTCAGGCGTCACAAAGAGGTCGACACGAGCGAGCCCCTCGCAGCCGAGCGCCTCGTAGACGGCGGTGCCGGCGGCTCGGACACGGGCAAGGACATCCTCGGGAAGATCCGAGGGGCAGCGGAGCTGCGTGTTTTCGCCCGGGTTCTTCTCAAGGTGGATGCGGAAGAAACCGCCACCCGAGACAACGATCTCGTCTACCTCACCCATGCTGGTGCCAAATACGGCGTCGCCGGTAATGGCACAACCAACCTCGACGCCGGTGATGGCCTCCTCTACGGCAACTTTCTTATCGAGGGCAAATGCCGCGTCAAGGGCCTCGGCATAGGAGGAGGGATCCTCCGCGCGAGAAACGCCGATCGAGGAGCCGCCGCGCGCGGGCTTCACAAAGACGGGGAAGCCTCCGCAGGCCTCGACGGCGCCTTCGCGGTCCTGTGGGGAGCAGCCGCGCCAGAGCACCTCGCAGTGCGGGGAGCGAACTCCGGCCGCGGCGGCAATACGATGCGCGGCGTCCTTGTCCATGCAGACGGAGCTGGCCATGACGCCGCACCCCACGTACGGCACGCCCGCGACCTCAAGGGCGCCCTGGACGGTTCCGTCCTCGCCGCCCTGACCGTGCAGCACGGGAAAGGCAACGTCAACTGCCAGTGGATTCAGGTCACCGTCAGAGCCGACGACGGCAAGGCCGCGCCCGGGAAGGACGACGACGGACGAGCAGGCGCCGTCGACGTCCCACCCATCGGAGATGACGTTGGTTCCGGTGGGGCAAAGGACCCATCGTCCTTCTCGTGTGATTCCAATGAGGACGAGGTCAAAGCGGTCGCCAAGCGCCGAGATGACGTTGTCCGCAGACTTGCGCGAGATGTCGTGCTCGGTGGAGATGCCACCAAAAAGAAGTGCGACGCGCGTCATGAGCTTCCTTTCCGTGATGATTGGCTGAACCATTATACGGACAACGCGCCTTACGTGCCTCGTTGCGCTATAGTCACGCGCGAACCACACGCAACGAAAGGACGTCCATGCCCAGCGCCCCCGCCAAGACCCCGATCTCTGCCCGCGAGCTCCTGCCGCTTCTTGCCCTCACGCTCTCGGCGTTTCTGCTCAACACTTCGGAGTTTGTGCCCATCGGGCTGCTTACCGACATTGCTGAGGCGTTCTCGCTCAGCGAGTCGGGGGCGGGTCTTATGGTCTCCATCTACGCCTGGGCCGTGGCGCTGCTCTCGCTTCCGCTCATGATCGCTGCCAGCCGCATCTCTCCCAAGGCGCTCATCATATGCGTGCTCGCGGTCTTTGCCGCAGGCCAGGTTGGTTCTGCTGTGGCGCCCACCTTTGAGTTGCTCGTAGCCTCCCGCCTTGTGGTGGCGGCCGCGCACGCAATCTTCTGGTCCGTGGCCTCGCCTTTTGCCGTTCGCGTGGCAGCTCCGGAGCGCTCCTCGCTGGCAATGTCGATGATCGTCACGGGAACCTCGGTCGCCATGATCTTTGGCCTGCCGCTGGGACGAGCCCTCGGCATCGCGCTCGGCTGGCGCATGACGTTCGTCTGCGTCGCGGCTGCCGCGCTCCTGGCGCTGCTCGCGCTCCTCGCCTTCTTCCCCAGACTGAAGAGGAGCGAGCCCTTTACGCTCTCTCGTCTGCCCGAGCTAGCGCACAACCGGCCCCTCATTGGCCTCTACCTCGCAACGATTCTTTATGCCACCGGCTACTACACCGGCTATAGCTATATCGAGCCGTTCCTCCAGCAGGTGGCGCAGATGCCCGACGTCCTCATCACCGCGGCGCTCACGATCTTTGGCGTGGCGGGACTGGCGGGAAGCTGGCTCTTTGCCCGATTCTTCGACGGGCATCGTCGCGCCTTCCTTTCTGCCGCCATGATCGGGGTCTCTGCCGCGCTGTTCATCCTTCTGCCCCTTGCCGGGTGGGTGATCGGTCCTCTTGTGACCTGCATCGTCTGGGGCATCTCCGCCACGGCGTTCAACGTTGCCGCACAGGCCGAGGTCATACGAATCACCTCAGAGGAGGCATCCGCCGTGGCCATGTCAATCTTCTCGGGGCTCTTCAACGTGGGCATTGGGACCGGCTCCATCGTGGGTGGAGTCGTCTGCGACGGGCCTGGCGTGAGCCTCGTGGGCGCGGTCGGCGGCGTCATTGCCGTAGCGGGCGCGCTTTACTGCGTGATGAGGCTCGGCAGCCTTCTCGAACGGGTAGGAAAGGCTGCCTAGAGGCCTTCCTGAGGGCAAAAATCCGGTTGTAGGTTGTTTTACAGAAGAAGCCGGAGTATCAAAGAAAAAACGCTTGCGGAGCCGCAGGTAGAAAATGCGACCGCGTGGGTAGTACTTAGCGTTCTCGGCTGAAACGACCTACAACCGGATTTTCCTCGGTGCACGGCGGCTCGCGGGTCGGAAATCACCGCCAAACAGGCGCTGATAACCGACGGAACGCACCCAGCTACTCCTCCGGGTAGCGGGGCGGAACGAGTCCGGCCCGCTCAAGAGAGACCACGATAGGGACCACAACGGCAAACTGCAGAACAATGCCCACGAGGCTCGTGAAGAACGAGGCGGCAAGCCACGCCTCGAGCGAGTAGGCACCGGGCGAGAAGATGAGCGCGCGCAGCACGCCATTGACAACGCGCCCCGCGATCATCGCGCCGATAAGCGAGACGTAGAGGTCAACAGTAATGATGCCAGTACGCACGAACGTGGAGAGCAGGCCAGCAACCAGACCATAGGTGAGCAGCTCGCAGGTCATGGGCACCACCATGGGCGCCGCAGGCATGCCGGTGAGCAGGCTAGAGAGCACAGGACCGAGCAGGCCGGTGACGGCACCCGCCACGGGACCGGCAACAAGTCCAGAGATCATGACGGGAATGTGCATGGGCAGCCATGTGGCGCCCGCATTGGGAATGGAATGGAAGGCCATCGGCAGCACGATGCAAAGCGCCGCGCAAACCGCGGCGATGACAATCCTTTTGACCTGGCTCATCAGCGAACCTTCCTTTCTACCCTTCCGTCAGAGCCGCGCGGCGTGGACAGACGGTATCCACGTGCCTCCATAGCAGCAGAAAGCTCATCGGCACGGCGGATGGCAGACACAAACATGGGAATCAACAGTCGAATATAGCTGACGGCGCGTCGCATAATACCACGAGTAGCAACACCACTGCAACGTATCTCTTGCGCACGCATGAGCTGGCGGCTCTCGCGCAGAAGGGTGGGAACAAACTGAACGGTTACGCCGACGGCGAGCGCCACGACCTCAACGGGAAGACCCAGGCGCGCAAGCGGACTCAAAACCGACCGCACGCCCGAAACGAGCTCCTGAGGGCGCGTCGTAGCCGTGAGTAGCGTGCCCAGCACGAGAATGAGCAGCGTGCGCACGACGATGCGCGCACCCTGCGCAAGCCCCGCCGCTGTAAGGTGAGCGGGACCAAGAACGAAGATTGGGTCAACATCACTGAAGAGCAGCGCGTTAAGCACAAGAACCACAAGGAGAAACCAGCGAAGGGCCCATGCCGCGCGCGCCGCGTCACGCCACCCGACCCGCGAGACGGCAACGAGCGTGGCAACGCCAAGGGCGACGGCGGCTAGCTCAAGCGGACTCGACGCCAAAACGACAAGAGCAACGCAGAAGAGAAGTCCCACGAGCTTTGCCACGGCGGGAGCTCTGTGAAGCGGCGAGTCCGCCCACATGTAGCCGGACATCGACCTCATAACGCCCTCCCCAAAACAATGGCGGCAGCGAGCTCCTCGGCCGTGAGCGGAGAGCCCGCAACAACCACGCCGGAGCGCCTGAGCGCCCTTGCGGTGCGGGCCGCGCACGCCGCCTCAAGACCGTGCGCCCCCATGAGGTCGGCGTTGCCCAGAAGGTCACGAACGGGACCGTCAAGCGTCACGCGCCCGTCCTCAAGCGTCACTACCCTACCGGCCACACGGGCCAAGGCGTTGGCGTCGTGGCTTGCAACCACAACAGTTGCCCCGTCATCAGCCGCCGAGCAAATCGCAGAAAGACAGGCCTCGCGAGAACGCGGGTCAAGTCCCGCCGTGGGCTCGTCGAGAAGAAGCAAACGGGGGCGCATCGCGAGTACGGAGGCAATGGCAACGCGTCGCTGCTGGCCGCCGGAGAGCGCAAACGGAGAGCGCCTGCCCAGCCCATCGAGAGAAAGGCCCAGAAGCCCAAAGGCATGGGAGGCCCTACGTCGTGCCTCGCGCGGAGAAATGCCACGCGCGAGCAGGCCAAAGCTCACCTCTCGCTCAACCGTGGGCTCAAAGAACTGACGCTCAGGAATCTGGAAGACAAGCCCTATCTGACCAGAAAAACCTCTTACCGCGTCACCATGAAGCGCATCACGTCCGTCCACGAGAAGACGCCCCGAATCGGGCCTAAGCGCACCGGCAAGCACCTCGAGCAACGTTGACTTGCCAGATCCCGTCCGACCCATCACGCCGGTGACGCCTGCGTCAAAGGCAAGCGTGACGCCGTCAAGCGCAAGGACCTTCTCGCCCGGCGCCCCCTCGTAGGCCAAGGAGACGTCCTCAAGGCTCACATACACAGGGCGCTCACCAGCCCCTCCACGGTTACCGGAGCGGGACCCTGGACGCCTCCGAGTCTGACGAGCTCCTTCCACGCGCGTGCCACGAGCGGCATCTCAAGGCCCGCCGACGCAAGAAGCTCCTCGTCGGTCAGCACGTCAGCGGGTGAGCCGGTGGCCGCGACCTCACCATTGCGCATGACCACGACGCGATCGGCCCGGGCGGCAAGCTCCATATCATGCGTGATCCAGATAATGGTGGCACCGCGCTCCGACCGAGCGGCGAGCACCGCGCTCACAAGGTCGTCTCGACCCTGCGGGTCAATCATCGAGGTTGCCTCATCGAGCACGATTACCCGCGGACCGCTCGCAAGCACCCCGGCAAGCGCCACGCGCTGCTGCTGGCCGCCGGAGAGCGCATGCACGTCACGACGCTCAAATCCCTCGAGACCAACCGCGACAAGAGCCGAGAAGGCCAGCGTGCTTGCATCCTTCTCGCTTGCCCCAAAGTTGCGCGGTCCAAACGCCACGTCCTCCCCCACCACCGAGGACACGAATTGGTTCTCAGGATTTTGAAACACCATGCCACATGCCCGGCGGAGCTCCCAGAGGGCGTCAGGGTCCGAAGCGTTGAGTCCGGCCACCTCAAGCTCGCCCTCCTGCAGCGGGATGAGAGCGTTGAGATGGCGGGCGAAGGTGGTCTTTCCTGACCCGTTTTCTCCGACGATGGCGACAAGCTCTCCCGGGGAAACGTCAAGAGAGACGTTGCGCAGGGTGGGCCGGCTGCGCACGTACGCATGCGAGACCCCGCGCGCCTCCACGATCTTCTCGTCCACCAGCCCTCCCAACTTAATGACAAAACGTCGCCTATTGTAGCCCATATCCCACATTGAGGCGTTGTCGCACCGGGGTGCGCGCGAGCCGGATGCGTTATGTCATCGAAAGCATAACGCCGCACTCCGCAGCGTCACTTACCTGCGGTATTCTTAGGGAGTTCCCATCAGACACCCATAAGGAGGACACGTGCTCACCTTTGAGAAGTACGTTCGCCCCGGAACAACGCGGCAGGCCTATGAGCTCCTGCAGGAGAACCGCCAGGCCACGGTGATCGGCGGCATGATGTGGCTTCGCCTCGCCGATCGCGTTGCCCCTCTCGGGATCGACCTCTCCCACTGCGGGCTCGACAAGATCGAGGAGACCGAGAGCGCGTTTCGAATCGGCGCCATGGTGACGCTGGGCCAGCTCGAGAACCACAAGCGCTTCCAGGCCGCCACCTGCGGCATCTTCACCGAGGCGGTCCGTGACATCGTGGGAACGCAGTTCCGCAACCTCGCCACCGTGGGAGGGTCGCTCTACGCGCGCATGGGCTTCTCCGACATCGTCACGGCGCTGCTGGCGCTCGACACCGAGGTCGAGCTCGAGGGAGCGGGCACCATGCCCATCATTCCCTTTGTGGAGCGCGGGGCGAGAAACGACGTCCTCACCCACATCGTCGTGCGCAAGCATCGCTACCAGGCCGCCTTTGAGTCCGTGCGCAACGCGGCGACGGACTTCTCCGCACTCAACGCGGCGGCGGCCTGCTGGCAGGGCTCCTGGCACGTCACCGTGGGCGCACGTCCCAAGAAGGCCACGCTCGTGACCGGCGGCGAGCGCATCCCGCTGCGCGCCGAGTTCTCCCCCGAAGAGCTCTCCGCCGTCTGCGAGCTCGCCGAGAGCCTGGACTTTGGTGACGACCTGCGCGGCACCGCCGAGTGGCGCCGCGCCGTTGCTCCCGAGCTTGTCCGTCGCGCCGTTAAGCGCGCCGCAAAGAAGCCCCTCGTCGAGAAGGAGGCATAAGCGATGCAGATCAACCTCACCCTGAACGGCGTGGCGCTCTCCGAGGACGTCCGTCCGGACATGACCCTCTTCGACTTCTGCCGCGCCCACGGCTACAAGTCCGTCAAGTGCGCCTGCGAGACCTCCAACTGCGGCCTCTGCACCGTGCTCTTGGACGGCGAGCCCGTGCTCTCCTGCTCCATCATGATGGCGCGCGTGGACGGCCATGAGGTCACCACACTCGAGGGTATGCGCGACGGCCGCCGCGAGCTCTTGGCCCAGTGCCTCGCCGAGGAGGGTGCCGAGCAGTGCGGCTTCTGCGCGCCGGGCCTTGAGATGGCCGTGCTCGCGCTCGACGCCACCCACGCGGGCGCCGACGACGAGACCATGCGCCGCTACCTCTCCGGCAACCTCTGCCGCTGCTCCGGTTATGCAAGCCAGATGCGAGCCATCCGCCGCTTCCTCGCCCGCCACGCAAACGGCGGTGAGCTGCCCCCGCGCGAAGTGCCCGCCGATCCCACCACCGAGTCGGGCACCCCGCACGCTCAGATCACGCGTCCCGTGGCGAAGAAGGACTCCGGAGCGCTTCTTTCCGGCGCGCCTGTCTACACCGCCGACCTCGCTCCCGAAGGTGCCCTCGTGGTGAAGCTCGTGCGCAGCCGCCACGCCAACGCGCTGGTCACGGACATCGACAAGAGCCGCGCGCTCGAGGTTCCCGGCGTCGTGGCGATCTTTGGCCCGGACGACGTGCCCCACCACCGCTTCACCCTGGCTGGTCAGAGCTTCCCCGAGCCAAGCCCCTACGACACGGTGCTCCTGGACCGCCACGTGCGCTACGTGGGCGACGAGGTTGCCATGGTCGTGGCCGAGACCGAGGCCGCGGCTGCCGCTGGCGTTAAGGCCGTGAAGGTCACCTACGAGCAGCTGCCCGCCATCGTTAACGTGGAGGAGGCGCTCGACAACGCAATCGTCATCCATGACGAGGATGATTGGACGCCCGGCGGCGACAAGTCCGGAGACCCGAGCCGCAACCTCGTGGCGCACGGCGAGCGCGTCCACGGGGACCTGGAGGCCGCCTTTGCCGCCTCTGACGTGGTTATCGAGCGCACCTACCGCACGCAGGCCACGCAGCAGTCCATGATGGAGACGTTCCGCTCCTTTGCCTACACCGACGCCTTTGGCCGTCTCACCGTGGTGAGCTCCACGCAGGTGCCCTTCCACATCCGCCGCCAGGTGGCAAACGCCCTCGGCATCCCCAAGCACCAGGTGCGCGTCATCAAGCCGCGCGTGGGCGGCGGCTTTGGCGCCAAGCAGAGCGGGTGCAACGAGCCCTTCGCCGCCTTTGCTGCGATGAAGACCGGACGTCCGTGCGTGTGCACCTACACGCGCGCGGAGACCATGAGCTGCTCCAACACGCGCCACGAGATGGTCCTCAAGGTCCGCATGGGCGCGCGGCGCGACGGCACGATCTGTGCCATCGACCTCTACGCCCTCTCCAACGCCGGCGCCTACGGCTACCACGGCACCACCACGGTCACGCTCGTGGGCGGAAAGGCGCTGCCGATCTACAACCCGGTGGCGGCGAGCCGTTTCTCCTACGACGTGGTCTACACCAACACCACGCCGGGCGGCGCCTACCGCGGCTACGGCGCGACGCAGGGTTGCTTCGCCGTGGAGTCCGCCGTCAACGAGATGGCGGACGAGCTCGGCATGGACCCGTGCGAGCTGCGCCTCAAGAACCTCGTGGGTCCCGGCGAGACCCTCTGGCAGCTCAACGACGAGCACCTCTACAGCTGCCGCCTCGACGAGTGCCTCGAGCGCGCGATGGACATGGTGGGCTGGAAGGACCGGCCCCTCTCCGAGGACCTCGGCGACCGCGTGCGCGGCCTGGGCGTGTCCCTTACCATGCAGGGCTCTGGCATCGCGATGGTAGACATCGCCAACGTGGACATCCGCCTCGAGGACGACGGCTTCTACGTGCTCTCCATCGGCGCCACCGACGTGGGCACCGGCGCGGACACCATCCTCGCGCAGATGGCAGCCGAGGCGCTCGGCTGTGATGTGGACCGCATCGTCACCAAGGGCGTTGACACCGACACCTCCCCCTTCGACACCGGCGCCTACGCCTCCTCCGGCACCTACACCACCGGCGGCGCCGTCGTGCGCGCGGCAGAGGATCTCGTACGGCAGATTCGCGAGCAGGCGGCCCGCGTCTTTGGCGTGGGCGAGAAGGACGTGGAGTTTGACGGCGAGTCCGTGCGCTGCGTCGGCGCGAACGGCACTGAGCAGGAGATGACGGTCGGCGCCCTGGCCAACAAGCTCATCGGCTTTGGCCTGCACCCCGGTATGCTCGAGGGCCACGGCACCAACGCTCAGCCCACTTCGCCGCCACCCTACATGGCCGGCGTGGCAGAGGTCGAGGTCGACAAGGCCACGGGCAAGGTCACGGTCACCGACTACGCGGCCGTCGTGGACTGCGGCACCGTCATCAACCCGGCGCTCGCGCGCGTGCAGGCCGAGGGCGGCATCGCCCAGGGCATTGGCATGGCGCTCACCGAGGACGTGGTCCGCGACGAGCGCGGGAACCTCCGCACCGGCGACCTCATGACCTACAAGCTGCCCACCCGCATGGACGTTCCCGAGCCGCGCGTGGAGTTCATGCCCAGCTTTGAGCCCACGGGGCCCTTCGGCGCCAAGTCCATCGGCGAGGTCGTCATCAACACGCCTTCGCCCGCGATCATGAGCGCCGTGGCGCACGCCACCGGACGCTACGTCCGTGACTTGCCCATCACCCCGAGCAAGGTTCTTCTCGGCGAATAATTGTTCTGCGTAGCCACCCTTTGGGGCAGTTTCTAGACGGTTTTCAAGGTCAAACCGTCCGGAAGCTGCCCCAACTTTGTATACCGAGAAGAACGGGCGCGTTCCGGACGAAACTCATCCCGAAACCGTCCACAACCCGCCCGAACCGAGCAGCCACGGAAACGGGCGCGCTCCGGACGAAACTCATCCCGAAACCGTCCACAACCCGCCCCAAGTCAAATGCCCCGGAGTTGAATGACACACCGATAACAACCTCCCCTTCCCGCCCGCGGTAGAATCAGACGATTGACCACTCTCCCCGCACGGAGGCCAGATGTTCAAACTCAGACGCTACCTTGCCGGGCACTACGCAGAGTGCGTGCTCGCACCGCTCTTCAAGATGCTCGAGGCCCTGTCGCAGCTTCTTGTTCCGCTCGTGATGGCGCAGGTCATCGACGTTGGCATCGCCACGCGCGATGCCGGCTACGTGCTCTGGCACGGCGCCCTTCTCGTGGCTATGGGCGTCTTTGCCTGGGCCATTGCGGTCACGGCGCAGTATTTCTGCTCCAAGCTGGCCTCTGCCTTTGGCACCGCCCTGCGCGACGACCTCTTCCGCCATGTGCTTTCCCTCTCGCGCGAGGACGTGGAGCGCCTGGGCCGCGCCACGCTTGTCACGCGCATCACCAACGACTCCCAGCAGGTGCAAGACGGCCTCAACATGTTCTTCAGGTTGATCCTGCGCTCCCCCTTCGTGACGTTTGGAACCGTGATTGCCGCCTTTATCGTCGACGGCGTCGAGGGCGCGGCGCTGCTCGCCGCCGTCATCGTGTCCTTTTTCATCGTCATGGGCTTCATGCGCGTGACAACGAGCCGCTACCGCGAGATCCAGCGCGGCCTTGACGACGTCCTTCTCGCCACCACAGAGAACCTCGAGGGCGTTCGCGTGCTGCGCGCCTTCCGCCGCGAGGACGCGGAGCGCGCCGCCTTCTCCGAGGCCGCCACCGTCGTGCGCACCCGACAGGTTGCCACCGGCGACATCTCCGCCCTCGTGAACCCGCTCACCTACGCAGCCATCAACTGCGGCCTCATCGCCCTGCTCTGGCTCGGAGGCTTTCAGGTGAACGTGGGCAACCTCACGCAGGGCCAGCTCGTGGCACTCGTGAGCTACGTGAGCCAGGCGCTCGTGGAGCTCCTCAAGCTCACGAACCTCATCGTGCTTCTTGCCAAGGCCTCGGCATGCGCCCGGCGCATCAACGAAGTCTTTGAGACCAACCCCTCCATGGCAGACGGAACCCAGGAGGCAACGCTTGCCCCCAACGAGCCCGCCCTCGCCTTCGAAGACGTGAGCTTTACCTACCCGGACGGCGCGGGGCATGCGCTCAGCCACGTGAGCTTCTCGCTCGCACCCGGCTCGACGCTCGGCGTGATCGGCGGCACGGGCTCAGGAAAGTCAACGCTCGCTAGCCTTGCCATGCGCTTCTACGACGCCACCGAGGGAACGGTCCGCGTGGGCGGCGCCAACGTCCGCTCCCTCACGCGCGAGAGCCTTCGTCGCGTGGTCTCGCTCGTGGAACAGGGCGCCACGCTCTTCTCGGGAACCATTGCCTCCAATCTTCGCTGGGCCCACACAGACGCCAGCGAGAAGGACCTCCGCGCAGCACTTGAGACCGCGCAGGCCGCAGGCGTCGTGGACGGAAAGCCCGGCGGGCTCGAGGCCGAGGTGGAGCAGTTTGGTCGCAACTTCTCCGGCGGCCAGCGGCAGCGCCTCACCATCGCCCGGACGCTCGCGCGACGCCCCAGCGTCCTCATCCTCGACGACGCCTCCTCGGCGCTCGACTTTGCAACGGACGCCGCCCTGCGTTGTGCCATAGCGCACGACTGCGCAAACGCCGCCGTCATCACCATCTCGCAGCGCGTGACCGCCGTGCGCCACGCCGACCAGATTCTCGTGCTCGATGGCGGGAGGCAGGTGGGGCTGGGCACTCACGAGGAGCTTCTTTACAGCTGCGCGGTCTACCGCGAGATCTGCGAGTCCCAGCTCACCGCAGAGGAGGTGGCACGATGAGGCTCTTCATGAGGCCGAAAAACAGCGCGCCCGGCGACGGGACCGTCCGGCGGATGGCGGAGCTCTTCTCTGCGCGCCGCGGCACGCTCGCGCTCACCGCCCTGCTCACGGTTGCCGTGGTTGTGGGTACGCTCTCTCTGCCCGTGCTCTCGGGTCAGGCCGTCGACTGCGTCGAGGGACCGGGCGAGGTCGACTTTGGCGGGCTCCACAGGGCGCTCGCGTGGATCGCCGTCGTGCTCGCGGCAACCGCCGTCTGCCAGTGGTCGCTCACCGCTGTGACCAACCGGCTCGCCTTTGACGCCGCCCTCGAACTGCGCCGCCGCTGCTTCGATCACCTGCAGGAGCTGCCCCTCTCCTACCTGGACAGCCATGGACACGGCGACCTTGCCAGCCGCATTGTCACGGACGCGGACATGCTTACCAACGGCCTGCTCATGGCCTTCCAGCAGCTGCCCACCGGCATCCTCACCATCGTGGTGACGCTCGCCTTCATGTTTGCCCTCAATCCCGCCATTGCCGCCGTGGTGGCACTGCTCACGCCCATCTCAATCTTCACCGCGCGCTTCATTGCCACGCACAGCGCCAAGCACTTCTCGGGTCAGACGCGCATCCGCGGCGAGCTCACCGCCTACGTTGAGGAGATGGTCGGCGGCATCTCCGCCGTAGAGACCTTCTGCGAGCAGGACCGCGTGGCCGCGCGCTTTGCCGAGACGGACGCCGCCCTTGGGCAGGAGAGCTTCAAGGCCGTGTTCTTCTCGTCCCTGGTAAACCCCACCACGCGCTTTGCCAACGCCCTTGTGTATGCCGCCATCGGCATCTTTGGCGCCTTTGTGGCCATGGGCGGAGGCATCACGGTGGGCGGGCTCTCGGCCTTTCTTGGCTATGCGGACCAGTACGCCAAGCCGTTCAACGACATCTCCGGCGTGGCGACCGAGCTGCAGAACTCCGTGGCGTGTGCGCGCCGCCTCTTTGCCCTACTTGACGTACCCGCCGAGGAGCCGGACGCGGCGGATGCCGCCGTGCTCGCCGAGCCGCGCGGCGAGGTTCACCTTGACCACGTGGCCTTTGGCTATGACGCTGACCGCCTGGTGCTGCGCGACGTTGACCTCACCGTGCGCCCCGGCATGCGCATTGCCCTCGTGGGCGAGACGGGCTGCGGAAAGACCACCCTCATCAACCTGCTCATGCGCTTCTATGACGTCAACGGGGGCAGTGTCTTTGTGGATGGCCGCGACGTGCGCAGCTGGACGCGCGAGAGCCTGCGTGCCGGCTGGGGTATGGTGCTTCAGGACACCTGGGTGCGCCGCGCCACGGTACGCGAGAACGTGAGCATGGGGAGGCCCGACGCCACGCTCGAGGAGGTGCGCGCCGCGTGTCGCGAGGCCTACGCGGACGACTTCATCATGCGCCTCCCCCAGGGATACGACACGGTGCTCGACGGGTCGGCAACGCTCTCGGCAGGCCAGCGGCAGCTCCTGTGCATCGCACGCGTCATGCTGGCGCGACCGGCGATGCTTATTCTGGACGAGGCCACGAGCAACATCGACACCCGTACGGAGCTTCTGGTCCAGCGCGCGCTGGCACACCTCATGCAGGGTCGTACGAGCTTTGTGGTGGCGCACCGCCTCTCGACCGTACGAGACGCCGACCTCATCTGCGTCATGGCCGATGGCGTAATCGCCGAGCGCGGCACCCACGACGAGCTTCTCGCCGCCGGCGGACGCTACAAGCGCATCTACGAGTCGCAGTTTGCGCCGACCGAGTAGGCGCGCGGCGAGCAAGTGTGGACTGGGGGCGACGGTTCTTGTCGCCAAAGCGTCGGCGGGCGTCCACGCGTCCTTTTCCGTGGACCCGAGCCGACAGTTCTTGTCGCCAAAGCGTCGGCGGGCGTCCCCACAACTTCCGTGGACGCAAGGCGACAGTTTCAAATCCCAGACTGTCGGCTCGCGTCCACGCTTCTCCCTCCGTGGACCCGAGTCGACACTTTCGAACCGCAAAGCGTCGGCGAGCGTCCCCTCAACTTCCGTGGACCCGAGCCGACGGCATTGAGCCTAGAGCCCACGCTCGCGCAGACGGACATCAACCTCCTTAAGCGTCACCCGCGCGGCAAAGAGCTGCCGATACGTGGCAGTCTTCACCTTGCCCGCAGCCGCGAGCTCATCCATCCGCGCAATCGTAGCCGCAAGCTCGTCTCGCACCCCCGTGGCAAACGCATCGTAGGCAGCGAGACGAGCCTCGGCGTCCAGGTTCCTCTCGCCCATCAGAAGTTGGCCCCGTTCCAGCCAAAGCTCGGCGTCCACCCGTAGCGCAGGTAGACACGCGTCGGGTCAACTCCCAGCTCACGAGAAATCACGGGAGTAACCTCCTCGGTGAACCGCTCCCACGCACTGGCGGGCACCTCTCCCCTAGAAAACACGCTCACGTCGACAAGGACCGAGGGCTCGGAGTCATCACCGGCAAAGTAGATGTGCGCATCGTCCTCAAAGAGGCACATGAGCCAGGCCTCAGACTTTCCGGGAACCGCCTCGATGGCGTGTCCGTAGACCGCCTTGAGGGCAACGCGGGCGGATTCGGAGATGGGCGCAGAGCAATACGTGTGCACAACGGGCATGAGACACCTCCATAGTGAGACAATCGGAACACGATCATTGTCACACACGGGGAGGTCGGTCACACGATGGCACAATCGAAAATGTTCTGGTGGGCGTTTGGACTGCTCTGCGGAGCGAGCGTCCTCAGCGTGCTCAACCCGTGCGTGGGGGTCTTTTCCCTGCTCTACCTGATAATCGCGCTCGTAGCACTTGGGGGCTACTTTGTGATGCGCTCCCGCGTGCAGGCGCTTGTTAATGGCTCGCTCACGGACAGAGCACAGAACGAGGCGCAGCGCAGCGTCAGCTTCTTGAGCCACGGCCTCTTTGGATTCTGCTCAATCTTCACCGTCTTTGCCGCCGTGGGCACCTGTGTTCTCACGATGCTCGGACTCGACCCCGTAAACGGGGGCACCGTCCTCTTTCCCGTGCAGCTTGCCCCCTTCGAATGCGCACTCGACCTCTGGGCAGCTTCGGCCGTCATGAGCGTGATAGCCGCCATCCTCCTTATGAGAGCCGGCAAAGACGTACGTCGCTGGCTGAGAAGGACTTGCTAGCCCTCACCCCAGGTAGGGAAAATATCCGTAAGGTCACTGGCGGGTAAGTAAAACCCGTGCTGTACCAAAATGTCTGGTACAGCACGGGTCAATTCTGCGCAGCTCAAATGCTATGCAGAATAATTGATTTAGCTGTCTATATCGACTGCGTAAGAGGGTAGGACATCATTGCCCACTAGTGCGGAGTTATCAGAAGCCCACGCAACAATGGCTTTAGGTCCACTCGCAAATGAGTAGCCCATGTTGTACGACGGTATATAAATTGCAACTCCTTCTTCTACGAGCAGATACGTCGCGTTGGAAACCACTTGTTGAGCATCAAACCTTATCGCGCTTTCCGATGAATAAGGGTAATCGGGCGGGTTAGCTTTGACGTATTTGACGATTGCATCAATCGCAAGACTGTCAAGCCTAGCCTTGGAAAGACCGATAGCCTCCCAAGGATCGGCCTCTTCTCCCGTTGACAGACTGTATACCTTTGGTTCGATGTGCAAGAAGGGCACATGGCCAGCCCAATTTGTCGTGGCTTTTTGAATCAGCGTGCCGATATAGCCGTCACGGTTACAAGTCAAGAACGAACGATACGAGATGCACTGCCAGCCACTCGAGCTGCCGGGCCTCCACGCAAGGGTCTCCTGTTTTGCTTGGTCATAAGAGTTCTTAAACGATTTATTCAGCGAATTAATTACACCGTTAGACGCATCTCCCGAAAGCTTGAGATAACCCCAAGTATGATTTTCAACACCGTCACTCTCCGCCGATCCCGATCGAAATGCGGGAACAGGGACAACCTCGGTCACCTCACGAGAAGAAAGAGTCCCGGGCTTGTCTGGCTGCACAGTCTGGTCGGGATTATCAGGATTTGTCGGCTCGCTGGGCTTATCGTCTTCCTTGCCCCACGTGCACTCGGGGACGCGGTTGCCGTTCTCAAAGTGAAGAGCCAGTTTGAGCGGAGAGTTGGAGGCGTTCAGAATCTCCTTGTCGAGCGTCCAGCCGAGCTTCTTGAGGTAGTCGGTGCCCTTTCCTATCTCAACGTCAAGATACATGTACGCGGAGAGGTCCGCGCAGGTGAGGCCCGCGCTGCGAATGGTGGTCTTTGCCGTGCCGTCCGCCCCCGCGCCCACGGCGGCGTCGACGAGCTGCACCTGCAGCCACTTGAGCTCGGCGCCCACCTTGCCGCCCAGGCGCAGGTGCACCGCGGCGGAGAGTTCCGCGCCAAAGTCGCTGTGGTCGAAGGGGACCCACTTGCCGTTGACCAGGCTCATCGTGGTGTCCATCTCGTAGTCCACGGCAAGCGTCAGGTCACCCTCGGCGGAAATGTGCACGTAGAGCGGAAGGTCGACCGAGAAGCCGTAAGCGATGGGGACGCTGGCCTCGAAGACCTTGATGTCCTTGCCGGCGTTCTTGTTCTGCACGTGGGTCTCAACGTCAAGGTCCACCTTGCCGCCCACGGAGAGCTCGCAACGCTCGAGGCCCCCGAAGATGGTCCACTTGATATCATAGCCGATGGTTGGCTTGATGCTAAAGCCGCCCTTGGCGTAGCTCCCCGACCCAAGGTCGACGTCGAAGGAAGCCCCAAAGGCGTCGCCTTCCGGCTCCCAATCCCCGCTCAGGTCCACGCCTCCGCCGGACGCCCCCGAGGCTCCGGAGACGACGGCCTTGTCGCGATCTGCCTCCACCGGGGACTGCTTCACCTCGATGTCCGTAAAGACCTCGGAGGGGTCGGTGGCCTGCTTGATCGAGACGGAGTAGCTACCGTCCGACCTCCGCGAGACCGAGGTGATGGTTCCGGCAGCACCAAAGGGGTTCTCGTCAGTTGGATCGATGACGATCTTGTCGCCAACCTTGGGCACAGAGGAAGTCTGCCTCACCACGTAGGACGACGCGCCCAGCCAATCGTAGTTCGAGTAGCTCTTTACGCCCGACTTAAGGGTGTAGTCGTACTCTGGCCCCGAGCTCACGCCGTACCAGGCAATGCCCTCGTAGTTCCAGCCAAGCTTTGCAAGCTCGTTTCTCTCATGGGTGTCGACGGTGTAGTGGTGCGTTCCGGTTTGCGCATAAGGGTTGTAGAGGCGAAAGAGCGCCTCGCCGCGTGCGTCATCTGAGTACCAGGCCAGGCCCTCCTGACGCCAGCCTGCCTTCTTCAGGGCGTCATACTCGGCCTTGTCCTTGGTGTAGTGGTGGTCGCCGCCGGGAACATACGGGTTGTAGAGACGCCAGACCGGCGTGCTGGACTTCGCGGGAGCGTCCCAGGCGTCGCCCTCAGCGGTCCAGCCAACAGCAACGAGCTGCTTTCGCTCGTTTGCGTCCGCGGTGTAGAGGTGCTCTCCCGTCCACTGGTTGTAGAGTCGATACATGCTCTTCGCTTCCGCCGCGTTGGCAACGGAAGGAGCAAAGAGGCACGCAACAAACGCCGCAACCAGGGCGAGAAGGACCGCGCCTTGCTTCTTTTTGTTCATACACACTTCCCTTCGTCATAATCCGACCTCCATGGGGCTGATGCTAGGCTGAAGAGGCGCTGAAAGAGCGCTCGCATCGGCGGAGGGCCCCTCGTCGGCGACGGGCGGGAAGCGATTGTCACCGCAGCGTTCTAGCAGTTATCTCTTGTTAATGGGTTTAATTATTTTAACGTCCACGACGGGGGGCGGTCCAAGCGGCACCACGGCGAGAAGGGCGGGCGCGCGCCAAGCTCTATTGTTGACCGGATTTCCGGTCAACAATGGCTGCCGAGAAGAGCCGCTACTCCCCGTCCACGCGTCTGCGCAGCTGCTTCACCTGACCGCGGGCGCGCTTGTCCTCCAGGCGACGCTGCTTCTGCCCGGCGGGGACGCGCGTCTTCTTGCGCGGGCGCGGAGGTCTGCCGCGCCGGCGACAAATCTCGCGAATCTTCTCGATGCAGCGCTCCTTGTTGCGGAGCTGGCTGCGCTCCTCGCGAGACACCACCACGATACCGGTGGGAACGTGGCGCATTCGCACCGCCGAGTCCGTGGTGTTGACCCCCTGGCCTCCCGGGCCCGTTGCGCGGAAGACCTGCACCTCGCAGTCACGCGCGATCTGCTCGTCGCTCATGCGCGCAAACGCGGCGTAGTCCCGATATGTCAGGTTTCTCTCATCCATGCGGACATGCTAGCAGACTCGCGAGACCAGCAGAGCAATGCCGTATGATAAGGGGTTTGTAAGCCCACCGTCATGCAAGGATCGCCAAACCATGTCGCTGCCTCTTGCCCTTATCCCCGCCCTCGCGCTTGTGCTGATTGTTGCGGGGACGCTCTGCTCCGCCCGAAAAAGCAGCTTCCCGCAAGGAGCGGAGCTCGCCTGGCTCGTCGTTCCCGTCGCAGCGCTTCTCGGCTCGATTGCGTTCTGCGGCCTTGGCCTCTACGAGGGCGGCCCGCTGGGACTTCTCGCCCTCTGCGCAGCATCGCTCGTCAGCGCCGCCGTAAGCGTCTCTCGCCGGAGCATCGACGTGAGGCTCGAGCAGATCGGCTCCTCCAGCGCAAAAACAGCGCTCGTTGCCGTCCCTGTGCTCGCTTGTGTGCTACTTGGGTTTTTTGCCCTCGAGCTCCCCTACAACGAGAACCCCCTTGGCATAGCACCCTCATTCGCCCTCATCCAATGCACCATCATCGCACTTGCGCTGCTCGCGCTGTTCTTTGTCTTTCAGCGGCGCGGGGCGGGCCTCGTCCTGGGCACGGCGCTCTGCTGGCTCATCGGAGTGGCGCAGTTTTTTGTTGCCAGCTTCAAGGGCACGGCCATTCTTCCCAACGACCTCTATGCCCTCGGTACCGCCGCAGCCGTGAGCGGAAGCTACGTCTACTCGGTGGGTGACCAGGTGCTCCTTGGCCTCTCGTGCGTTGTGCTCGCCGCCGCGCTGGCCCAGCTCGTGCCGCGGCCCAAAATGGCTCCCGGCCGCGTGCGCGCCGTTGCAACCAACCTCGTGGCAGCTGCTGTCTCCGCCCTCCTTCTCGCTGCGTTTGTGACCGTCCCGAGCTATACCAACCAGCTCGGCGTGGACATGGACTACTGGTTCACGCTCGACTTCTACAAGAAGCAGGGCATGCTCACCACCTTTGTGACCATCGCGCAAGACATGGCCATCAAGGTTCCCAGCGGATACACCGATGACGCCGCCCGCAGGCTCGAGGACGACTACGTGGCAACCTACGATGAAACCCTGGACACTGAGCCCGCAAGAAGCGCCGCTCAGGCCCAGTTCCAGGAGGTGCAGCCCACCGTCATCGCCATCATGAACGAGACCTTCGCGGACCTCTCCTCATTCAAAGGCAACGTCTGGGGCTACGACGGCCCCACCAGCCTTGACGAGATGAGCGGTCTTCTCGCATGCGGCGACATGAGCGTGTCGGTGCTCGGTGGCGGCACCTGCAACTCCGAGTTTGAGTTCCTCACGGGCGTCTCCCTCGCGTATGTGGGCGACGGTAAGTACCCCTATCAGATCTACGACCTCACAGACACGCCAAGCCTAGCGCGCCAGTTCTCCGAGATGGGCTATGCCACGACCGCCATCCACCCCAACCTCGCGAGCAACTGGAGCCGCGACGAGGTCTACCAGAAGATGGGCTTTGACCAGTTCCTCTCGATTGACGACTTTGCCGGCGCGCCAACTTTCCACAGCGGCGTCACGGACGCGGCCACCTACGACAAGATCCTCGAGCTTCTGGAGGGGGACGACTCCCCACAGTTCATCTTTGACGTCACGATGCAGAACCACTCGGGCTACGACCAGGGAAACATTCCCGAAGAGCAGCTTGGCGACTACTCCGTCGAGGGCTTCGGCGACTACGACAACGGACAGATCAACGAATACCTTGCCTGCATCGAGGCCTCGGAGCGCGACCTCGCGGAGTTTGTGGCAGCCCTTGAGAAGCTCGATCGCCCCGTGGTGCTCGTCTTCTTTGGTGATCACCAACCCTACGTCTCCACCGCGCTCAACGGCACGCTCTTCCCCGACGAAGACCCCACCTCCTTGGAGCATAACCTCCGCACGCACGAGACGGCCTATCTCGTCTGGGCCAACTACGACGTGGCAGGAGCGGGCGACGAGCCCTACGACGGCCCCGCGAGCCTCGCCTACCTTGCCTCCGCCACGCTCGAAACCATTGGCGCTCCACTCACGGATTTCCAGAAGGCCCAGCTCGTTGCGCGTGAGGAGATGCCCGCGCTCACGCTTGTGGGCGCATGCCACCCAGATGGCACCTGGACCGCCCTGGACGAGCAGGAGACGCTTCCCAAGACCTACGACGACCTCGCCCGCATCACCTACCTCGAGTTTGCGCGTCGCGTGGAGTAGACTCAACTCATTAACTTTTGAAAACAGGAGGTCACATGTCGCAGCCCCTGGCCCTCATACCAATCCTGACGCTCGTCCTCCTTTCCGCAGGAACGGCCCTTCATGTGCGACGTAACCTCAAGCAGGGCAAGATCTCCCGCCCGAGCACGTTCTGCTGGCTTGCCGTTGTGGGAGTGGCGCTCATCGCCGCCGTCGTCTGGTGCGCAACGGGGCTCTACACCGGGGGCCCGGCGGAGCTTGCCTGTCTTGCCGCCGCAGCAGCGCTCTCCGGGGCCCTCATCCTCACGAGAAGGACGGTTGGCGAGAAGATCGGCGGGGCCCTCGAGAGGTCCGGCATGCCCACGTGGCTTCGTGCGGCGCTCCCCGCCGCCGCGGTTCTTATCGTCTGCACGGTACTGGGCTTTCTTGCCGTCGAGCTTCCCTACAACTCCTACGTGCCCTGGATGGACCCACGCTGCGTGCTTATCCAGATGCTTGTCATCCTGATGTCGCTCACGTTTTTGTATCTGCTGTTCCAGCGCCGCGGGTCGGGCATCCTGTTTGGCGTTATCCTCTGCTTTGTCATAGGCCTCGCCCAGTTCTTCGTAGCGATCTTCAAGTCCGCCGCCATCCTCCCCAATGACCTCTTTGCTCTTGGCACCGCGGCGGCCGTGAGCGGAAGCTACGTCTACGCCATCAACGGGTGGGTCCTTCTCGGCCTCTCCTGCGTGCTTCTGGCCGTAGGTACCTGCTCGCTGCTGCTGCCGCCCACGCCCGCTCCCGCCAACGGCCGTGCCCAAAGGACGGTGGCAAACCTCGCGGGAGCGGCGGTTGCCTTTGCGCTTCTCTGGTCTGGCGTCACCGTTCCGAACTACTTTGACGACCTCGGCGTTGGCATGGAGTACTGGTACTCTCTGGACTACTATCGCAAGCAGGGCTTCATCACGAGCTTCATAGCCGTGGCCCAGGACCTGCCCATTGACGTCCCCGAGGGCTACACCACCGCAGGGGCACAGGAGCTTGAGGACGCCTACGTGGCAACCTATGACGAGACGCTGGGCGCCTCCCCCGAGCGTGCCGCGGCAGAGCGGCAGTTCGAGGAGGTAAGGCCCAGCGTTGTCTGCATCATGAACGAGTCCTTCTCGGACCTCAGCGTGCTTGACGGGGAGCGCTGGGGCTACGCGGGACCACAGCGCTACAAGGCAACCGTAGACGCGCTCTCGGGCGGCAGCCTCGCGGTGTCCGTGATTGGCGGCGGCACGTGCAACAGTGAGTTTGAGTTTCTGACGGGCGTTCCGCTGGTCTACGTGGGCGACGGAAAGTACCCCTACTCGATCTACGACCTCTCCGAGGCGCCGAGCCTCGCGAAGCAGTTCTCCGAGCTTGGGTACAAGACGACGGCGATGCACCCCAACTATGCCTCCAATTGGAACCGTAACCGCGTCTACGAGGCCCTGGGCTTTGACCGCTTCCTCTCGATTGACGACTTTGCGGGCTGCGAGTACTACCACAGCGGCGTCTCCGACGCGGCAACGTACGACAAGGTGCTCGAGCTCCTTGCAAGCAATGACTCCCCGCAGCTCATCTTTGACGTAACGATGCAGAACCACTCGGGTTATGACCAGAACAACATCGGCGTGGTGCCGCAGTACAGCGTCGAGGGCATGACCGACTACGACAACGCCCGACTGTCCGAGTACGTTGCCTGCATTGAGGAGTCTGACCGCGCGCTGGCAGAGTTTCTCGAGGAGCTACGCGCGCTCGACCGGCCCGTTGTGGTCGTCTTCTTTGGCGACCACCAGCCGGCGCTCTCAATCGACGTGAGCAACGCGCTCTACCCCAACGAAGAGGACGGCCTCGCGCACAATCGCCGCATGTACCAGACCACCTATCTCATATGGGCAAACTATGACGTGGCGGGAAACGCCCAAACTTCCGAGAAGGACGACTCGAGCCCCGCCTACCTTGCTGCCATGATGGCGGAGATGGTGGGCGCGCCGCTCACGGACTTCCAAAAGGCGCAGCTCGTGGCACGCGAGGAGATGCCGGTGCTCAGCCTTCTGGGTGCACGCGATCCCGAGGGCACATGGTCCTCTAAGAACGAGCCGTTTGCGATGCCCGGGGCCTATGTCGACCTGGCGCAGATAACGTATCTGGAGTTTGCAAGCAAGCTGTAGCTTCACTCCTCGAGAAATCGCTCGTCAAATCCGCTCCAATTGGGCCGGCCTAAAGGAGTTTCCTTTGCCGCCTTTGGCCACTTTTGGCGGGTCGAGAAAAACTTCAAAATTGGGGGTTGCGCTCGGGTGGTGTTCCTTGCTAATATATCCCTCGCGCTGCGGTCCCCGAGCAGTGCATCACATAAGGGCGTTTAGCTCAGGGGGAGAGCGCTTCCCTGACACGGAAGAGGTCACAAGTTCAAATCTTGTAACGCCCACCATAAATTCGCAGGTCAGAGGCTATGTTCTCTGACCTGTTTTTGTTTTTGCCACCTAGCTCGCCACCATATCGCCACCAAACAGCAAGAATAGTTTCCGAGTTTCACGAGCTTCTGTCGGAGGCCTCCGTCGGCGAGGACGGGAGGCCTCGCCTCGTCCATGAGCGGCTCGTCAAGGCGAGGCGCTCGCTGGTCTGCCTCGTCAACACCGGCATGATTCTCGCCTACCTGGACCCCGGGTCGTCGGTGGCGGGCCGCTGCCGTCGACCAACAACAGCATCGAGGGGGGCGTCAACGCGCAGCTCAGGTCCATGCCCGGGGACCACAGGGGGCTCTCGATCGAACGCAGGCCCGAGGCGGTGTTCTGGTGGTGCTGCACGCACTCACCAAACCCGCTCCCCGCCGCCGAGGCCCTGCGCGTGATGCCGACGGACCGCTCCATCGCCGCCGTCTACGGCAGGCTTGGCGAGCGCCAGAGGCTCGAGGGGACCATCCCGAGGTGGGGGCGATGCCGTCGTGTGGTCGGAGCTCCACCACTCCGAGCCGTACCGTATTGACTAGGGCTAGAGGGCTTACACACTTTTTTGTCCTATCAACCGTCGCTTACCCTGTCGGTTACTTTTCCCATACGCAATCCATCGGCCCGGCCTCGCGCCGAGCACGGGCAGCCCCGCCGACATGTCCCATCGAGAGGGAGGCGGGAGCATGGGCGTGCTTCAGATCTCGCGAGCCGCACAGACAGAGCAGATAGCCGCGGTGGGGCTCCGCGCGCACGGCGTCGACGTGAGCCCAAAGGCCTATCGTCCGAAGGGGCATCACGACCTCGGCTGCGCGCTCGTCACGCGCCCCGGGGCGGACCCCCGCTGGGGCGTCGTCGCCGTCGAGGAAGCGGGCGCCGAAGGGCTCGCAACAGGTCGTGCGTGCGCGCTCGCAGACCTCTTCGCCACGGAGTACCGAAGACCTCGAAGCGCCATCCGCGCCGACACCGCCGTGGTCGAGTTCACCGGCCCCGCCACGGCGCGCGTCCTCTACCGGCGGGACGTCCGGGCGGGAGACGCGGCGACGTGACCGGCACCGCCGCGCGGGCACGCTCCCGCGTGCCGACGGGGACTCCCTCGCTACATACACGTCAACAACGAGGGGGCAACCATGGGAAACCGTGCCGTCATCACCACGCCTGCGCGAAGGCTCGGCGTCTACCTGCACTGGAACGGGGGCCGCGACTCCGTCGAGGCGTTCCTCAAGTATTGTGACCTGCGCGGGTTCCGCTCACCCGACTCCGACGAGTACGGCTGGGCGCGTCTCTGCCAGGTGATCGCGAACTACATGGGCGCGGGCGGCCTCTCGGTGGGCATCTCGCCGTACACGACCGACGAGCAGGAAAACCCCGGCGACAACGGCATCTACGTCATCCGCGGCTGGGAGATCGTCGAGCGCATCTACCCCTGGGAAGGCTTCGAGGAGCAGGACGACTACCCGCTCGACGGGATGCTCCGTGATATCGACTCCGCACAGCCAAAAGACCAGCAGCTCGGCGACTTCCTCGACGCGAAGGAGGTGCCGACGTCCCAGCTCAAGCGCGGCGACCGCGTCTTCTTCCTGGGGGTCGACGGACGCTACGAGGCCCACGAGATCGAGGGCTTCGGCCCCGCGGGCATGGTCGTCAACGGCCGCGACGTCGAGGGCGTGCCCTACGCGCGCCGCTACGACTCACCGGGACTCCCGGCGCACGAGAACATCAACAACTACGTGCTCGCTGCCACCGCGCGCCGTCTCCCGCGATAGAGCCGCGAATCACGAAGGAGAAGACCATGCCCACCAAGACCGAGACCTACCGCGAGCTGCGCGCCCGCTTCCAGAGCGACATCAACACGTTCCCGCTCCTCTTCGCCTTCTCGAACGAGCAGCTCGACCACGCCCTCAAGGAAAAGGGCTGGTCGGAGGGCGAGCTTGTCCGCGTCATGCCCGGCGGGTTCGTCCGCAAGCAGGACGTCGGGCGCCTGCACGCCATGGCGTGCGCCCACGACCGTGAGCTCCGCGCGAGCATGGCTGGCTACGACTTCGCCTACCAGGCGTTCCTCTACGAGATGGGAAACCACGAGTACCACCTCGACACGTGGCAGGCAGACTGGGACGTCTGCTCCAGCTTCGGCGACGCCGACTACGTCGTGGACAAGGACGGCCCCGCCTACCTCGCAGAGATGGGCTACGGCGAGGTCACGCAGAGGGCCTATCGCGACGCCCGGCGCCGCTTCTACCAGCTGTGCGACGAGAACGAGTGGTGGTGAGTGCCATGAGCGAACCCATCGGACGCGACCTCATGGACGCCGTCCTCGCCGTGACGGACGAGCTCATGTCGTGCGTCCGCGAGGACTTCGAGCCTAACGAGGGCGTCTACCGCATCAACGACTGCGGCGGCTACGTCTCCGAAGAAGACTGGGAAACCGTCTGGGCGAACCACCCCGACTGGTGGCAGGACGCGTGGCTGCTCGCCGACAACGGCCAGTTCACGTCCGAGGACGTGAGCCGCATGAGCGTCCACGAGATCGAGCGCGCCGTGGCGTCGCCCGACTTCTACCCCGAGTACGCGTTCTACACCGAGACCGACGAGGCAGGTGAGCTCTGATGTGCGTCACGCCTGAACACATCCCTGACGAATGGCCGGACGACCTGGTCATCCTCTACAACCGCGCGCACCGCGAGGCCCGCGCCATCATGGGCGAGGCCACCGACCTCGAGCTGGCGCTGCTCGACTACGTCCTCGAGGGCCTGCCCGACCTGCTGGAGGACTACGAGGCGTCGTGGGACGCCACCCGCGTAGACCCCGACCTCGGCGTGACGCTCCCGCCATGGTCGCAGGCGCACGTCCGCCAGCGGGCTGCCTACGTCGCCATCGAGGCCGTCGGCTGCGTCCGCGCGCTCATGGGGTGGATCGAGTACCACGGGCCAGGCATCCACGACAGCATGCCGTTCGCCACTGACGTCCTCGTGTAGCCTATAGGCTACAGGAGGGGAAGCCCGCCCGACGACATCGACAGCTGTTCGATCGCTGCGTGTCGAGAAGCGGTCCCATTGATGCGAGTCCGCGACAACCTGGACATGCACCCACGAGCCCAAACCCAAGTGGAAAAGAGCACGATAGAGACCCAACATAAAAAGTCCCGAGACGCGACGTCTCGGGACTTCTTTTTTAACAGAACGCTTTTAAACCAGCTTGGAGATGAGGCTCACGCCGCGGCTCGCCTCCTCTCCAAGCTGGTTTAAAAGCGTTCGGCGACAAAACCGGTAAGATCACCGTCGATCCGTCCACACTCAGCCGGGAAACGGCGGGAAGCGGTACGGGTCAGGATACTGGGACCGGAGATATACTGCTGGACTGGTGGAACGGCGACTGGTACGGCTGGTGGATCATGACCGGCTGCTCGGGCGACTACGAGGATCTGGAGGGCGCCTGGTGGGACATCTGCGGCGCCATTGACATCGGCGGGGACGGCACGGGCACTGTCACCCTCTGGGATGAGGACTACACGAAGTCGGAACCGATGGTCTCCGCGTCGGCCAGCCTCAGTGATGATGGGACCAGCATATATGGCACCATGACATCCGAGGGCGGCGCCTTCACGGATATTGCGCTGGAGCACGGGGACTGGATCGTTGACCCGGGACTGGTGGACTATGGGGACATGATCCACATTGACGGTGATTACGAAAACGGCGGAGATGCATTCCACTATGATATCTACCTGCGCCCGTGGGGGACCTATTGGGTGGATGTGGACGAAGAGGATCTGCCCAATCTCTATGACAGCTGGTATCTGCCTCTGATCGATGCGGAGGAGCCCATGCCGGACAGCATCGGATAACACCAGAATGGGGATCGTTCCCGCCCCATTTGGGGCGGAGCAATCCCCGTTTGTACAATGGTATGGAGCAGTGACATTTGAAAGGAGCAGTTATGAAAAGGACATCAAAACGAGTGATCGCATTTTTTCTAATACTGATTCTGATGCTGTCTCTCTATGCCTGCGCGCAAAAACAGCAAGCGGGAACAGACGAACCAAATCGAAGCGCCGATGGTGAGACGTTGTCTGGTATGCCCGATCAGAAACTGCCGGAAAAGCTGCGGCCGGGGGCCGGGGGATCGGATATGCAGCCGACACCGACCGGATTCTCCGCGGAAGCGGAACAATCTCTTGTTTGGCTGCGGGAGAGAATGGCTTTTCCGCAGACCATGTTCGGCGTGGCCTTCCTGGGCTATACCGGAGAAGCGTCTGATGGAGATTGGCTGTCAGAAACAGACCAAGCGACGCTGCAGAAATACCCTTTTATTTCCGAAATCGATACGGGGCATACCATCGGGGACGATGATTATCTGTATTGTCTCGTGCCGCTTGATGAAAATGCCACAGTTTCCGTCAATCTCATGCGGTGGGATTCGAAATCAGATACTGAAGAGGTCATCGAGGTTCTCTATCGGTCTGAAGTTGGAGATCCGCTGCTGATCTTTGCAGCCGGCGGGGACGATGCATACGCATACCTGTCCTACATACAGGTTCAGATCGTAGACAACGCAGGCAACAGCTGCGTGTGGGAGCCGCAGCTCTATACATCAACGGGGCACATCGTGCCATGTTTCTCGGAAAACGGAGACTACCTCTCCTTCGACTTTACGGAATACGGCTGGCAGGGCGTTCCTTCCGAGCTTGCACCGTGGCTGGCAGACGGCTGGAGCGGCGTCTATGCCTCCGGGCTTGGCGGCAGCTGGACAACGCAGGCAGCGGCATGGGATACGGACCGTATCGCAAATTACTACCTGTGGTTCTTTCCCGAGGATGAGATGGGAGGAACGGTCGAACTGTATTGGGAATACGAGGGTGCCGATCCTTCTAAAACGACGTGGGAAGAGGTGTGGAGCGGTTTCTGGACGACCACATCCGTCATGGATGGGCCCAGTTATGTGACCGTCAGCCTGTCCCTTGTTGGCGGTGATAACTATGGCGTCACAGACGGCCCGTATTATATCTCGGAGACTTATCCGATTTTGATGAGTCCCAGCGGCGAGGAGATGGTGATCGGCGCTGGGGAGAACGAAGTCAGCCTGCCGTTTATGCCGAAGTACGACGCGCAGCTGTGCGTCCTGACGCTGGACAGCTTGCTCACCGACCCGCTCGGCTGATATTCTGCGGATTACGGCCTGTTTCGGTATAGACCGTTACAGCGCCGGCATGGGAAGGAGGTATTTCAGATGCCAACACAGGTAACAAATTATCAATGCCCCAGCTGCACGGGACCGCTGCATTTCTCCGGTGCGTCCGGCCGGTTGGAGTGCGAATACTGCGGCGCCAGTTATGATGTGGCGGAGATCGAGGCGCTCTACGCAGAGAAAGAAAAAAGGCGGCAGAAGCCCAGCAGGCGACGGAGGAAGGCGGCGCCGGGCAGGGCGCGCCAGCCGCGGATGGAGGCGCATGGGACACCTCTGACTTTTGCGAGGATTAGGGGGCTGAGGGCGACGGTATGCGGGCCTACGGCTGCCCCAGCTGCGGCGCGGAGCTCATCTGCGAGGAGAGCACGGCGGCGACCTCCTGCCCCTATTGCGGGAACCCCACCGTGGTGCCGGGCCAGTTCTCCGGGGCACTTCGGCCGGATTTCATCGTTCCGTTCAAGCTGAGCAAGGAGGATGCGGTAAAGGCCCTCAAGTCCCACTACAAAGGGAAATTTTTCCTGCCGAAACGCTTTTAAACCAGCTTGGAGATGAGGCTCACGCAGCGGCTCGCCTCCTCTCCCAGTAGCCCATGTCGTAGCGCGGGGCGGCGAACAGCGCCCTCCTCGTCGTCCGGTAGCGGCCAGAGAGGCACAGGTCGCGCGCGGCCTCGCGCGCGCCGCCCCCGGCCCTGCGCGCCCGCTCCAGCTAGCAGAACCAGGCCGGGTAGGGCGGCAGCCTCCTGGTCGAGACCCCGTTCATCCCGCCGAGGAAGTCCTTGAGGCGGGCGTGCAGGGCGTTGACCCCCGAGAGCGCCGCGTTCGCCGCCTCGCCCGAGTGGTACGCCAGGTGCTCGGCGTCGACGCCCAGTGCCTCCTCGACGCCGGCGTAGGCCCAGTGCGCGTCGGTGACCGGGACCGACCCGTCGCCGACCCTGCCCGCGAGCATCTCGCGCACGCGCGCCTTCGTCGCCCGCCCGCGGCAGCAGACCTCGGCGAAGACGTCGCCGAGCGAGTTCTCTCCGGCGAGCACGCACACGCGCTCGCCGGAGACGCCGCCCATGGCCTCGCCGCCGTGCCGGTGCGGCGGCCTCGGCATCTCGAACGGGCCGCCGCCCGAGAGCGACTCCGGGACCATGGTGCCGTCGACCTGCGCCTCGATCCCCTCGCCGCAGCGGAAGGAGCCGAGGGCCGCCGACATCGCCTCGCACGCCCTCATGCGCATGAACCACGCCGTGGGCAGGCTCACCGCGCAGCGCTCCGCGACGACGCGCAGCGGCGCGCCGTCCGCCATGCACGCCGCGAGCTCCTCCCACTGCCACGGCTCGAGCTTCGACCAGCTCATGGGCCCCAGCGTCGAGGCGGTGAAGGAGCGGCCGCAGCCCCGGCAGAGCCACCTCTGGCGGCCGCGCCCGTCCCGGCCGCGGCGAACGACGACGGGGCCGCCGCACCACGGGCAGCGGCCGACCTCGCGGTCGGCGGCCGCCGCGCGGTCGGCCGCGACCATACTCCTCAGCGCCTCGGCGGCCTCGACCCTCTCGGCGGCGGGCATGCCGGCCAGCACATGCCTTACAATGTCCCTCACGGGCCCTCCGATCGTCGATTGTTCCTGGCAGAACCATCGTATCGGAGGGCCCGGACACTTAGCGGAGGCCGCCCATCTCCAGAGTGGTTTAAAAGCGTTTTTAACAGAAGCCTACAGCTTGTCACCGAATTTCTGTTCCACGAACTCGGCCAGCTTACCTTCCTTCGCCAACTCGGCGGAGTCCGCCATGACAAAGTTCGTGTCGCAACCGTTGCCGACCTCGTCGTCGTAGCCGAGGATGAAGTGCGTCGCGATCTGGTAGATAATCTCGCTCGGAGCGATGCCGAAGACCTGACGCTCGAGGATGTGGTCGAGGCGCTCGCGGTCATCCGGGATGAGCTGACGCATCCGCTCGCTGTTGTACAGCCGCTTGATGACCTCGGTGATGTAGAGGCCCGACTTCATGTAGAGGTCCGCAAAGGTGTGCTCCGGGTCGTCGAAGCAGCCCGGGTTCTCCTTCTCGAACAGGTCGAGCATCTGGACGACCACTCGACGCGGCGTGAAGATCTGGTTGGTCTTCTGTGGCGGCACGTAGTCGAAGATGTCCTCGTCGAGAGACTCGTCGAAGTAGTTCGCGAGCTTGCTGCGAAGATGGATGAACTCGCGGACCGAGTCGTCGAAGACGACCGGGTCGAAGAGGTGCCCGTCGAAGTGCTCGGTCTCCCCGGTCTCGGCGTTCTCGAAGTCGCCGCCGTCGCGAAGGAACCGGAACTGCTCGACCGTGATGCTCGTGACCTCGAGGAACACGTCCGCCGGGATGATCTGGTCGAAGTTCGCGAGCGTCGTCCCCTCGTCGCCGTACGCCATGAGGAACGACGGAATGGTGCGCGAGAACCCGCGCAGGTGGTCGCGGATCCCTCCCTCGATCGACTGCTTCTTCGCCTCCCTCTTCGCCGTCTCGACCTCGCGAACGATGGTCTCACCGGTGCTCCGAACCAACTCGTCGCGAGATGCCTTGAGGTCCTCGACGAGCGCGACACGGGCGGCCTCGAGGCGCTCGTCACACGCGCGCTCGACCTCGGCGACCTCCTCTTCGGTGCGGGCGGACTCGAGCGCGGCCGCACGTCGTAGGCGCCGTGGCACTGGTGGCGCTCGCCCTTCTCGCCAGCTGCGCCCACGCTCTGCGCCGCCTGCGGGCCGCACCGCTCATCGACGCCCTCCGCACGGAGTAGCTTCCCCCCGCGGGCGCCAGCGCGCGGCCCTGTTCGGATTTGGGTTCGCTGCAGGGGCCT
>CASEVE010000003.1 GCA_949291295.1 uncultured Olsenella sp.
GTCGCGCGGCGTGGAGCTCGCGCTGCTCCCCGGCGCGCCCTGCCCGGTGGTGGCCGAGCGCGCGCAGCTCGAGCTGGCCGTCTCCAACGCCGTCTCCAACGCCGCCCGCCACGCCACGCCCGGCACCCGCGCGGCCGTCTCGCTCGGGGGCGGGCGCCTGCGCGTGGAGAACCGCTGCGAGCCGCTCCCCCCCGAGGCCGTGGGCCGGCTCACCGAGCCCTTCTTCCGCGCGGACGCCTCGCGCTCGCGCGACGGCGGGGGCTCCGGCCTGGGGCTCCACCTCGCCGCCCGGGCGCTCGAGCGCCTGGGGGCGCCGCTCTCGGTCTCCTGCGAGGGCGGGGCCTTCGTCTTCGAGGCCGACCTCTCCGGGCTCGCCGCCCCCGCGCGAACGGAAGGCTAACCGAACGAGGACCGCGCGCGAACGGGCGCGCGCCACCATCGGGGTCGCACGGGCGGCCCCGGCCGCCGAACCCGACGGAAAGGTGGCACCATGCCGTTTCCCAGACGCGCGCTCCTCTACCTCGCGCGCAAGAGGGGCAAGACGTCCGCGCTCCTCGCACTGCTCTTCGTCGTCGCCGTCCTCGCCCTCACGAGTTGGTCGATCAGGGGCGCCGCCCAGACGGCGCAGCTGAACGTCCGCCAGGCGCTCGGCGGCACGTTCACCGTCGAGCCCGACTCCTCAAACGCCGCCAACTGGGGCTCCACGAGCGTGGGCACAGGCTCGCAGGTCACGTTCCAGGGCGACCCGCTCACGGCCGACTTCGTGCGCGAGGTCGTGGAGGGGGTCGACGGCGTGCGCGGAGGCTCCGGCAGCGTGTCCAACGTCCTCATCCCCGAGACGACGGACGGGTCCGCGGCCCTCGAGCTCGTGGAGGGCGCCGACGGGGACTCCTCGCTCGCCGCGGCCTACGCGGGCGACGACTTCGGGCGCACGGTGCAGTTCTACGCCGTGAGCGACAGCGCCTTCGACTCCTACTTCGCCAACGGCTACCTGCGCCTCGTCGAGGGCGACCCCGTCACCGAGGGCTCCGGCGACGGCGTGCTCGTGAGCCGGGACTTCGCCGAGAAGAACGGCCTTGCCGTCGGCGACGGGTTCAGCGTGCGCCGGGCGACCGTCCACGCTCAGATGGCCGGCATCGACGTGGAGGACACCCGCACGCGGGTGCGCGTCGCCGGCGTCTTCGAGCCTACGGCCAAGTCCCAGGCCGACCTCGCCAGCTGGTCGATGGACAACGCCATCTTCGGCACCATCTCGACGCTCGACCACGCCCGCGAGGGCACCGCCGAGCAGGGATACGACCGCGTGACCTTCCAGGTGGACGACCCCGCCGAGCTCGGGCGCATCACCGGGGAGGTCGAGGGGCTCGACGCCCTTGCGGGCAAGGGCTACCTCGTCTCGGCCGACACCTCCGACGTCGACGCGGTGAGCGCGCCGCTCGAGAACATGGACCGCCTCGTGACCGCGCTCGCGGCGGCGTCGGTGGCCGTGGGGGCCGTGGTCCTCTACCTCGTGCTCTCCGGTCGCGTGCGCGACCGCCTGCACGAGAGCGGCGTGCTGCTCTCGCTCGGCCTCACGCGCGCCTCGGTGGTGGGGCAGTACCTCTGCGAGGTCCTGCTCGTGGCCGCCGTCGCCTTCGCCCTCGCCGTGCCGGCGAGCTCGATTGCGGCGCGCACGATGGGGGACGCCCTCCTGGGCTCGGCCTCGGAGAGCGTCCAGACGGGCGGCGGAGACGGCGGCGTCAGCACCGCCGACGGCGTGTCCACCGTCTCGGGCGACCCCTTCGCGCCGACCTTCGAGGTCGACGGCGCCTCGTTCACCGACATCGAGGTCGAGGTGGGGCCGACGTCCGTCGCGGCGCTCTTCGGCGTGGGGCTCGCCGTCTCGGCCGCCGCGGTGCTGCTCGCGAGCCTGCCGCTCAGGCGCATGGGGCCCCGCGAGATCCTGTCGACGCTCAGCTAGAAAGGAAGACCATGGAGAAGAACCCGGAGACCCCAAGGCGCGGCGCCCCCGCGCTCGAGCTGCGCGACGTGACCTACGCCTACGCCTCGCGCCCGCGGCTCAAGATCCTCAACGGCGTCAGCGCATCGTTCGAGGAGGGGGTGATGTACGCGGTCGTGGGCCCGTCGGGCTGCGGCAAGTCCACGCTGCTCTCGCTCCTGGGCGGCCTCGACGTGCCCGTGTCCGGCGTGGTCGCGGCCGCCGGCGCGCCGCTCGGGCGGGGCGACCTCGCCCGGCACCGCCGCGAGAACGTCGCCTTCGTGTTCCAGGGCTACAACCTCGTCGACTACCTGAAACCGGCGGAGAACGTGGCGCTCGCCACGCGCCTGCCCGCGCTGCCGCTCCTCGAGAAGGTGGGGATCTCCGCCGAGGACGCGCGGCGCAGCGTGCTCGCCCTCTCTGGCGGCCAGCAGCAGCGCGTGGCCATCGCCCGGGCCCTGGGCAGCGACGCGCGGGCGCTGCTGTGCGACGAGCCGACGGGCAGCCTCGACGAGGACACCGCGGAGGAGATCGCGGACCTGCTCGTGCGGGCCGCCCACGAGGAGGGCCGCTGCGTGGTCGCGGTCACGCACTCGCGCGACCTCGCCCGCCGGGCGGACCGGGTGCTCCGCCTCAAGCGCGGCAGGCTCGTCCGCGAGCGGTAGCGGCGGGGCGAGAGGCTTCCCGCGGGGAGCCCCCCGCCCGGAGGGGCGCCCGCGCGGCGCCTCCCCGGGCGGGCCGCCCAAAAGACAGTCCCCACGGGCGGCCCGCCGCGTATGCCTCAATGTTGACCAATGTTCAATCGAGGTGTACCATCCGTCACGAGGAGGTGGCCGCCGTGTCCAGAACCGTGATGGACCCCGGGGAGCGCAGGCGCGAGCTGCTGGCGTGCGCCATGAGGCTATTCGCCGAGGAGGGCTACGACAACGTGTCCGTGCGCGCCGTGGCGCGCGCCGCCGGCGTGGCGCCGGGGCTCGCCTACCACTACTTCGACTCCAAGGAGAGGATGTTCGCCGAGGCCATCGGGGACTACGCCCGCCGCTGCGCCGAGGGGATAAACGCCGTCCTGGACGAGGAGGGCCCCTCGCTGGACGAGAGGCTCGACCGCGCCGTCTCCCTCGCGTCGGGCCACGCGTCCTTCCCACACGAGGCGTACTTCCACGCCGAGGGCCACGGTGCCCTCCACGACCGGCTCTCGCTCGCCATGTGCGAGGCGGTGCGGCCGCACCTGCGCGCCGCGCTCGAGGCCGACGCTGCCTCGCGCGGCGCGGTGGCGCCCGACGCCGACGAGCTCGCCGCGATCATGACCTACGGCGCGGTCGGCCTCGCCTCGGGCCCGGGCATGCCGGACGGGGCCGCCGCCGCCCGCCGCTACCTCCGGGCCCTGCTCGCCGAGTTCCGCTCGGGGGGTGCCGCCGACTAGGGATCCCGCCCCGGCCTCGGCCGGGGTTCTTTTCGGCCGATTGTATTGAACAATGCTCAACAGAAAGGACGCAGGATGAACATCAGGATGGACGAGAAGAACGCCGAGCTGCTGCGCTCGCGCTCCCGCGCGGCCTTCGACGCGCAGGCGCCGACCTACGACACCGGGACGGGGGGAGAGCACGCGAGGCGCCTCTACCCGCACGTGCTCGCGGAGGTGAGGCGCGCCGTGGCGGGCGACCCCGCCCCGCGCCTGCTCGACCTGGGCTGCGGCACGGGCGCTCTCGCCGAGCTGGTGCTCGAGGGTATCCCGGGCGCGCGCCTCAGCTGCGTGGACCTTTCGCCGAGGATGGCCGAGGCGGCCCGCGCGCGCCTGGGAGAGCGGGCCGAGGTCCTCCTCCGCGACGCCGAGCGGCTGCCCTTCCGCGACGGCTCGTTCGACGCCGCCTGGTGCAACGACTCCTTCCACCACTACCCGGACCCCGAGCGCGCGGCATTCCAGGCGTGGCGCGTGCTCGTGCCCGGCGGGACGCTCGTCGTCGGCGACGCGTGGCAGCCGGCGCCGGCCCGCGCGATCATGAACGCGTGGATGCCTCACTCGAAGGAGGGCGACGTCCGCATCTACTCCGAGGCCGAGATGCGCCGCATCCTCGGCACTTGGTTCAGCGACGTGTCCTGGCGCCGCGTGAGCCAGACCGCCTGCGTCGCCGTCGCACGCAAGGGTGCCTGATCACCCTGTCGGCGTGCGTGAGGCATGGAATACCGAAAGAGCGTCGTTGAGTCATAAACCGCTCCATGGCGGCTATCTCACAAATAAGGCGACCATGAACGCGAGCATCGCGGCGAACATGAGTGCCCGATCGATCACGCCGCGCTGGCCGAGGCCGTGGAGTCTGCCGGCTACCGCGTGGTGTGATTCAAGAAGGGCCGCCCCTTATATCGCTCATGGCAATCGCGCAAGCGCAAAAGCTTTGCTTAGACAAGCATATATTTCTGTTATAGTCTATTACAGAAGCAATCTTTTCTGTTAGGAGCGCTACGGCGGGAAGAACCCCCATACCGGTGTCGCGTGCGATGCGCACCATTGCGGCCAATCTCAACCTGGCACGTCGCCAGCAGCGCATCACGCTTGTGCTGCTCGCCGAGCGTGCGAACCTCTCCGTCCCCACGGTTCGTCGCCTTTTGAACGAGGGTGCGGGCACGCTCGAGAACTTCCTGCGCGTCGTTCGCATTCTGGGTTTGCTGCAGGGCGTCGAGGACGCAACCGACCCGCTGAACACGCCTATCGGTCGCGCGCGGGCGGAGCAGGACGTGCCCAAGCGCGTGAGGAGGTGAGGGTATGCAGCTCGACGTTACCGTTCAGATCGAGGGCGAGGACGTCCTGGCGGGAAGGCTGTATCAAAACGTCCGTCACGGCGATGAGACGGCGACCTTCTCTTATCCGAGGCGTCCATCGACTACATGGCAGACCGCTTCGAGGCCGGTGTTCGCAAACTGAGGGCACTCTCTCGGTAGTCGCACCACCTCACGGAAGTCTGAGGGCAAGAACCATCGCGGCGAACATGATCGTGAAGACGAGGTTGCTCCACCCGCCGAAGAGGACGCAGCGCGCCGGCTGCGGCACGCGCATCCACACAAGACCGAGAAACGACGTGACCAGCGGCGTGAGGACCACAAGCCAGGCGGGGAAGACGGTCTGTCCGAGCACGACGGCCGCGGCGAGCACAACGAAGCCCAGGTACATGGGCACGGTGGCAAACCGCATGACAAACATGATGTTGCCCGCGACCTCGTCGTAGAGCTCTTCTCGCCCCGCCTTGGCGATGACGGAGAGGTAGACGTACTGAGCGTGGTAGGCGCCGCCGCAGATGAGGGCAAGGGCGAGCAGCGCCGCGGCCAGCCAGACGAGCCAGGAGAGGTCGCCGCGCGCGACGAGCGCAAGCCCCGCGAACCCGAGCACGTACAGGAACGCGGCGACGGGCCCCAGCGCGCCCCCGATACGCACGCGGCCTGCCGGCACGTCTCGCATGATGCGCATGTACGGCCGGAGGGTGCCGTCCATGTCGTAGGCGCCGGGCGTGAAGTAGAGTAGCATGTCCCCGGCAAACATGAGGATAGAGCCCAGGAGCCCCAGGGCGAGAAGAACGAGCGTCGCTGGCATGGCGCCTCCCATCCATCGCGGGCGTCAGATGGCCCCGGGGCCTGCCCGGCCCCGGGGCTTCAGGGCAAGCCTTACGCCTCGACGAGGCTCCTTGCGGCAGCCTCGAGTGCGGCTACGGCGTCGTCGTCGGGGGCCTCGTTGGCGATGACGGTGCAGACCACGTTCACGCCTGCCCCCTCGGCGTCCGCCTGCCAGGTTTCCATCCACTCGCCGGTGCCCCAGCCGTAGCTGCCGAACAGCGCCACGGGCTTGTCGCCCAGCGCGCCCACGCACGCCTCCCAGACCGGCTCGAACTCGTCAGACTCAAGTTCCTCGGCGCCCATGGCGGGGCAGCCAAAGGCAAGCGCGTCATAGCCGGACACATCCTCTGCCGAGAAGTCCGCGACGGGCACGACGCGGGCCTCGGCCCCTGCTGCGGCGACGCCCGCTTCGAGCGCATGGGCCATCTCCTCGGTGTTGCCCGTCCCCGTCCAGTACACGATTGCGATGCTCTTGCTCATGGAAGTCTCCCTCCGTCGTGCGGACTCAGCCGCCCCTGTCATGCCATTGCCATCCGAAGAAGCCCTCGCAGGGGCGTTCCCTCGGAGTAGAGCCTCTTGATCCTGAGTTCCTCGCGCTCGAGCTCCTTGAAGCGCCGCAGCGCCTCGTCCACGTCTCCGTAGACCTTCCAGCGTCCGCACGCTCGAGCCCCCTGGCCCCCGTCCGACATGAAGCCGTCGACGTCCTCGATGGGATAGCCGAGGACAAAGCCGATCTCATGGGGAAAGGAGGCTCTGTTGCCGTAGTAGGCGCGCAGGCGACGCCTGAGCTCTCCCATGAGCGCTCCGCTGCGAGAGGGAAGGTGGTTCTTGGCGAGAAACGCGTGCGCCCCCGCGTCGGAGAGAAGACGCCGGATGCGGCGCGGGCGCCAGACGAGCAGCATCGCTCGCCCTTCTCGCCACCCCAGCAGGGAGACGCGCACGCCGAAGCGTAGGAGGTGCAACGCGTAGGTTCCTATGAGGGTCTTTACGCGGAGGCGGCACATGGACGTCGGACGCGCGGCATCGTCGGGCGGCATCCGGAAGCCAAAGACTGCGGCCGGCTTGCGTCCTGCGAGCACGATGCCCGCCTGACAGACGAGGCAGCGCACGAACCTCGCCTCAAGACGCTCCTGAGGCGAGGCGTCGCTGGCGTCAACGGCAAGACAGATGTCCATCCCCTTACCCATTCGCCTCCAATAGTTAGCTACATCTAACTCTACTGAGCATAGAGTAAACCATAGCTAACACATTGTCCAACGTGACAAAGGGACTGTCCCTTTGTCACAGCGTCCAATCGGCGCTTTGGGTCTGCAGGCGGACCATGCGGGCGAAAAGGCCGCCCGCGGCGAGCAGCTCTTCCGGAGAGCCCTGCTCCGCCACGCGGCCGTCCTCGAGCACCACGATCTTGTCCGCGCTCATGACGGTGCGCATGCGGTGGGCGATCACGATGACGGTCTTGCCGGCGAGCAGGCGCGAGAGCGCCTCCTGGACCTGCGTTTCATTCTCCACGTCGAGCGACGCGGTAGCCTCGTCCAGGAGCACGACCGGCGCGTCCTTGAGCAGGGCGCGGGCGATGGAGATGCGCTGGCGCTCGCCGCCGGAGAGTCGCGCGCCGTTCTCGCCGATCATCGTGTCGTAGCCCTCAGGCAGGCGGCTCACGAACTCGTCGCAGTTGGCCGCACGCGCCGCGGCGAGCACCTCCTCGTCGGAGGCACCGCGCCGGCCCAGGCGGATGTTGCCCATCACCGTGTCGTCAAAGAGCAGCACGTCCTGGAAGACCACGGAGAAGTCGCCGAGAAGGACCTCGGGGTCCACGGTCGCCACGTCCACGCCGCCCACGGTGACGCGCCCTGCGTCGGCGTCCCACAGGCGCGCCGCCAGGCGGGCGCACGTGGACTTGCCGGAACCGGACGGCCCCACGAGCGCTGTGACCTCGCCCTCGCGTGCCGTGAACGTCACGCCGTCGAGGACCTTCTCGCCGCCGTCGTAGGAGAAGGACACGTCCTCGAAGGCAACGTCGTGCCCGGCAGGCTCGTACGCCTCGCCACCCTGCGCGAGCGGCTCCTCGTAGAAGCCCTTCATGCGCGCCGCGGCGGTCTTGGCCGAGAAGAGCTCGGCAATGAGCATGAGGCACTGGTCGAAGGGAGCGTAGATGCGGCTCACCACCACGAGGAAGGCGAAGAGCGTCATGAACGTGCAGGAGCCCTCCAGGATGAGCGCCGCACCCACGAGCACCGTGGTGGCAAGGCCCAGGCGCAGCACGATCTGGGCGCCGTTGACGGCGATGCCGCAGGCGATTTCCGAGCGGGCGGCCTGCCGCTCCGCGGCGTCCACATCGGCATGGATGTGCTCGAGGTAGCGCTCCTCCTGGTTGGTGGCGCGCACCTCGCGCACGCACTCGAGCGCCTCCTGGATGTCCTCCGAGGTGGCAAGGCCGCGCATGCGCGTGGCCTCCATCATGGGCTGGAGAGCGCGGCGCGCGCCGAAGAGGATGGCGAGTCCCACCGGGCAGCTCCAGAGCGACGCGAGCGCGAGTCGCCAGTCAAAGGAGAACAGGCAGACGGCCGCCACGGCGAGCGTGATGTAGGCGCCGTAGAGCTCGGGCAGCACGTGGCTGTAGGCGTGCTCGGTGGTCTTGACGTCGGTCATGAGGGTCTCGGTGAGGTCGGCCAGGTCGCGGCGGCCGAAGAAGCCCAGGGGCAGCTTGCGCAGGCGCTCGGCGAGGCTGATGCGCTGTCTGCCGCTCTCCTTGTAGATGACGCCGTACTGGTAGTAGTAGGCCCAGTACTCCGCCACGAAGAGTGCGACGGCAAAGGCGACGAGGCCGGCTGCGTACGGGAGGAGGTCCGGCAGCGGCGCGCCCTCGGTGAGGTGCGCCACGAGCTCGCCCATGAGCAGGTAGAGGGCGCCCACGCCGCCAAAGACCACGAGGTTTGCCGCCGCCGTCCACACGGCGCCGAGCTTGACGTTTCGCATGCCCTCGTCGGTGAGGGCGTACTTCTCCTGGATGCTCATCTACTCCACCTCCTGGGCGCTTGTGATGCGCCAGCTCACGGACTTCTCGTAGTCGGCCCACATGCGGGCGTAGAGGCCGCCCGCTGCCAGCAGCTCGTCGTGCGTGCCCTGCTCCGCCACGCGCCCGGCGTCGAGCACCACGATCTTGTCGGCAGCTCGCACCGTGGAGAGGCGGTGCGCGATCATGAGGACGGTGCGCGGAGAGCCGTCGCGCCCGCGGGCGAGACGCTTGAAGGCCGCCTGGATCTTGACCTCGTTCTCGGGGTCGGCAAAGGCTGTCGCCTCGTCGAGCACCACCACCGGAGCATCCTTCAGAATCGCGCGGGCGATCATGAGGCGCTGCACCTCGCCGCCGGAGAGATGGGTGCCGCCCGTCCCCACGAGCGTGTCGGCGCCCTGGGGCAGCTTCTCCAGGATGTCCGCGCACTGGGCGGCCTCAAGTGCGGCGAGCGCCTCCTCGCGGGTGGCCTCGGGGCGCGCGGCGCGCACGTTCTCCAGGATCGTCTGGCGGAAGGGCCGGTTGGCCTGGAAGACAAAGGCCACGCGGTCCATGAGGTCGTGCGGGTCCATCTCGCGCACGTCCACGCCGCCGAGCGTCACGCGTCCGGCGTCCACGTCCCAGAAGCGCGGCACAAGGCTCGCCGCTGTGGTCTTGCCGCCGCCGGAGGGGCCCACGAGCGCCACCGTCGCGCCGGCCGGCACCTCAAAGCTCACGTGGTCGAGCGCCGGGGCGTCCGCGCCCTCGTAGGTAAAGCTCACGTCCTCGAAGCGGATGGCGTTGCCCGCGGGCGTGCGAGGTGCGGCGGGGGCGGAGATCACGGGCGCGGCCAGCACCTCCTCGACGCGCGAGACCGCGTCCGCAGCAGACTGGAACGCCTCGGACATGAACATCACGCGGGTCATGGCGGTGGGGATCACGGCCGAGAAGATCGCGTAGAACGCGAAGTTGGCCAGGAAGCGCGTGAAGTCTCCCTCGCCGGGCGCAACGAGGATCGCCGCCGGCACGAGGAAGATCGCGACGCCGTTGATGATGGTGAGCGAGAGCGACTGCGGCGTCTGGCACCACTTGACGGCGTAGTCCTGCGCGAGCCGCGTGAACTCCTCGATGGCGTCATGGAACGCGCGGAAGCTGTAGACCGTCTGCTGGAAGACCTTGACCACGGGGATGCCGCGCACGTACTCGGTGCCGGTCTTGTTCATCTTGACGAGCGACTCCATGTAGCGCGTCATGAAGTCCATGCCTCGCCCGCCCATCATGTAGAACATGCAGCCGAGCGAGATGATCACCGCGACAAGGCACGCGAGGCCGAGTCGCCAGTCAAAGACGAAGAACAGCACGAGCATGCCCAAGATCATGGCAATGCTGCCCGCGGTGTCAGGGAGCTTATGTGCGAGAAGCCCCTCGGTCTCGGCGGCGCATCCGTCCACGACGCGGCGCAGCGCCCCGCTCGCATGCGTGTCGAAGTAGCCGAGGCTCGCGTGCATGAGGTGGTCCGTGGTGCGCTTGCGCATGTTGGACGCACAACGAAAGGCCGCGAGGTGCGTGCACATGAGGCCGGCGAAGTAGATGAGGATGCTCGCGGCCGCAAGGCCGAACGCCCACCAGCCGTATGCGGCGATGCCAGTGGCCGCGCCCCAGTCGGGGGCCACGGCGATGAGGTCGCGCGCCACGAGCCAGATGCAGACGTACGGGCCAAAGCTCACGAGCATCGAGACGGCCGAGAGCGCGCAGCCCAGGTACGTGAGCGCCTTGCGCGGGCCGGCAAAGGCGAGCAGACGGCTCACGGCGCCCTTGCCGCGGGCGCCGCTCGCCTTGGTTGCTTGAGAGTCAGACATCGAAGCCTCCTTGCCCTCGTGTCTTGATTGGCATTCCGTCGCACCGTATCATGGGAGCCGTTACTTGTTAGCTACGGTTAACTAACCTTGGACGATTCCTCAAGAGAGAGGCACGAACCCTCAAGATGACGGGCATGGGAGACATTCCCCGCGAGCTCGTTGCGCTCTTCGAGCCGCAGGTCGAGCAGCTTGGCGTGCGTCTCGAGCGCCGGGGCGGTATCTGGGTGGGCGAGGCGCGCGGCTCCGTGGCGACAGGCTCGATGTGGCTCTGCGCGCCGGCGCCGTACTGCCTCGTGCTCTGTCACGACGTCACTCCGCTTGAGGACATGCCGCTCTTCGAGGGGTCGCTCGGGCCGTACGCCTGCGCCTGCACGATGGGGGATGATGCGGTTTCGTGCTCGCGGGACTGCGGACTTCCGATCAGGTTCGTCGGCGCCGGGGGCGGCACGTGCCGTCCGCATGACGAAGTGGCCACGTTCGTTGAGCGCGGCCCCCGCTCGCTTTCAAGTCGCCTGCTCGCCGGCCACGTCTACCGCTCCCGCTCCATCATCTTGCTGCCCGACTTCTTCGACGACCTGGATCGTAGCTATCCGGGGGAGTTCGGTGGGCTCTTCTCGGCGTTTGACGGTGCCTGGGGCCCCGAGGCCAAGGGGGCGATTCGCCATGCGCTCGGCAACATACCCGCGAGTCCGCCACTCGGTCCCGGTGGGTCGCTCGGGCTTCTCTCGACCGTCACCTCCCTCATGGCGTCTCTGGCGGCGGACGGGAGGGGCGTCGACCAAGATGAGGGCGCGCTGGTGAGCCATGCGAGGAGGCTCCTGTCGGCTGCCGTCGAGGAGGGTGGCGTGCCGCCTTCCGTCGACGAACTCGCTCGCAGGCTCTACGTGAGCCGGTCGCGGCTCTGTGACGCGTTCAGGCACGAGACGGGACAGAGCGTGGCTGCATATGCGCGACGGCTGAGGATGGAGCGTGCGTGCCGTCTCCTCGGAGACGGGGATCGCACCGTCTCCGAGGTCGCCGTCCTTCTCGGCTACCCAAGCCCCTCGGCCTTCTGCCACGCCTTCTCCGACTTCACGGGCATGTCCCCACGTGCGTGGAGAGGGCGTGTAGCAGCTCGTTGAGCGCTATATACCTATCCGGTCAGAAGATTCCTGTGTTGTTTGGTTATGACCAACATGTTGGTTATACTTGTCGCAACGAAGGAGGCGAGCCCTATGACAACGTTGACCATCGATCTTGAGCTTGCCGCGCGCATGGGCATCGCGGAGGCAAAGGCCCATCTCAGTAACCTCGTGGAGCGTGCCGAGAAGAACGGTGAGGCTGCGATTCTCGAGCGCTATGGGCGGCCGGCGGCGCTTGTTGTGCCCCTGCCGCGTGCGACAGGGGCACAACACCGTGCGCGAGGCACTCTGGCCGAATATGCTGATGAGTCCGCTCTTTGCCTCGAAGAGGGCGCCTTTGCCCGGGCGATGGAGGCGAAGCATGGAAGCCCTGCTTGATGCCAACGCCGTGCTGCGCTACCTATTGGAGGACAGCCAGGAGCAGGCCGAGGCGGTTGCCGAGGCTATTGCGCGGGGTGCTGAGGTTACCGTCGAGGTTCTCGCGGAGTGCGTCTATGTGCTCGCGGGCGTCTACCACGTACCGAGGTCGCGCATCGCGGAGAGCCTCGGAATCCTGCTTGACGAGGTCACATGTCGGCGCAGGAACGTTGCGGCGGCTGCACTTGGGCTCTACAGTGGCAGCTCGTTCGACTTCGTTGACTGCGTACTTGCCGCGGAGCGTCAGGAGCTCGGCCGCGACGTCATGACGTTTGATAGAAAGCTCATTAGCCTTCTCGGCAAAGTCGAGTGATTCAAAAGGGGACAGACCCCTTTTGAATCACTTACCCGAGCAGCGCCTCCGTGAGCCACGCGATCCCGTAGCCGATGAAGAATCCCACCGCCATCCCAAAGAGCGCCCAGCCGACGATGCGCACGACCTTCATCCAGCGGGGGATGAGGCGCTCGCGCCGACCGCGCTCGGTGTCGCGGTCCACCGGCTCGCCGTTCCAGAATGCCAGGACCTCCTGGTAGGTGACGAGGTCATGCTCCTTCTTGATGCGATCGGCCCATCGCGCCGCAAACAGGGCGATGCCCCAGAGTACGATCACAAGCGCCAGGGTGGGCAGCGTCTGCAGGATCGAGAGGTCCCACACGGTCATCTGACATACCCACCAGACCAGGGCCAGCACCATCAGCGCGATGAATCCCAGCATGACGCCGCCTAGGCGCCTGAGCAGCTGCACGTCCTTCTCGATTGTCTCCTTCATGGTGTCCACGTCTCCTCTCACGAGCTCGTCGATGGTCGTGCCAAAGACCTGCGAGAGGAGCAGCAGGCTCTGGACGTCGGGGTAGGTCTTGTCGTTCTCCCAGCTTGAGATCGTCTGGCGACTCACGTAGATGCGCCCCGCCAGCTCGTCCTGCGAGATGCCGAGCTCCGCGCGCTTCGCCTTGATGTGACTTCCCAGCTCCATGCCGTCTCCCTTCCGTGTCTTGGCTCGACCCGTGTCGAGAAGAAGGTGCCACCGTGGGGGAGAGCGTACCATCAAAGGTGGCCGACACCGGGTCCCGAGCGGCCACCTGCGGCTGTCAAATGTTCCTTACATGGCCCGTGAGCTGGCGATAAACACGAGGGGCTTGAGGCTTCCTCGCTGTCCTGCGTGCGGTATGGCGCTCTTCCCGCTACAATAGCTGCGCTCAAGCCACAAAATGATACGAAGGGACTGTCCCTTCGTATCATCCGCAATGGAGGAAACGCATGCCAAGCCTTGAGGCGGAGATCTCTTCTCGCCGCACCTTTGCCATCATCTCGCACCCTGACGCGGGCAAGACCACGCTCACGGAGAAGCTCTTGCTCTACACCGGCACCATCCAGAGTGCGGGCTCGGTCAAGGGCAAGGCCAGCGCCAAGCACGCGGTCTCCGACTGGATGGACATCGAGAAGGCACGCGGCATCTCCGTCACGTCGTCGGTCCTGCAGTTCACCTACGAGGGCCACTGCGTGAACATCCTCGATACCCCCGGCCACCAGGACTTCTCCGAGGACACCTACCGCACGCTCATGGCCGCGGACTCCGCCGTCATGGTGATCGACGGTGCCAAGGGTGTGGAGGCCCAGACCGTCAAGCTCTTCAAGGTCTGCGCGCTGCGCGGCATCCCCATCTTCACCTTTGTGAACAAGCTCGACCACGAGACGCGCGACCCCTTTGACCTCATGGAGGAGATCGAGAATGTCCTGGGCATCGGGACGTACCCCATGAACTGGCCCATTGGCAACGGGCGCACGTTCCGCGGTGTCTTTGACCGCGCGAGCCGCCACGTCCTCGCCTTCGAGGGCGACGGCCGCGCCAACGCCACCAAGCGCGTGGCCGAGGTGGAGGCAGAGCTTGGTGACGTCGCCCTCGATGAGCTGATCGGCGAGGAGAACCACCGCACGCTCATGGACGACATCGAGCTCCTCGATGGTGCGGACCACGAGTTCGACCTCGAGGCCGTGCGCACGGGCAAGCTCACGCCGGTCTTCTTTGGCTCGGCGCTCACCAACTTCGGCGTGGAGCCGTTCCTGCGTGACTTCCTGCGTCTTTCGCCAGCGCCCGGCCCGCACACGGACTCTCTCACGGGCGACCCCGTGGAGGCAACGGACCCGGACTTCTCGGGCTTTGTCTTCAAGATCCAGGCCAACATGGACAAGAACCACCGCGACCGCATCGCCTTCCTGCGCATCTGCTCGGGCAAGTTCGTGCGCGGCATGGATGCCTTCCACGTGCAGGGCGACCGCAAGATCAAGCTGGCCACGGGCACGGCGATGATGGCGGACGACCGCGCCACGGTGGACGAGGCATGCGCCGGCGACATCGTGGGCCTCTTCGACCCCGGGATCTTCTCGATCGGTGACACGCTCTGCAAGGTGGGCCGTCGCGTGCAGTTTGCGGGCATCCCCACCTTCGCGCCGGAGCACTTCGCGCGCATCGAGCAGGTGGACACCCTCAAGCGCAAGCAGTTTGTGAAGGGCATGGAAGAGCTCGCCCAGGAGGGCGCCATCCAGATCTTCCGCGAGTACGGCGCCGGCATGGAGCGAGTCATCGTGGGCGTGGTGGGCACGCTGCAGTTTGAGGTGCTCGAGCAGCGCCTCAAGAGCGAGTACCACGTGGAGGTGTACCGCTCGCCGCTGCCGTACAACCTCATTCGCTGGATTGACGAGAAGGACGGCGAGGTCGACATGCGAAGCCTCAACCTCACGCGCGAGACCCTGCGCGTGGAGGACATGCGCGGCGGCAAGCTGCTGCTCTTCACGAGCCCGTGGAACCTCAACTGGGCCGAGGAGCACAACGAGGGCCTGCACCTCTCCGAGTTCGGCAACGTCACGTTCTAGGATGATACGAAGGGACAGTCCCTTCGCATCATTTTGCGGTGGCGCAGCCGACGGCGAGGCCAATCGCGGCGGGGATGAGGCCGTACATGAAGACGGCTAGGTCGGCCGGCGCGATGTTGGTGAAGCCGAGGGCGTTTGAGAAGCTGAACGTCGCTACCGTGTGAAGTACGTAGAGGACGGCGATCACAATCAGCGCGGCAAGGCGCCACCACCCGAGGTCGGCCACGCGGCCAATGAGAAACGCCGAGACGATTCCGGCAATCGGCAGGGCAATGTAGAGCGCCAGAATCACGTAGCCCATGATGCCGCCCCCGAGGCCTCCCGTCGCGAGGGACCCCCAGTACAGGGCAAGGCAGGCGAGCCAGACCGCGCCGTAGATGATGGCGGGCTTGATGAGGCGTCTCTTCTCCATGGGGCACCTCCTTGTTCGTGCTGATGCAATTAGTCTACCCAGGAGAAAAGCAGTCGCCTCATGACAGCCGACAAAGTTCCCGACAAACCGTCGAGCGCGACGGGACGCCGCCGCTTACAATTGCGCGGAAGGGGGTGAGGGGATGTCGAGTTCGTATTTGGAACGTGCGCTCGACTATATCGAGTGCCATCTTGCAGAGGCTCCCGCGACCGAGGAGGTCGCTAGGGCGATCGGCGCCACCGCGGAGCAGCTTCGCGCGGCTGGGTTCGCACATGCGCTCGCCCCTGCACATTGCGATTGATGTAAAGGGAGGTCATCTCATGGAGTATCGCATCGTCGAGAAGGACACTTTTCGCCTCGCTGGCGTCATGGCGCGCGTGCCGATGCAGTTCGAGGGCGAGAACCCCGCGATTGCAGAGCTCGCACGCGGCATCACGGAGGCGCAACGCGCCGAGCTGCACCGCCTGATGGACACGGAGCCGCGCCGCGTGGTGAACGCCTCCTGGGACTCCGACACCAACTTCCAGGAGGAGGCGGGCGAGCTCACGCACCTCATCGGCGTGCCGACCACGGCGCACGTAGCGGGGGAGGGGCTCGAGCTCGTGGAGGTACCGGCGTCTACCTGGGCGGTCTTCTCCTCGGACGGCCCTCATCCGGATGCCATGCAGCAGACGACCGCCCGCATCTATGCCGAATGGCTCGCCGAGGCGCCCTGGGAGCTCAACGGCTTTCGCATGTTCTCGTTCAGCGACGTACGCGATGACGGCACGGCCTACAGCGAGATGTGGGTGCCCGTGCGCCGCAAGGCGTGAGCGAGGGCACCTAGGAGTCGTCAGGCCCCAGTGCATCGCGTAGGGCAGACACGAGCTTGCCGGTTAGCTAGAGAAGCTGACCCCGCTCGGTCTCGTCGAGAGTGTGGAACGCTCATCTTCTTCACGCTGCGCGCGCGGGCGGAGAAGAACGTCGAGCGCCTCGACGCTGCCATGCGGGAGCGCGTTCCGGGATCCGCGTGCGGAGGTCGTGGGACCATCGGTCATTGTATCGCCACGCATGTGGGGGAGGGCGCAATCGGGGTCATGAGCTATCCGGCCTCCCTTCACGGCACGATGTTCAGGAGCGAGGAGATGTTCTTGTCGCTGTAGGGCCTCGTAGCGTCTTGGTCCTTTCCGAGATGTTCGGGGTCTTCCGCTGTGCCACTGGCTCTCAATTAACCTTCAGGGCTGTCCAGCTAGGGAGTGCTGCGGTTAGCGGGAGAAAAACTATCCCGAATTCAGGTCACTATTCAATACATCTGTCCCGATATCAGGATAGATAGAAAAAAGGGTGATGACAAAGGCGACAGGGTAGATCGTCATCACCCTTGCCACCCTAGGTCCATCCCAAAGGCCCTGAGAGGAATAGCCCGTCCCCACTTAGTCGAGCAGCCAGTCTATGGCGCCCAACACCTTGATTCCGTCGCTGGTGGTACCGAGGCCGTATCGGTCGAGGGTAATCACGCATTTGGGAAACGCGTCGGTGATGGCGCGGAGCGGACTCAGCTCGCGCTCGCGCGTGGCGGGGTCGACCATCGTCTCGCAAACCTGGACGTAGACGGTCTCGTCGGCCCTTCTCGCCAAAAAACGACCTCGCCCGCTCTGAGTGTCCCCAGCTCAACGGAATAGCCACGTCGAACGAGTTCGTTGTGGATGACGTTTTCCAGCTGGATGCCGGTATTGTCCGCCGAGAAGCGCGTCACGAGGTTCCTAAGGCCCTGATCAACGGGATAGAACTTCCTCAGGGGCGAGAGCAGCTCCTTGCCCTGAAGTCCCGTCTGAGGCGCCTCCGAGATGACAAAAGCTTTCTCGCGCGCGTCGATGTAGTTGTCGACAGTCTCTGAACTGGTCTTTCTCCGTGCGCTTGCAAGGGCGCCGACAACCTTGTTGATTGAGAAGAGGTTGCCCGCAGTTGAGAAAAGATAGGTAATGAGGCGCCGGAGAAGGACGACGTCTCGCGTTTCAGTTATACGTTAATGAAACTGGATGTCCTGTCGCTCATCGATGAGTTTCCGGACGCGAGGACGAGAAGCTCCGTCAGCGTGCGTGACGCCTCTCTACTCCGTCTCGGGACCCATGAGGCGTTGCTTGTAGACGAACCTCACGACCAGCAGCGCCGTGCACAGGAAGAGTAGCGTGCCCACCGCAGAGAGCATGGCCTCGCGTCCAACGAGGGCGGTTATGACCACGATGACGGCGGAGAGCGGCGGAATGAGGTGGACGAAGGTTCGGGCGACCTCGCGCGCTAGGTACGCCTCGAGCTCATCGTTCTCTGTAGCAAGAAGGGCGCGCAGCGCGGCGTCATCTGCGAGGGCGCTCCGGAGCTTGCGAATCTGCTTTACGGTGAAGCCCGCGGCAAAAGCGAGAAGCCCGATTAGGAAGCCCGCGACAAAGCTCGTGACGAAGTCGCTTCCCCCGGCGGGTAAGATGTTGGCTACGGCCATGACGACGATAATAACCATCGCGCCTAGGATGATGCCGAGCGAGATACGCTCGCGACGCAGGCGGAGATGGATGTCAGCGCGCAGGGACTCGACAGTCTTCTTCATGGCGATCACAGCTCCTCGTCTATCTCGGAAAAGTCAAAGACGTCTTCGATTGCAAGGCCAAAGTAGCGGGCGATCTTGTAGGCGAGAGGCAGGGAGGCGGTGTACTTCTCGACCTCGATGGAGGTGATGGTCTGCCGCGTGGTGCCCACTGCCTCGGCGAGCTCTGCCTGACTCATCTTGCGCTCGCGGCGCAACTCGCGGATGCGCGTTCGCACGGCATCACCTTCCTTGCCTCGAACAGTCTTGCTAAGCATGCTTTGCAAAATAAGCATAGCATGCTTTGCATACAATGACAAGTACGCTTTGCAAGCAGCGTGTAAAGACCGGAGCGTGTTCCGAGCTGTCGGAGTCTTTCGCTGCGCGGGCTTTCTACGCATAACCTCGAGGTTTCCGCCATGGTCCGTCCCGCCCTCTGCACGGGCGTGACGTCGCACCGCTGTATCTAGATCTGTCGGGGTGTTGTTGAGCTGAGCAAGGATGCCTAGAAGTCGTCAGGCCCCAGCGCATCGCGTAGGGCAGACACGAGCTTGCCGGTCAGCGAGAGAAGCTGGCCCTGCTCGGTCTCGTTAAGGGCGTGGAACGCGCGGCGCTCCCCTCGCATGAGCGGCTCGATAACGTCGTCGATAAGTGCCTGTCCCTGTCGCGTTATGACGATTACCTTGTCATGCCGGCCTCCCTTCACAGCACGATGCTCAGGAGAGAGAGGAGATGTTCTTGTCGCTGTAGTGAGAAAAAACTGTCCCCTTTTACTCGAGCAGCCGGTCGATTGCGCCCAGCATCTTGATGCCATAGCCGATTCTCGAGCGGGCGGTCGCGAAGCGAGAGCGGGCTAGGTATGCCGCCAAAGCGGAGATAGGTAAGAACTGTTTCGAGTGTGCTCGAAATTCACTCATTTGAGATGTTAAGTCTCAGGTATACCTGAAATATCGGAAAGCAAGGCGTGAGGAAGGCGGCTCGTCGCTCTGAGATTGCAGAGACAACTTCGCCTCATCGAGAAGAACTATCTTCAAAAACTTCATCTCAATGGTGAGAAGTTGGTATACTTTCGCCAGATTTAGTGCCACGGAAGGAGGTCGACCCCGCTCCGCCCACACTGCTTGACGATGTGGTAGAGGAGTACTGGCGTCAGGTTCCCGAGGCTCGTTCCGAGGGGGCGTACCTCTTTCTGGATGAGGTTCAGGAGGCCGAGAACTGGCAGGGATTCTGCCAGAGAATCGCGGAGCATGAACGCATTACGCTGGTGATAACCGGCTCCTCCTCAAAGCTGTCTGCAGACGAGATCGCTTCGACGTTCCGTGGACGATCCATGGAGCACCGGATGTCCCCACTGTCGTTTCGCGAGTACTGTATGTTCCATGGCATTGAGGCGCCCCAGCCTGAGGAGCTCCGAGCGTCAGGCGACGTTTCTCCGCAGAAGAGGACGGAGCTCGAGGCGGCGTTCGATCGATATCTCATCGAGGGTGGGTTCCCTGGAGTTCAAAAACTCTCCCATGGCCAGCGCATCTTGATGCTCCAGTCCTACATGCGAGACGTCGTAGCTCGAGACGTTGTGGAGCGTTATCGCCGCATCGATATCGACCTTGCGAACCAGGTGGCGCTCTTCGGACTGAGGAATACGGGCTGCGAGCTCTCGGTCAACAACTTGGTGACGAGTCTGCGTTCTGTTGGGTACCGCACCTCGTGGGGCACGATTAACGAGGTCGTTCGGTTGTTCTGCCAGGCACACCTTCTCGAGCTACTGCCCGAATACGCCGTATCGCTGTCACCTGACAGTACGGCAACGAACAAGGTGTACGCCGTCGATTCGGGAATGGCCTATGCGGTTTCTCGGGCAAACCAGCAAGACGTCGGAAAGCGTCTGGAGACGGCGGTCCACGGGGAGCTCCTGAGGCGCCTCGCCCTAAGCAGAGTGGATACCGTTACGTCGTACACAGAACCGCGAACGAAGAAAAAGGTCGACTTTCTGATTGGCGATGCCCTTGGATCAGATCCCTATGCGCTCCTACAGGTTACGGTTGACATGACTGCGGACAAGACGAGGCAAAGGGAGCTCGACTCGCTCAAACAAGCTATGAGCGTCACAGGGATTCATGAGGGAACGATCATCACACTACGCGAGTCAGGGCACGTGGAGGACTCGCTCGGCGCGATCGAGATCGTGCCGGCGTGGAAGTGGGTGCTCCTTTCATAGATCGGCGCCGAGTGATGCGTTGCCGGCCAACAAACCCCTCTACCTGCGGCGCGCAACCGGTGGGCGCCCTCTGGTTGCCGCAAAATCGGACAAATTGCTTACCGTCGGTTGGTAGAATTGCGCCGTGCGCGCCCGCAGACTAGAGGTGCCGGCAGACAGCGTACACCCCCGACGAAGGGCAGACCATGAGCTTTCGCGACAACCTTCAGCACCTGCGCGCAGAGCGCAACATGACCCAGGAGCAGCTGGCCATGCTGCTCGGCGTCTCCCGCCAGAGCGTCACAAAATGGGAGGCCGAGAAGAGCCAGCCGGAGATGGACAAGCTCCTCAAGATGTGCGAGATCTTCGACTGCACGCTCGACGAGCTCGTGACGGGTGACCTCACCGGCCGCGCCGCGCCTGCGACGGCCGCCCCCATCCCCGCCGGCCCGCCCACCGACGTCTGTGGCTACGAGGAGCACCAGCGCATGATGGCGCTCAAGGTGCCCACCGGAGTGAGCCTCATCCTCCTGGGCATCGCGCTCGGCCTGCTCTTCGAGGGCTCGGTCGAGCTGGCGTCCTGGAACGGGCGCGACGGCCTCTTCGTGATCATCGTGCTCGTGGGCATCCTTGCGGGCCTCGCGTTTCTCGTGCCCGCGGGCATGGAGCACACGGCGTTCCAGAAGGCGCACCCCTACGTGGAGGACTTCTACACCGATGAGGACCGCGCCGCAGCGCGCAAGCGGTTCTCGGCGGCGCTCATCGCTGGCCTCGCGCTCATCTTCGCGGGCATCGGCTGCCTGCTCATGCTCGAGAAGACCGCGGAGAACTGGGCGCTCTTCCTTCTCATGCTGTTCATCGCCCTGGGCGTGTGGTGGATCGTGCGCGGTGGCATGCTGCTCGGTCGCGTCAACGTCGAGGAGTACAACAAGTCCGTTGCCGAGGACCTCGAGGTGGAGGACATCGTGTCCGCAGAGCTCGACGAGGCCCGGCGCGAGGCCCTTCTCGCCCAGAAGAGGCACGGCAAGAAGCTCGGGGCGGTGTGCGGCGTCATCATGATCGTGGCCACGATTGTGGGCATGGCGCTTCTCTTTGCGCCGGTGTTCTCGGCGCCAAACATGGACTCTTGGACCCCGGAGGGCACCTCGGCCATGTGGTTCTGGGTGGCCTGGCCGGTGGGTGGCCTCGTCTGCGGCATCGTGACGCTGCTCTGGGAGGCGTTCAGCCGCGAGGAGTAGCGCTCCACTCTTTGTCCTGCGCCTCTGCTATTATGTAGACACGTCTACAAAGGAGGCTCGCATGGCAACAGCGGTGGTGTCGGGACGGGTGGACGAGAAGGTCCGCCAGCGCGCGGACGCCTACATCCGCGCAGCGGGGTCCACGCCGGCCGAGGTCATCAAGGTGGTCTGGGAGAACATCGCACGCACGGGCGAGGTGCCGGAGGAGGTGCCGGCAGAGGAGCCCCGCGGTACCTGGGAACGCTTCATGGAGTTCCGAGAGAGCCTTCCCAAGGCCGAGCCGTGGCTGGTGAACCTCACCGAGGAGCAGATGCGCGACATGATTGCGAGCCGCTATGCGTGACTTCAACAGCAGGAGGCTGCTCTTCGATACCGGCGTTCTTCTCGACGCGGTCTGCAAGGAGCGACCGCAGTCTGCGGAGGCATGCGAGGTCCTTCGCCGTTGCAACGGCGGGGGAGACCTGGGGCTTGTTGCCGTAGGGTCTCTCAAGGATGCGTATTACGTGCTGTGGCGACAGTACGACGAGGTACAGGCGAGGAGATCGATCGAGTGGCTGCGCGATCTGCTCGTTATTGCGCCGATGGGTGCGGAGGAGTGCGAGCTCTCGCTCGGCTGCGGCGAGCCGGACTTTGAGGACGGCCTCATCCGTGCCTGTGCCGAGCTCAACGACGTGGACGTCATCCTCACGCGCGACGTGGACGCGTTCAAGCGCTCCAAGGTCCGCGCCATGACCTGCGCGGAGTACCTCGAGCTCTTTGGGTAGGCAGTCACTCGCCTAATTCAATCCCCATAACCTTATTTAGACAATATCTATTGAGTTGTGCTATCAATGGGGGTGTACTTAATGAAGTATCGCGTTCTTAGAAGACGAATCTCCGAGTTGGCGAAGTCAAAGGGGCTTTTGGTGATCTGGGAAGAGGGCTCGAGCCACACAAAGGTGTGTGTTAGGGACAGGCAGACGACAATTCCCCGTCATTCTGAGGTGAATGAGATTACTTCTCGCGCGATACTCCGCTACCTGTTTGGAGGCGAGTGACATGGCGAAGGACGTGACGGCGCACGTGACGCGGAGCGAGGGCTGGTGGGCGATTTCCGTTGAGGAGATTCCGGGCTTGTTCACTCAGGCGCGTAGGCTCGATCAGGTTGTGAACATGGTTCGTGATGCAGCGTCACTGCTTGGTGTTGAGGTGGGGGCCGTTGAAGTTTTGCCGGTACTCGACTCTGATTCTCAAAGAATGCTCGAGGAGCTTGAGGCAGCGCGCAGGGAGGCTGAGGAGAAGCAGCGCATCTCCTCTGGTCTTACCAGAGAGGTGATTCGCCGCTTCCGCGAGGAGGGCCTCACCTTGCGAGACATTGCCTCTCTCGTGGGTCTCTCTCAACAGCGTGTGGCCGTGCTGAGCAAGGACGCTTGATTTAAAACTACGAGTGGGCTCTTCCAACGAACACGACGTTTTTGTGCTTATCGCGTTGGGGACGCAGCCGGGTTGTTGCTGCTACGATGTGCGTACAGCTTCGAGAAGAGGAGGGACACATGCGCTATCGGGAGCTGGGCCGCACCGGCCTGCGCGTCAGCGAGATCGGCTTTGGCGGCGAGTGGATGGACGGCACGCCCGAGGAGACACGCGCTGTCGTAGATGCGGCAGACGCCGCCGGCGTGAACATCCTTGACTGTTGGATGCCCGACCCAACGCGCCGCTCCAACCTCGGTGATGCACTTCTCGGCCGCCGCGAGCGCTGGGTCATCCAGGGCCACCTTGGCTCCACGTGGCAGGGCGAGCAGTACGTGCGCACGCGCGACCTCGCGCAGGTGCGCCCGGCCTTTGAGGATCTTCTCGCCCGCTTCCATACCGACTACGTGGACCTCGGTATGATTCACTACGTGGACAGGCCTGCCGAGTTCCTCGAGCTCATGGATGACAGCCCGTTCATCGGCTACGTCCGCGAGCTGCGCGCCGCCGGCACCGTCCGTCACGTGGGTCTCTCGACCCACAACCCCGAGGTCGCACGCATGGCCGTGGAGAACCCTGAGATCGAGATGATTCTCTTCTCCGTGAACCCTGCCTTTGACATGATGCCCGCCACGGACGACCTCGACGCCTACTTTGACGAGCGCGGCGAGCAGGCCGCCACGGACGGCATGCGTCCTGAGCGCGCCGAGCTCTATGCGCTCGCAGAGGAGACGGGCACCGGCATCACCGTCATGAAGGGCTACATGGGCGGGCGCCTCTTCGACGCTTCGCAGTCGCCCTTCGGCGTGGCGCTCACGCCCACCCAATGTCTGCACTACGCGCTCACGCGCCCGGCCGTGGCGAGCGTGATGGTGGGCTTTGGCACGCCCGCTCACGTGGCAGAGGCCGTTGCGTACGAGAGCGCGACGGATGCCGAGAAGGACTACGCCTCCGTGCTCGCCGGCGCCCCGCGCCATGCCTACGTGGGACAGTGCACCTACTGTGGCCACTGCGCGCCGTGTCCCAAGGGCATCGACATCGCCGCGGTCAACAAGTTCTTTGACCTCGCGACCAGCTATGACGAGGTTCCGGACTCCCTGCGCGAGCACTACCGAGCGCTTGGCGCCACGGCGGCGGAGTGCATCGCATGCCGCGCGTGCGAGGGCCGCTGTCCCTTCGGCGTGCACATCGCCGAGCGCATGGCGGCCGCGGCGGAACTCTTTGGCTGCTAGGCGTTTGCGCGCTGCCCGACTCGCTCGATAAACGCCTGGTAGTCGGCCTCGTTCTGGTCGGCGTAGACACGGGCGAACTCCCACATGGCGTCCTCGAAGGCATGACCGTCGTCGAGGTAGGCCGCGATGGCCACCTCGTCACCGGTGCGGGCGTGCGCGTGCGCGAGCGACCACGCGCAGAGGCGCGCAATGTTCTCGAGGCTCTCCGGGCCCACCGCTGCGAGGTCGATCGAGCCCTTGCCGTTCCAGAGCTGGCGCACGTAGTAGTCGCGCGTGCCGCCGCCTGCCGTGGGCACGCTCGTCCAGCCCAGCAAAAAGTCGCTCGTGGACTGCACGAGGCGCTGGCCCTCCACCACGCGCTCGCCGTGGCTCGCAAAGCCGCTCGGCCGCCAGTAGCGCTCCACGACGGACTCCTCGGCCTCCTTGACCTGAAGAACCAGCGGGTCGTCCTCGTCACGGCCCGTGAGCAGCGCGATCCAGGCGCGGCGTCCCACCGAGCCCACGCCCACGACCTTGCGCGCGGCGTCCTGCAGCCGGTAGTGGCCGAGAAGGACGCGGCGGTCGCGGGGGATGCTCCCAAAGTAGGCGTCCAGAAGTCCGCGCAGCGCGTGGCTCAGCCGGGACGCGTCGTAGCCCTGCTCGGCGGAGAGCGCCGAGAGCGGTACCAGCTCGGGCGGGCGGGTGTCAAAGCGCAGGCGTCCCCCGTCGCGCACGGTGAGGCGGTCGGCCGCGCGTGCGCTGTCCTTCTCGCGCGCCTTCTCCACGGCCTTGCGGATGGTCCGCCCGGTCTTTCCGTCGAGCTCAAACTCGTCGAGCATGCGCTCGACGTCGAGATGGGCATGCCAGACGTCGAGCTCGCCCTTCTCCGCAAAGTGGGCCATCGCGCGACGATACTGCTTGGCGCAGGCGCGCACGGCGTCCTTGCGGTCCTGCTTGGAGAAGCCCCGGTCGCGCCCGCAGATCTCGATGCTCGAGACGAGGCGCATGACGTCCCACTCCCAGGGCCCGGGCGCGGTCTCGTCGAAGTCGTTGACGTCAAAGACGAGGTGGCGCGTGTGGCTCATGAAGATGCCGAAGTTGCCGACGTGCGCGTCGCCGATGCACTGGACCTCGATGCCGGTGACGGGCATGGTGGCAAGGTCCGCGGCCATGATGACGGCGCTGCCGCGGTAGAACGTGAACGGCGAGACGCCCATGCGCTCGTAGCGCAGCGGCACGAGGCTCGGGTCGCGCGTGACGGACTGCTGCTCGATGAGGTCGATCGCAGGCTCGCTGGACGCGCGCGGCTCCCAGGCGCCGAGCGTCTCGATCGGGCAGGCCTCGCGAGCTGCGAGCCCGGCGGCCCGACGCTCCTCGACGGTGGGCGCGGGACGGTAGAGCACCGCCTGCGAGCTTGGAGCTGCGTTCTTCTTGATCTCTTCGAGCTCGTCCATGCGGGTCCTTTCGTGAGACGTGGCTCCAGATTATCGCACGGAGGCCCCTTTGCGCGCGGGGCCTCACTCGTGACAAAACTCACTTCCGCGTGCGCGGGCAGCCTGTGACAATGGCGTCAAGAGAAAGGGGCCGCCATGTCACACACGCAGACCGCACCATCGCAAGACGTCGTCCGCGTCACGGGTCTCGTCAAGCGCTATCGCGAGCTCGTCGCGCTCGATCACCTGGACCTCTCCGTGCGCAAGGGGGAGATCTTTGGCCTCCTGGGCCCCAACGGCTCGGGCAAGACCACGGCCATCAACTGCATCCTCCAGTTGCTCTCCTACGATCGCGGCACCATCGAGCTCTTCGGCGAGCCGATGGCGCCGAATCGCTACGACCTCAAGACGCGAGTGGGCGTGGTCCCGCAGCAGGTGGCCGTCTTCGACGAGCTCACCGTGCGCGAGAACGTGGACGCCTTCTGCGCGCTCTACGTGCGCGACCGCCGTCGGCGCCGCCAGCTCGTGGACGAGGCGATTGACTTTGTGGGCCTCGGTGACTATGCGCGCTTCCGCCCGGGCAAGCTCTCCGGCGGTCTGGCGCGACGGCTCAACATCGCCTGCGGCATCGCTCACCGCCCGGAGCTCATCTTCTTCGACGAGCCCACCGTCGCCGTTGACCCGCAGAGCCGCGCCAACATCCTGGACGGCATCTGCCGCCTGCGCGACGAGGGGGCCACGGTGGTCTACACGAGCCACTACATGGAGGAGGTCGAGCAGATCTGCGGTCGCATCATGATCTGCGACCGCGGGCGGGCGGTGGCGCAGGGCACCGCCGACGAGCTCAAGCGCATGATCAGCCTCGGCGAGAAGATCACGGCCGAGGTGGGCGAGCTGCCTGAGGGCACGCTCGAGCGCCTGTGCGGCCTCTCGCACGTGCTCTCGGCCGATCACGCGGACGGCATGCTGCACCTGACCTGCGAGGCGAGCGCGCACAACCTCACCGATGCGCTCTCCGTCCTCACCGCCGCCGGCGTGCGCCTGGGACGCGTGTGGTCCGAGCCGCCCACGCTCAACGACGTCTTCCTCGAGCTCTGCGGCCGCGAGCTGCGCGACTAGGGGGCGGCTATGGGAACCTCGTTTCTGGTGAGCGTCAAGAGCCTCGTGCGCACGCCCTCGGTGATCGTATGGGTGCTGGCGTTTCCCCTCATCATGTCGGCCATCTTCCTCTTCATGTTCTCCGGCATGCGTACGGACGGCGCGGTGGACCCGGTTCCGGTGGCGCTCGTGGCTCCGGTGGACGAGAAGGACGATGCGTCTGCAGGCTCTTTCACCCAGGTCGTGAAGGCCCTCGCGGAGCCGGGGGAGGACCAGTTGCTCGACCTGCGGCGTGTGGGGACCGCCGACGAGGCGGAGGTCCTTCTCGCCAGTGGGGAGATTGACGGCTACTTTGAGATTGCCTCTGACGGCGCGCCCGCGCTCACGGTGGGCTCGGCCTACACGCTCGCGAGCGCGGACGGCGCGTCGGCGGTCAATCGCACGATCCTGGAGACCGTCGCCAGCTCCTACGTGCAGTCGCGCGCCCTGCTGGAGGAGGTGGCGCGGCGCGATCCGGCGGCGCTCGCGGACCCCGCCGCCGTGACGGATGCCCTCGGCATCCAGGTGGCGGTCGAGCGGGTGCAGATCACGCACGCCCGGCCCGAGGAGATCGTGCGCTACTACTACGCCCTGCTCGGCATGTCCACGCTCATGGCCTCCCAGGCGGGCATGCTCGCCGTGGCGTATGCGCAGCCCGGCGTCTCGGCGCTCGGGGCGCGCCGGGCGGTCTCGGGCACCTCGCGCCTGCGGCAGCTCGCCGGCTGCGCGCTCGGTGCGTGGGCGGTCTCGACCGTGGCGCTGACGCTGGCCTTTGCGTTCCTGCGCCTTGTGGCGGGCGTGGACTTTGGCGGCCGAGAAGGACTTGCCCTCGTGGCCGTTGCCGTCTGCGCGCTGCTCGCCACGGCGCTCGGTGCGTGCGTGGGGGCGCTGCCCCTCTCGGCCGGCATCTCCGCGCGTTCGGGTATCCTCACGGCGCTGACCTGTGTGCTCTCGCTCTTTGCCGGTCTCTACGGAACTGCGGCGATGGAGCTCGCGGACAACCTCGCCCACACGCTGCCGTGGACGAGCTGGGTGAACCCGACCAAGCTCGTGTGCGACACGTTCTACGCGCTCTACTACTACACCTCGCTCGCGCCGTTCGCCGCGCGCCTCGCCGCCTGCGTGGCGGGTGCGCTCGCCCTTCTCGCCGTGGCCGGCGCCATCTTTAGGAGGCAGAGCTATGAGCACCTTTAGGACCGCCCTGCGCGTGGTTGCCGGACACCCCATCTACCTCGCGCTCTACGTGGTGTTTCTCTCCCTCATGGGCGTGTTCGTGGTGGGGGACATGGGCGTTGCGATTTCGGGCGAGAAGGGCGGCTATGCCGCCTACGAGGCGCGCGTCGCGGTGGTGGACCGCGACGGCACGGCGCTCTCGGACGCGCTCGCGGCGTGGGTGAGTGACGCCTTCGAGCTCGTGGACGTTGCGGACGAGCCGCTCGCGCTGCAGGACGGCGTGGCGACGGGCCAGGTGGACTGCCTGGTGGTGCTGCCGGAGGGCTTTGAGCGGGAGCTGCTCGAGGCGGCGCGCGCGGGGGACGAGGTGCCGGCGCTCGAGGTCGCCTACGGCCAGGACGTGCAGGCGGGTGCGCTCGCGGCGCAGGCGGCGTCGCGCTGGGTCTCGCTCGCGGCGGGCGCTGCGGCGCTCGAGCCGGCGGCGTCGGCGACCGAGGTCGCGCACCTCGCGCAGGCCAGCGTGGCCGAGCGGGCCGAGGTGGACGTGCGGGAGTCAGAGGGCGCGCTCGGCGGTGCCGACCGGCTCGCCACGTACCTGAACTTCTCGACGTACTCCGTCATGAGCTCCATCGTGGTGGTGGCTGGGGTCTCGCTTGCGGCGTTCCAGCGCCCGGAGCTGCGGCGTCGTACGGCGGCGGGTCCCGTCTCGCCCGCATGTCTCTCCGCAGGGCAGGTCGCGGCGTGCCTCGTGCTCGTGGTGGCCGTGTGGGCGTGGACCTGCGCCGTGGCCCTCGCGTCGTGTGGGGGAGCGCTCGCGGGGACGGACCCGGCGCTCGTGGCCTGCGCGCTCGGGAGCGTGCTGCCCTTTGCCCTGGTGCCGCTCGCGCTGGCGTTTTTGCTCGCGCAGCTCGGCCTCAGCGAGGACGCGGTCAACGCCTGCGGCAACATCGGCGCCATGATGCTCTCGTTTCTCGGCGGGGCGTGGGTGCCGCTCTCCATGCTGCCCGACGTCGTTCAGATGGCGGCGCGCCTCTCGCCCTCGTACTGGGTGAGCCAGGCGGTCGCGACGGTGCTGCATGCCGAGGCGCTCACGCCTGAGCTGGCCGCCGAGCTGGGGACCAACCTGGGGATCGTTCTGCTCTTCGCGGTGACGCTCTTTGCCGTGGGGCTCGCGCTCGGCCGCGCGCGCCGTCGCGTCGCCGGCGCGGCGTGAGCGACGCCCGTGTGTGTTGTTGTCCGGCCGCGCTGTTAGAATCGCTCCATGGAGAGACTGGCCGACAAGCTCGTGGTGCTCCTCGCCTGCCTGCCCGCGCTCGTCGCGGCGGCGGGCGGGACGGCTGGTGCCGGCCTGGTGGTCGCACTGCTGGCGGCGGTTGCCCTGGCGGCCCTCTGCGAGCTCGCCCGAGGCCGGGTGGCCCTCGTGCCGCCGCTTGCCGTCTGTGCCCTCGCGTGCGCCCTGCCCGAGGCCGCAGCGCTTCTCGGCGTGGCTGCCTACGACCTGTGCCGCGTGAGCGCCGGGGAGCGGGGATGCGTGCGCGCCGCGCCCTCCGCTGTGCTCGTGCCGCTTGCCTGGGGCGCAGCGCGCGGCGTGCCTGACGGACGTGCGGTTCTTCTCGCCGCGGTCGGGATCGTTGTGGGCGGCTGGCTCGGCCTGCGCGTTGGGGCGTCCGAGCTGCGGCGCCGCGACGCCCTCCGCACCCGGGACGACCTCGCTGCCGCCCGCCTCGCCCTTGCCGAGAAGAACCGCGAGCTCCTGGACGCCCAGGACTACGAGGTGCGCCTGGCCACGCTCGCGGAGCGGGCCCGCATTGCGCGTGACATCCACGACAACGTGGGCCATCTGCTCACGCGTGCCGTGGTGCAGGCCGAGGCGTACCGCGTGGTGCACAGCGGCGAGCCTGCCGAGAAGGACCTCGCCGCCGTGGCGCTCACCCTGCGCGAGGCGCTCGACGAGGTGCGCGCGAGCGTGCACGACCTGCGCGACGATGCCTGCGACCTCTCGGTGCAGGTGCGCGCGGTCGTGGAACGTGCCTGTGCGGGGACGGCAGTCGTGCCCGCGGTACGCGTGGAGGCGGGAGAGGCGCCGGCCGCCGTGGCGAGCTGCCTCACAGCGGTCGCGCGCGAGGCCGTCTCCAACGTGCTGCGCCACGCGGACGCACGCCACGTGAGCGTGGAGCTGGTGGAGCATCCGGGGCTCTGGCGCCTTACGGTGACTGATGATGGGACGACGCCGGCCGGCGCGCCCGGCGACGGCTCCGGCATGGGGCTCGCCTCGATGGAGGAGCGCGTGCGGGCGCTCGGCGGGGCGTTTCGCGCCGGTCCCGGCGCACGCGGCGGCTGGAGCGTCTTCGCGAGCGTGCCGCGCTCTGGTGGAGAGAGGGGGAGCGCATGAGGGTGGTCATCGCAGACGATGACGCCGTTGTGGTGGATTCGCTCCGGATTGTGCTGGACGCGCAACCGGACGTCAAGGTCGTGGGCTGCGGGACTGACGGGGCCGACGCCGTACGCCTGGCGGCTGACGTCGCACCTGACATCGTTCTTCTCGACATCCAGATGCCCGGCATGGACGGCCTGAGCGCTGCCGAGAGAATCCTCGCCGCGCCGGTGCCGCCGCGCGTGGTCTTTCTCACTACCTTCTCCGACGACGAGTACATCGTGCGAGCCCTGGCGCTGGGGGCTGCAGGCTACCTCATCAAGCAGGACGTGGCGGGCGTCGCGCCGGCGCTGCGCGCGGTCATGGCGGGGCGCAGCGTGCTGGAGGGCGAGGTGCTCGAGCGTGCGGTCGCCCTCGGCGCGGGTGAGCCGGTCGCCGAGAAGCCCGACCTCGCGACGCTCTTTCCGCAGCTCACGGATCGCGAGCGCGAGGTCGTGGCGCTCATCGCGGAGGGTCTCGACAACCGCGAGGTCGCGGCTGCCGCCTACATGGGCGAGGGCACCGTACGCAACCACATCAGCTCGATCCTGGCAAAGCTGGGTCTGCGCAACCGTACCCAGATCGCCGTAGCCTACTGGAGGGCGCTCAGATGACAGACGGCAAGGACTCCTGGAAGCTCAAGCTCGCGTGCGTGTGGAGCGGCGAGCTGGTCTCGGTGCTTACGAGCTCCATTTTGCAGATGGGCTTTGTCTGGCACATCACGCTCACGACGAACTCGGCGAGCATGCTCTCTCTGGCGTCGCTCGAGGGCTTCCTGCCGCTGGCGCTCTTCGGTACCTTCGCGGGGACTATCGTGGACCGCTTGCCGCTCAGGGTCACGCTCATCGGCGCCGACCTCTTCATCGCGGCGGTGAGCGCCGTCGTTGCGATGGTGTCGCTCACGGGATCGCTCCCCGTGTGGGTGGTCATGGTCGCGCTCTTCGTGCGGGCCATTGGCGGCGCCTTCCACACGCCGGCCTTCCAAGCGCTCACGCCGCTCGTCGCTCCGGCCGTGCACCTCACGCGCCTCGCGGGTGTAACGCAGGCCGTCCAGTCCGGAGGCTACATTCTCGGGACGGCCGCCGCGGCGGTGATCTACCCGCTCTGGGGGCTCACGGCGATGATCGCGCTCGACGTGGCGGGTGCGCTCTTTGCCACGGTTTCGGTGCTGGCGGCGCGGCTCGACGTGGGCGGCGCCGTCCAGGGCGCGACAGCGGGCGAGAGGAACTTGGGTCTCGTAGCCCAGGCGCGCGCCCTCGCCGCCGAGACCGCCGACGGTTACCGTGTCCTTCACGGCTATCGCGGCCTCTTCGCTCTGCTCTGGTGCGGCTTTGTCTTCACGTTGGTCTTCTCGCCCATCTCGGCGCTCTTTCCGCTTATGACGCTCGACCACTTCGGCGGCACCACAGGCGACGCCGCAACGGCGGAGATCGTGTTCTCGGTGGGCATGATCGCGGGCTCCGCGCTGCTCGCCGCGTGGGGCGGCTTCAGGAACCGCGCACTCACCGTCGTCGCCGCGACGGCGCTCTACGGCGTGGCCACGCTCGTGGCGGGTCTGCTTGGGGCGGGCGGCTTCGTGGCGTTTCTCGCCATGAGCTTCCTCATGGGTTTGAGCTCGCCGTTCTACTCCGGACCGCAGACCGCCCTCATGCAGGAGAAGGTCCCGCCCGAGTACCTGGGGCGCGTCTTCGGTCTCTACGGCGCCATCGTGTCCTGGGCGATGCCGCTGGGGCTGGCGTTCTCGTCGCTCTTTGCGGATGCGGTGGGCGCGCCCGCGTGGTTTGTGGGTGCCGGTGCCGCGATGGTCCTTCTCGCGTGCGTGACCTGGGCAATCCCCGCCATCCGCCGCATCGAGGCTGCCCGGGCATGAAGGATGCCTCCTTCATAGGCGCTGAAGAGACGACTTTTGTGGCTCTGACGGTCGGAGAGATTTTATCTGGGTACTTTTTTCGATAGTGCAAGAGTATTCGACGAATTGCATTTCTTATAATTACTGGTAGATAGCTTGTATGAGAGCGATCGTATTTCAGGCATCGGCAAAATAGTACCCAGATAAATGCGCGCGGTCATATGGCCTTGCTTGCTCATGCCCCTGATCCTGCGGCGCCGACGTCGACTGCGGCGTCGTTTCCCGGCAGGCCGAGAAGTGCGCGTGAGATCTCGAGCAGGCGCGCCCTGAGCAGGGGATGGTTGACGTACGCGTCAAGAGAAATGATACGAAGGGACTGTCCCTTCGTATCACGTGTGGGAGAGGCTAGGCAACCGCCTCGAGCGGATCGTCGACGACGGGGCTCTCTCGATACATCTTCACAGGGTCGAGGTCGATGCACGTCGTCTCGTCTCGGTTGCCTTCGAGGTCCCAGGCAACCGCATCATTGAGCACTGTTAGCCTGCTGCGGAAGACATCCTCATCGGCGAGGGGAGCAAACACGCCACCGCGCGCAATAAGCGGCCCAATGTCGGCAAGACGAACCGTCCCGTCGGAAAAATAGGCGTAGACGGTGAAGTCGTTGCCGGGAACAGCCTGTACGACCGTGGGAACGTACTCCATGGCATACCTCCTACGCAAGTGGAACGATTTGGTTGAGCTTCTGGTCCGTGGCGGCGAGCTCCCAGTTTTGCATGAGCTCATCCTTGTGGAGCTCTGTCCAGGCAAGTACGAACTTTAGCTGCCTGCCTGGAAGAGACCCGCTCATGACGCATCCGCGGCGAATGTCGATAAGCGCATCATATCCAGCGTAGCTCGCATGAAAGTGAGGGGGGTTGTGGTCATCGTAGTACATCGTAATCTTGATTCCCAAGAAGATTGAGATGACGGGCACGTGAGACCTCCCTTCAGAGGGGTTGCGCGAATAACTTTATTCTACCCATCGCCTGTAGATCGTAGATGCGATGCCGGCTTTTATGAGCACCGGCGCCCTCGGTTATCCCCAGCCCTCGCTCACGATCCCCAGCGTGAGCTCGTCGCGGCTGCCGCCGTAGTACTTGTCCAGCACCTTGCCGAAGACGGGGTCTGCACCCGTGAGCTCAAAGAGCGTCATCGACGAGCGGACCTTGAGCGCGTCGATGTTCCCCAGCACGGCGACGGGGTCGTTTCCCGGCAGGCTGAGAAGTGCGCGTGAGATCTCGAGCAGACGCGCCCTGAGCAGGGGATGGTTGACGTACGCGTCAAGCTCCGCACAGCTGGCGATGCCGTAGCGCTCCGCCATGGGGCTGCGCCCGAGCCCGCGCGCCTGCGGAAAGACAAACCAAATCCAGTGGCTCCGCTTGCGCCCCGCGCGAATCTCGGCGAGCGCCTGCTCGTAGGCGCCGCCGTCCTGCGCTCGGACAAAGCGCTCGATGTCAAAGCCAGTGGTCATGTGATGCTCCTCTCGTTTGTCAGATAATAGCCCCGTCAAGCTAAGAAGAACGGGGGACCGCATGTCGTACTGCGACTGGGACACCACCGACGAGCTCTGCCTGCGCTACCACGACGAGGAGTGGGTCGTGCCGCTGTACGACGACCGCGGGCAGTTCGAGTTCCTCTCGCTCGAGGTCATGCAGTGCGGGCTCAACTGGACCATGATGCTGCACAAGCGCGAGGTGTTCCGCGCGTGCTTCGCGGGCTTTGACTATGACGCCGTGGCGGCGTTTGGCCCCGAGGACGTCGAGCGCATCCTGGAGGCGCCGGGGATGATCCGCTCCCGCCGCAAGGTTGAGGCCATCATCGGCAACGCGCGCTGCTTCCAGCGCGTGCGCGAGGAGTTTGGCAGTTTTGACGCCTACCTCTGGGGTTTCTCGGACGGCAAGACGATCCTCTACAACAAGCACGCTGACGGGTGGATCCCCGTGAGCAACGGCCTCTCGGCGCGTATTGCGGCTGACCTGCGCCGACGCGGCTTCAAGTATCTGGCCCCCACGACGGTCTACTCGCACCTCCAAGCCTGCGGCATCATCAACGATCACGGTCGCGACTGCCCGCGCTACGCGGCGATAAATGCCCTGGGTCCCACGGTCGATAAGCGCCGCTACCTCGAGAAGGACGTGCGGCACTACGCGTGAATCAAATGGGGGGGAGACCCCTTTTGGATTACTTGTTTTCCACTCCTAGGACTGACTCAACAAGCTCGGGCGGCAGCACGGCATCGTGCAGCTCGGGCGACCATGTCCCGTATATGCAGCGGACATGCTCGAGCTGGGTCTTCCTGGGCTCGACTTCGAGCTCCTTGCGCGCCTGGGCGTCCAGTGCCTCGCACTCCTGCAGGCAGCGTTTGAGGTCGATCTCCCCGCGGGAGAAGCGGCTCAGCGGCTCAAGCTTTCGCTCAAAGCCACCGAGCTCCCCGTCGTACGGCTCCAGCGAGAGAAGGTCGTGAAAGCCGCCGCGGAACCACACGACGCCGTCCACCTCGTCAACCCAGTGCCCGCGGACCAGCATGTCCGTGTAGTCGCCGCGCTCCTTCCGGAGCCGGAGAATCCTTGCGTCGTCATCCCGCGCCGGGTCGAGCGTCGCATCGTGATTGAGGACAAAGTGGCTCTCGTCACCGTAGATGCGGGAATGGTGCACAAGAATGTCGCCCCGCTTGAACGGAAGCGGGAAGTTGAACCACATATCCTCAAAGCCCGGACAGAGTATGTCCTTCTCCTCTTGGGTCAGACGGGGCGATCGATCGTCGACAAAGGAAATGGGCTCCAGGTCCGGCGAGACCAGCACGCTCACGTCGCTGTCGTAGTCCTCTTCGTCGGAGTCGTCGGCAAAGTATCGCTTGGTGAGGATGAACCGGTCGTCCTTGAGCCCCCAGTCCTCCTCGTCGATGCAGTCGCGCAGCTTGCGGATTGCCCTCTCGAACGACGGGCGCACGTACGCGTCGTACCTATAGCGGACCTTGCGCTTCTGGACGATCCAGCAACAGGCCTCTCCGGGTTCCGATGAGCGGAGGTCGTCCAGAAGCTGCTCCTCGATTCGCATGTACGCCTCAAGGAACGCGTGGAGGCTCCCGCCCGCGAGATACAGCATGTGCTTGGGAAAGATGGCGTCCGGCGTGGTCTCGATGAGACTGCGCCATGCGGCGTGCTTCTCGGCAATCGTGCGTTTGTGACTGTTCCAGATGATGAAGGACGCCTCGATGGGAGGCGGGTTCCAGCCAATCTTCTCCCAGTGAGCGCGAACGGCAGGGGAGTCGATAAAGTCGAGGACGTCGAGAGGTTGCCCGCTCTCTGTAAAGTCTGCCGGGTTTAACGAGTCCATGTTTGCTCCTTTGTACAGGACGCCCTACCTATGGTTCAGGGTATGGGCTTGCATGAGTCGTTTCTGTCCCATAGCCCTCAGTAGCGTCTTATCTGAAGCACTTGATTCACTGGCGAGAAGGACGGGCGATGTGCGACGCAGATGCTGAGAAGGACTTCGATTACATCGAGGCAGCGGAAGAGTTCATGGACGAGTATGCGGACGTCTTTGAGGAGCTGGCCGGATGACGGGGCCGCTCTCCAGAGAGGTTGCCTTAGCTCTGCACGGGCGCGCTATCGAGCGGTTTGGTGGTTCGCGGGGTGTGAGGGACGCGGGTCTGCTTGACGCGGCGCTTGCGCAACCCTGGCAAACCTTCGGCGGCGTCGAGCTTTATCCGACCCCAGAGGAGAAGATCGCACGCCTGTGCTTCGAGGTTGTGACCCAGCATCCGTTCGTTGACGGTAACAAGCGTGCTGGTGCGCTTCTTCTCGGCGTGCTTCTCCGCGGGGAGGGGTATGCGTTCAGGCCCGCTGCGAGCGACCTTCTCCACGCCATCGTGGGCGTTGCCGCTGGGTCAAAGGGTTATCAGGAGCTCCTCGGTTTTGTACGGCAAGAGACGGGTGAAAGGTGAGCTCATGGCTGCTCAGGGGAACAACTATCGCATCGCCGCTCGCGTGACGGTGGAAAATGGCGTCAAACAGTACCACTGGGACATCGAGAGTCTCATGAGCGTCGCCGACCTTTGCGCGCCGACGCTGGTGCGGGACGAGTTCAAGGGAAGAGCCTACTGGTTTGGCTATGAGTTCAGGCCGGACTCTCATCCCCTCGACCGTCGGGCGTTTCTCGAGGACATCAAGGGGCTGGGGCAGAACGTCATTCCGGAGGGCTATCTCAGGAAGTTCATCAACGCGCCGCTTGCGCTGCTGAACGAGCAGGTAAACCTGGTAACGATCGACTTCTTTGTGTACCCCGTCTCGGGGCGGAGCCCGCTCGTCAACAAGATGATTGAGCAGGTCGACGAGTGGACTTCACATGAGATCGAGGGCGTCTCGCTGGAGCTTGTGAAGCGACCTCCCTCGGAGATTGGCTTTGACTGGGAGAAGTTCGACCGGCGTTATGCGCCCACGAACAATCATGGCTATGACAACCGGTACCACCAGATGAGGACCTACGTTGAGAACGAGCTTCTCCCGTCAATCCGCGCGGGGGAGTACTTCTCGCTGTCAAAGGTGGTCAAGATGAGGTACCGCCCCTACATCATGAACTTCCTTGAGTTCAATAAAGAGCAGGTCAAACAGTATGAGAAGCTGCACGACGCGCATGGGGCCCGCGTGTTGGTGGTCGACGACGTCAACACGTCCGGATTGACGCTGAACGAGATTCTTCGCATGCTCGGCAAGCTCAACCCGAGCCTGGAGGTGTACGTGTTCACGCTGGTTGGGAGGCCGGAGTCGTGAGTGGGCAACGTCGGCTGTGACGGCGTTCTATTCATCGACAAAACCGCGAACATAGGAGTATGACAATGAATCTACCCAAGATTTATCTTCTCAGCATCAGCCTAAACATGGTGGATGCGTGGAACGATGCTTTCGAAGGCGAGCCGAACGTCATCATCGCCCACGATGACTTAGCGAGGTTCATGGACAAACATCCTGCGGTTGACTGCATCGTGTCACCGGCGAGCTCTTACGGGCTTATGGATGGGGGCTACGATTACGCGATAACAAAATACTTCGGTAAGGAGCTCATGCGTGCCGTGCAGAGCAGGATACTTGATGCGTGGTTTGGAGAACAACCTGTTGGTACGAGCATCTCCGTCAAGCATAAAGGGATTACGCTTATCCATACCCCAACGATGCGCGTTCCCTCAACGATTGTCGACCCTATGGTCGTCTACCATAGCATGCGCTCGACTATGATTGAGGCACTGCGCGATAATGTGAGGATCATGGTTGTTCCCGCGTTTGGTGCAGGTTGCGGAATGCTGCCATTTGATGTTGTGGCCACGCTTATAGCTGCAGCGTATCGGCAGGTAGCGGATCCGCCTACAGGCATTAACTGGGAATACGCCACCTCGCGATTGCTTCCCGATGGAGAACGCAATTGAACGCTACCGTATCAGAACATTTCTTGATTCGATAATGAAACTGAGCGAGGCCTTCTGTATGCTTGGCGAACTCAACCCGAGCCTCGAGGCGTACGTCTTCACGCTGGTTGGCAGCCCAGAGGTGGGGTAGACCCCTTTAGTCAACGGGGTCTGAGCATAATCTATGTTACCCTACAATAGTAGAGATATTGAAAATTGTAGGGTAACAAAGGGGTGCCTATGTCTGTTCTGGAAGATGTTCTCAGAGAGGAATATGCCCGCTCCTTGCGACTTAGCCACCTTATGGAGAGGGAACTTGCCTCGCTTCCAAAGGGTAGTGTTCGCGTTCGGGTGATTCGCGGACGGGAATACTACTACCTCAATCACCGCGAGGGTGACAGAGTGATCTCTGACTACATCTCCGCCTCCAAGGTTGAAGCTGTCCGCGCCATGGTCGCCCGTCGCAAAGAGCTAAAAGCGGCGCTAAAGGAGCAGGAGCGCTCTCGCAAGCAGATTGAGCGTGCGCTTGGAGGGAGGCTGGATGTCAACGTGCTGAAGGAGGGTGGTGCTCGTGATAGCGCTGCTTTTTTCGGCCGTTTTCGGTTGAGTGAGATCGAGGCGCGAGCGTCAAATCTCGAGGCGCGCTATGAGGCAGAGCATGGAATAGGCGAGAAGTTCCAGAGCGTCGAAGACCTCATGGCGGATATCAATGATTAAGTCAATTCTCCGTACCCCGCGCTTCAAGCGCGACTACAAGGCGCCGGTCAAGGGGCACTACAACATGGGTCTCTTCGAGGCGGTGGTAAGGATGCTTGTCGCTCAAGATGCAGATGTGCTGAAAACCCGCTGCTGCAATCATGCGCTCAAGGGCGAGTGGAGTGGGTGCCGCGAGCTGCACATCTCAGGCGACTGGCTCTGATTCACCGCATCAACAAAGACGAACTTCAGCTCGTACTCACTCGTACGGGTTCGCACGACGAGTTGTTCTGGGTTGCTCCTCTGGGTTTATCTGTCCCGCTAGGAACCTACCTGTTCGTTATCCTCGCTCTGATACGCCGTGCCTCCATTCATAATGAGATCATCAACGAGTCGTGTGATGGTCAAGCAGTGGGAGAAAGGATTGGATTCCATCGGTTGAGGTTCGATGCTTTTGAGCTGCCTGAAGAGGTTGGTATATTGTTGGCAGCTTGCATACCGCAGTCGCTTGACGATAAAACGACTGAACGCTAGCTCTCGGGCGGCATGTTTATAGTAGTCCTCGAATTTACCTTTCTCCTTTTTGCTTAGGTTGCAATAATACTGCTCGTAGGTAGAGGAGTCTTCCCCTGTCATGGCGTTTGCTTCTGGATGGGCTGATTCGGAAAACCCTTTGAAAGTGGTCGCGAGCTTGGGAGTCCTGCTTGCAGAGATGGAATCATAGATGAAGAAGGCCTTCGGATAGTAGAAGTGGAGGAGCTTGCTTGAGAAGGAGACGTTCACGCTCGGAGCCCCTTCGACGAGGAGTTTTGCACCTTTTGAGAACGCCGCCCATTGTTTAAGCTCACACTTTTTAAGATCTTCCTTGGAGGGGCTGACCCGTGTTTGAAGCCGACGTATCGTGAGGATGGTGACTGTCGCGTCCCTGAGCACGCGCGCTGCGTTAAGCGCCTTGGCGAAGTGGACGACACAGGCTGTCAAGTCGCGAATATAGTTGGCGTCTGCTTTGGAATTCGTGTCATTTTTGAGTCGTTGCTCGAAGATTATCTTGTCCGCGTCGATGGAAAGGGATTTGAGCTTTGTAAGGAACCCGTCCTTGTCGCAGAAGAGTTCCTTATGAAAGAAGCGCAGCTGTCCCTGTGCTCCCGCTACGACCTCCTTCAGGCTCTCGATGTCATCGGCGAAACTTTTAGGATGGAGACTTACATCGCTAAGTTTCACTCCTTCGTCTTCTGCCTTTGAGTTGAGGTTTTTAATTAGCTTGGCCGCGTTCTCTTTCTCCCTTATGAGACTGTCTATCTCGCTGCCAAGCTCCTTGGACTCTCCTCGGAAATACGCCATTGAGTCTATAATGCACTCCGGAAAGCACTCCGGCCGAAACAGGATTCGAGCGATGTCTTGGAAAAAGCTCTCGTAGCCTTCTGTTCCAAGGAAGCTCTCCCTTGGCTTGCCGGGATGATGGTCCTTATAACCCCTTTGCTTATCTTCGCGCAAAGTGTACGAGTATCGTTCGGGAGACGCTGCATAGGCGCGCCCAATGAGCCACATCTGATTCGCAAAGATTGACTCTGCGGACGTCAGATACTTTGGATCCTTGAGGTCCTTTTTCTGTCGCTCAATTACCTCTATGTTTGGGAAGGGATTCTTCTTACAGAAAAGGTACAGAAGGTCATTTCCATTCCAAGAGTTATTCCGTTTCAGATATTCATCTATTTCGTTGAGCACGTTCTTTCCCATTGCGCTGACCTTTCCCACTTGGATTGATTGTTTTCGAGCGGGCAGCCATTCCTATTCGTACGCCTCCGCAGCCGCATGCAGCTGCCGGCCAATCTCGTCCGCCAGGTGCTGCGGAGACAGCACCACCACGTCCGGGGCGTTGCTGCGGCCAAAGCGGATCATGGCGCTCTCGTTCACGTAGGCCTCAACATCCACGTGGTCGTCCGCCTCGTTGAAGAAGCGCACGCCGTCGCCGAAGATGTCGACGATGTCGCCGGCCATGCGCCGCACGATCCTAAACGTCACGCGCACGGTGCCGCCGGCGTACATGTGGATGTGCTCGCGCATGTACTTGCCGAGGTCGAGGTTCTTGTCGCCAGCCTTGCCGAGGGAGCTGAACGGCTTGCCACGCTCGTCAAGGATCTCCAGGTCCATGATGCGGTCGATTCGGTAGTTGGTGATGTCGTCGTACTTGTCGTAGTTGCAGATGAGGTAGTACTTCCCCTCGTTGACGGCCATCTGGTAGGGCGTGCACACGTAGACGCGCTCGGTTCCGTCGGGGCGGCAGCGTGGGTGCGCCTTCTTGTCAGTGCCGATGGAGAGGTATTTGAAGGAGACCTTCCGCTTGCGGCTGATGGACTCGTCGAGTAGCTCGATGGTGTAGAAGAGCTGCTTGTTGTCCGTGCGGTCCTTGGGCATTGCGTTCACGTGCGTCATGTGTGACTTGAAGTACACGCTCGAGAGGTCCTCGAGCTTGCCGATTAGGGCCTTGCGCTGCGAGGGCGAGATGTGGCGTGAGAACAAAAGGCCGTCGATGAGCAGGCGCAGCTCGGCGTCCGTGAAGTCGCGCTCGAGATAGTAGTCAGTGACGATGTTTGCCGAGCGTTCCTCGCCGGTCTTGGGGTCGCGCGTTGTGCGCGGAACCTCGCGGTAGCCAATCGCGTAGCCCTCGTCGATAAGGTCGGCGATGTTGCGGGCAACGGCCTTTCGGTCCGCTTTCATGCCGAACTTGCTCTCCAGGAGGTCGATGATGTCCTTCTGACTAAGCCGGTGCCCGGTGTCCGAGTACTTCCGCAAGATCTCGAGGATGTCCATGATGAGCATCTTCTTTGGCTGCTTTGGGTTCATGGCGTCCCCGCTCTCCGAGAGGCCTGCTTTCCACAAGTATAGGAAGTGGCCATTGGGGGAGGGAACGCCATCCCTGAGTGGCCTCAGTCGAGGCTCCAGTCGGCGGGAAGCAGTGGCATGAGCATGTCGTCAGGGTCGTAGAGGTCAATCGTGACCTCGTTGTTGTCCTGGTCGAGCACAACGATCTTCTTGTCGGAGATCTCGCCGTCAACCGGAACCCAGTTCGTGACGGCCTGCATGCAGATTGCCTCCGTGAGGAGCTGCGCGGCGCGGATGTACTCGGCGACCCTTCCGGAGAACTCGTCGAGCGGGGCGTCGGCAAACTCCCTCATCACGGCTACGAGATGGGCGCTCCTCTTGGGGAGGCTCTCCTCTTGTGCGTGCTCGATGAGCTCATCGATGGCAAAGAGGGCCATGTCCTCAAAGAGCGAGGAGTCAAAGCCGCCGTGGCGCAGGGAGTCGACCATCAAACGCCAGTAGTTCCACCAGCCATGTCTGTTCGCCTCTTCTTCGTAGCGGCCGGGCATCAGGACGAGGACACTGAGGGTGATGTCGTGGTCCTCGTTGTCTGCCGTGGGCTGGTCCGGTGCCTGCTTCTCATTGCACATGTCCTTCTCGCCTTCTTTCGATGTTTGCGTTTAGTCCGCAGGATAGAGAGCTGTATGCGTCAATTTAGACCCATGTTGGGCGATAGGCTGGGCGCAAGCAGAGTAGGAGGAAGGGACACCATGGACATCTATTCGTTTTTCAACTCGCGTGACGTCGCCGACTATCTGCGTGGCGAGAAGCACGAGTTCACCGCTGCCGAGGCGGCGTACGTCGTCTATCGCTCAGAGACGGCGACTCTCGACGAGAAGCTCTCCGCCTGGCAGGAGATCGTGGACACCATGCCCGACTGCCCGGTATGTCGCTCTGCGCTGGACCCCCATTTCAGAAGGGACTATAAGAGCGAGCATCAGTTTCTAAGGGAATACATCTTCATCAAGAAGCTCATGCTGAGGAAGTTCATGGACGATGAGGGTGGCGTCTATATGCTGCATGAGCTCCGGTTTACCCCAGAGACGGCCATTCGCTACGGCAGGGACGAGCACTCGCTTTGGACCGAGGGGGTGTCTGATCCTTACTCGAGCTTTGACAAGTGCGTTGACAGCCTGCGCCATGATGACGAGGGTGCACCGGAGTACGATCGCTATCGCATCGCGAAGTGCGAGATTGACGGAGGATGCACGGCGGGATGCGTCACTCTTGACGAGCAGTTCCGCGTGCTTGGCGTCACGTGCTCCCATCGTGACGCCTCCGATTACGAGTACGTAGACGCACATCTATGCTGTGCATTTCTCGAGCTTCCCATTCCGTTCAAGAGCGGGGACATCGTCATCGACCGCACGGCGCGCGACCCGCGGCCGTTTGTGTTCGACTGCCTGAAGTTCTGGGACTCTGCCGCGCTTGCCGAGCATGGCCACGTGCTCAGCGCGGAACAAGCCGAGAAGGCCGACAAGCACGTTGCCAACTGGCGCGCGAAAGGGTCCAAGGACGATTCCTGCATGCCGGCGATGGGCTGGTCGCTGGCGCCTGGCTCCATGACCGGCTTGAGTGATCCGTGCTTTCTGGCATACGATCCCTTTGGAGCCTGCCATAACTATCTTGACCTTGAGTATTATCGCGAGCCGCTCAAGGGCGAGCTGCGCCTGCTTGAGGTTGCCTCCCGGTGGGCGCGTGGCGAGATAGACCTCGTCTTTGCGGTTAATAATGCCGCCTTGATCTCTGCGGAGACTAGAGCGGCAAAGCTTCGCTCGGAGATGGAGCGGGAGTACCGGGAGGGTATCTAGCGAGAGCTGAGTACTCCGCGCAGCGCCTCTTCTCCGATACAGCCATTATCGTGCAGCAAGACGTCATGGAGAGCGTCCCAAAGCTCGCCGCCCTTCTCGGCGCTTCCGTTGAGAAGGGCCGCAGTCTCGAGAAGCGCGGAATCGGCATTGGCTTCGTTGGCCGGATCATCGAGCCTTCTGATGTTGTAGAGCGGAGAGTAGCGGTGGAGCGCTGCCTCGCCTCTGGCCAGGTGCTTGAGGGCGCACAGGTCGAAGTGCCCCTTGGCGTTGCGGTAGAGAACTTGGGGCCAGCAGCAATCCGTGACGTCCTCGCGCTCCGGCTCCACGATTACCGCGACGTACTCCTCGGTAAAGGGCCTGCAGCGGAAGGCAACGACGTCGCCTGCTGCGTACGGGGTGCGAAGGTTGAGGTCCGAGAACGGTTCGCGCTCGCGCCGCCAGTAGTGGTAGGCGGCGTCAAAGTAGTTCTTCTCGAAGTAGCAGACCTCGCTGTCTATGAGGTAGAACGTATAAGGGTTGGTGAAGGTGCGCCTGCTGTTGTTGCCGCGCTCTTGGCGCCACTTCTCGAGGACGAACCAGTGGGGGATGCTGGGGTTGAGGTCGTCTGGCTGGTTGTAGTATGCGGCAATCCAGGCGAGGGCGTCATCGATCGACGCGAACACACCCGAGAAGTCCTCGTCCCACTCGTCGTCGGGGGTGAGCTCGCAGCAGTCGAGCAGACAGAGGAATTCGTCGTCGCTGATCGTGGTTGCCTCTTCGAAGGCGCGGTGGTGCTCTGCTAGTTGATGGACGGCCGAGCGAACGCCTTCCGGCTCGCTCGGGCTGCAGGGGGTGAGCGCCTCAAAGGCTTCGATTTTGGTGCTTAACGGGACGGGGGCGTCGCGGACAAGTTCGACGAGAACGTGCGGCGACGGGGGATTGTCCGCAAGGAAGCGAGTCATGTCTTCCGATGGCATGCAAGCGTCGAGAACCTTCCTGAGTGTGGCGCTGTCAACGGTCTTCATGGCTACCCCTGTCTGTTCATGCTGGATATGGCTGTTATACAAACTTGGATGGGTTAGTTATGCCGCACCAAATCAAATTGGATTCGAGCGAACAAACGTTTCCAAATGTGCTATACTCTCACCAAGGTACGAGGGCGACAAGAGCGGCACGGAGGCCCCCAATGGTACGTGTCGGCGGGTGATCAGGGGTAACGGGGACTGGTCACACTTGTTTGTCTCGGGTGGGTTGGTACGCCCATCTTCCGGCACCCGCAAAGTCCGGAGCTCACAGTTTGTGCAGGTTTATTTGCCGTGAGTGAGACGGGGGTTCAGCTATGGCCGAGAAGTCCATAAAGCAGTTTGACGAGAAGAGCGACGAGCAGGTTTACGTGTCCGTTCGTGAGACGTTGGAGTCCGCGCGCGGAAAGGTAGAGCGCGCCGTCAATAGTGCCATGGTCGAGGCGTACTGGGAGATTGGGCGCCAGATCGTGGAGGCGACGGGGGAGCGCGCGGAGTACGGGAAGCACCTCCTTCAGTACTTGTCCGAGAGGTTGACGGCTGAGTATGGAAAGGGATTTACGGAGAGGAACTTGCGCCAGATGCGTTCTTTCTATCTGGCGTTTCCAATTCGGCACACATTGTGTGCCGAATTGAGCTGGTCAATTTATCGGCGTCTAACGCGTATACCTGACCAGGAGCAGCGTGAGTTTTACATGCATGCAGCGGCCGAGGAACATTGGACGGTCCGCCAGCTCGACCACCAGATTGCAACGTTCTACCGCGAGTGCCTCCTCTCCTCGCAGGGCGAGAAGCGCGAGCTCATTCGTTCCGAGATTCAGCGCTCCGAGCCTGTGACGGCTGCGGATGACTTCATCAAGGACCCGTACGTCCTGGACTTCCTGGACCTCGGCGGTCGCACCGACTTTGACGAGCATCAGCTTGAGCAGGCGCTCATGACGCGGCTGCAGGAGTTCATGCTGGAGCTGGGGCGCGGCTTCGCCTTTGTTGGACGTCAGTACCGGCTCGATGGCGAGCAGGCGAGCTACTATGTTGACCTCGTCTTCTACAACATCAAGCTCAAGTGCTACGTGCTCATCGAGCTCAAGACGCGTCCGCTTAACGCCAAGGACGTGGGGCAGATGGACTTCTACGTCCGGCTGTTCAATGAGAAGTACGCGGGTACTGACGACAACTCGACCATCGGTCTCATCCTTTGCTCGAGCTCAGACCGAACGGTGGCGAAATACTCTGCTCTCGCCGACGGCAAGGGGCTCTTCGCGTCGAGCTATGTCACCTGCCTTCCCACCGAGGAGGAGCTGACCGATGCCCTCGAGCCCACGCGCCGCGCAATCGCGGAGGCCCGGGCGGAGCGAGAGGAAGAATAATCGCCGAGCGCCCGTCTCTTCGTTTGGAGACGGGTGCTAATTGGAAAAAGCAAAACGGTGCTAAATCGCCCGCTCCATGGGGACGGCGACATAGTGTGGCGTGCTAACGGGCGCCCCTGCGGGCTCAAAGCCGAGACTGGTCCAGAAGTGCCGTGCCGGCTCGTTGCCCTGGATGTAGGCTAGGCGTACGCGTGAGAAGCCTTCGACCTGCAGTCGGCGGAGCTCTGCCCGCGCGACTTGGGTGCCGATTCCGTGCCCATGCCGCGCACCGTCGACCATGAGAAGGCCCACGTAGGCGGCTCGCTCATCGGGGTAGCCGCGGATGACGTCCATGACGGCAACGAGCCCCTCCTCAAAGAAGCCGAGAAACTCCTTCTGGTCGGCATCGCATCCGGGCGGCAGCTCGCGGAGTGCCTGGGCCAGGTTCTCAAGCGTTGGCCGCTCCCCGTAGAGCTCGTAGTACGCAGGGTTGCTCTCGCAGAGGTCGAGAAGCGCGGGAAGGTCCTCGTCGGTGAGCCTGCGCCGGGCAAAGGGGGAGAGGTCGACCACGCGAACGGTGCAGCCGTGTTCGCGCAGCAGCCCGATTAGGTCCTTCATGGCGAGAAGAACAGTGGCGGTGTTGTCGCACGGGTGGACGGTCACGCGCCCGGCATCGACGAGCTCCTGGTCGATCACGACCTCCACGCGCCGCTCGGCATCATTCAGCGCGCCGAGCGGTGTGACGGAGCCCGGCACGAGGCCGAGCATCGAGCACAGGTCCTTCTCGCTGGCAAACGAGAGACGGCGCGAGCCCAGATGCCCCTGGATCTCCTGTAGCGAGACGTCCTTCTCGTCCGGAAGGCAGACGAGATAGTACGCGCGGTGCTTGTCATCCCGCAAAAAGAGGTTCTTGGCGCCAAGCTCCTGGTGAGGGATGCCCGCGGCATGCGCCTGCTCCACGGTGAAGACCGCCTCGTGCTCGTAGAGCTCGTAGGTAATCCCCGCCTGGTCAAGCAACGTAATCGTCTCGACTTTCCCGAACATCCTCGCTCCAAAATGATACGAAGGGACTGTCCCTTCGTATCATCTCAGTGTAAGGGAAGAAACAGTCGCTCGGTTTCGGGTAGCGGTTTGAAGCCGTATTGCTCGTAGAACCGGGACGTCCCTTCGCCTGCCGGGTCTACGAGCAACGCTCGCGCCCCAATCTCACGGGAGGCGCTCTGGGCTCGAAGAATGGCGTCGCGCAGCAGCGATCTGCCGAGGCCCTGCCCTTGGTAGTCCTTGTCGACTCCAAGCATGCCAAGAAGAACTGCGGGAATCTGCTCGGGCGTGTTGCGGCGAAGCCATCCGCCTTTCACGTCCGAGCGTGCGACCGAATGGGCACTGAGGGAATAGAGGCCGGCGACCTTGGCGCCCTCTAAGCACACGTATACGACGGCCGTGCCCTGGGACATGGCCTTGTGTGCCCTACGATGAGCCCAGTCGTCGACAATCTCCACTCCACAGCAGAAGTTCGAGAGGTTGTCTTTCTCGCCGAGCTGACGCGGCGCGGAGAAGGCCGTCATTCCCAGACCGGCTTCTGATCGAGAAGAGCGGTAGCCTCGGGAGGCATGCCTGCGTCAAGGGCAGCCTTGAACTGCTCAAACGCGCTCATGGACAGGCGTGTGACCGTTTCCTCCTGAATGTCTCGCCGTGCGGCGGCGAGCAGGTTCTGTAGCGCCCACTGCGTGAGGCTCATTCCCTTGATGGATGCCGCGCGCTCGATTTCCAAGCGCTGTTCGTCGCTCATGCGCATGTCAAGACGGGACGTCTTGGACGCTTTGGTGATGGTGGCCATTTCTGTCCTCCTTCTCTTGGTGGTAAGTATACCCATCTGTACGGAAAAGCACCGTACAGATGAGAGAGAAGAGGATGGTGACTTACGCTCCAAAATGATACGAAGGGACTGTCCCTTCGTATCATCGCTCCAGCTTCTTGATGACGGTAATCGCGGGATCGACCTCGGCGGCAAAGGCGTCGAAGTTGTCGTAGGTGCCGACGATGCTGCCGTAGTGGGTGGGCACCACGGCGGCAGGGCGCAGCGCGTTCACAAAGGCCGCCGCCTGGTGCGGGTCACAGGTGTAGGTGCCGCCGATGGGCACGAGCGCTACGTCGCAGCGCACGACCTCGTTGTCCGGGTTCTGGTCCGTGTCACCGGAGACGTAGTAGCGCGTGGGCTCGCCGTCGAGCGTCACCACGTAGCCGAGCCAGCCGTTCTCACGCGGGTGCATGCCCAGGCGCTCGGGCTCGACGTTGTACGCGGGCACGGCCTCCACGCAAAGCCCCGGCAGCTCGAGCTTCTCACCTGCGGCCATGAGATGCGCTTCAGCCGCGACCAGCCCTGCGACCTCGCCGACCATGCTCGCCGGTGCCACGACCACGGTCTTCTCGCCGGCCACACGCGCGTAGTCCTCGGGCGAGAAGTGATCGTAGTGGGCATGCGTGATGAGCACGTAGTCCGCGTCGTGTGCCGCCTCGGCGTCGGTGAGCGCAAAGGGATCGAAATAGGCGACGGTGCCGTCAGCCCCCTCCAGGCGGATGGCGCTCTGTGTGAACACGCGGACGTTCTCGAGGCTAACGCTCATGACGACCCCTTTCGGTGTAAGGTGGACACGACAATTCTAGTGCCCGGACGGGAGGCCATCATGCGTGAAGCCATCGATGTTAACGAGTACGCCCCAACCATCCTGCGCGAGCTGCCCAAGGGCGTGCTGCTCACGACCAAGGCGGACGGCCGCACCAACACCATGACCATCGGCTGGGGCGCGCTCGGCATCGAGTGGAGCACGCCCGTCTTCATCGCTTACGTGCGCGACAGCCGCTACACCCACGGCCTTATCGAGAAGACGGGCGAGTTCACGGTGAACGTGCCCCTGCGCATGGGAGACGCGGACTACGACAAGCGCGTCAAGGCAATTCTGGCCACCTGCGGTACCAAGAGCGGTCGTGACGTGGACAAGGTCGCTGAGCTGGGCCTCACGCTCGTGGAGGGCGAGAAGATCGACGTCCCCGCAATCAAGGAGCTGCCGCTCACGCTGGAGTGCCGCGTCATCTACAAGCGCGAGCAGAACGTGTCCCTCCTGCCGGAGGCCCTGCGCGAGAAGTACTACGCCACGGACGGCGTCCACAGCGAGTACTACGGCGAGATCGTGAGCGCCTACCTGCTCAAGTAGTCCGTCCGGGGCCGCCAGCGCTACAGCGCGGCGCGGATGGCGCCCAGAATCTCCGCGCAGCGCACCGAGGCGTCGAGCGGCATGACGGGGGACTCTGCCCTGCCGTCGAGCAGCAGGCCAACAAAGTGCTCGATCTCGCCGAAGAAGTCATCGACGGGATGGGGGAGTTCTAGCTCGACGGGCTTCTCGCCAGCCCGCTCGAGCGTGGCATGCTCCGGCCGGTGCGGCTGTTCGACCACGATCTGGCCCTCGGACCCCACGAGCCTTGTATAGCGCGTGTTGTCGCGGTCCGCTGCGGCGAGCAGACGTGCGGTCTTCTCGCCAAAGCGCAGCTCGGCGTCGACGGCGCAGTCCACGCCCGCCTCCCAGCGCGCCTCCGCGCGGGTCACCTCAAACGCGCCGGAAAGATAGTCCTCGATCCAGGCGGCGCAGTAGATGCCGGTGTCCAGCAGCATGCCTCCGCCAACAGGAGCGGAGAGGTAATCGCCTCCGCGCGCGATGCGCTCGAGCATGGCGTTTTGAAGGACGGCCTCGACGCGCTCGAGCCGTCCAATCGCCCCGTCTGCGACGAGCTCACGGACCCGCTGGTATACGGGGAGAAAGCGCGTCTTCATGCCCTCCATGAGAAGGGTGCCCGTCTCGCGGGAGACCTCCGCGAGTCTGCGGGTCTCCTCAGCGCTCACGCAGAGGGGCTTCTCGCAGAGGACCGCCTTGCCCGCGCGGAGCGCCGCAATGCCCCACTCAAGGTGCATTCCGTGGGGGAGGGCAAGGTAGATGGCATCAAGATCAGGCATGGCGAGAAGGGCGGAGTGCGCCGTGCCGGCAACGCAGCCGAGGGCCTCGTCGGAGAGCGCCCCGCTCTCGGGGACGCCGTGCTCGAGGGCAAACGCCTCGGCCTTTGCGGCGGAGCGGCAGCTGATCGCGACGAGCTCGCAGCGCGGGTCGTGGGAGAGACTGCGCGCAAAGCGGTGCGCGATGTTGCCCGCACCGAGGATTCCCCAGCGCACTATGCGTCCGCCCTTCTCGCCCATGATGCTACTTCTTGCCGAAGAGACCGCCGAGACCCTCGGCGATGCCGCCAAGGGGGCTGTTCTCGAGCAGACCGCCCAGGTTGCCGGCGATGGCGCCGAGGTCAAGCTTGGAGAGATCGAGGCCACCAAGATCGAGGCTGCCGTCGGCTATGCCGCTCTTCACGCCGTCGACGATCTGGGAGAGGTCACCCTCACCGAGCTCGAGCCCCGTGATCTCCTCGATGGTGCCCTTGGGGTCGGAGATGAGATCCTGGAGCTTCTCGGGGGCATCCGCAAGAGCGGCGGAAACCTGGGCGATGATTGCCTGAATGTCCATGTGCATCCTTTCGTCATGCGCGCGCGGCGCGTTTGCTCCTCTAGGGTACCTGCTTGCGAGGTCTCTTATCCCCGAGACCCATGAGGGCATGCTCTAGGTTGAGGACAAGCGGGTGGGGAAGCAGCTTGGCGGCAACGTAGAAGGCACGCATGTCCGCAGATGGGATGCAGAGCGCCCGTCCTGCCCGCGCGGCGACAAGGGCCCGACTTGCCACGCGCCTCACGTCCTCAAAGCCGGTGAGGCCTGCCATGCGTGCGGCGACGTCGCCCGCGCCGGGGTGGTCAAGAAATCCCGTGTGCATGAACTTGGGACAGAGTGCGGTCACGTGGATGTCCACACTCCCAAGCTCAGCGTCGAGCGCACGCGAGAAGTCCAGCACAAAGCGCTTGGCAGCCGAGTACGTGGCAAGGCCCGGCTGCGGCATGAATGCCGCTACGCTGGAGACGTTGAGGATGCGCGAGCCTGCGGTCATGTACGGCAGTGTGCGGTACGTGAGCTCCACGGGCGCGAGCATGAGGAGGCGCACCATGTTGCCGTTGTCCTCTGCGGGCATCTGGGCAAAGTCGCCAAACGTCCCAAAACCGGCGTTGTTGACGAGAAGGACCACGCGCGCGTCAGGTGTCTCGGCGAGCGCCTGTTCGATTACGTCAAACGAGGCGGGGTCTGTGAGGTCGAGCGCAAAGGGTCGAACGCGCGGAGAGGTGCGCTCGGCACGGCGCGAGACGGCCCAGATTTCATCGAGCGGGCCAAAGGCGCCCTCGGTGAGCAACCTCACGATTTCCGAACCGAGTCCGGACGACGCGCCGGTGACGATTGCGATGCTGGTCATGGCCAACCTCCAATGTGACAATGGCGCCTGTTCGTGACAATGGTGCCTGGCACTATTGTCACCACTATTGTCACACCAAAGTCCACCAATAGGTGATATTCGCGTTTCTCGTTTGATGGTGCGGCGGGTGCTGATACTATATCCCGGCTTTCTCGCTGATAACTGCATGCCGCTTAGGAAGCGGGTCGGGCATCTGTGACCATCTGAAAGGAACGCCGTGAAGAACTCCGAGATTTATCGCCGAACGCTGAAGTTCTCCGTCATGCGCCTTGTGCGCACCGTGCTCTGCCTCATCATGCTGGCCGCCCTGCCGCTGATTGCCTTCGTTGCTACGGGCATTGCCGGTTTGGACGAGACGGTTCAGCTTGCCGCGACGGGCGTTGCGTTCATCGTTGGCCTCATCGTCTTTTATCTCATTGCGCACTATGGTGGCTACCTCCTCACGGCCGGTCAGGTTGCCATGATTACTGAGGGTGTTGCCACCGGAGAGCTCCCGGAGGACACCTACGCCGCAGGTAAGCGCGCCGTGAGGAACCGCTTTGCCACGGCGAGCGTGTACTACGGCCTGTGGTCGATTACCCGCGCCATCACCAACGAGATCTCCTCGGGTATGAACGCGATTGCCCGCGGAATCGACGGCGACAACCAGAACGGCACCGCCTCCATCATCGCTGGTATTATTTCCGCCATCGTGGGCGTGGTGCTCGAGTACCTCAACTACTGCAGCCTGGGCTTGATCTTCCTCCACAATGAGCAGTCTGCCTTCAAAAGCACCTGCGACGGTGCCGTGATTTACTTCCAGAACTGGAAGACGCTCATGAAGAACTCCGCCAAGGTGATTGCCATCACCATTGTCTCGCTTGCCCTCATCGGTGGCGCGTTCTTTGGTGTGTCGTAACTTACGCCGGGCTCGATCGAGCCGCTGACCACGGTGCTCTCCCAGATTGACGCCACTGCAACGTTTGAGGATGGCACTGCCGTTCCCGCGGGTACCTCGCTCATCGCTCTGTGTGCCGTGATTGCCCTTGTGCTCTGGAGCGGCATCCACGGCGCCTTTGTGAAGCCCTACATCCTCGTCTCCGTTATGCGCCGCTACATTGAGGCTGGACAGGCGGACACGCCGCGGGTCGATGCTTACGAGAAGCTCTCGGGCATGTCCAAGGGCTTCAGGAAGGCGCTCGACCGCGCAGAGGAGGGCGCTCCCTCGGCTGCCTAGATGCCCCTTACCGGCCCCGCCGCACTCGTCGTCATCAGTAGCCGGTTACGGTCTTGTCGGCGTTGAACAGGCGTTTCATGAACGAGAACTCGCTTCGGGCAAACTGGTCAAGACGGTCTACCTCGGGCCGCTTTGGTCCCTCAAGCATCACGAGGCACACGGGAACCATGGGTGCCTCCGACAGATCAACTCCGTGCATGACGGCAAAGGGGACAATGCTGAGTGCCTTGAGGTTGACGCCCATGATGTAGCCATTGCGGTTTTCGAGGAAGTCGACTACCTCATCGTTGGTGGAGATGCGCTCAAGCGGCGAGGCAAGTCCCTGCTTGAGGCAGCTGACGAGGATCGTCTCGTTGAACCCGTCAACCTCCTCTGACCAGAGCACGGGATAGGGCTCGAGGTCGGCAAAGGTCAGCTGTTGCTTGCCTCGCAGCGGGTGATGTCGGCCCATGAACACCCCGGGTGCGACGGTGCCAACCTGTACGCAGGTGCAGTCGGGTGCGTCCAGCTTTCCTATCGTGAACAGCGCGTCGAGCGTGCCAGCCCTCAAGCTCGTGAGCGCGCTTTCTCCAACGGAGACACCGAGATGCGTTTCGACTCCAAGAGAATGCGTCATGAGACGCGCGATGATGCCGCAGATGAACTCATGCTTGGAGAACGGCGGGGAGACAAGCGCGAGTCTGAGATCTCTTCTCGGCAGCGCGTCTCGCCACGATGCCGCCACGCGCTCAACGGACTCAAAACCCTCAACTGTCTTGAGCGCGGGCTCAAGAAGCGTCCTTCCGAGCGGGGTGAGGCACATTCCCCTCCCGGAACGGGCAAACAGCTTCCCTCCGACCTCCTCCTCGAGCTCATGAATAGACTTCGAGACGGCCTGTACGGAGACGCCCTCCTCGCGCGCGGCGATAGAGAAGCTATCCGAGCGTGCAGCGCGACAGAAGAATATGAGCTGTCGAATGTTCATGGTCTTTCTCCGATGGAGTCAGATGATTATCTAGTCTAGCTAGGCTTCGGGGACGCTGCTTGACGATAAGAACGCGTCTGCCAATATCAACTGATTCTTGATTTATCGAGAAAAACGACGACATCTCCCTGATATAGCTCCTGATTCAGGTAGCGTTAAACTCCGTATGACTATCTGTTGACATCTCTGCCAAGGAGCGCGCATGACCCCTGATCCACAGTCTGTGCCAACGAAATCCACGATGTCGGACGACGCACCCGACCGCACCGAAACGGGGGAGAAAATCCCGCTCGTAATGCGCCTCTATGGAATTCTCTGCACGGTTCTCGGCGTGTTCACTGTGTTTGCGGTTGTCATGTTTGCCGCCATGATGACATGGGCGCTCCAGACCGACCCGTCCATGATCATCGTGGGAACCGATCCCACCCTACCCGTGATCCTTCTTGTCATTAGCTACCTTGTCACCATTGGCAACGCGGTGGCCCTGCTCGTCTTTGGTCATTCGCTGCGCAAGAGCCGGCGGCGCAACGCGGTGCGCTGGTCCCATGTGCTCATTGGCACCTCGATTATCCAGATCCTGCTCAAGATTATGTTGCAGGGCATTGACACCACGCTGATCTCTGACGCGATTCAGCTTCTCATTCTGGTTGCGATCTCCGTTACGGTTGACCCGTCGCTACGTCAGGAGCGCGAGCTCAAGCGTCGTGCTCGCGACATGGCGGACCGTGAGGCCGCCGAAGAGGGCGTGCTCGGGCGTGACCTCGAGGGCAAGGGCTTCATCGAGCTCAACTTCTTCAACCTATTCTGGGTCTTTGTGATCTGCTGCATTTTGGGACTCATCATCGAGACCGTCTACCACTTTGTGGTGGTGGTCCCTGGCGAGATTCAGGATCGCGCGGGCCTGCTCTTTGGTCCCTTCTCGCCCATCTATGGTTTTGGCGCCGTACTCATGACGGTGGCGCTCAACCGTTTCTATAAGGCCAATCCGGTCATCATCTTTGTGGTCTCCGCCGTTATCGGCGGTCTTTTCGAGGCTGCGACGGCCTGGTTTATGGAGATGGGCTTTGGCGCCGTGGCCTGGGATTACTCGGGCTCCACGATTTTTGGACTCTTCCCGGATCCCATTGCCATGATCTTTGGTGGGCGTACGAGCGCGCTTTTCATGTGCATGTGGGGCGTGCTTGGCTTTGTGTGGATCAAGCTCTGCCTTCCGTGGATGCTCAAACTCATCAACCTCATTCCGTGGAAGATTCGTTACTCGTTCACCACGATCTGTGCGATTCTCATGCTTGTGAACGGCGTCATGACGCTCGAGGCGCTGGACTGCTGGTTTGAGCGTCTCTCGGGTATTCCTCAGACCACGCCCGTCGAGCAGTTCTATGCCGAGCACTACGACAACGATTACATGGCGCACCGCTTTGAGTCCATGACCATCACGCCGGACGACTCCGCGCGCGTGGATGGCGCGGCGCGTGCCATGGACGTCGAGATCGACGAGTCGTATCTCGAGGGAGCCGCAGACGCCACGTTTGAGGATGGTGAGCTGTGACGGAGGAAGCTGCTCAGAAGCGTCCGCGGTGGGGGCGGCGCGTTCTTCTCGCCCTGCTGGCGATTGTGGTCGTGGCGGGCGTGGCGCTTGCGATTGGCGTGTGGCACCGACTCGAGCAGCGCCGCCTGGGCGAGGGCGTGGTCCAGCCGCCGAGCGAGTTTGCCGCGCTGGAGGGCTCGACCGGGCGCACTGGCGCCTTTACGGCGAACATTGACTTCACGAGCATGGCCACGGGCGCGGAGACCATCTCTACCGAGGTGGCTTGGGATGACGAGTGGTTCTTCCAGGACCCCACCGTCTACAACCACGAGCTTGCCACCACGTGCTCCGTGCTCTCCGCCGTGGCCAACTCGGAGTCCGCGTACTACCAGGCGGGCTCAAGCTCGCCGGCCTACATGGAGGCCGCGCTCGCGGAGCTGGGCTTTGAGGAGATCTCCACGGCGTCCTACCAGTACCGCAGTGAGATCTTTGACGAGATTGTCGACTTCATCACCGGTACGGATGATGTGGTCGCCTACTCGGTTGCCACCAAGCACGTGACGGGCGAGGACGGTGCCGAGAAGACCCTCTTTCTGGTGTCCATCCGCGGCAGCTACGGCTCCGAGTGGCTGAGCGACCTCAATATGGGCAGCGCTGCCGCCTACGACATGGACGAGATCGCGCACGAGGGCTTTGCGCAGGCCGCGCGCGAGATCGTAGACGAGCTTGTCGCGCGCATCACCGAGGAGGCGGGCCTTGGCGGCACCGATGACATTGCGCTGCTCTTCACTGGCCACTCTCGCGGCGCCGCTACGGCCAACATCGCCGCTGCGTACGCCGACGAGATGAGCCAGGGCCTGCGCGTGCTGGCGCCGCTTTCGAGCATCTACTGCTACACCTTTGCCACACCCGAGGTCACGACCTTTGATACGGCGCACGACTCCCTCTACGACAATATCTTCAACATCATGAACCCCAGCGACATGGTACCGCGCCTGCCGCTTGCGTCCTGGGGCTACGAGCGCTACGGCCACGACCTCTGGCTGCCCGGCTACGGCGACGAGGGCTTTGCCGAGAAGCACGAGGCCATGTGCAAGATCTTCGAGGTTAACACGGGCGTGGAGTGCCCCTACGTGCCCGAGGACCGCGAGCATGTGGACAAGCTCGTCGAGGACCTGGGTCGCGCGATTCCCGCAGCAGATGACCTGGCAAGTGCGGGTGGAATCTTCTCTCTGGCGCATGACCTTCTCGCCGACGTGAACCCCATGCAGGTCCTCTACGGCCACTACCCGAGCGTCTACATCGCCTGGATGCAGTCTCTCAACACGCTCGGGTAGACTTTCCTCAAGGTCTGGCTCCGCCACGGCAAGGGAGGCTGCGATGGATGACGTCCGCAAGGAACTCACGAGGGTTCTCAAGGAAGCCTGCAGTGAGGTGGACATGCGCCTGGAGGCGTTTCTCGCCAATCCGGACGACGTCGAAACCATTCACAAGCTGCGTATCTCCATACGCACGCTGAGGAGCCTGCTGGCGTTTGCCTCCCCGTTTCTCAAGCGACGCCGCCATCGCATTCTCCAGGCCGATCTGCGCTCGGTGGTGATAGAGACCTCGCGTCTGCGTGAGTACGACGTGATGCTCCGTGATGTCCGGGCGCTCAGCATGCCGTACGGCGGGCTCGTCGAGAAGATCGGCGAGCTGCGCGCCCTTGAGCGCAATCGTGTGGTGGATGTCATGCGCGGCCGGCATACCCGGCGGGCACTGGCTCGCGTTCGCAGGCGCGTGGAGGTGCTTCCCTGGAAGGACTCCGTGCGTAGGCGTGGTGTGACCTGCAGCGATGTGCTTGCCGTCTTTGACGAGCTCGTGCGTGTCGTGGACGAGGGATATGCCACCGTTGACCGCAGCGACGCGGACGCCGTGCACACCCTGCGCAAGCGCTCCAAGCGCGTGCGCTACGTGGGGGAGGCCTTCGGCGAGCTCCTGGGTCCGGACGCCGCGGAGGAGGGTGCTCGCATGAAGGGTGTGCAGGACGAGCTCGGAGACGTCTGCGACGCCCGCGTCAACGCAACGCTCGCGCGCGAGCTTCTGGACCTTGAGCTTCCAGATGATGCCAAGCACGCCCTCGAGGTCCTTCTCGGCAGGAATCGGTCGTTTGTGGAGGGGTTTGTGGCGGGGGACCCTTCCGTTGCTAGCAAATAACACGCACGGGAATCCCGGCCGCGCGGGCGGCCTCGACCAGCCCGGCGTTGCGGGCGTTCATCGTAGCGAACTCGCTCACGCAGCAGATGACCTCGCGGCAGGCGAGAAGGACCTCGCGGGCGCGCTCCACTGACTCCGCGCTCACGGGTTCGAAGTCGCGCTCGTAGATGACGTACGTTGCGAGCTGGCGCGCAATGATGCCGTCCGCATCGTGCTCGTGCAGGACGCCCGTGGCAAACGGCGTACCCTCGCGCGCGAGCTGCCGGAAGCACGCCGCGCCCGAGCCGCCGCCCGCGATGACAAAGACCTCTGGTGTGCCCTCGGGCCGTGCGAGCTCAACGCTGCCAAAGGTCGGCTCGTAGGCTCCCGGAGCCAGGTCGTAGAGCTCGGCGATGCGCTCGGCGGTAAAGACCTCGTCGGGCGTCCCCTGGCACAAGACACGCCCCTCACGGATGCAGATCACGTAATCAGCGGCCTTCTGAGCGAGGTCAATCTCGTGCAGTGATGCCACCACGGCAATTCCGCGCTCGCGCGCCTCGCGCCTTAGGAGCTGCAACACCTCCAGCTGGGAGCGTACGTCCAGGTACGAGGTGGGCTCGTCGAGCAGCAGCACGCGCGGCTCCTGGCAGAGTGCGCGGGCGAGAAGAACGCGCTGCCGCTGACCGTCGCTCACGTGCGCAAAGTCGCGCTCTGCGAGGCCGAGCACGCCCGTCGCGGACATTGCGGAGCTGACGGCCTCATGGTCCTTCTCGCCCAGGACGCCGAGACGCCCGGTGAACGGGTAGCGTCCAGCTTCCACGACATCTCTGCAGGTGAGAAGCTCGGTTGATGGGCGGCCCGTGAGCATGACGGACATGGTGCGTGCGCGCTCTGCCGCGGGGACGTCGCCCAGTGCCTGCCCAAAGAGCTCCACGACGCCTCCGAGCGAGCGCAGCTGCCCGGCAACGGTGCGCAGGATCGTGGTCTTTCCGGAGCCGTTGGGTCCGATCAGTGCCACCACCTGCCCCGGCCTCACGGCAAGGCAGATGTCCCGTACGAGCGCCCGCCGTCCGTGCCCCACACTCAGCCCCCGCAGCTCCAGCAAAAAGGGGACGTGTTTTTTCTCTCTGAACTTTTGGGACAGGTTTTGGTTTGCCTGGTTATTCTCGGCAAGGGGCGTGTCGCGGCCTTCCTGCCCATTCTCGACGGGCAAACCTGTCCCATTTTTTCTGAACGAAAAAACACGTCCCCAATTGACAGTCATCGGCCGGCCCTCCCGCGGAGCATGAGGGCAATCACAATGGGTGCGCCAAAGACGGCGGTGACGGCGCTCACGGAGAGCTCGACCGGCGAGAAGAGCGTGCGCGCGATGAGGTCGCACCCGCAGCAGAAGGCCGCGCCCGTGAGGAAGCACGCCGGCGTCACCAGAAGTGGCCGCGACGACCCCACGCCGCGTCGGGCCAGATGTGGTGCCGCGATGCCCACAAACGAGACGGGACCCGCAAAGGCGGCCACGCATGCAGAGAGCAGGCTCGATACCAAAACGATGAGCATGCGCAGGCCAGCCACGTTGACGCCCACGCTCTGCGCGTACGGCTCACCGAGCTGGTAGGCGCCGAGGGGCTTGGAGAGCGCAAACACGGCCGCACCCATGGCAAGAACCGCGACGGCAACGATGCCCACATCAGACCACGTAGCACCCGAGAAGCTTCCGCGTGACCAGCTGTCCAGGTTCACGATGGCCTGGTCATCCGCAAAGGCCACGAGGAAGTTGGTGGCGGCGGAGCAGATGTAGCCCACCATCACGCCCGCCACGATGAGCATGCTCTGGGAGCGCACACGGCGCGAGATGAGCAGCACAAAGCCCATCGTGACAAGCGAGCCAAGAAACGCCGCACCTACGGATGCCGCGGGGCTCATGACCTGGCCCGCGCCGAGCACCACGATCATCACCACGGCCACCACGAGCTTGGCTCCGGAGGAGACGCCCAGCACAAAGGGGTCGGCGATGGGGTTTGCAAAGAACGTCTGCAACAGAAAGCCGGAGAGCGAGAGCGCCCCGCCCAAAAGCACCGCCTCGATCACGCGCGGAAGGCGAATCTGCCAGATGATCTGAGCGATCGTGGAGGGGTTTTCGGGTCCGCCCAGAAGGGTGCCTGCCACCTCGGCCGGTGTGGTGCCCACGCTGCCCAGGCAGAGGTTTGCCACAAAAAGCGCGCAAAGAACGAGAAGGATCACAAGGTCGTAAACCACGACCCGTCGTGTCCTTTCGCGCTTGTCGCCTGTTGCCCGCGCCACGCTAGCCCAACCTCCAGAAGAAGCGGCCGTTCTCGCTTGAGTTGGTGAGCGCTGCGCGCAACTCCTCGATGATGTCGGCCATGCTCGTGATCTGCTGGTAGAGGTTGGAGTCGCAGGTCCAAACGTCGCCGTTTTGTACGGCGCGGAAGTCCGCGAGCAACCCGTTTTTCTCGACAAGTGCCTCGAGGCTGCTAACGCCCTCGTCGATCGTACCGTTGTAGATGATGACGTCGGCGTCGCGCGCACCCTCGTAGAAGCGCTCCATCTCCACGGTTACGGTGGTGGGGGAGGAATCGGTGGCGCCCTCCTCCGCAAAACTCACGTAGGTGCCGCCCGCGGCCTCGATCATCTGGCAGAAGTAGTCGCCCTTGCGGCGCGTCACGGCGGCCCCGTCCTCGTTGATGTAGAAGAACGCAACGGTCTTGCCCACAGATTCCTGCTGGGAGACGTCCTTTACGCGCGCGGACACGTCCTCGTAGACCTCGGACGCCTTCTCGTCGCGGTCAAAGAGGGCGCCCATGACACGAATCCACTCCAGGCGACCGAGCATGCTGTCCTCGCGGCTCGACTGCTCCATCACTACGGTCACGCCCAGCTCCTCGAGCTTGGCGCGCACCTCGGGCACGTGGTCGACGTTGGTGTTCTCAATGGCGAGCGGGCACCCCACGGCAGCGATAAGCTCGTAGTCAGGCTCGCGATAGATGCCGCCATAGGAGATGGATCCATCGTCAAGGCGCGCGGTGAAGTCGCTGATGGGAGAGTCCTCCGCCCTGACGGAGGAGACCCCCACCGCGTCGAGGGCACCGATGGCATCAACGAGACAAATCATTGCCGTGGAGACCAGGTAGACGCTGGAGAGCGGTTGCTGGACAACGCCGACGCCGGGGGCGAGCCCATCTGGGGCCATCTGGCTCTCGGGCACGATGAGCAGTCGGTCTCCGTTTGCCATGCAGAGAAGCCGGTGGCCGCTCTCATAGGAGTCGAGCGTGAACTGCGTGGCGTGCCCAAGCTCTACGGGCGTGGTGACGCCTAGGTCGATGCCAAGGTCGGTGTCCCTAAAGCCCTGGGCGCCCTCGTCTTTGACCGTGCTGCCGGATGAGCCTTGGCTGCCGTCCGCCTCGCCCTTTGCGCCGCAGGCTGCGAGCAGCAATGAGAGCGGGACAAGAAGGCCAATCTGTGCGGCGGTTCGACGGGAGATGGACGTGGTCACGGGGCGCTCCGATTCTCTGAGACGTTGCCTCCATGATACGCCAGGGAGAGGACGGTCCCAGCTACTGCCCGCAGAGCGCCTGGCGCACGAGGGTCGCAAAAGCCGTCATGCCCGAGGGTGTGAGGTGGATCCCGTCATCTTCCAGGTACTCGCTGTGTCCCTCGCTCGCCCCGTGCCAGTCGATGATGCCGACGTTGGGGTTTTCCGCCGCAAGGCGCCTGAGCACGGAGTTGTTGGAGTCCTGCAGCGGCAGGGGAGCGCGGATGGTGACAAAGTACGTGGGCTTTCCGCCCGCAACGTCGATAAGCGCTTGGACCTGCGAGTCATCGCGGATGAGGCCGTTGAGCCCCAGGGCAAAAACAACGACCTCGGGGTCAAAGCCCCCTGCAACATCGGCGGCATAGACGTCCTGCCCCACGTAGAGCTGGCGGCTTATCTTGCCATCAACAAGGGCGTTGGGGAGCATCTCCCGCAGCGCGGGCGTTGCGCCTTCCGTGACGGAGTCGCCGATGATAAGGGCGCGGGCGTCGCAGGTTCCTGTTGCGGGGTCAAAGTTCCATGACGTGTAGGGGAGGTTGTCTGGGATCTTCTCCGCTATGGGCGCGGGCTTTTCCGGCTCGGGTTCCGGCTCGGGCTCCTCTTCGGATTCCGCGGCGCTCTCCGCGCTGGTGTCCGCCTCCTGCCCCGATTCAGCGGGGGCGTTGCTCGGATCGTCGGTGGACGGGACGGAGTCGCTTTGCTCCGCGTCCTGGTCCTTCTCGGCGTCCTCCTCAGGCTCCTCCGGGGCGCTCACCAGCTCTGGCCTGAGCGTCTCTGCGCGCTCCTTTGCGATGGCCTGCCAGTCAAACGGTGCCGCAACGAGCAAGCCGGTTGCGCACGCGCCCGCTATGACAAGAACAACGGATGCCGCAACAGGAGCGGTTCTCCGTGCGTGCGGAGCCTCACGCCGCCTGCCAAGACGCGCGCTCGGAGCCTCAACCAGCTGGTAGAACACCTCGGCTACGAGCAGGACAACAAGAATCTGGAAGGCCTGCTCCCACCAGGCGGGCACGGTCGTGCGGGTTGCCGGGTTCATGAGGATGAGCAGCGGATAGTGAACCAGGTAGATCGAGAAGGAGCGTGACCCCAGGTAGCGAAGGGGGCCAAGTGAGAGCGCGCTTCCCAGGGCGCTGTCCGGACGCTGGGCGCACGCAAGAAGGACCGCGCAGATAAGGGCGCAGACCAGATACCCTCCGCGGTACATGAGGGGACTCTCGCCGTTTGCGAGCACGAATCCCGCCCCGAGAGCCCCAACGCAGACGGTGCCAATGATGGTTGCCACCGTCGACTTGAGCTTCTCGTGCCGTCCGTTTTCCTGAGTGCCGGGGAACACGAGGGCGACGAGCGCTCCCATGAGCAGCTCCGCCGCCCGGGCATCCGTTCCGTAGTAGACGCGAGCGGTGTCTCCGAGGGGGTCAAAGAGCAGCGCCATAATCGCACTGGAGGCGGCGATGAGCGCAACTGTCGGAACGGCCATGTGCTTGCGGCCATGGAAGACGCGCCCTGCGGCCATGAGCACGAGCGGCCAGATAACATAGAACTGCATGATGACGCCGAGATACCACAGGTGCGTGAGCGGCGAGGGGAGCCCCGCTGCCGCAAAGTAAGGGACCTCTCGGAAGATGTATGACCAGTTTCCAAAGAAGAGCGCCGATGACAGGGCGTCTGCCTGGACCTTGGGCAGAAGGCTCGGGCTCACGAGATAGGTTCCGGCTGCCGTGAGCGCAATGACCACAAGTACGGCCGGAAGCAGGCGCACGATTCGTTTGACCAGGTAGCGGGCATAGTTGAAGTTGCCGTGCTCGAGCGACCTCATGACGCTTCGCGTGGAGAGAAAGCCCGTGATCACAAAGAAGACGGTAACGCCGAGAAAGCCCCCCGGAAGAAGCGAGGGGCGCATGTGGTACAGCACAACGCCTACGATGGCAAGGGCACGCAGGCCATCGATGGCGTTGATGTGGGCAAACGTGGACAAGGCGCGCTTCTTTTCGGCGCCGGCGTTCTTGGTGGCAGAGAAGTGCTCCGCACTTGTCGTTCTCTTAGTTGGCTTCATGGTCCCCCCTTGGTCGCCTGTCATTGTAGCGACCGCGGCGGACAAAGGTGGTTGCCCAAGCGGACTGTCAACCGTTATTCAGAGGACAGCTTCCCTGAGTCTCACATCCAGGTGTCAAGTGATTGTGTCGGAGGCCGCGCACGGAAAGTAGGGGCGGCTTTCGGACGGTTTGGGGTTCAAAAGTGTCCGAAAGCCGCCCGTTTGCCTCCCGGCGAGAAAAACGGGCCGCTTCCGGACGTTTTCGAGTCGCAGACCGTCCAAAACCAGCCCGTATTCGTCGGCGTGACAAATCAACCTGACATGTGTCACAGCTGGGGTTCGGGCTGTGTCGTGAGGTCACGGCCAACGCGGGAAAGACGGGTGACGTCGGTCTCGGCCTGGCCCTCATGCCAGTCTGAGCGCTTGGCGTGCTCGGGGTCCGCCTCGTCCGTCCACAGACGCTCGGCTACTGGGGCCCATGCCGCCGCAGCTGCCGCGGTCTTCTCGCGCAGCTGCTCGGGCGACTCCTTCTCCACGAGGTCCGTGGAGTGCGCGCCCGTCTGTGCGACCATGCGCGGCAGGTCGTCCGGGTTCTCGAGCATGGGGCAGGGACGCAGGTGGTTGGTGTTGAACGGCTGGCTCTCGTAGTACTTCATGAAGAGCGGGGAGCGCAGCGCGTCGAGCAGGCTCACATCGTGAATGTTGGCGTTTGCGTAGTGGATGAACACGCACGGCTCCACGTCGCCTGCGGCGTTGATGTGCAGGTAGCGACGGCCGCCGGCGATGCAGCCTCCCACGTACTCACCGTCGTTTTGGAAGTCCATCGTAAAGAGGGGCTTGACGCCGCGCATCTCGCGCACGAAGCGGTACATCCGTTCGCGCTGCTCGGGCGTGGGCATGAGGTCTGCCGAGGCGGCGCGACCAACTGGCATGAAGTGGAAGTACCAGCAGAAGAGCGCGCCCTTCTCGATCATCCAGTCCATGTTCTTTTCGGTGGCAATGGCGTCGGCGTTGGCGCGCGTCCAGCATGCGGAGATGCCAAAGGGGAGCTCGTGCTTGCGCAGCAGGTCCATCGCGCGCTCGATCTTGGCGTAGGTGCCGTCGCCGCGGCGCGCGTCGGTGGTGTGCTCGTTGCCCTCGGCGCTGATGGCGGGCACAAAGTTGGCCACCCGAATCATGTCCTGGCAGAAGGTCTCGTCGATGAGGGTGGCGTTGGTGAAGCAGAGAAAGACGCAGTCGGGGTACTTCTCGCAGATGCGGATGAGGTCGTCCTTGCGCACGAGGGGCTCGCCGCCGGTGTAGATGTAGATGTGACAGCCGAGCTCGCGGCCCTGGTCGATAATCGAGCAGATGTCCTCAAGGGAGAGGTTGAGCGCGTGGCCGTATTCGGCCGCCCAGCAGCCGGTGCAACGCAGGTTACAGGCGCTCGTGGGATCCAGAAGGATGGCCCACGGGATGTTGCACTGGTACTTCTCGCGTGCTTTTTCCTGGACGGGCCAGGCGAGGATGTTGGCGTCTACGATAAGGGCCTTGAGCAGGCGACGGCGAACCTCGGGATTAAGATGGAAGGCCTTGAGGATGAGCTGGTACCAGTTGCTGCGGCTGTCGATGGCGCCTCTGAAGGCGGCACGCTGGGTGGGGAAGACCTTTGCCGGCGTGTACTTGTCGATCGTGTCCATGATCTTGGGGATGCGCGCCTCGGGGTCCTCGTCTACGTAGTCAATGAGCTTGCAGAGGGCGGCGCGCTCAGCCGTCTGGGAGATTGACATCTCTGTGTCCTTTCGTCTGGCACGATCTGCCTTAGTTCGGCTGCCAAACATATACCCAAATATGAGTTAAACCTCATCTGTGGAATATCGACAATGTGTCTTCCGTGAAGCGGGGGAGGGTGTGCGTTAGTCAACAGAAGTCGGGAAGATGTGGCCGAGTAGCGGTCTCCGCCTTCGTTTGTTAACAGGAAAATGAACGAAACATGAAGAAACAGTGAATTATGCGGTACTGTGCTAATTGCCTTAGTGTTACGTATTTGTTTCGAGTAGATTTCTTAATCGAGAAACGATGGCCTCGTGGTCAGCCCGGACCACGAGGGCGAGAAAAAGGAGGAAGCCATGGGCAGCAAGCTTAACGACCTGTTCACGCGTCTCTTTGCCAAGGACACCGAGTCCAAGGTCAAGCGTCTTGAGGAGGACAAGCACTTCTCTCCGGCGAGAGCCGAGCTTGCCGCCCAGGTTGGTCTGTCGAGGCTGCCCATCGCGTAGTTGATTTCACGGTTTTGCCTGTTGTGGGCCAAGGGGAAGAAGATTCCTCTTGGCCCATAATTGTGTGGTGCAACGTATCGAGGCAAGGAGAGACGTGGAGCAGGACGAGAAGAGCTGCCGGCGTATGGACCGACGCGTTCGGCGTAGCCGGCGCGCCATGATGGATGCCTTTGACCGGCTCATTGTCCTGACGCCGCTCGACCAGATCACGGTGAGCGCCATCGCCCGAGAGGCAGACGTAGATCGCAAGACCTTCTACCAGCACTTTGGTACGGTGGACGGCCTTCTTGACGCCATTGCGGAGGAAGTGGTCTCAGGGCTTCTCGACGAGGTGGAGCTGGCTACGAGGGAGCGCGTCGAGATGGGTGAGGATGTTCGCCCGCTCAAGGCGTTCTTTGAGGCCCTCTCCGAGCATCTGAGCAAAAACGAGTCGCTTCAGCAGAGATACTGCGAGCACGTGCCCGCCGAGCTGCTGTTTGACCACTTGGCGCGCCCGCTTACCCGTCAGATCGTCGAGCGCGGGTTTGTTCGCGGTGATCTTTCGGCCGAGCATCTTGAGATGCTGCTTGCGTTTGGGCTCGGCGGGCTCTTCTCGCTGTATCGCTGGTGGCTCATTTCCGACAGGAGCGTTCCCCTTGCGGAGGTAACGCGATGCGCGAGCACGCTCGTCGAGGGCGGAATTGCGGCATATACGGGGCAGCGGACGGCGCTCACGCACGAATAGGCCCCGGACCCGCAGTTCGGTGCGGAGTCCGGGGTTGGGGAGCGCGGCCGCGCGCCGGGCGGCATAGGTGCCGCTACTTCACCGTGAGCACGGGAACGTCGACGGAGCGCAGCACGCCAAAGCTCACGCTGCCGAGCATGCCGCGCAGGGCCCCGAGTCCGCGACGTCCCATAACCACGAGGTCTATGTCGTGGCTCTCCACGTATTCGGCTATGCCCTCGACGGGAGCGTCGGCGATAACCGCGTCTGCCACGATCTTGCACTGGGCGTCGTCACGGGACTGGTCGATAACGTCTTGGATGTCGCTGCAGGTGTGCTCCACTACGGATTGCATGATCTTCTCGTAGCTTGACGGGTCACCCACGGCATAGGGAATCTCAAAGCCCTCGCCCAAAAGCACCGGGCTCGGAAGGGTGGCGGAGGGGATGATGGTCACCACGTGGACCTTTGCCTCGGGATACGGCCCCGCCAGGCCAAGCGCAATGTGCACGGCACTTCTCGCGTGGTCGGACTCGTCATAGGGAACCAGGATGTTTTTGAAGTACATGGTTACCTCCCTCAAGACGGAAGCGACGCTTACCGGCGTTATACCCTGCTCTGTTCTGCCAAAACGGCCAATCGGTGAGCGCGGTCGAGAAACCCGTGGGCGCGTATGATACAAGGCGACTGTCCCTTGCGCTGTCACGGAGGTCGTCATGCGCGTTTCGGTGCTCATGGAAACCAGCACGCCGTCGAGTCGACTCGTTGCGCGGCACGGCCTGAGTCTTTGGCTCGAGCTCTCCGATGGTCGGCGCGTCCTCTTTGATATGGGGCCAGACGATGCCTTTCTCGCCAACGCGCGTCAGCTTGGTGTTGACGTGACCACAGCTCATCTGGCGGTTCTCAGTCACGGGCACTACGACCATGGCGGTGGCTTGCCCGCATTTCTGCGCCTGTGCGAGGATGCGGGTCGGAAGGTTCCCGTCTTTGTGCGCGAGCGAGCCTTTGAGACGCACGCGTCGGGAACGGGGGAGCGCCACCATTTCATCGGTCTTGATCCGGCGCTGGCAGACGAGCCGGGCGTGACGATGCTTGCTGCCGGTGACGTGCGCGAAGTGGCTCCCGGGCTTGTTCTCTTCTGTGCGCCACGGCGCGACCATCCCATCTCAAAGTCAAACGCGCGCCTGCTCATGGTGGGTGAGGATGGTCGTCTTGCCCCCGATGACTTTGCCCACGAGCAGAGCCTCTTGGTGAGGGAGGGCAGTCGGAACATTCTTGTCTCGGGCTGCTCTCACAGCGGGATTCTTAACATCATGGATGCTGCGGAAAGCCTGACGGAAACACCGCTCAACGTTGTGATTGCGGGCTTTCACCTTATGGACCCCAGTGGAGGCAGGGTTGAGGACGCGGCACTCACGCGCTCCCTTGCGCACGAGCTGCGTTTGAGGCCAACGCGTTACTACACGTTCCACTGCACGGGGACGGACGCGTTTTCGCTGCTGCGCGACGAGCTTGGCGAGCGCGTGACCTACCTTCACGTGGGTAGCTGCGCCGACGTGTGAGGGCTCGGCGCGGTACAATCATGCCAGTCGTTCCTAGGAGGTCCAATGCAGATTCTTGGCGGGCTTCTTGCCCTGCTCGTCATTGCGTTTGTCGTCTCGCTCGTTATCTCTTTTCTCGTGAACATCGTGGCGGGGGCGCTCTCCCTGCTGCCGGCGATCTTTGTCATCGTGGCCATTTGGTTCTTTGTCAAGGGCGGCAAGATTCACATCGAGTTTCCCGACCGCCGAGATCGCGGTGACCGATATTAGGAGGCGGTAAGCCATGGCAACTCCTGAGTTCATCCTCAGGCTTAGGGAGAAAATCGGCCACGACCTGCTGTGGCTCATCGGGGTGACCGCATACGTGGAGGATGCCGAGGGGCGCGTGCTTCTTGGCCGCCGCTCGGACACGGGCGAGTGGGCGCTCGTCTATGGCATCAACGAGCCGGGCGAGGAGCCGGCGGATACGGTGATTCGCGAGGTCAAGGAGGAGACGGGTGTGGACGTGGTTCCGACCGACCTCGTTCACGTGATGGCCGCGCACCACGAGACCGTCTATGCCAACGGGGATCGCACCCAGTACCTAGACCTCATGTTTGTCTGCCGGCTTGCAGAGGGCGGGTGCGTCAGTCCGCGCGTGGGCGACGACGAGAGCCTCGAGGTGGGGTGGTTCTCGCCGAATGAGCTGCCCGAGCCGCTCGCCGCGTCAACGGTCGAGCGACTTGGCTCACTCGCCGCGTGGCGCGCAGCAGGCGCAAGCAAAGCCCTCTTTTCGCTCGGATGATACGAAGGGACAGTCCCTTCGTATCATTACCATCGAATGGTGTAGGGGTCCTTGGTGAACGAGCAGAACGTGGCAACAACATTCTCCAGTGCAAAGACCTCGCAGTTACCGTCGTCCGCGGCGTACATGGACTGCAGCTCGGGGTACTCTGCGAGCACGGCCTCGCGCGCCTCCAGGCGATCGTCGGGCACGGCGTCGGCCTCGATGCGCAGCCACGAGCCGTCGGCCCCCATCGCGCAGATCGCCACGCGCGGGTGGGCGAGCATCTGATAGGAGACGGGCTTGACCTTGCCCGTCTGGATGTAGAGCCTGCCCTCAAACTTGGCGATGGTGCCAAACGGGCGCACCTGCGGGTTGCCCGCCTCGTCAACGGTTGCCAGGAAGTACGTGGGGTTTTCCTTGAGATAGGCCAGAACCTCGTCCATGGGTGCTCCTCTCGAGGGCGCAAAGCTGTCGTTGACGCTACTTTACCCCGTCTTTGACGCGACGTTACGACTCTTCTCGAAGACTCGTCGTAATCGGGCGAGTAAGATAGCCTGCATAAGATGACATGCGAGAGGGGACCCATGAAGATCATCGACAAGCTCTTGGAGCGGCAGACGTTCTCGTTTGAGATCTTTCCGCCCAAGGGTGAGCTTCCGCTTGAGACCGCCTACGAGGTTGCAAGCGAGATGGCCACCGACCGCCCGGACTGGATCTCGGTGACGTACTCCGCGGGCGGCTCGGGCAACTCCGCCAACACCGTGCCGATTGCTGCCTCGATTGAGCGTGATCTGGGCGTGACGGCGCTCGCGCACCTCACGTGCCTGGGCTCCACGCGTGCGGACGTTGATGCCTACGTGGACTCGCTCGAGCAGGCGGGGGTGGACAACGTGCTCGCCCTGCGCGGGGACCGAGCGCCCGGACGGGAGGCGCGCGACTTTGCGCATGCCTCAGATCTTATCGCCTACCTGCGGGAACGTGGGGTTGATCTCTGCATTGGCGCGGCGTGCTACCCCGAGGGGCACGTCGAGTCTCCCACGGAGGAGGAGAGCTTCCGCTCGCTTTATCTCAAGCAGGAAGCCGGTGCGGACTACCTGGTCTCCCAGCTCTTCTTTGACAACGAGGACTTCTATCGCTTCCGTGAGAAGTGCCTGCGTCATCGCGTGCGCCTGCCCATTGTGGCGGGCATCATGCCGTTCACGAGCGTGAAGCAGATTCAGCGCATGGCGTTTACCTGCGGAGCGTCGATTCCGGCTAAGGTTGTGAAGCGGCTCGTGCTTGCTGGGGACGACCCGGCAGATCAGGCTCGCTCCGGTGTGGAGTATGCCTGCGAGCAGCTTGTCGACCTCGCGGCAAACGGTGTGGACGGCCTGCACGTGTACAGCATGAACAAGCCCTCTGTGGCGCATGCTGCACGCGAGGTGCTTGTTGGTTGCGGGTATCTGGGGGCCTAGCGAGTGGCTGGGGTCGAGGATTACCAGATCAAGGCGATCGATCGCTCCGAGGTCCTTCGCTACCTGGGCTACTCCGGACAGGAACTCACGCCCGAGCTCGATGCGCGCATTGACGAGGTTGTGGCGCGTTGCCTGTGCGTTGCCCGGCCGCGTGGGGTGACACGCGTCTTTGAGGTGGCTGGGCACGACGAGCGGGATGGGTTACCCGTGCTCAAGCTTGCGGGTACGGCGCTTGAGCTTGCGGGCGGCTCGGTTGCGGCGCACCTGGGCGGGGCTGTGGCAGTGGGAGTGCTCGCGGTAACGGCGGGTTTGACGGTTGATGTCGAGCTGCGACGCCTTTCCCTCACGGACCGAGTGGACGAGGTTGTCTTTGACGCTGCTGGGTCTGCGCTCGTGGAGTGCGCGGCGGATGCTGCAGAGAAGAGTATTGCGGCGCAGGCGGCAGCGCGGGGACTCTATATTGGCTCGCGATTTTCTCCGGGGTACGGTGATCTGCCGCTGGACACTCAGCCCGTGCTCCTCTCGACACTTGATGCTGGACGGTTGCTGGGTATCACGCTCTCGAGCTCGCTGCTCATGTCTCCCACGAAGAGCGTGACTGCAGTGGTGGGCCTCTTCGAGGAGCCGCATGCCAAGGGATATGCTCGCTGCGACGAATGTCGCGCTCGGCTTTCCTGCAGGCTTCGTGCTGCCGGTCGCTTTTGCTGGGATTGATGCGCAAAAAAGCCGCTTGTGCCACAAATGGGCTTCGTCGTGTGCAAAAGCGTCATTCGTACCACAGGAAAAACCGGGAAAACGGGATTCTGATTCAAAGTATGATGAACTTATCTGGGAAAACCTGGTTGGGCTACTGGACCTACCCCTGAAAACATGTGGCACGAGTGACACTTTTGCACAACTGTGACAGATAGGGCACCTCTTGGCGGGGCCTGCTAGCATTAGTCCCGTCACACGTGAGAAGGGGAGCTTCATGCCTGATGTCTCTGCCAACAGTCTCTCTGCCGCGCTCGCCGGCGAGGGCTTTCTGCTCTTTGATGGCGCTATGGGAACGCAGCTGCAGGCCAGGGGCCTTGCAGCCGGAGAACTCCCGGAGCTCCTATGCATCACCAATCCGGATGAGATTACACAGGTTCATGCTGCCTACGTAGCCGCGGGCGCGGACGTGATTACCACCAACACTTTCGGCGCAAACGCCGCCAAGCTCGGCGACGCCGCTAGCGTTGAGGAGATATTTGCTGCGGCCATTGCGTGTGCCCGCGCCGCGCACCCGCGCTATGTTGCCGCAGACATTGGCCCTACGGGCCAGCTCCTCGCACCCATGGGGACGCTCGCCTTCGACGACGCCTATGAGCTCTTTGCCCAGCAGGTGTGTGCCGCCGATGCCGCGGGTGCGGACCTCTTCATCATCGAGACCATGGCAGATCTCGCGGAGGCCAAGGCTGCGCTGCTTGCGGTGAAGGAGAACTCGACGCTGCCCGCCCTCGTCACGATGACCTTCCAGGATGATGGCCGGACCTTCCTGGGCACCACGCCAGAGGTTGCCGCCCTCACCCTCTCCTCGCTCGGCGCGGCTGCCGTGGGCATCAACTGCTCGCTCGGTCCAGCTGAGGTGGCACCGCTTGCGAAGCGCATGCTCCCATGGGCAAAGTGCCCGGTCATGGTCCAAGCAAATGCCGGCCTGCCCCGCGTCGAAGGAGGAGAGACCGTCTTTGACATCGGGCCCAGCCAGTATGCGCTCGCTGTGGCCGAGATGCTTGATGCGGGCGTCTCCATCGTGGGTGGTTGCTGCGGCACCACCCCGGAGCACATCGCCGCCGAGCGAGCGCTCCTTGAGTCCCGCCGCCCAGCCACGCGTCATGTCAACGACTGCTTTGCCGTTGCCGGTCCGCAGAAGCTGGTTTCGCTCGAGATTGGCCAGGTCGGCGTTATCGGCGAGCGCATCAACCCCACGGGCAAGCGAAGGATGAAGGAGGCGCTTCGCTCGGGTAACCATGACCATCCCATTTCCGAGGCCATCGCACAGGAGCGCGCCGGCGCGCAGATTCTTGACGTAAACGTCGGACTACCGGAAATCGATGAGCGAGCCGTGATGTGCCGCCTCGTCGACGAGCTCCTTGGCGTGACCACGCTCCCGCTTCAGATTGACGCATCGGACCCAACGGTCATCGAGGCCGCCGTTCGGTCCTATCCCGGCAAGGCGCTCATCAACTCCGTTAACGGCAAGGCCGAGTCTCTGGCTGCGGTTCTCCCCATTGCCGCCCATTACGGCTGCGCCGTCGTGGGCCTTACGCTGGACGAGGACGGCATCCCCTCCACGGCAGAGGGTCGCGTTGCCGTTGCGCGCAAGATTGTGGCTGCCGCCGAGTCCGCGGGCATCCCGCGCCACGACGTTGTCATCGACTGCCTAGCCATGGCCGCCTCAACTGACCAGACGGCCCCGCGCGCCATACTCGACGCCATCCACATGGTCAAAGAGGAGCTCCCCGGTGTTCGCACGGTGCTCGGCGTCTCCAACATCAGCTTTGGTCTGCCGTTTAGGCCGCTTGTCAACGCCACCTTCCTTTCAGCGGCGTTTGGAGCCGGCCTTGACCTTGCAATCATCAACCCCGGAGCCCGCCGCATGATGGATGTGGTCGATTCCTGGCGCGTGCTTTCCGGCGAGGACGATCAGGCCCGCTTCTACGTGGAGCACTATGCCGAGCGTTCGGACCTCGTGCCCGCGCAGGTTGCGGCCGAGAAGGGCCCCGCCTTGACGCCTGCAAACGCGGTCGAGGAGTCCCCGACCGACCCCGTTGCTCGCGCCCGCGAGCTTGTGCTCGTTGGGCGCGCAGACCCCATGCCCACGGCCATGAGCGAGATTCTCCTCGCCCACGACGCCCTGTTTGCAATCAATGAGGTGCTGGTACCGGCCCTTGACGAGGTGGGTCGGCGCTTTGAGGCGGGCACGTTCTTCCTGCCGCAGCTCATGGCATCGGCGGAGGCGGCCAAGGCGGGCTTTGAGACCATTCGCTCCGCAAGCGCGAGTGATGCCACGGTGGCGGACAAGGGCACCGTCGTGATCTGCACGGTCAAGGGAGACATCCACGACATAGGCAAGAACATCGTGCGAATGCTGCTTGAGAACTACGGCTTTACCGTGATCGACCTCGGTCGCGACGTGGCGCCAGAAACGGTTGTCCGCGCGGTGGAAGAGCGCCACGTGCGTCTTGTGGGGCTCTCAGCGCTCATGACCTCAACGGTTCCCGCCATGGCCGAGACCATCGAGCTGCTCCGCGAGCGCGCGCCCTGGTGCAAGGTCGTGGTTGGTGGTGCCGTGCTCACCCCCGAGTACGCACAGATGGTCGGCGCCGACTTCTATGCCAAGGACGCAACGGAGACAGCTCGAATCGCCGGCGAGGTTTTGGGCAAGTAAACTGGAGATAACCACTGCGTTTCAGACCGCTTGCCGAGAGCACGGGCTTCTCGCCGAATGCGCCCGGGGGCAAACACAATCGACCTATAGCATAAATCTGCTATGTGTCGCGGCCGAGGGGGTCGCGGCTGAGACTCCAGATGTGCAAGGAGAGGGCCTATGGCTAGAATGCACGTCATGGAGCAGAGCGAGACGCAGGCCATCATGTCGAGCATGCACGAGATGCTCGAGAAGCGCCTGTCGGTCAGCTCGCTCGCTCCGTGCCCCGTCGAGTTCACGGCCTCCTATGTGGCGATGTGCGCCACGCAGAGCTGTGGAAAGTGCACGCCGTGCAGAAACGGCCTGCGCATGCTGCGCCACCTGTTTAACGACGTGCTCAACAACCGCGCCACGATGGAGACGCTCGACCTCATCGAGTCCACCGCGCGCACCGTCTACCTGTCGAGCGACTGCGCCATCGGCTACGAGGCGGGCGAGGTTGCGCTCATGGCCATCCGCGGATTCCGCGACGACTTTGAGCACCACGTGCAGAAGCACGCCTGCGGCTTCTCGCAGCACCAGACGGTGCCGTGCGTTTCCGGCTGCCCGGCCGGCGTGGACATCCCCGGCTACATCGCGCTCGTCGAGGCCGGTCGCTACACCGAGGCCGTGCGCCTCATCCGCAAGGACAACCCGCTGCCGCTCGTCTGCGGCCTCGTCTGCGAGCACCCCTGCGAGATGCACTGCCGCCGCGGCATGGTGGACGACCCGATGAACATCCGCGGTCTCAAACGCTACGCCGTGGAGCACGCCGGCGATTATCGCCCCAACATCAAGCCCGCAACGGGCAAGCGCATCGCCGTCATCGGTGGCGGCCCGGCCGGCCTGTCCTGCGCGTACTACCTCATGCTCATGGGCCACAAGGTCAAGATCTTCGAGCAGCGCGCGCACCTCGGCGGCATGCTGCGCTACGGCATCCCCAACTACCGCCTGCCGCGCGAGCAGCTCGACTCCGAGATCCAGTGGATCCTCGACTGCGGCATCGACGTCGAGAAGAACCACAGCGTGGACGGCGACGAGATGAACCGTCTGCGCAAGGAGTATGACGCCGTCTACCTGGCCATTGGCGCGCACGCCGACAAGAAGCTCGGTCTTCCGGGCGAGGATGCCGAGGGCGTCATGTCCGCGGTCCAGCTCCTGCGCGACATGGGCGACAACAACCCGCCCAACTTCAGCGGTCTCACGGTTACCGTCGTGGGTGGCGGCAACGTTGCCATGGACGTGGCCCGCACCTCCGTGCGCCTTGGCGCAGAGCGCGTGGTCATTGCGTATCGTCGCCGCGTGGCCGATATGACGGCCCAGGACGAGGAGATCGCTGGTGCCGAGGCCGAGCGCTGCGAGATTATGGATCTCCATGCTCCCAAGGAGGTCATGGTTGACGAGAAGGGCCACGTCTGCGGCCTCAAGGTCGAGCCGCAGATCATCGGCGGCCTCAAGCGCGGCCGCCCTGCGCCTCGCGCCGCTCAGGGCGGCGACGTGGTCATCCCGTGCGACCGCGTGATCGTGGCCATTGGCCAGGACATCGACTCCGCCACCTTTGAGGAGCGGGGCGTGCCCTGCAAGTGGGGTCGCATCGTCACCGACTCCGATGGTGCCGTGCCGGGTCAGGACGGTCTCTTCTCCGGCGGCGACTGCCAGACGGGTCCCGCCACCGTCATCCGCGCCATCCACGCGGGCAAGGTCGCTGCGGGCAACATCGACAACTACCTCGGCTTCAACCACACCATCGAGCTTGACGTGGAGCTTCCGCCCGTCCAGTTCAAGGGCAAGATCTCGTGTGCGCGCTGCGAGATGCGCGAGCGCGAGGCCCACGAGCGAATTTACGACTTTGACATCGTCGAGAACGGCCTCACCGATGAGGAAGCGCACCAGGAGGCATCGCGCTGCCTGCGCTGCGACCACTTCGGCTTTGGCGCGTTCCGCGGGGGGAGGATCGAGCAGTGGTAAACCTCACTATCGACGGCCGCACCGTCAGCGTTCCCGACGGGACGTCCATTCTCGATGCCGCCGCTACCGTGGGCATCAACATTCCAACGCTGTGCTACCTCAAGGACCTCAACGAGATTGGTGCCTGCCGCATCTGCGTGGTTGAGATCGAGGGCATCGACCAGCTCGTTGCCGCGTGCAACAACACCGTGCTCGAGGGCATGGTCGTGCGCACCAACAGTCCCAAGGTTCGCGTGGCGCGTCGCATGAACATGGAGCTCCTGCTTGCCACGCACGACTCCGAGTGCACGAGCTGCGTGCGCTCCGGCAACTGCACGCTGCAGAGCCTCGCCGCCGACCTCGGCATCTCCGAGCTTCCCTACGAGAAGCGCCTCATGCACGACCCGTGGAACAAGAACTTCCCGCTCATCCGCAACAACGACAAGTGTGTCAACTGCCTGCGCTGCATCCAGGTGTGCGAGAAGATCCAGGGGCTTGGCATCTGGGACCTCGCCAACCGCGCCACGCACACGAGCGTGAACGTCCGCGGCGGCATGACGATCGAGGAGTCCGACTGCACCCTCTGCGGCCAGTGCATCACGCACTGCCCGACGGGCGCCCTGCGCGAGCGTGACGACACGCAGAAGGTCTTCGACGCTCTGGCAGATCCTGACAAGGTTGTCGTGGTGCAGATCGCGCCGGCGGTGCGTGCCGCCTGGGGCGAGAGCCTCGGCCTCGCGCGCGAGGAGGCCACCGTCGGCCGCCTCGTGGCAGCGCTTCGCCAGATGGGCGTGGACTACGTCTTTGACACGGACTTCTCGGCAGACCTCACCATCATGGAGGAGGGGACCGAGCTCCTTCACAAGCTCGCCCACAAGGACGAGAGCACCTTCCCGATGTTCACCTCCTGCTGCCCGGGCTGGGTGCGCTACGTCAAGGCTGTGCGCCCCGAGTTCACCGACCAGCTCTCCACGTCCAAGTCTCCGGGCCAGATGTTTGGCGCCGTGACCAAGAGCTACTTTGCCGAGCTCAAGGGTATCGATCCGCACAACATCTTCTGCGTTGAGATCATGCCGTGCACGGCCAAGAAGGCCGAGGTCGCCATCCCGGTGATGAACGACGCCTGCGGCGACCCCGATGTTGACGTCTCCATTACCACACGCGAGGTCGATCGCATGATTCGCGCCGAGCACATCGACGCCACCACCCTTGCCGACGAGGATTTCGACGATCCTCTTGGCACCGCAACGGGCGCTGGCGTCATCTTCGGCGCCACGGGTGGCGTCATGGAGGCTGCGCTGCGCACGGCCTACCACGTGGTCACCGGCGAGACCCCGCGCCCGGACGCGTTCTCCGCGGTTCGCGGCCTGGACGGCTGGAAGGAGGCCACGTTCGACTTGGCGGGTACCCCGGTGCGCGTTGCCGTGGTGAGCGGCCTGGCCAACGCGGGCAAGCTCCTCGACGCCCTTGCGGCGGGCGAGGTTGCCTACGACTTTGTCGAGGTCATGGCCTGCCCGGGCGGCTGCGCGGGCGGCGGCGGCCAGCCCATCCACGACGGCCAGGAGTTGGCCGGCGTGCGCGGCGACGTCCTCTGGGGCCTCGATCGCAGGTCCAAGCTGCGCAACTCCTACGAGAACCCCTCCATCGTGGCGATCTATCGCGATTACCTTGAGGAGCCGCTCTCCGAGCGTGCGGAGGAGCTCCTCCACACCGACCATCACGCTTGGTCCATGCACTGATACGAAGGGACAGTCCCTTCGTATCATTCGGGCCCGGACCGTCTACCCCCTACGGTCCGGGCCCGTTTTCTAATACTCCCCCCGGGTATGTTTTCTTGAGGAGGCAGCATGAGGAGAAGAGCCGCTTTCGTTGTTCTTGTCGCTATCTTTGGCTTTGTGATGGCGGCGCTTCCTGCCACGTCGCGCGCCGCACTGGCCGCAAGTCAGTACGACACGGTGATCGTTGAGGGCACCGCCGACTACGATGCCGCGCAGGAGCAGCTGACCCTCACCAACGCCGAGCGCGCCAAGAAGGGCAGAGCTCCCCTGAAGATGAGCAGGTCGCTCCAGGAGACCGCCATGCGGCGCGCTGCCGAATGCGCGGTGTACTACTCCCATACGCGACCAAACGGCTCGAGCCACCTTACTGCCTTTCCCTCTTCCGGGGGATGGCGGGGCGAGAACATCGCATGTGGCTTTGCCGTCGACGCACAGAAGGTCACCACCATGTGGGTCAACAGCGCCGGTCACTATGAGAACATGCTAAGAAGCGAGTACTCCTACGTGGGCATCGGGTGCGTCCGTGTGGGCAACATAAGGTTCTGGGCTCAGGACTTTGCGGGTTCCGCCGGCAACGTTGGCTCCGGGAGCGGAACCTCCAAGGTGAGCTACACCGTATCGGTGGACTACGAAATCGTTCCGGCCAGCCGCTTCAAGATAGGAAGTCTGACTGCCATCAATCAGATCGACAATCTGCTCTCTGCGGGGGAGACGAGTCAGCTTACGGTCAGGGTGGTCTACCACAGTCCGAACGAGTCATCCACGGTGCCCACCTCGCCGCGGGGATACACGTGGCGCTCTTCCAACACTGCGGTTGCGACCGTGGACGCCAACGGTGTGGTGCGCGCGCAAAACGTTGCGGGCGGAACGGCAACGATCAGTGCCACCTCGCCAGGAGGCCACACCTGGTCCAAGACGTTTACGATTGAGCCCAACCTCTCGGGGGCAACCGTTGCCAAGATTGCGGACAAGACGTACACGGGTCAGCCCATAACGGTTCACCCTACCGTCACCTTGGGTAACCGGACGCTCGTCGAGGGCACGGATTACGAGATTGAGTACCCTTCGCTTGCCTGGCAGTATACCGACGTGGGAACGGTCACGATCACAATCCGGGGTCGCGGTGAGTTTGAAGGCTCAGCTACTACGGCAACGTATCGAATCGTTCCGAGGGACCTGGGCTCCGCCACGGTCTCTCTGAACTCCTACCAGCCCGATCCTTCCAAGCCGGCGTTCACGTTGATGCTGAACGGAAGAAGGCTCTTCAGCGACGTGGACTATGACGTTACCTATATGGACGGACCTGAGCCAGATACGATCCTTGCCGTTGCTGTGGGCAAGGGAAACTATACGGGACGGTTGGGGGTTCTCTTTGAGCCCAAGGATTCCGGGCAGACAACCTCTCCCGGCGGCACCACCGGCTCCACGTCACAGTCCACGGCGAGAATAACGATGTATCGCCTCTACAACCAGTGGACCGGCGAGCACTTCTACACCGCCTCCGCGACCGAGCGCAGCCGGCTCGTCGACGTGGGGTGGGACTACGAGGGCGTTGGCTGGTACGCGCCAAAGTCGGGCGATCCGGTCTACCGTCTCTACAATCCGTATGCCGAGGGTGGAGATCACCACTATACAAGAGACCTAGGTGAGTACCGCACTCTGCAGAAGCTTGGCTGGCGAGCCGAGGGGACCGGCTGGTACTCCGGCGGCAGCGTTGCTGTCTATCGTCAGTACAACCCCAATGCCACAACAGGTACGCACAACTACACGACATCAGTCGCAGAGAACAACGCGCTTGTTGATTATGGCTGGAGAGGCGAGGGAATCGCTTGGTATGCCGTCAAATAAACCGGCCTTGTGATGCTTGGAGACGCTATGAGAAAGCTGCTGTGCGGCCTTGCTTCTGTGATGGTCGTTCTTCTCGCCCTGTTTGTTGCGCCGGTAACGTCGGTAGCGGCACAGGCGTACGACTACGTTACCCTTGAGGGGACGGCCGACTACGCTCGCGCTGACGAGCAGTTCAGGCTTCTGAATGCCGAGCGCGCCAAGGTGGGTGCTCGCTCTCTCAGGATGAGCTTGGACCTCCAGAGAATGGCAATGAAGCGCGCTGCGGAGATTGCGGTGTACTACGACCACACGCGTCCGGACGGCTCGAGTTGGAGCACGCTTCTGCCCACCTCTGCCACAGGACTGAAGGGTGAGAACATCGCAGCGGGTACCGATGCGGCCGAAGGCGTCACAAACCAGTGGATGAACAGCTCGGGCCACCGCGAGAACATGCTCAACTCCGAGTACGCCTACGTGGGCATAGGTTGCTTCACCATCGACGACACCACGTACTGGGTTCAGAACTTTGCTACGAGCGTTGGTGGCAACACAATTATGGGCGGCGGCCCCACGTCGGAGACCTACACCATTCGCATCAGCCGCTCCATGGTGCCCAGGAGCAGCATGAGCTTGGTTTCTGATACCCAGTCGTACTCCCTGGCTTCTGGAGACTCTTGCAACCTTGTCGTGAGGCTTCGCAACCCGCACTTCTCCACGGTCTACGGCATCACGGTGGACACAAAGCCAGGTGGCTACGCATGGACGTCCTCAAATACGTCCGTTGTTTCGGTTGACGTAGGCGGCAGGGTTACCGCCCATGCATCTCAGGGCGGAAGCGCAACCATCACGGCAACCTCTCCTGGTGGGTACAGTTGGTCGAGGACGTTTGTGGTGAAGAGGAACATCTCGGCGGTAAGCGTGGCAAACATTCCCAACCAGACCTATACCGGAAGCGCCATCAAGGTGAGCCCGGTTGTCACATATGCGGGCGAGAGGCTTGTGGAGAAGGAAGATTACTCCATCATCTATCCCATGAACTCGCGTGACTACACCAACGTGGGAACGGTCACGATCACCCTGAATGGCATAGGAACGTATTCGGGCACAAAGAAGGTCACGTACAAGATCGTACCCCGTAGCCTGGGCGGGGCGTCTGTCTCGGGCATTCCCGCGCAGGCCTATACGGGCAAAGAGATCACGCCGCGTGTCACGCTGTATCTTGACGGCAAGCAGGTTCAGGGAACGTCGTATACCGTGCGCTACGAGAACAACGTTCAGCCGGGAACGGCCTCGGTCATCATTACCGGCACGGGCAACTACACGGGTACGATTCGCACGTCCTTCTCGATTAAGGGAGCATCTTCGGGAGACACTTCCACCAAACAGGCGATGCATCGCCTGTACAACAAGTGGACCGGCGAGCACTTCTACACGGCGCAGGCCAACGAGCGAGACGAGCTTGTCAAGGTGGGTTGGACCTACGAGGGAGTTGGCTGGTATGCACCAAGCACGGGCGAGAGGGTTTACCGCCTTTACAACCGCTTTGTAGAGGGCGGCGACCACCATTACACCATGAGCGAGGACGAGTATGAGTCCCTCTGGCGTCTTGGTTGGCGGCAGGAGGGCCTCGCTTGGCGCTCCGCCGACAAGAGCTCCGGCATTCCGGTGTATCGCCAGTACAACCCCTATGCCACGACTGGTACGCACAACTACACCCCAAACAAGGCAGAAAACGACGCGCTTGTGAGAGCCGGTTGGCGTGAAGAGGGCATTGCCTGGTACGGCGTGCGATAGCGGTTAGGGAAGAGCGCGTCGAGTCCATTCGGCAACGCGTGCCTTCATTCCTGCCACATCGAGCACACCCTCGGCAAAGCCCTTACGAATGAGGCTCTCGGGCACAAGTTCGTCGTACTTCTCAAAGTAGGGGATCTCTGCCGGGTAGAGGAGCTCGTTTGGGTCTTCCAGGCGCTCCGCGGCATCGCACACTACCGAGAAGAACGCGTGCTCGTCCTCCCGCATCACAAAGGTGATGAAGTAGGGGCGAGAAGAGCTGAACGCCTTGATGCCAAGCTCGTCTGCGCACTTGATCTTGATGAGGCGCTCCAGGGCGAGAAACGCGTAGCTTCCGAGCCAGGGGAGCAGGCACCACATGGTCTGCTCCTTATCGTTCTCGCCAAGGCAGATGAGGGGTCCGTCCGTGAGGTGCGAGCTCTCTGCGACATGACGCGCCTGGCGCAGGCGCGCCCGTGCGTGAGACATGAGGTAGGGGTAGGCGGCGTGCTCCTCCAGCGCGCGGCGCATCCGCTCGAGCACGCGCGTGTTTACGTCTCCGGCAACCTCGCCAAAGTACGCGGGCACCTTGCCCTTGACCTGGGTCACGTAGAGCAGGTGGCGCTCGTGGTCCACCTCGTCGACAATCCACACGTGTCCCGCAATGGCCACCTTCTCCCCGGGTGGGGGCGGGGCACAGAGGGTGCCAATCTCCGTGGAGTCGCTCCTCACGGTGTACTCCACGTTTTCCTGGAACACTGCGAAGAACTTGTACGAACTGGTGACGCGCTCGCCCGTGAGGCCCACGATGAGGCCTCCGCCCTCGGTTTGCTCCACAAAGTCATTGCGGATGAGGTGGCGCAGGAGCTCTCGGAAGTCATCTGTGCTCACGCGGTGGAAGTAGGTGAGCGTGAGCACCCGGCTTGCTAGCTGTGCAGGTGAGAGCTCCCCCTCGGAGGCGAGAATGGCGAGCGTCTGGTGACAGAGCAGGCTGTAGGGGAGACGGTCGAGCCGCGGCGGCTCCACCCATCGCTCCTCTCGATAGAGCTGCACGAGGGCGATGCCCTGCAGGAGCTTCCACGGAATGGTCTCGGGCAGCAGCGTGCGCGGCTCGGGCTGATCCTCGCGCATGACAAACCACATCTCGGGAGGCTGCTCTCGTCTTCCTGTGCGCCCCATGCGCTGCAGGAAGCTCGAGACGGTAAACGGCGCATCAATCTGGAATGCCCGCTCGAGCCGCCCGATGTCCACCCCCAGCTCCAGCGTGGACGTGGCGACGATGCTCATGTCCGAGGCATCGTCTCGCATCTGCTCCTCGGCGCTCTCGCGGATGGCAGCAGACAGGTTGCCGTGATGGATGAGGAACCGGTCCGGCTCCCCATTGAACTCACAGTACGCCCGCAGCGTGGTGCAGACCTCCTCAGCTTCCTCACGCGAGTTGGAGAAGATCAGGCACTTGCGCCCTCTCGTGTGCTCGAAGATATAGCCCATGCCGGGGTCTGCGTTCCCGGGAGCTCGGTCCGTGGGATCCTCCGAAGGGCCTGGCATTACCTCCGTGCTCAAACAGTCCTGCTCGCACGGACATGCCACTGGCATGTCCGGCTCGTGCGGAACTGCGCGCGGAGGTAATGCCAGGCCCTGCAGCGAGTCATCCTCAGATTCCACCTCGAGAACGTCGGCATCGACCATTTTTCTCGTGGCGTGGGGTTGGCCCTCGTCGGCTTGGGGGTCGGATGTGTAGAAGTGCTCCATTGAGATGCGCCAGGTGCGCGGGGGCTCCTCTATGCGGGGAATCACGCAGTTGCGACCGGTTCCCGCGGCGAGAAACGCGCCCACGGCCTCCGGGTCCCCGATGGTTGCGGAGAGGCCGATGCGGCGCGGCTGGACGCCCGCGATTCTCGCCAGGCGCTCGATGAGGCAGAGGCACTGGCCGCCACGATCCTGCCTCAGCAGGGCGTGCACCTCGTCTATGACCACGTAGCGCAGGTCGCAGAAGAGCTTTGCCACGGCCGCGTGGCGGCGCACGAGCATGGCCTCGAGGGACTCCGGCGTGATCTGCAGAATGCCGGAAGGCTTCTTCATGAGCTTGGCCTTGTGCGAGGAGGAGACGTCTCCGTGCCAGTGCCAGACGGGGATGTCTGCCTCCTCGCAGAGCTCCTCGAGACGGTAGAACTGGTCGTTGATGAGTGCCTTGGTGGGGCCGATGTAGAGGGCGCCTACGGAGGCGGGCGGATTCTCCCAGAACTCTGAGAGGATGGGGAAGAAGGCGGCCTCGGTCTTGCCGGATGCCGTGGAGGCACACAGCAGCACGTGGTCGTCCGTGTCGAAGATGGCCTCTCCGGCCGCCACTTGAATCCCGCGCAGGTTCTCCCATGCGTGCGAAAAGATGAACTCCTGCACAAACGGCGCGTACCTGTCAAAGATGCCCATTGCGACCTCCTTCCCATAATGGTCAGTATACGAACAAATGTTTGTTGATGCAAGCGGAAAGAGTATAATCTGCTAGCAATTTCTGCTAGCATGTGCTTTACAAAGAAAGGACCAACATGGATGCTGCCATTGCCCAAGTTAACGCGCGCATAGACGCCAGCCTCAAGACTGCGGGAGACGCTGCTCTTGCCAAGGCGGGGCTCACACCCACTAAGGCAATCCGAGGCCTGTGGCAGCGTTTTGCGGAGCTTGCGGACCGACCTGAGAAGATCAGGGAGCTCGTCGAGTCGCGCGACGTGCTTGCCTCTGCTGAGCGATCTAAGCAAGAGCGCAAGCTCAGCTTGGCGCAGGAAGGGTCGGCAATTGTCTTGCGGTCGCTGGCCGAGCGGGGCGTAGTGGTGCCGGAGGGGTTTGAGGAGCTTTCTTATGAGGAGCTGCGGGAGCAGGTTCTGCTCGAGCGCCTGCGCGAGAGGGGGCTGGACGCATGAGCCAACAGCTTGCGCTGCTCTTGGATACCAACGTCTGGCTTGACTACTACCTCCCGTGGGGAAGCGGCCACGCAGTGGCGCAGCGGCTCATAGTAAGCGCGTTCGAGCAAAATCAGACGCTCGCGTACGCCGTTCCGTCCATCAAGGACGTCTTCTACATGGTGACAGCGGAGCACAAGCGCGCCGAGCGAGCCGCAACGGGGACTCTTTCCGAGCCGGCGGCTCGGGCTGCAACTGTTACGGCATGGGGATGCGTCAACAACATGCAGGAGATTGCCACCGCCATTCCCCTTGACCACACGGACGTATGGATGGCCTCCAAGCAGCGCGCCCTTCACGGGGACTTTGAGGACGATTTGGTCATCGTCGCGGCCATGCGTGGCAAGGCTGATTATCTTGTGACCAACGACGACGCGCTGCTGCGACACTGCCCCGTTGCGGCGCTGAGCGCGTCTGACATGTGCACGGTACTCGAGCAACTAGACAGCTAGATCGTAAACTCGGCAAAGGCGGCGTCCACGTCCTTGTCGCCCATGCCGGCAGCAACGGCGGGCGCGCTCACGGCACCGGAGAACTCGTCGGTCCGGAGCAGCGCCTCCACGTCCGTTCCCGGGTTTTGGTACACAATGTCAAGCAGCTCGATGAAGTCGCGGATGACCTCGCGCGGCGTAAGGTGGGTGTCTGCGCCCACGCGGCCAAACTCAACCTGGAGGAAACTCACGAGCTGGTCTTCTGTAAGCGTGCGCTCGTAACCAAAGTAGCCGGCATGAATCTCCGCGAGCTTCTCGATAAGAACGAGCAGCTCCTCATATGTGAGCGGCTCGAGGTGGATGACCGGGGCGAGCAGATCCGCGAGACCTGCGCTCGCAAAGCGTCCCTGCGTGAGGCGGCTCCGGAGCGCTTCGTAGGAGAAGACGCCGCGCCGGCGGTCCTCGATGGACTGCGGCGTACCTCCCATGATGATGCCCAGGTGGTGGGCCTTGCCCTGGAGCGTGTCGTTATACATGGTGAGGATCTTCTCGTAGTTGTACTGGCGCGAGATGGCGTTGGGAATCTTGTAGAGGTTTACCAGCTCGTCGATGAGGACGATAAGCCCCTGGTATCCTGCCCCCACGAGAAACTGCGCGAAGAGCTTGAGATACTCGTACCAGGTGTCATCTGTGATGCAGGCGTTGATGCCCAACTCGGCGCGCGCCTCGGTCTTGGTGCGAAACTCGCCGCGCAGCCACTTGATGACGCCGGCCTTGGCCTCGTCAGAGCCCTCAAGGCAGGCCTGATAGTACCTGCGTAGCACCTGGGTGAAGTCAAATCCACAGACCAGCTCCTGAATGGGCCCAAGCTGAGCCGCCAGCGCTGTCTCGGCATCAGGATGCTCGTTCAAGGCCGCAACCCAGCGGTCAAGCACGAGCTGGAGCGCTCCGCCCTCGGGGCGCGTCTTGGTGGAGAGGTTGCGTATGAGCTCTCGGTACGTGGCCAGCCCCTGCCCCTGACCGCCCTGGAGGCGGCGCTCGGGGGAGAGGTCGGCATCCGCTACCACAAAGCCTTTGCCCATGGCGTGTGTGCGGATGGTCTGCAACAGGAAGCTCTTTCCGGCACCGTAGCGCCCCACGAGGAAGCGGAAGCTTGCTCCCCCGTCCGCGACGAGGTCAAGATCATGCAGAAGCGCACCAATTTCGCGCTCGCGCCCCACGGTGACATAAGGCAGCCCTATGCGCGGCACCACGCCTCCTTTGAGGGAGTTGATGATGACCGCCGCTATGCGCTTGGGCACCTTCGGTGCGTCTCCCATGTGCCGCTCCTCTCCGTCGGTTTAGTAGAGGAGATTCTAGCACACGTGTTCGGTTTTGTCAGCTGAAGTTTCGCGTCACGGCGCTTGCAATCTCTAGCTGGATTTCCTTGACGCGCCGCTCGGGGATGGGAATCTGCTCGCCCGAGGCAAACAGGATGCCGTCGCGTCCCACGCCCTGGATAAAGCGCACGTTTACCACATAGAAGCGGTTGGTGCGCACAAACTGGTCCGGCAGCATGTCGCAGAGCTCCCCCTAAGAGCACGCTTGCGGTTACGTTGCGGTCCTTGAGGTGCACGATGCTGCGCTTCCCAGAAGACTCCGCATAGACGATCTCCTCGGGGTCGACGAAGATGATCCCGTTCTCGGAGCGTAGCTGCAGTCTCCGCGGAGCGCCGTTCCCCGTGGGTCTCTTGGCGCTTGCGCCGGGCTTGTCCACGGGCCACTCGTTCGAGAAGTGGGCGAGGGAGATTTTCCAGTCGTCGCCCTCTCTGCGCAGATTGATTGTGACGTGCTGGTTTACAGTGCCGTTGACGCAGGGTCCGCACATAACGTAGGTGCCCACAACGAGGGCCTCGTTTGGATGATTGGTATAGAGCGGGGTGAACGTTACGTTGCGCGTAAGGATTCCTGGCGGGTTGGGTGGCCAGCTCTCGTAGGCTGCGCGGCCGTTGAACACGTTGGATCCGGCGCCCACGATCACGCTCTTCTCGTCCATCAGGTCAAGAATGGCATCGCGCTTGTTGGCAAAGGCGTCCAAGACGCCAGCCTCGACGCGCCTAGCGAGCCTCGTCAGCTCTTCAATGTCACTCATGACCATCACTCCTCAGCTGTATGGTGGCCCACGGCAGAGTATTTACTCCCCAATATGGAGCATTGGTTCTTCTGTCAAACTCATCTATTCCCTTGAATTTGAGTATCGATAGAGTTTACCGACACAATGGCTCCACGGTGCAACTTGTCGAGTTTGCGTGGCGCTCGGACGGAGCCAGTGCCGCGCTCACAATGGGGGAGGTAGTTGAGTCCGAACTCTCCGCCCCAACAGTGGACGAAGCTGACTATGTCCAGAGCATTTTCCGGTTCAAGCGGACGGATGGTGGCACCCTGATCTGGAACGGATTTGAGGGTCATCCGGAGCCGACCGCCCTTCTTGAGCTTGCTTCCGAGGGCAACTCGGTGCTTCACGTTGGGCCAAAGACCACTTATCCGGCCGTGCTCAACATGCTGCTCTTTGGGCTCCTGTCCGTGGTTGCCTGCAACAACGGCCTGCTGCTGCATGCATCTCTCGTGGAGCACGAAAGCCGAGCCGTGGCCTTTACTGCATCCTCCGGCACCGGCAAGTCCACGCAGGCAGATCTCTGGCACGACCATCTGGGTGCGGAGATCATGAACGGGGACCGTGCGTTCATCCGGCGCTTTGAGGGCGAGTGGCGTGCGTACGGGTCCCCATGGTCCGGCTCTTCTCCCTACGTCAGAAACGTTAAGGCACCGCTGGCGAGCATCGTGGTGCTCAAGCAGGCTCCCGAGAACCGAATCCGTCGCCTCAATGCCGTCGAGGTTATGGCCTATCTCTACAACAATGTGCGCTATCCCTTCTGGGACGAGGAGGCCACCGCGGCCTCGCTTGAGACGCTCGATACGCTCATCGGGGAGATTCCCATCTTTCTGCTGGAGTGTCGACCTGACGAGGAGGCCGTCCGCATCACGCGCGACGCCGTTTTTGGCAGATAGCTCGGGGCTTTGCTACGCAAGTGCCTCGTGCACATCGTCGATGTAGTCCTCCACGAGCCTGGGGGTACCGGATTCGTCAAACTCAATGATGGTGTCGCCTAGAAGGTCAAAAAACTTCTCGTTGATGGAGTCCACAAGAAGCTCGGAGGCATTGCTGCTTGGCGTGCGACCGTCCAGTAACGTGCGAATGAACCCCAGCTCATCCATGGTAAGGCCGAGCGGAAGATCCTTCTTGGCTTCTTGTTCCGCCTTGGATGTTACGGGTTCGGGAGCTGTGGGCAGGTTTGTCTCCTCGCGCTCCTCGTCGATGAGCAGCGCCTCGCGCGTCACGGCCGCCGTCGAGCGGATTCCCGCCAGTTTGGAGAGGTCAATCTCTATGTGTCGCGGCGCATTCTTCTCGTGCCATGCAAGGTAGTCCGATGCGGCACGGTCAATGATTCTCTGGAGGTACTTGGGGTCTCCGTGCTCCTTGAGGGGGTGGGGGTAGTTCATCGCGAGCCTCAGGCCCCGATCGGTGGCGCGCAGGATTTGCCCGAGCTTGGCGCTGCGCGCGCCGCCGTCGTGGAGTGCATCGCAGGTCCAGATTCCGTTGCGGCAGGTATAGCTGCAGGTTTCGTCCAGCTCGTAGACGCAGTCCTCGTGCTTGCACCCCGGGTAGAAAACCGCGGAGGCAAACATGAGGTGAGGCATGGAGCGACGCGTTCCGAAGAGACTCTCTGTGAGCCCCTGGGTTCGGCTGCTGCGATAGTAGCGTGCTAGGTCGTCAAAGACAGCACGCACTACGCTGCAAACGGCCTCCGGGTCGTCACGATAGAGGCGTGACTCCATGATGCGATAGGTTGAGAGCTCGTCGAGCGCGCGGAGGAGGGCCTTGTCTCCTTGGGGGTCTGATCCAAACGAGTGGCGCGCGCGTCGACGCCCTCGTGATGCTTCCTCGGCAAGAGCGCGGTCTTCGGCTCTTTGGAGTATGGCCACAGCACGGTCATGAATCGTATTGAGGTAGGGGGCGGCGAGCGCGGGGCTGAGATCGTGGTAGACGACATAGTCTACGAGCCAAGGGCGTACGTAGCGGTCCATCGCGGGCTCGAACTCGCGATAGGACTGCCAGAATGCCTCAATTGCTCGGAAAGCCCGCACGCCCGGCTTAACATCTACGCCATTGATGAGCTCGTAGAGGTAGACGTAGGCAAATGATGCGGACGTTTTTTCAATCGTGCCCCTTCGCACCCGTGAGCGCCAGGTGAAGTAGCCGCGAAGCTGTTGCTCGGACATGGCGCTGTAGGTGGGGAAGTAACTCAGGAACGTTCCTGAGTACGGACAGTTGTCCTCGTAGTCCGCCATGAGGCGCGCCTGTTCGACGAAGAGACGTGCGTCCGACCACGACCTTGCCTCGGGCGTTCTGGAAAGGGCCCGCATCTGGCGAATGGGCTCGGGATGGTAGTTCGAGAGCTGCGATCCACGCATGAGAATCGGCTCGTCAGAATATACGCGGGAGCTTGAGAGCGCGCGACCTCCCTTGGCGCGGCTCTCGGCGACGATCTGCCTGATGATTTCGTCGATATTTGGCATGGGTCCCCAAGCGCCCCTCGTCAAACCTGCTCCGGATGGTTCGTGTTCCATGATAGCCACTCACTCTCGGAGGCGTGCTTTGCGCAAAAACGTCGTTCGTGCCACAAACCGGCATTTGCGTGTGCAAAAACGTCGCTCGTGCCACAAGAAAAAATGAGATTTGCGAAAAACGGTTCGAAAACATATGAACTCAACTGGGAATATGCTCCCGCGATACTCGGGATACCCCTTAAACCATGTGGCACGAGTGAGGTTTTTGAACAGGGGTACCCCTGATTTGTGGCACGAACGGCTCTTTTGCGCAGGATGGTCTAGTTGCGCGCAAAAACGAAGGTGCACTCGTTCGAGAGCTCCTCGCAGAAAAGGTATCCGCGCTCATCAAACGCCGTAAGCTCGCCGGGCTGTTCTACTTTGTGCTCGGCGCACCAGCGAATGAAGGTTCCTCGCGCCGCTTTAGCCTCCGTCGCCGCCTGACGCAGTTTGCCGTCGTGAAGCGTGCCAAAGAGGCAGGCGAGAACTTGGGGGCCGTCCGGGCGAACCCATGGCGTGACAGCCCGAGCGTACTCGACGGAAGCGGCGTTGACGATGAGGTCGCACCCTTCGGTGGCGAGCGCCTCGTAGAGCGAGCTCCCCCAAAACCCGTAGAGGTCCCGCGCTCCGTCTAGGGCGAGCTTGGCCTGCATCTCCAGCCGATAGGGCACCACACCGTCGAGCGGTCGCAGCACGCCGTAGAAGCCGGATAGAATGCGCAGGTGCTCGTCAAGCCAGGAAAGCTGTTGCTCGGACATGACTTCTGGTGCCATGTGGGTGTACTGAATGCCCTCATAGGATATGACTGCCGCTGTTGTGCTCCCGCTGAGCTCCATTGAGGCAAAACGCTCAAAGTTGAGATTTGCAAGACGGTCGCTGCATGCCCAGAGGACCTTAGCCTCCTCGCGAGAGAGCGCCTGAACCGCTCGCATCAGGCGCTCGGTCCTGTCGAGGAACCGGGGTTCGCGCACGGGCCATGGCGGCGCATCGACGACGCGCATCTTCTTAGCCGGTGAAATGATAAATCTGAGCGACATTGCCCCCTCCCTCAACCACATCCTAGCAGGCTGACTATCATGGGGTCCACGAGGGGAGGGCGTATGGTCAGCAAGAAGCTTTGTCGTGCGGGGACGGTTGCGCTCGCGGGTGCTGCTGCGGCTGCGTCTGCCGCATGCTTGATTGCGTCGCTCAACCCACACGTGGTCTGTACGACCTCCGGTCTTGCGCTCGTTTATACAGTGCGCGACGGCTCGGGTAATAGGGTGCGCGTGCTGAGGACGGGCGGCGTCTATCAGAGCTCGACGTATCTCGGCGACCGCCGCATGGAGCCGGTCTTTGCGTACTACCGCGCCTTTGATCGAGTCTTCGAGGTTCGCCCCAAGGCTCATCGCATTCTGGCCGTCGGCGGAGGAGGTTTCGCGTTTCCCAAGCTTGTTGCCGCCGAGCATCCGGGCGTGCGGACGGATGTGGTTGAGATTGACCCTGCCGTCATTCGCATCGCGCGGCGCTGGTTCTATCTCGATGACGCTGTGGCGCTTGCCCGGGCAAGTGGCGGCGACCTGCGCGTGATCTGTGATGACGGGAGGGCGTTTCTCGAGCGAGACCCTGATCCCTACGATGCCATAGCGCTCGATGCATTTGTTGGCGCCGAGCCGGTGCGCTCGCTTGCAACAGTTGAAGCCCTGCGCGCGGCTCGTCGCGCCCTCGTTCCAGGCGGGATCTGCCTCATGAATGTTGTTTCCCGCGACGGCGGGTGCGACGTGAGCTTCTTGCGTTCCGTTGTGGCCACGGCGCTTATGGTCTTCCAGCATGTTGAGGTGATCCTGGCTACAGATGACACCCACGCCGAGGAGGACAACTATCTTGTTGTGGCGTCCGATGGCCCGCTCGGCCTCCCCGACGCGATTCCGTACGACAGCAGCTTCCTCGGCGACGTTCTCTATGATGCTCGATAGAAGATAATCTAAGCGCATAGGACTAAGATTATCTGAAACGGGTACACTACCTTTCGTTCAACAAGGCAGCACGGAAGGGAACGTCGCATGCGCAAGTTCAAGACAGAGAGCAAGAAGCTTCTCGACCTCATGATTAACTCCATCTACACCAACCGCGAGATCTTCCTCCGCGAGCTGATCTCTAACGCCTCGGACGCCATCGACAAGCTCTACCTCAAGAGCCTCACGGACAGCTCCGTGCAGGTTGACCAGGCAAACCTTGTCATCAACGTGGCCTTTGACAAGGATGCGCGCACCATCACCGTCTCCGACAACGGCATCGGCATGACGGCCGACGAGCTGGAGAAGAACCTCGGCACCATCGCCCACTCCGGCTCCGAGGAGTTCAAGGCAGCCAACGCCGAGGCCCAGGGTGACGCCGTGGACATCATCGGCCGCTTTGGCGTGGGCTTCTACTCCGCCTTCATGGTGGCGCGCGAGGTCTCCGTCATCAGCCGCGCGTACGGCTCCGACGAGTGCAACCGCTGGACCTCCGACGGCATTGAGGGCTACACGATCGAGCCCGTTGCCGCCGACGACCCCGCATACCGCACCGAGCCCGGAACCTCCGTCGTCATGACCCTCAAGGAGAACGCCGAGGAGGCCAACTACGATGAGTTCCTCAGCGAGTGGAAGCTCCGCGAGCTCATCCGTCGCTACAGCAACTACGTGCGCTACCCCGTCCAGATGCTCGTGACCAAGAGCCGCGAGAAGGAGAAGCCCGCCGACGCCGGCGACGACTACAAGCCGGAGTGGGAGGACTACACCGAGCTCGAGACCATCAACTCGATGACCCCCATCTGGAAGAAGCGCGGCTCCGAGGTCACCGACGAGGAGTACGCCGAGTTCTACAAGTCCACCTTCCACGACTGGGCGGACCCGGCGCGCACCTTCAGCCTGCACGCCGAGGGCACGCTCGAGTACGATGCCCTGCTCTTCATCCCCGGCCAGGCCCCCTTTGACCTCTACAGCCGCGACTACGAGAAGGGCCTCGAGCTCTACAGCTCCAACGTCCTCATCATGGAGAAGTGCGCGGACCTCCTGCCCGACTACTACAACTTCGTCCGCGGTGTGGTGGACTCCTCCGACGTCTCGCTCAACATCTCGCGCGAGACGCTCCAGCAGACCCGCCAGCTCCAGGCCATGGCGCGCCGCATCGAGAAGAAGATTACCTCTGAGCTCGAGGCCATGCGCGACAACGACCGCGAGACCTACGAGAAGTTCTTCGACAACTTTGGCCGTGGCCTCAAGTACGGCATCTACTCCAGCTACGGGATGAAGAAGGACGAGCTCGCGGGGCTGCTCCTCTTCTGGAGCGCGCGCGAGCAGAAGATGGTCACGCTCCAGGAGTACGTGGCCGCCATGGCGGACGGCCAGAAGGCAATCTACTACGCTGCCGGCGACGACCGCGAGCGCCTGGCCAAGATGCCCGTGGTGGAGGCGGTCCTGGCCAAGGGCTACGACGTGCTGCTAGCCACGCAGGACGTGGACGAGTTCTGCTTCCAGGCCATGCGCGACTTCACGGCCAAGGGCCTGCCCAAGACCTACGAGGACGACGCCGCGCGCGAGGCGGCCGAGAAGGCCGTGGCCGACGGCGCCGAGCCCGAGCTTGAGGACCGCACCGTTGAGCTCAAGAACGTGAACTCTGGCGACCTTGGCCTTGCAACCGACGAGGAGAAGAAGGAGGCCGAGGAGGCCACCAAGGCAAACGAGGGCCTGTTCGACGCCATGAAGGACGCTCTGGGCGAGAAGGTCGAGAAGGTCGCGGTGTCTACGCGCCTCGCCGCCGACGGCGCGCCGGCCGTGATCACCTCGGAGGGTCCGCTCTCCCTTGAGATGGAGAAGGTCCTCGCCGCTGGCCCCGAGGCGGGGGAGGCCCCCAAGGCCGTCCGCGTGCTCGAGGTCAACGCCAAGCACCCGGTCTTCGAGAAGCTCCGCGCCGCGCAGGAGGCGGGCGACGCCGAGAAGGTCAAGCTCTACGCGGGCCTTCTCTACAACCAGGCCCTTCTTGTCGAGGGAATCCTGCCCGAGGACCCCGTGGCATTTGCGTCCCAGGTCTGCGAGCTCATGTAGCAACCTGAAAGAAAATAACATTTGAAAATGCGAGAAGGAGCCTCCTTTTTGCAACGGACCGCCGGGCAAACCATCCGGCGGTCCTTCTATAAGGCCTGTCATCCACTCACGGATAAGAACCGTTTACTCTCTTGGATGCCAACGGGTCCAAAGAACGGTAAAGTAAAGAACCCACTAACAAGGACGCTTGAATGGAGCAACCCTTGGACTTCAAAGCCTTCTTCTGCGACGTTCTGGGTGTGCAGGACGATGCGCTGCTCACTACGCTCGCCGATCACGCTGCGCTGGCAACCGTACGCAAGGGCACTCGTCTGCTCGAGGCGGGAAGCCTGCAGTCATCCATATGTTTTCTGGTCTCAGGCGTGGTGAGATGCTTCTCAATCGATGCCGACGGCCACGAGATAACCGATTGCCTCATCTCCGATCCGGGAAGCGTGCTTTCTCCAACGGCCGACCTGAGCGCTCCTGCCCCCTCGTCGGTAGAGGTGCTCAGCGATAGTGAGATCATCTCCATAGACCTTGCCCTTGTCGGAAGGCTGCTCAAGACGAGCCTCGCGGCAAACCACCTCTACATCAGGTTGCTGACAAAGGCGTGGTACGACCACTTTGAGACGAGGCGGGTTGTCTCGCAGCTGCGCGCGAAGGACCGCTATCTCTGGTTTCTCGACAACCACCCCGACCTCATCAACAGGGTGCCCAACAAGTACATTGCCTCTCTGCTGGGTATGACTCCCGTCACGCTCTCGCGTCTGCGCGCAGATCTGCGTGGGGGGGGGTTCTCGTTCCAAGACCAGCTAGACGACGTTGCTAACAGTTAGTGGCTAGCAGCTAGCAGCCGCTTAACATCCGATACGATGCCCTCGACGGTCATGCCGCAGGAGGCGAGAAGCTCGGCTGGCTCGTAGCGATCGACAAACGCCAGGGGAAGCCCGTAGCAGCGGACCCTGACGTTTTCCGACGTTGCGAGCACGCGCGCGCAGCGCTCGCCAAAGCCTCCCTCCAGCACGCCGTCCTCAAGGGTGACAAAGAGGCGATGGTCACTCGCGAGCTCGCTGATGAGCGTCTCGTCGGGGGAGGTGGCGTGACGCGGGTTGATGAGCGTGGCCCGCACGCCGAGCTGGGACCAGAGCTCATCGGCAACGCTCTCGCCAAGCGGAAACATGTCGCCCAGGGCGAGAAGGGCAACCTCAGAGCCTCGACGGACAATCTCGCTGCCCTGCCTGTAGCTTAAGGCAGGGGAGAAGTCCGGTCGGGAGACCACGTCCGCAACGGGAACGCGAAGGGCAACGGGCCCCTCGCTTTGCTCGAGTGCCCAAGAGAGCATGTCCACGTACTCCTCGCGACAGGTGGGGGCGAGGTAGGTTAGGCCCGGCATCGCGCCGAGCATGGGGATGTCAAAAAAGCCGAGATGCGTTGCATCGGTTGTTCCGTAGGCAGAGGCACCAAAGACCAGGATGACCGCCGGGACGGAGTTGAGGCAGAGGTCGTGCCAGAGCTCGTCATAGGCGCGCTGCAGGAAGGTGGCATAGATGCCGAGCACCGGCTTTGCCCCGCCGCGAGCAAGGCCCGTCACATACGTGACGGCATGCTCCTCAGCGATCCCCACGTCAACAAACTGGGCGCCCGCGCGCTCGCGGAGCTCGGGCGTGAATCCCATGATGTAGGGCGTCGCGGCGTTTACGGCAACCACGCGACGGTCCGCCTCTATCCGCTTAATGAGAAGGTCGGCGGTGATCGTTGCGTAGTCCTGCTCCTGGCAGGGCGAAAGCGGCGCTCCCGTCTTGGCGTCGAAGGGGGTGGCGTGATGCCAAGACTCGGGGTCTGCCGCGGCGAGCGCGTACCCGTGCCCCTTCTGGGTGTGGACGTGCAGGACCACCGGGTGGTCGATGCCCCTTACTGAGCGCAGGGCCTCCTCGAGCGCGGCGATGTCGTGGCCACACTCGAGGTAGCGATAGTCAAAGCCAAGGGTCTTAAAGACGTTGCGCTCGCAAGTTCCGCCGGAGGCGCGCAGCTCGGCGAGGTTACGGTAGATGCCACCCTGGTTGGGAGCGATCGACCACTCGTTGTCGTTGATTACAACGATCAGGCCGGAATTGAGCTCGGCCGCATTGTCAAGCCCCTCGAAAGCAAGGCCGCCCGAGAGCGAACCGTCCCCGATGATTGCAACAACGTCGTACTTCTCGCCAGCCAGGTCGCGCGCGGTGGCCAGGCCGCAGGCAAGGCTCACCGAGGTTGAGGTGTGGCCCATGGCAAAGAGGTCGTGCTCGGACTCGCTGGGGTTGGAGAAGCCGGAAACGTCCTCGTAGTGCTTGGGGTCGAGAAACGCGTTTGCTCGGCCCGTGAGCATCTTGTGCGCATAGGTCTGGTGCGAGACGTCAAAGACGATCTTGTCGCGCGGCGTTGAGAAGACGCGGTGAAGCGCTATGGTGAGCTCCACAACAGAGAGGTTTGAGCCCACGTGGCCGCCGATGACAGCCGAGCTGTCAATGATTCCGGAGCGAATCTCGTCTGCAAGGGCGCCCAGGGCCTCTTGGGGAAGGGCGCGGACGTCCTCGGGCGAGTTGATGTGCTCAAGATACATGGCGCCCCCTCTCGAAATCAGCCGCGTGCGAATTTTGGCAGTCACATAGCATCTCACATTTCTGAGCGGAAGTTGTGTTGCGTCTGCGGAAAGAGCGACCTTCGCGCGCTCGAAAGTGCGAGCGGCGGACGAGGAATTAACCTTGGCTAATCATTACGTTCTTCCTCAACCACATACCGGCTACAATGACGTGCGAACAAGATGAACGAGGGGAATCGCATGAATCTGGACGAGCTTGAGATTGGCAAGGATGCCGTGGTGGCGTCGGTGGACTGCGACGAGCCGTCGCTGCGCCAGCACATCCTGGACATGGGTCTTACGCCCGGCGTGGAGGTCACGCTCATGAAGCGCGCCCCCATGGGCGACCCGCTTGAGATTCGTCTGCGCGGCTACGAGCTCACCCTGCGCCGTGACGACGCAGCGCACATCGGGCTTACCCAGGTGCACGACATGCACGACGCCCCGCGTGGCCGCGAGCGCCTGGAGGCAGCCGTTCACCCCGCCATTGGCGAGAAGTACGCACCGCGCACAGCCGGCAAGGCCATCCCTGAGGGGCGCCCCCTGAGTCTTGCCTTGGCCGGCAACCAGAACTGCGGCAAGACCACGCTCTTCAACGCGCTTACGGGCGCAAACCAGCACGTGGGCAACTTCCCGGGCGTGACCGTGGACCGCAAGGACGGCCAGATTAAGGGCCATCCCGAGGTCACGGTCACGGACCTGCCAGGCATCTACTCGCTCTCACCGTATACGAGCGAGGAGGTGGTGAGCCGCCGGTTTATCCTGGAGGACAACCCCGACGCGATCATTGACATCGTGGACGCCACCAACATCGAGCGCAACCTCTACCTCACGCTCCAGCTCATGGAGCTGGACCGCCCGATGGTCCTTGCACTCAACATGATGGATGAGCTCACGGCCAACGGCGGCACCGTGAGCGTGAACCGCCTTGAGGCCGCGCTCGGCATCCCTGTGGTGCCCATCTCCGCGGCTCGCGAGGAGGGCATCTCAGAGCTCGTGGAGCATGTGCTGCACGTGGCGCGCTTTCGCGAGCACCCAGGGCGCGTGGACTTCTGTGCGGCGGACGGTCCGGACGGCGGGGCGCTTCACCGCTGCATCCACGGTATCTGCCACATCATCGAGGACCACGCTGCCGCCGCAAACCTCCCGGTGCGCTTTGCAGCGACCAAGCTCATCGAGGGTGATGCGCTCGTCGTGCGCGCCCTTGGGCTCGACCAAAACGAGCTCGACGCCGTGGAGCACATCATCTGTCAGATGGAGGGGGAGAGCGGGCGCGACCGCATGGCGGCACTTGCGGACATGCGCTTCTCGTTCATCGAGGGCGTCTGCGCCGAGTGCGTGGTCAAGCCGCACGAGAGCCGCGAGCACGCGCGTTCGGTGGCGGCGGACCGCATCCTCACGGGCAAGTACACCGCCATCCCGGTCTTCATTGGGATCATGGCGCTCGTCTTCTGGCTCACCTTCGATGTAGTGGGTCAGCGGCTCTCCGATCTTCTCGCTCTGGGCATTGAGTGGGTGACGGCGCAGGTTGACGCTGCCCTCGCGGCCTTTGGGCTCAACCCCGTGGTGCACAGCCTCGTGATCGACGGTGTCTTTGCCGGCGTGGGAAGCGTGCTCTCCTTCCTGCCCATCATCGTGGTGCTCTTCATCCTGCTCTCGATCCTCGAGGACTCCGGCTACATGGCGCGGGTGGCCTTTGTGATGGACAAGCTGCTGCGTCGTCTGGGCCTCTCCGGCCGAAGCTTCGTTCCCATGCTCATCGGCTTTGGCTGCTCGGTGCCCGCCATCATGGCCACGCGAACCCTGCCCTCCGAGCACGACCGCAAGATGACGGTCATGCTCACGCCGTTCATGAGCTGCTCGGCAAAGGTGCCGGTCTACGCGCTCTTCTCGGCCGCGTTCTTCCCGGAGTGCGCGCCGCTCGTGATGATTGGGCTCTACCTCATGGGCATCGTGGTGGGCATTCTCGTGGCGCTCGTGCTCAAGGGGACGGCCTTCAAGGGCGACCCGGTGCCGTTTGTAATGGAGCTCCCCAACTACCGCATGCCCGCCCCGCGCACCGTGGCGCGCTTGGCCTGGGACAAGGCCAAGGGCTTTGCCACCAAGGCGTTCACGATCATCTTTGTGGCGAGCGTGGTGATTTGGTTCCTACAGACCTTTGACGTGCGTCTCAACGTGGTGTCCGACCAGTCCGCGAGCATGCTCGCCGCGCTGGGTGCCCTGCTGGCGCCGCTCTTTGCGCCGCTCGGCTTTGGCAACTGGCGCGCCGCGGCGGCGCTCGCCGCTGGCTTTGGCGCCAAGGAGAACGTGGTGGCCACGCTGACCGTTCTCATGGGCGGGTCCACTGCGGGGCTGCCCGAGCTCTTCTCGCCGCTCACGGCCTTTGCGTTTCTCACGTTCACGTTGCTCTACACGCCGTGCGTGGCTGCGGTCTCTGCCGTGCGCGGCGAGCTGGGCACGCGCATGATGTGGGCCGTGATTGCCATGCAATGTGGCGTGGCGTGGGTGGTGGCGTTTGTCGTGCGCGCGGCGGGCATGGCGCTTGGCCTGGGCTAGGCCTGGGAGGGTGCGTTTAGCGTTGGTGCTGGGCTGCGAAATCCTGTTCACTGCACCGCCGCGTCTGGGTTCCTGCCGAGAAATACCGCCCGCCGTACCGTTGCCCCGGGACACCTGCCGAGAAAACACGATTGCTGTACCACCGTGTCCGAACGCCAGCCGAGAAACACCGCCCTCTGTACCCGATTTTCGTTTTCGTGCCGAGAAAAGCTGCTTTCTGTACCGCGGTGCGTGGTCGGCGGCGCTGTGGGATCGTTTCTGGCGGCTGACGTTGGTACACCCAGCCGTTTTTCTCGTCATATGTTGCGTCAGGTTGGTACACTCGGCAGCTGTTTTCGGCATGCTGCGAGCGAGCGGCGTACACCCAACGGCATTTCTCGGCGTTGCCGCGCCCGCATTGGTACACCATGCGGAATTCTTGGGCGCCCGTCCGCCGGCGTTGGTACGGCGACCGGGTTTTCTCGGCCACCCGGGCCTGACGTGAACCCCCGGAAGGCTTTCCCAACTAACAGCTTGCCGGTGGGCGCGGCCCCTGTCACGGCATGGCGCGCGGTCCCCGAAAAGCCTCGTTTGCCTAAGGCCGTCAAAACGGGTACACAAAGCATATGGCTCCGCTTACCTGCGGCTGACGCCACGGGCGTATCGTAGTCGCCCGTTAGAAGGAGACGGCATGGCAGACGAGAAGAACCCCGCTTTTGCGGCGACCCCCGAGGACCCGCTCGGACAGACCTACCACCGCGGCCCCGTGATCATGCGCGGGCCGATGATCCCCAAGAACACCACCACCGGCAACCTCCTTGCGCCGGAGGACTCGACCGACTGGCTGCACATGGACCCGTGGCGCGTTTTGCGCATCCAGGCGGAGTTTGTTGACGGCTTTGGCGCGCTTGCTGAGCTGGGACCCGCCGTCACCGTCTTTGGCTCCGCCCGCACGCCGCGCGTCGATCCAATGTATCGCGCGGCACGTCACGTGGGCCGCAAGCTGGCAGAGGCCGGCGTGGCCGTAATCACAGGAGGCGGTCCGGGCATCATGGAGGCCGCCAACTGCGGGGCGGCGCGCGCAGGCGGAAAGTCCGTGGGTCTGGGGATCGAGCTGCCGCACGAGCAGGGCATCAACAAGTGGGTCAACCTGGGCATGACCTTCCGCTACTTCTTTGTGCGCAAGACGATGTTCGTCAAGTACTCGAGCGGGGCGATCATCTTCCCGGGCGGCTTTGGCACGCTCGACGAGGCCTTTGAGCTGCTCACACTTGTCCAGACGCACAAGGTGGCGCGCACCCCGGTGGTGCTCTTTGGCACCGAGTACTGGGGCGGCCTCATGAGTTGGCTTGAGAACACGGTGAGCGAGGCGGGCAACATCTCGCCGCTTGATCCCGAGCTTGTTGTGGTGACCGACGACGAGGACGAGGCCGTGCGCGTGGCGCTCTCCGAGCTGCGCCGCTAGTTGCGGTGCCATGCGTCCCGGATGAGCTGCGCTCTTTCGCGCCCGCGTGCCTTTGAGTCTGTGAGTCCAGCCGCCTAGAACGTTGCCATGATCTTGCGGATTGCCTCGGCCGCCGTGGCCTCGTCCGGTCCGCTCACCCGCACGACAACATGGTCGCCCGATCGGGCGCCGAGCATCATGAGCTCGAGCGGCTGCTTGGCGTCAACGACGCGCGCCGCGTGCTCGAGCGTCACGCGGCTGCGCCACCGGCCCGCCTCGCTGGCAAGGAGAACGGCGAGCTGGACGTGAAGCCCCAGCGGGTCGGTGATGATGCAGGGTATCTCGAGCATGGTTTCCTCTCGGGGGGGTGAGGTGTGCTCCCTCTACTTTACGCTAAGCCGAGAGCCGCCTGCCCGAGAAGAGAACTCGCCGAACGGAGTCTGGGCTCTCGGCGGGCGGTGGCTTGCCGGCCGCGAGCGCGCTACCATGGTCTCATGGCAGACTACCAGCACATATCCCACGGATTTGATCCGGTCTTCGATGGGCACAGCCGCGTGCTCGTGCTGGGGTCGTTTCCCTCGGTGCTCTCTCGCGAGAACCGCTTCTACTACGGCAATCCCCAGAACCGATTCTGGCGCGTGATGGCAGAAGTGCTAGGGGAGTCGGTGCCGGCGATTGAGGACATCCCCGGCAAGCGCGCGCTGCTGCTACGCCACGGCGTTGCGCTCTGGGACGTGATCGAGTCCTGCGACGTGCGCGGGTCAAGCGATGCCTCAATCAAGAATGTGGTTCCGGCAGACGTGGCGAGAATAACGCGCGTAGCTCCAATCCGCGCCGTGATTTGCAACGGGGGCACCGCGGGACGGCTGTACCACCGCTGGTTGGAGCCGGTGACGGGTCTTGCGGCGACGGTGCTGCCAAGCACGAGCCCGGCCAATGCCGCATGGTCGCTTTCGCGCCTCACGGAGCGCTGGTGCGAGGTTCTTCTCGCCGCGCTGGAGGAGGGTTGGTGACAGGGGCGACGGGGTTGGTGACAAGGGTGATGACAAAGGTGACAGGGTAGGTGTTGTCATCATCGGAAAGATGATGACAACACCTACCCTGTCACCTTTGTCATCACAGCCTGCCCTGTCGCCTTTGTCATCACCTGCCGGTTGTGGCTGCTACTCTGCGAGCAGGGCCTCGACCTCGGAGCGCTCCGGCATCGCGGGGATGGCGCCGCGCTTGCGGACGCACAGGGACGCTACGGCGTTGCCAAGGCGCGCGAAGCTTGCGGCGTCCTCGGCCGTGACCTCGCTTGCCGCCTTGCCGCTCTCGCAGAAGCCCGCGAGAAATCCGCCCCAGAAGGAGTCGCCGGCGCCTGTGGCGTCCACGGCGTCGGCGGGAAATCCCGGCACCGTGGCATCGCCATCAGCGGTTCGCACGTAGGCGCCGGAGCCGCCGAGCGTTACTGCCACGATCTTGGGCCCGGTTGCCAGAATCGCTGCGGCCGCGGCACGCGGGTCCTTCTCGCCCGTAAGGAGCTCGCACTCCTCGTCAGAGATCTTCATGAGGTCCATCTGCGGCACCACCGCGCGCATCTGCTCCACGGCGGCGTCGCGGGAGGGCCAGAGGTTGGCGCGGTAGTTGGGATCGTAGGAGAGGGTGCAACCCGCCTCGCGTGCGCAGGCGAGCGCTGCGAGCGTGGCCGAGCGGGCCGGCTCGTCGGTGAGGGAGAGCGAGCCAACGTGAAAGACCTTCGAGGCGGCGATTACGTCTCGCGCCAGCTCGCCCTCGGTGATGCGGGTGTCCGCGCCCGGCTTGCGCGCAAAGGAGAACTCGCGCTCGCCGTCGGCGGAGAGCGCAACAAAGGCGAGCGTTGTGAACGTGTCCGGGTCACTAATCAGCCCCGTGGTGTCGATGCCCTGCTCCTCCAGGGTGGCGCGCAGGAAATCACCGTGCATGTCACACCCCACCTTGCCAAGAAACGCCGTCTTGTGGCCGAGCTTCTCCAGTGCCACGAGCACGTTTGCCGGCGCGCCGCCCGCGTTGCGCTCGAAGAGGCGCTGGCCGCCCGCGGAGGTGCCGGCGTCGGTGAAGTCAATGAGGAGTTCGCCCAAGGCGGAGACGGAGAACATGGTGCATCCTTTCGGTCAGGCTGCGGAATCGATTCCACACCAATTATGTCGCGAGCGGTGCGGGCGCGCGGCTCTTCTCGGCAAGCGGTTCGAGCGACTACTCGTACGTTCCCGCCACACCGTCCCCCATCTCCCAGATGATACAAAGGGACTGTCCCTTCGTATCAATCCGCAGGTTATCTGAGCGGGGGAACCAGCGTGTGGCAAAGACGAGCTCGCCGTCGTTGGCAAAGGCCTCAACTGCGGAGTTGTCGATAAGGACGCGCAGATTGTAGAGGTTGTCGCAGGGGACGGTCCGCTCGGTTCGCCCGCAGCCGACAGAGCCATCCAAGAAGCGCAGCGCAAGCTCCGCGCCGTCCCAGGAGATTGCGAGCGCGCCGTCGAGCGTAAGCTCGAGCGACCCCGCAACGTGCTCGACCACCACGTCCGCGCGATGCTCATCCAGCGTGATCGTGCCGCCGCCGGCAAGCTCGTGTCGCGCGCCACGCAGCGCCTCGAGCTCGCGCGCCGGCCACTGAAGCGGCGTTCCATCGGCGCCGGGCGTGACCTCGCGCGGAACCGTGAGGCAATGGCACCATGTCAGAGCATCCGGCGCGCTCTCGTAGGGCGCCTCGGGCATGCCCATCCAGCCGATGAGAAGCGTGCGACCGCCCTCGTCGACAAAGCTCTGCGGTGCGTAGAAGTCAAAGCCGCGGTCCCAGAGATGAAAGCCCTGCGCGTCAAGCGCGAGCTCGCCCGCGTCGCCGATCTTCTCGCCTTCCGGAACGCTCAGATAGCCCGAGACGTCGCGCATGCCGTTTGACCATGGACGCTCCGACATACCCTGGGGGCAGAAAGAAAGCCACTCGCGCCCGCAGAGCGCCACGCGGTCCGGGCACTCCCACATGAAGCCAAAGGGCTCGGTGCTACGCACGGTTCCGGCGTTTTTCCAGGTGCGCCCGTCGTCCGAGCGCAGCACGAGCACAAGGCCGCGGTCGTCCTCGTCACGCGCGCCGAGGACCATCCACCACGCGTCGCCCTCTCGCCAGACCTTGGGGTCGCGCACGTGGCAGGTGCAGAATGCAGGATAGTCGGCATTTCTCAGCAGCACGTTCTTCTCGCCCAAGACAAGGCCGCCGGGGACTGCGGGGTCGGTGACGGCCTCGATGAGAATCTGGTTTGCACGTCGACCCTTATGTACGTAGTCGAAGTTGCCGGGCTCCTTGACGTTGCCGGTGTAGTAGAGGCGCGCGCCGCCCTCAACGGGTACGGCGCAGCCGGAGTAGGCACCAGACGCCTCGTCGGGCGTGTCTGGGGCAATGGCAAACCGCGCGTCGCCGCTCCAATGGACAAGGTCCTTGCTGAAGGCGTGGCCCCAGCCGCGGGGCGCGTCGGGGGTAGGCCAGTCGGGGCTGTATTGGAAGAACACGTGGTAGGTGCCATCAAGCTGGCAGAGGCCGTTGGGGTCGTTAAGCCAGCCGGTGGGTGGCATGAGGTGGAATCCCATTCTCCAGGGGTCGTGTGACATGGGGTCTCCTTTGAGGTGGGCAGAAGCGTGGTTGGGGTGGGACGGGGTTGGATGAGGTGCTGGCGAGGTGCTGGCGAGGTGCTGGCGAGAAGTGCGGGCGGCTTGTGGACGATTTTGGGTCCCAAACCGTCCAAAACCCGCCCGTTTTTGTTGAAGCGAGAAGTGCGGGCGGCTTGTGGACGAAACTCGATCTCAAACCGTCCGGAACTCGCCCGCTTAGGCCGGGCGGGCGGGTTTTGGGCGAGAGCCGGACGGTCGGGACAGAATCAGGCGAGCTCGACGAGCTTCTCGCCATGGCGCACGGCGGCGTCGACGTGCGGGGTGATACGTGCGTAGGCGTCGGAGTTGGTGACGATTACTGGCGTCACGGGATCGAGCCCGGCTGCGCGGATGGCGTCGAGGTCAACGTCCATGAGGAGCTGGCCTGCCTCAACGTGGTCGCCCAGGCGTACGTGGGCGGTAAACGGCGCGCCCTTGAGCGTCACGGTGTCAATGCCAATGTGCATGAGGACCTCCGCGCCGGCGTCGGTGGTCATGGCAAGGGCGTGGCCGGTCTCGGCGAGCACGGTTATGGTGCCCGAGGCGGGCGCGTAGAGCTTGCCCTCGGTGGGACGCACGGCGGCGCCGGTGCCCATGGCCTCGCTTGCAAAGACGGGATCGGGAACCTCGGTCATCTTGATCGCGGTGCCGGTAATCGGGGCGAGAAGGACCTCGGCACGCACGGAGGCCTTGTCGTCTGCGGGCTTCGCGGAGGCCTCGATGGTGGGCGTGGGGGCAGAGGCGGGCTCGGAGGCTGGGACCGCAGGCTCGGCCGCGGCGCTCTCGGGGTCCTTGTAGAGCAGGTAGGAGATTGCAAAGGCGGCGATTCCTGCGATGGCGAACATGATCACGTACTGAACGGGCTGGTTAAGGCAGAGCAGGATGCCAAAGATGCCGGTGACGCCCGTGCCCGCCGCAGCAAGACCCACGATGGAGGCAAACATGGCGCCCAGGCCGCCTCCGATGCAGCCTGCGATGAAGGGCTTAAAGAAGCGAAGGTTGACGCCAAAGATGGCCGGCTCGGTGATGCCCATGAACGCGGAGAGCGAGGAGGGGAGGGCGAGCGAGCGGATCTTGACGTCCTTGGTCTTAAGTGCAACGGCAAGCGCCGCGCCGGCCTGGCCGATGTTGGCGGCACTGGCGAGCGGCAGCCAGTAGGTCACGCCGTACGTGGCGATCTGGCCGAGGTCGATGGTGGTGTACATCTGGTGGATGCCGGTGACCACGGTGGGGGCGTAGAGGGCGCCCATGATGAGCGACCCCAGGCCGAGCGGCAGCGTGAGCAGGAACTGGATGCCGCCGAGGATGGCGTTCTCTGCCCAGACGAAGACGGGCCCGACGGCGAGCATGGTGATATAGGCCGTGGCGGCAACCGAGACGAGCGGCGTCACAAAGAGGTCAAAGGCCTCGGGTACCACCTTGTGCAGGCGCTTCTCGATGAAGGCGAGGATGCCGCAGGCGATGACGATGGGGATGACGTGGCCCTGGTAGCCGGTCCACTCGATGGAGTAGAGGCCGGGGATGACGGGGTAGGTCTGGAGCACGCCCTCGGTAGCCACGGTGTTGGCGTTCTGCAGGCCCGGGTTGATGAGCAGCATGCCCACAACAGCTCCGAGGTAGGGGTTGGCGCCAAAGGCCTTGGCTGCGGAGAAGCCGATAAGAATCTGCAGGAACGTGAACGCCGTGTTGGAGACGAGGTTTAGGATCTGATACCAGGCGTTGTTGGTGTCAAGCGTGATGAAGCCGTTGGAGTCCATGAAGGACAGGGCGCTCATGATGCCCAGGAGCAGACCCGAGGCCACGATGGCGGGGATGATGGGTACAAAGACGTCTCCCAGCAGCTTGATCGCACGCATGAAGGGGTTGGTCTGCTGCTGGGCCGCGGCCTCTTTGACCTCAGCCTTGGTTGCGGCGGTGATGTGTCCGAGCGCAACGAACTCGTCATAGACCTTGTTCACCGTGCCCGTGCCGTAGATGACCTGCAGCTGGCCGGAGGCCTTGAAGTTGCCCTTGGCGCCGGCTGCGTTGTCAACGGCGGCCTGGTTGACCTTGGCGTCGTCCGCAAGCACGAGGCGCAGACGCGTGGCGCAGTGTGCTGCCGACACCACGTTTCCGGGTCCTCCGATTGCGTCCAGGATCTCTTGTGCCGCTTGCCGGTAGTCGAGTGCCATGTTGTTCTCCTTTCCTGCTGTCTGGATTCTAGCATATGAAATCGTTCCCATATGGAATCGTTCTCACAATACGGCGAGAACGAAGTGAACACGGAGTCTGTTCGTGAACGGTATGAATACGTCGGTAGGCGGTAGGTCTCTTTTCCACGCTTTCGGTGCCGAGAAGTGCGCCGGGCGTGTTGGACCGCGGCCCGGAAGCTGGGGCGCCGAGAAAAGCCGCTTGACGTGCCGGGCCCACGCTGCCGCGCCGAGAAAAGCCGCATGGTGTGCCAAGCCCGTGCCGCCGCGCCGAGAAATCGCGCCCTCCGTACCGTTCAGATTGGTTAACCGCCGAGAAAAGCCGACCGGCGTACCAAAGCAACGGGCTCCAAGCCGAGGAAAGCCGGGTGGCGTACCAAGGCAACGGACTTCAAGCCGAAGAAAGCCGACCAGTGTATCGGGGCCGCGGCCATCTCGCCGAGAAATACCGCTTGGTGTACCGAGGCTATGGTTACCGCGCCGAGAAAATCCGCTCGGTGTACCAAGAGGGGAGTTGACTTGCCGAGAAAGACCGCCCGCTGTACCGTAGGCTTGGTACAGCGGGCGGTCTTTCTCGGCGCCTGTGATTCTGGGTTGGTACATTTGCCGGATTTTGTCGGCTCAGTAGTTGTAGCTCGGGTACACAGGTTAGCTTTTCTCGGCTCAGCGGTTGCTGCTCGGGTACACAAGACGGCTATTCTCGGCATCTCAGATGCGGGGCTGGTACATCCGTTGGGATTCCGCGGCGTCCTTGCTCGTGGAACGGTACACCTGTCGGGATTTCGCGGCGCCTAAATTTGTGGAACGGTACACCACCCGGGTTTTCTCGGCAGCCCAGATACGGAGCCGGTACACCACCCGCAATTCCTCGGCGCGCAAACCCGTAGAACGGTACACCACCCGGGTTTTCTCGGCCACTCAAACGCAACCCCGGTACGCCCGCCGGGCTTTCTCGGCACGATACCGGCGCTCGGGCGCTTTATTTCGCCCGCACCGGCGCCGTCCGGCGCCCCGAGTCGCAATGTTCACGCGTAAGAAAACCGGCGTTACCGCGTAGAGTTTCTCGTCACGACCTCGTAGCCCATCCTGATCTTGCGCACCACGTGCTCCTCTCCGGTCATGAAGCTGAGGAGCGTCTTGGCCGTCTCGGCGCCCGAGGTCTTGTAGTGAAGGTGGACCGTGGTCAGCGTGGGCGTGACGATCTGCGAGATCTCGGAGTCGTCCATTCCCGTGACCAGTACGTCCTCCGGCACGCGGCGGCCGTACTCGCGCAGGCAGGTAAGGGCGCCGTAGGCGATGGAGTCCGTGGCGCATACGATGCCGTCAACCGAGGGGTACTCCTCAAGGAGGGCCTCGGCCTGCTCGTAGCCGGAGTCCACGGTAAACTCCGCGATGCGCAGGGCATGCTCGGGAACCTCGATGCCCGCCCGTGCGCACGCGTCAAGAAAGCCGCGCCGACGCATTTGGCCAACGGCAACGTCCTCCTCAAAGACGCCAATGTAGGCGGGGTGCTTGGAGGTTCGCAGCGCCACCCCGGCCACGTCGCGCATGGCGTCGTAGTCGTTCTGGAAGACGCAGGAGCAGCAGTCCACGTCCTGGTCGAGCACCACGATCGGCACAGGCAGGGCGGCGATGGCCTCGCGGTGCTCGGGGGTGATGACGGTGGCTATGAGGATGACGCCGTCCACCTGGTTCTTCTCGGAGAAGAGGTGCAGGAAGTTCACCTCGCGGGATGCATCGTTATCGGTATTGGCGAGAAGGGCCTGGTAGCCGGCCTCGTTGAGAATCGGCGTGATGCCCGCCACCATCCGGCTCACCGATGCCGAGTTGATCTTGGGGATGATGATCCCCACAACGTTGGTCTTGCCGGTACGCAGGGTCTTTGCGTGCTGGGAGGGGACATAGCCGGTCTTCTCGATGACGCGGCGGATTGCGGCGCGCTTCTCCTGGCTGACGTAGCCGTCGTTGAGGTAGCGAGACACCGTCGCACGCGAGACTCCCGCCATCTGGGCAATCTGATTGATGTCCATGTTAACGTTAACCTCCCTTTTCCATGTCAAAGTTTAGCGCATGGGAGGGCACAACCTCATGAGGCGAGTTGCCTAAAATGAATGTGTTTCCAAGTCGAGGGTTTTGGGGGGGCACATGAGGGCCGGCAATCCGGATTTCATCGAGGTTCGCGGCGCGCGCGTACACAACCTCAAGAACGTGGACGTGGACATTCCGCTCGGCGAGCTCGTGGGCATTGCGGGCGTTTCGGGCTCGGGTAAGAGCTCTCTTGCGCTGGGCACGCTCTATGCCGAGGGCAGTCGCCGCTACTTGGACGCGCTCTCCACCTACACGCGCCGGCGCATCTCCCAGACCTCGCGTGCCACCGTCGACGAGGTGCTCCACGTGCCGGCCGCGCTCGCGCTGCGGCAGCGCCCCGGGGTGCCCGGCGTGCACTCCACCTTTGGCACCTCGACTGAGCTCCTCAACTACCTGCGACTCATGTTCTCGCGCCTCGGCAGCCACGTGTGTCCCAACGGGCACCGCGTGGAGCCGTCCATGGACGTGGCGCTCGGCCGCATGACGCGCTGCCCCGTCTGCGGCGTGGAGTTCATGGGCCCGGGCGCTGAGGACCTGGCCTTCAACAGTGCCGGCGCCTGCAAGACCTGCGGCGGGACCGGCATCGTGCGCACCGTGGACGAGGCGAGCCTCGTGCCCGACGAGTCGATCTCCATCGACGACGGAGCGGTTCTTCCCTGGGGCAGCCTCATGTGGGATCTCATGAAGCAGGTCTGCGGCGCCATGGGCGTGCGAACCAACGTGCCCTTCTGCGAGCTCACGCCCGAGGAGCGAGACATCGTCTTTCATGGCCCGGCCATCAAGAAGCACATCCTCTACCACCCCAAGAAGGGCGACGACTTTGCTGAGCTGGACTTCACCTACTTCAACGCGGTCTATACCGTGGAAAACGCCCTTTCCAAGGTCAAGGACGAGAAGGGCCTCGCGCGCGTGAGTCGGTTCCTGCGCGAGGACGTGTGCCCGGACTGCGGTGGCACGCGCCTCTCGGCGGCGGCCCGCGCGCCCCAGATTGATGGCATGTCCCTCGCGGACGCCACGGCGATGACCCTCGATGACCTGCGGGCTTGGGTGCCGCGCGTGCCAGATCTTGTGCCGGGGGAGATGCGTGCGATGGCGGAGGCCATCTGCGGCGAGATGGCGGAGCCCTGCGAGCGCCTCGTGCAGCTGGGCCTGGGTTACCTCTCGCTCGACCGAGCCTCGGCCACGCTCTCCACCGGCGAGCGCCAGCGCGTCCAGCTCGCCCGCGCGGTGCGCAACCGCACGACCGGCGTGCTCTACGTGCTCGACGAGCCCTCCATCGGACTTCACCCCTCCAACGTGGAGGGGCTTCTCGGCGTTATGGACGACCTCTTGGCCGACGGTAATTCCGTGGTGCTCGTGGACCACGACGTGCGGGTGCTGCGCCACGCGGACCATCTGATAGAGATTGGCCCGGGCTCGGGCGCAAACGGCGGACGCATCATCGCGCAGGGAAGCGTGGAGGACGTCGAGAAGAACCCGGCGTCGAAGATTGGGTCGTTTCTCCTGGGTACCCGCCATGTGCGTGCGTCTCGCGACGTGCCCGGTGCGGGGGAGAGCCTGGGATGGATCGGCCTTGAGACGGGCGCCATCCACACCGTGCGGCCGCTTTCGGTGGCAATCCCGCGCGGGCGGCTCACGGCGGTGACGGGCGTCTCGGGTTCGGGCAAGACCACGCTCGTGCTGGAGAGCCTGGTTCCGGCCCTGCGCGCCGCCATTGCGGGAGAGGTGCTGCCCGCGCATGTGCGCTCTGTCGATGCGGGCGGACTGCGTCGTGCCAACCTCATCGACGCCACGCCCATCGGCGCCAACGTTCGCTCCACGGTGGCAACCTACTCGGGTGTCCTCGATGACCTGCGGCGCGCCTACGCGAAGCTCCCCGAGGCGCGCGAGCGCGGCCTCAAGGCCGGCGCGTTTTCGTACAACACTGGGTCTCTGCGTTGCCCTACCTGCGACGGCACGGGGCAGATCTCGCTCGACGTGCAGTTTCTGCCCGACGTGGACATCCCATGCCCGGACTGCGGGGGCTCGCGCTACGCTCGTGCCGCGCGTGAGGTGCGCCTTGCGGGCGACCTCAGCCTTCCCGAGCTCCTCTCCTATACCGTTGACCAGGCGCTCGAGGCGCTTGGCGAGACGGGCCTGCGCTCGTCTCTGGCCAAGCTCGCGGTCCTTCATGACCTTGGCCTCGGCTACCTCACGCTCGGCGAGGCAACGCCTGCGCTCTCGGGCGGCGAGGCGCAGCGCCTCAAGCTCGCGAGCGAGCTCGCGCGCAACCAGGCAGACGCGCTCTTTGTCTTCGACGAGCCCACCATTGGTCTGCATCCGCTTGACGTTGAGGTTCTTCTCGACGTGTTGCGGCGTCTCATCGAAAACGGGGCCACCGTCGTGGTAATCGAGCACGACCTGGATATGATCGCCGCTGCCGACTGGGTGATCGACATGGGTCCGGGCGGGGGTGACGCAGGCGGCTGCGTCGTATGCGCCGGCACGCCCGAGCAGGTGGCTGCCTGCCCTCAGAGCGTCACGGGCCGCTATCTGGCGGAGGAGCTTTCCGCACGGTAGAACCACGGGCGGCTGTCCTTCTTGGCGCGCTGCTTAGGGCATAATGGGTGAAGTTGGCTCGAGCATGAGGAATGGGCATGGCAGTTCCGGGCAAGGCAGGTCGTCTCGTCGCGGGCGTCATCGTGGTTGCGGTGATTGCCGTTGGTGTCATCATGGGCTTCAACCCCTTTGGGAGCAACGTTCCCGAGGGCGTGGACAACGACGCGCGCGAGGTGCGCAGCGTGACCATGAGCGGCGAGGACTACGAGGTGGTGTGCATCGATGAGACCTTCTTCGTGCTCTCTCCCGAGAACACCGAGGTGATTGTCCTCGACGACGACGTGACCCGTCAGTTCATCTCCCGTGACGAGAAGACCCTCTGGATCACTGACGAGACTGCCGAGCGAATCGGCGTCGCGGACACGGAGTAGGGTCTTTCCGCCGCTGGCCGAAAGCTAGCGTCCGCATAACCTGAGCAGCGCTTTTCTCGCGGTCGTTCCCCGTAGAATCACGTCGTGACTACGTGGAGGGGAGCACTATGATCTCGCGAGACGGACTTTCCATGCGGCTGTTCCATGCGAGCATGCAGGTCATTACCTCTGAGGGCGAGCTCGAGCAGCTCGACGTGGAGAACGGCAAGCTCATGGTTGAGATTGCCTCGGCGGCGAGCGCGGCTGTGGCTGCGTCGAACGGCACCATCAAGGACCTCTTTGAGGACATGGCGCGCTCGGTCACCCGCATTGAGGACCACGGCTCTGCCGTGAGGTTTTGGTCCACCTGGTTTGACGGCCTCGCCGAGGCGGCGCCCAACGGGGACGAGGCGGACTACGAGGACCTTCGCAACATGTTTGACTCGGCGCTCGACGACGTGACCCGAGCGCTGGCCGCCGGCCTGTGCGACGTGGCACCCACCGACATCCTGGCTGTTGCCTGCGTTGCGGTCTCCTCGTGCGATGACGAGCTCGATGCCTTTGATGAGGTAGCGGACTCCGTGGAGGAGGCGGTCGCAAACGACCCCGACGTGGTCTCGCTGGCCCTCTCCCGCTTCCTGCGCGGTCTGGCCCAGGCGTAGCGGTTGGGAGGGCGGCGCTTGGCCGCCCGCCCTAGTGCACGTACCAGCGGAAGTCCCAGGCGCTCAGTTCAAAGGTCTGGAACTCGTCGACCTCACCTGTTGCGAGGTCGCGGTATTCGCCCTCCTCCGGCATCCAGAGCGTACGATCCTCGTCTGAGAAGTTGAAGACCGCGTCGAGCGTCCGTCCGTCCATGCGACGGCGCATCCACAGAATGGCGGGGTCGCTGTAGCCTACGATCTCGGTCTGCGCGTCGGCGTCGAAGATCTTCTCGTCCCGGCGAATTCCCTCGAGCTTGGAGAGGGCGCCAAAGATTCGTCCCTGAACGGTCTTTTTGCTTCGAACGTTCTTTACGAGGTCCCACGGGAACGCGCCGCGATGGATGTAGCGCGAGTCCTCGGCCTTCTCGGGGTCGTCCTTGTAGGTGTAGTCGTTCACCTGTCCAATCTCGTCTCCGCTGTAGATGATTGGCAGCCCCGACTGCGCGAGCAGGTAGGCATGGAGCATGATGTCCTTGCGGATGGCTACGTCCATGGCCTGCGCATCTCCCTCAAAGCCTGCCGCCTCGATGCCGCACATGGAGGCCGTGGTGGCGCAGAAGCGTGCGTCGCCGGTAATGGGGTCGGCGTTGTAGAGCTCCCCGCGGCTGACCGATCCCTCGGTGTGCCCCTGGAAGTACTCGTTGAGATAGTGCTTGTGCGGGACCTCCTCCATACCCCAGTCGGAGAGCGTCGCGTAGTCGAGGCCCCAGCCAATGTCGTCGTGGCAGCGAAGGTAGTTAAGGAACGTATACTCGTGCGGCAGCGAGCACACGGTCTCGAGCTGGCGGCGCAAGAGGCGCGTGTCGCGACAGGCAACGCTGTTCCAGGTGGTTGCCATCGTGGTGACGTTGTAGAGCATATGGCACTCGGGCTTTTCCACGGTGCCGAAGTAGGGCACTACCTCCACCGGCGCCATGACCACCTCGCCCAGAAGAACGATGCCCGGGCACACTATCTCCGAGATCATGCGCATCATGCGGACGATGGTGTGGACCTGGGGGAGGTTGCGGCAGTTGGTGCCGAGCTGCTTCCAGATGTAAGGGACGGCGTCGATGCGGATGATGTCCATGCCCTGGTTGGCCAGGAAAAGGAAGTTGTACATCATCTCGTTGAAGACACGGGGGTTGCGATAGTTGAGGTCCCACTGGTAGGGGTAGAACTGCGTCATCACGGATTGCCCCAGCTCCGGCAGGTAGGTGAAGTGACCGGGCGCGGTGGTGGGGAAGACCTGCGGCACATCGCGGGTGTACTGGTCGATGAGGCCCTGGTCGGCGGTGAAGAAGTAGCGGCTCATGTACTCGCCCTCGCCGGCGCGGGCGCGACGGGCCCACTCGTGCTCGTCGGAGGTGTGGTTCATGACGAAGTCCATGCAGAGGCTGATGCCACGGTCGTGGCACTTGTCGGCGAGGTGGGCAAGGTCGTCCATCGTTCCGAGCTCGGGCTTGACGCGGCGAAAGTCCGAGACGGCATAGCCGCCGTCGGAGCGGCTCTTGTCGGACGGGGTATCCAGAAACGGCATGAGGTGGATGTAGTTGACGTTGCACCTCTCAAGATAGTCGAGGTTCTTCTCGACTCCGGGGATGTCGCCGGCAAAGTTGTCTATATACATCTGCATGCCGAGCATGTCTCGGCTGCGGTACCACTCTCCAGAGGCCTCGCGTGCGGCGTCGAGTTTCTTGAGCTTCTCGCTGCGCTCATCATAGAAGCGCTTCATCTGGTCGCAGAGCTCGGCAAACATGTCGCCGTTGTTGTAGAGCTCCATGTAGAGCCAGCGAAGCTCGTCGTGATGGCGTGCCAGGCGGCTCTGGAAGGTGGCATCGGACTTTGCCTGGGCAGCCGCATGCGCGAGGGGCTGCTTTCTTGGAGTCTTGGAGGCCTTTTTTGAGGGGGCCTTCTTTTCTGCCATGGGGCGTTCCTTTCCGTTGGGAAAACTCCGTGTATCGCAGTGCATTGTAGGTTTTGGGTTTGCGGATGGACCCGTCGAATCCCGTGAACGTGGCCAAAGGGGGCGGGAACGTTCTCGCATACGATGAGCAGGTGTCTTTGTTTCATTCAACTTAATGTTTAGTTAAACCTTGTCTCATACCCAATTGTTATTCACGTGCCAAGATAGAAACTCCGGCAATCGCTCTCGCCAAATCGGGAGGGGTCATGAATATAAAGCAGCTTAAGTACGTCTGTGTGATCATTGACTCGGGCAGCTTCTCCTCTGCTGCCGCTACCGAGGGTGCTTCTGTTCAGGCGGTCTCTAAGGCAATGGCTGAACTTGAGAACAAGCTCGGTACTCCTCTGTTTGAGCGTATGAGCGTGGGCGTCAAGCCCACGTCGTTTGGGCGCGCGTTTGCTGTGCGGGCCCGTCGCGTCCTCGATGAGTGGGACTCCCTTGAGCGATTTGCAAAGGCGGGAGCGTCCGATCCTGTTTCCGGCGGCGTGTTCCAGATGGGCTTCTGCTGCCCGCAGTACTCCGGGGTCGAGAAGTTCTGCATGGATCGCGTCGCGTTTTGTGGTGTAAGAGTCCGGGCACGTCGGCCCGTCGGTGCCCGCCGGGCCCCGCCCGGCGACACCTAGAACCTACTTCCTCCCGGC
>CASEVE010000004.1 GCA_949291295.1 uncultured Olsenella sp.
CTCTCTGCGACAAGCTGTCCGAGCGCCGGGACATGCCGGCCGGGGCGCCTAGAGGTCCGCGCGCGGTGGGCGGCTCGGGGTATACTGGCAGGACTGACGGCACGAGGAAGGGGTCGACGCCGTGAAGGTTCTCATCGTTCCCAACTACGCGCGCGAGGACGCCAAGCAGAGCGCCCGTCGTCTTGAGGAGTGGCTCGACGACCAGGGCATCGACGTCGCGTGGGCGCATGACAAGCGTCTTTTCCCCAGCGTCACCGCGAGCGCAGAGGGCTGCGACCTCGTGATTTCGCTCGGTGGTGACGGCACGCTGCTGCGCGCGGCGCGCATCGTGGGCTACTCGGGCATTCCCGTTCTCGGCATCTCCTATGGTCACCTCGGCTTTCTCACAGCCGCCGGTCCAGACGATCTGCTCGAGACCGTGCGCGACGCCCTTGCCGGGGAGCTTCACGTCTCCCGCCGAGCCACGCTCGACATCGAGTGCGCGTTCGAGCGCGAGGACGGCACCTCGCTCGTCACGCACAGCTTTGCCCTCAACGACTTTGCCCTCTCGCGCGGAGGTGCGGGCGACATGGTCGAGTTTGACGTCGCCGTCTCCGGAAAGCACATCGACCGCCTGCGCGGCGATGGCTTTGTGGTCTCCACGGCAACGGGCTCCACGGGCTACGCCCTCGCCGCGGGCGGCCCCATCGTGACGCCTGAGTTCAACGGGATGGTCTGCGTGCCCATTGCCCCGCACACCATCATGGCGCGCGCCTTTCTCACCTCGCCCTCGGATGTCGTGGAAATTGAGATGAGCCCGGAGCGTCCCGCGATGCGCCACTTCTTTGCCGACGGCCAGCCGGTCCGCGACGAGGCGGGCGGCGTGGGCGTGCGCGCCACGGTGCGCAGGGGCGCGGGGGATCTTGTCTTGCTGGACAGGAGCTCGCAGAGCTTCTACGACTCGGTCTCGCGCGTCTTCTACGGACAGGTGGGCAAGTAAATGATCGACGAGCTTCACGCGAGCAACGTTGCCCTCATCCGGGAGGCGACCATCGAGCCGGCATCCGGCCTCACCGTCCTCACGGGCGAGACGGGCGCGGGCAAGACCGCGCTGCTCTCCTCGATAAAGCTTTTGGTGGGGGAGCGCGCCGATGCGGGGATGGTGCGCGAGGGCGCCCCCTCGCTCGAGGTTGAGGGGCGGCTCTTCCTGCGGGGAGAAGATCTTGACGGCACCGTCGTGCGTCGCCGCGTGGGCGCCGACGGGCGCGGCCGCGTGGAGATTGACGGTCGGATGGCAGGTGTCCGAGAGCTCTCCGAGCGCGTGGGAGCCAGCGTGGACCTCTGCGGTCAGCACGAGCACCAGCGCCTTCTTGCGGTTCAGACTCACGTTGAGATGCTCGACTCATGGATCGGTGCCCCGGCGGCCGAGGCTCTGGAGGCGTACCAGAGCGCGCTCGACGCGGCCGGGCAGGCCGCGCGGGAGCTCGAGCGCGTGAGAGAGATGGGCCGCGCCGCGGGCGAGAAGCTCGATGAGGCAGCGTTTGTGCTTCGTCGCATCGACGAGGTCGACCCGCGCGAGGGCGAGCTCGAGGAGCTTGAGGCACAGTTGCCGCGCGTCGAGCACGGCGAGGCCCTGATGGCCGCTGCCTCGGGTGCCCGCGAGCTGCTCTCCGGCGACGAGGGGGTCTGCGACGCCCTCGGGGAGGCGGTGCGCGCCCTCGGTGATGCGGCACGCTACGACGCCACGCTGGGCTCTTGGGCAAAGACGCTGGAGAGCTCCCTCATCGATATCGAGGACGTGGCCGCCGAGCTGCGAGACTACGCCGATGACGTGGACTTTGACCCTGAGGAGCTTGAGCGGCTCCAGACCCGGCTTGCGCAGTTCGAGGGCCTCATGCGCACCTATGGGCCTCGCATGGCCGATGTTTTTGAGCGCCGCGAGCGCGCTCGGGAGATCGTTGCCGCCGCGAGCGACGGCGGCGAGCTGGAGCGCCGTGCCGCCGAGGAGCTCGAGCGCCGCGAGGCCGCCCTGTCCGAGGCAGCCGACGCCCTCGACGCCGTGCGTGCCGAGGCTGCGCCGCGCCTCGCCGCGGCCGTTTCCGAGCAGATGGCGCTTCTGGAGATGGGAACGGCGGGGCTCGAGGTTTCCTGCGAGCGCCTGCCGCGCGCGGAGTGGGGAAGGCGTGGTCCTTCTCGCGTGGAGTTTCTCTACCGACCGGGCGCCGGGCTCACGGCGCGCCCGCTGCGGCGCATTGCCTCCGGCGGCGAGGTCAGCCGCGTGATGCTTGCCTGCAAGGTGGTCCTTGGGGAGGCGGACGCGGCCGAGACGCTCGTCTTTGACGAGGTCGACGCCGGTGTGGGCGGAGCCACCGCCGTGGCCCTTGCCGACGTGCTCTCTCGCCTTGCAAAGACGCACCAGGTCATCGTGGTTACCCACCTTGCCCAGGTGGCGGTTGCGGCCGAGAGGCACTACCTCGTCCGCAAGTCCGAGAGCGCCTCCGGCGTTCCCGAAACCACCATCACACAGATTGTGGGCGAGGACCGCGTTGCCGAGGTTGCTCGCATGCTCTCGGGAGACACGGGCGCCGCGAGCCGCGACCTTGCGCGCGAGATGCTGGACGCGCGGGGCAGGGCATAGGGACACCCTCCCGCTTGCCAAGAGCTTGCGTGGCTTGACGAGCGAATGCCGCCAACGGGCGAGAAACCCGCGGGCGTGCGACTCCTCCTGTGGCCGTTGTGGGAAAATGTCCGCAGCTGACGATGAGAGGAGCATACATGCCAGAGAAAAACCAGCGTCGCGAGGGTCGCGGGCCGAGCCGCGCGGACCAGGCCAAGCGTCACATCGCCGAGATGGACCGCCGCTATGCCGCGGAGATCGCTCGCAGCGTCGAGGGCACGCGCGTCTTTGACGGCGCGCCAAAGGTGGCCGCCCAGGGCTGCGTGCCCACCGTGAGCGTGGTCGACCAGGACAGCGTTGCCGCGGTGCTCGAGCGCGGGCGCGGGCTTGCCTCCGCCTGTGACCTGGCCCTTCTCGACTTTGCCTCCTTTACCAACCCCGGCGGCGGCTATGACCGCGGCGCATGGGCGCAGGAGGAGGCGCTCTGCTCCGAGAGCTTCCTCTTCAACGTCTTGCGCGAGAAGCGCGACTGGTACGGCGAGAACCGCCGCCGCTTCCTCAACTGCAACCTGTATCGCAACCGCGCGCTCGTGGTGCCGCGCGTCCGCTTTGAGCGTGACGGCTTTCACTCCTATGCCGACGTGATCGTGGCGGCGTCGCCGAACGCCCGCCGCGCGCGCGAGGAGTACCACGTGAGCGACGAGGCGCTGCTCGCCTCCCTGCGCGACCGCGTGCGCCTGGTGATGGCGATCGCCGACGAGCTGGGCCACAAGAAGGTTGTTCTTGGTGCCTTTGGCTGCGGCGCGTTTGGCTGGGATGCCGCGACGGTGGCCGAGGCGTTTAGAGCCGAGCTTGCGAGCGGCACGCACGTGGCGAGCGAGGTCGTCTTTGCCATTCCCCGGGGCCGCTTCGACGAGAACCTCGAGGTCTTCGAGCACGTTTTGGCGGCGTTTCCGGAGACCAACGACGCTGCGTACGTGGTTCGCGCCGAGCGCGCCGCGCAGGAGGCGTCCAGGTCCGCCACCGTCGAGGACGAAGAGGATGACGAGGACGACTGGAGGAAGTACCTCTAGACCTGCGGCTTGAGGCGGGTTGCGGACGGTTTTGGACTTGACACCGTCCACAACCCGCCCGTTCTTCTCGGCAGTTTCTCGTGGCGGGCTGAACGTGTTTCTTGGCTATGTCGCCATGTTTCGCTTGCGCGTCAGATTTGGCATGTGCGCGGTCGGATCTCCCGTGGACGCGCTACTATGAAGTCCCGTGGAAACGGAAGCGGATTTCTACGGGAGGCCCCTATGGCAAAGCACATCTTTGTAACTGGCGGCGTGGTTTCGTCCTTGGGAAAGGGCATCACGGCTGCCTCGCTCGGTCGTCTGCTCAAGGCGCGCGGCTATCGCGTGATGATGCAGAAGGCAGACCCCTATCTCAACGTGGACCCGGGCACGATGAGCCCGTTTCAGCACGGCGAGGTCTTCGTGACCGAGGACGGCTATGAGTCCGACCTCGACCTCGGCCACTACGAGCGCTTCATCGACGAGAACCTCACGCGCGCGTCCAACTTCACCACCGGCGCCATCTACCAGGACCTCATCTCACGTGAGCGCGCCGGTGACTTCCTCGGCGGCACCGTGCAGGTCATCCCACACGTGACAGACGCCATCAAGGAGCGCTTCCGCCGCATCGAGGAGCAGACGGGGGCCGACGTGGTCATCACCGAGCTTGGCGGCACCATCGGTGACATTGAGAGCCAGGCCTTCGTGGAGGCCATCCGTCAGTTTAGAAACGAGAAGGGCCGCGAGGACTGCATCCTCATCCACGTGAGCCTCGTGCCCTACATCGCCGCCGCGCACGAGGTCAAGACCAAGCCCACCCAGCACAGCGTGCGCGAGCTGCGCTCCTTTGGTCTGCAGCCGGACTTCATCGTCTGCCGCTCCGACCACGAGGTGGACGCCTCCATCCGCGCCAAGATCGCAAGCTTCTGCGACGTGCCCGCAGACCACGTCTTTGAGAACTCGGATTTGCCCTCCATCTACGACGTGCCCGCGCACCTTGCCGCCCAGGGCTTTGACGAGAAGGTCTGCGAGCGCCTGGGGCTGGATCTCCGCGAGAGCCACATGGAGGGCTGGTACGCCTTCACGGATGCTATGCACGCCGCGAGCGAGAAGGACGACGTCACGCGCATCTGCGTGGTGGGCAAGTACACGCAGCTCCCCGACGCCTACCTCTCCGTGATCGAGGCGCTGCACCACTCGGGCGTGCTCTTTGGCCGCCACGTGGACATTCGCCTCGTGGACGGCGAGGCGCTCGACGAGGGTAACGTCGAGGAGGTGCTCGGAGACGCCGACGGCATTCTCGTGCCCGGCGGCTTTGGCCTGCGTGGCATAGAGGGCAAGATCTGTGCCGTCCGCCGCGCCCGCGAGAAGCGCGTGCCCTACCTCGGCGTCTGCCTCGGCCTGCAGGTGGCCGTGTGCGAGTTCGCCCGTGACGTCTGCGGGCTTGCGGACGCGAGCTCGGCGGAGTTTGACCCAAAGACGCCGCACCCCGTGATCGACATCATGCCCGACCAGGCACAGATCACCGAGAAGGGCGGCACCATGCGCCTCGGTGCCTACCCGTGCCAGCTGGTCTCTGGTACGCTGGCAGCGGAGGCTTACGGGGAGCCGCTCGTCTACGAGCGTCACCGTCACCGCTTTGAGGTCAACAACACCTATCGCGACCAGCTCGTCGAGGCGGGGCTCGTGATCTCGGGCCTCTCTCCTGACGGTCGTCTCGTGGAGATGGTGGAGCTTTCCGAGAGCGTGCACCCGTGGTTTGTGGCGAGTCAGGCGCATCCCGAGTTCAAGAGTCGCCCGGATCGCCCGGCGCCGCTCTTCCGGGAGTTCGTGCGCGCCGCGATTGCTCGCCACGAGGGCGTGAGCCGCCACGACGTGAGGCCGATTGCCTCATAGGGCCATGGAGCAGCCGGCGTTTTGGACGGAGGGGGAGCGTGGACCTCGAGCGGGCGAAGGGCGAGTTCTTGAACTACCTCGCCGTGGAGCGGGGAAGCTCGGACAACACGGTGGTTGCGTACGGACGTGACCTCACGCGCTACGTGGGCTGGCTCGCCGGCCGCGGCGTGAGCGACCCCGATGACGTCATGCGCGCTCTCGTGGAGGAGCACATCGCCGCGCTCGTGGAGGTGGGGCTTGCCCCTGCGTCGGTTGAGCGGGCCGTCTCTGCCATCAAGGGATTTCACCGCTTCATGGTAAACGACGAGATCTGCTCCGCCTTTCCCACCTCCGACCTGCCGCTTCCGGCAAAACCGGCGCGCCTTCCCGACGTGATTTCCGTTGAGGACGCCGAGCGTCTGCTCGACCAGCCCTTCCCGTCAACGCCTGCCGGCCTTCGTGATCACGCCATCCTCGAGGTACTCTATGGGTGCGGCCTGCGCGCGAGCGAGCTTTGTGGCCTCGACCAGCGCGCGGTCCTTCTTGACGAGGGGCTGCTGCGTGTCTTTGGCAAGGGCGGGAAGGAGCGTGTGGTGCCGGCGCTCGGCGCTGCCGCGGCAACGCTCGAGGACTACCTGGATCGGGGGCGCGGCGCGCTGGTGGGACGAAGGCCCTGCGACGCCGTGTTTCTGAACGTCCGCGGAGGGCGTCTCTCACGACAGTCGGTCCATGCCATTGTCGAGAAGTACGGGCGCGTCGCGGGGCTCAAGGGACTGCACCCCCACACCTTGCGACACAGCTTTGCGACGCATCTGCTCGAGGGCGGAGCTGATCTGCGCGTGGTCCAGGAGCTGCTGGGACACGCCAACATTGCGACCACTCAGCTCTACACGCACGTGGACCGCACCCACATACGGCGCGTGTACCTCGCTGCGCATCCTCGCGCCCGGCAGTGACAGCCCAGGGCCCTCTTATGCGCTCACTGCTGCGCAGAAGTCGCGCTTAAGAGGCCCCTGGGCTGTCACTGCCGGGCGCGCGCAGGCGGGGTTCGCAGGGCACTGACAGGGGGAGTGAGCTGCGATTTCACTGGAGCAACACAAATCGTTTGCCAGGCGTTCGAATACGGACGTCCATCTTGTGGTCCCTCGTGCCCAGATACGCAACATCTGGGGGCGGGGGTTTCTCGTCAAACCGTCCAAACCCACATTTCAACCGCAAGGTGCAGCAAAGTGTTTTCTGGTGGGGCAAAGTGGGGCAAATGACGTATAGTATTCGCACGCTCCAACGGGGGCAGGTTTGTCGTCTCTAGAAGGGAGGGTGCCACATGCTCGCCGGTTCGTATCCGATGAACGTGGATGCCAAGGCGCGTGTCACCCTGCCGGCCGTCTTTCGCAAGCAGCTGATCGACGGCGATAGCAAGACGATATACCTTCTGCCCCTCAAGGAGTGCGTGAACGGCTTTACTCCCTCGGGACTCGAGAAGTTCATCGACGGCCTCTTCATCGAGGACGGCGTGAACCGCTTTGATTCCCGCAGCCGCAAGGACGTTCAGCTCAAGAGCCGGCTCTGGGCGAGCGCGGTCGAGGTTGACATTGACTCAGCGGGTCGTGTTGCCCTCGGAAAGCTCGACTCCGCCAAGGCCGGCACTCGTGAGCGGCTCGGACTGACGGCTGACGTTACGGTCGTGGGCGCCGGGGACCACTTCGAGGTGTGGAACACCGAGGAGTGGAACGCGACGCAGGAGAGCTTCGAGGACGAGCTCGACGCCCTGCTCTACCGCGACTAGGAGGGAGTGAGGGTCTTGACAGCAGAATATCGGCACGTACCCGTGATGCTCGCCGAGGTTCTTCGCGAGCTCGACCCCCAGCCGGGGGAGATCGTGTGCGACTGCACCCTCGGCGGTGCGGGGCACACCACCGAGCTCGCCCGCCTCGTGGCCCCGGACGGCCTGTCCCTTGGTGTCGACCAGGATGACATGGCCCTTGCGGCGGCCTCCGAGCGCCTCTCCAAAGAGGTGCCCGAGGCGAGCGTCCGTCTCCTCAAGGGCAACTTCGGGGACCTCGACGAGCTTCTCGTTGAGGCGGAGGTGCCCGGGGTCGACTGCTTTCTTTTCGACCTCGGCGTCTCGTCCCCGCAGCTTGATATCCCGGAGCGCGGCTTCTCGTATCACGAAGACGCTCCCCTGGACATGCGTATGAGTTCGGGTAAAGACACCCTAACCGCAGCTGAGGTCGTAAACACCTATAACGAAGCAGACCTCGCCCGAATCCTGCGCGTCTACGGCGACGAGCGCTTTGCTAACCGCATTGCGCGAAGGATCGTCGAGTCCAGGGCAAAGGCGCCCATAGAGACCACGCTCCAGCTCGTGGAGGTCATCAAGGCCGCGATTCCCGCGGCGGCGAGAAGGACCGGCGGCCACCCGGCGCGCAAGGCCTTCCAGGCGCTGCGCATCGAGGTCAACCACGAGCTCGACGTCCTTGACCGGGGACTGAGGGCTGCGGTCCGGTGGGCCAACACCGGTGGGAGGATCTGCGTCATCTCCTACCACTCGCTCGAGGACCGTATCGTCAAGCACGTGTTCTCCGAGATGTCCCGAGGCTGCATCTGCCCTCCGGACCTTCCCGTCTGCGCATGTGGTCGCGTGCCGATACTCGATGTGAGGACCAGAAAGCCTCTCGTCGCCTCCGACGAAGAGGTTGCGGCCAATCCAAGGTCGCGAAGCGCTCTCATGCGCGTGGCGGTCAAGCTCGACGTCACGGGTGCAGAGCCCTCCAAATGACGTAGCCGGCGCGAGCCGTCTGCATAAGCAAGAACGCACCACCAACAGACCACAAACGCACTCCAAACGCACCACCAACGCACCACAAACAAGACACACCAGACCAACACAGAAGATCGAATCGCAAGAAACTCTTAAGGTCGCTCAACTCAAACTTGAGACTTTGGAACATGAAACCCTCAAGTCAGCAGCGTACCTGCCTACAATGATTGACATGCGACAGGGGTCGCCCAAGAAGCGGGGAAGCTCACATGAGGTACGAGGGGTCAGAGGCATACTACGTAGACGGCACCGAGAGGAGGCGCGAGCGCCCCGAGGGTGAGCTCCGTCGCTCCTTCGAGGTCGTCTCCGGCGGCGGTCTCGACGCACGCGTCCGTGCCGGGATCACCCCCACCTTCCTCGCACGCGTCCGCGCGGTTCTCGTGGTTGCCGCGGTGCTCATCGTCGTGGGCATGGTGCGCGTTGCGCTCTCTTCCGCCACCGTCTCCCTCCTCCAGTCCAACGTCGACCTCTCGACGCAGATTGAGGACGCGCAGGCGCTCAACAACAAGCTGAGGATCGAGCGCTCCGTTCTCTCGAGCAACTCGCGTATCAGCCGCATTGCCACGCAGAACTACGGCATGGTCCTGCCCACCGGGTCGGTCCACGTGGGTGCTGGCGTCGACGAGCAGATCGATTCCACTAATGGGGAAGCTGCGCAGACGATGGACGAGGCGGGCTCCCAGAGCGACGTGGCGTAGACTGTTCAACGTGAGCAGCAGAGACAGACAGAGCCGCTCGGGGCGGCGTTCGTATCCGGAGGCCTCGTATGACGAGGCCTCTCGTGCGCAATACCGAGTGAGGGCCGCCCGACCGGGTGGCTCTGGCACGGGCGGGTCCGAGCACGGTCTCTCGCTCACGCGCCGCGGTTTTCTCGCCGTCCTGGGCGTCGTGGCCGCACGTCTTGTGTGGTTGCAGGTCATCGATTCCTCGAATCTCTCAACGCGTGCGGAGTCCCAGAGGACCAACGTGGCGACGCTTCACGCCAAGCGCGGCACGATCTACGACCGAAACGGCAACATCCTCGCCGTGAGCGAGGAGTGCCAGACGATCTATGCGAACCCCCGCGATGTGAGCGATCCCTCGGGTGTCTCGGACATCCTCGTGGAGCTCCTTGGTGGCGAGAAGCAGGACTACATGGACCTGCTCACCATGGACGGAAAGTTTGTCTACCTCAAGCAGAAGGTCGACCAGGAGGTTGCCGACGAGCTCAAGAAGCGCCTCGCGGAGGCCGAGCTCGGCGGCGTCTACTATCTCACGGACACCAAGCGCGTCTACCCCTACGGGACAATTGGCGCACAGGTCCTTGGCTACGTGGGAACCGACGGCAAGGGTCTTTCTGGCCTCGAGTACTACTACGACGACATCCTCACCGGCACCGACGGCGAGATGCTCATGGAGACCGGTCTCGACGGAACGCCCATCGCCGGCGGCGCCTCCCAGGTGACGGAGGCGAAAAACGGGACCGACCTCGTGATCTCCCTGGACATTGACCTTCAGGAGTCCTGCGAGAAGATCATCAACGAGGGCGTGAAGACCTATGAGTCGGAGTCCGGATCGGTCATGGTGACCGACCCCAAGACCGGCGAGATCCTCGCCGCGTGCTCCACGCCGCTGCCCGACTTCTCAAACCTCACCGACCCATCCGCACTCAACCTCAAGACGGTCTCGAGCGCCTACGAGCCGGGTTCCGTCTTCAAGGTGCTTACAACCTCCATTGGCTTTGACCTCGGCCTGTTTGATTCCGAGACCGTCTACACGGTCCCGGCCCAGGTGCTTGTGGGCGACCACTACGTGACCGATGACGACGGCCGCGACTACACCGAGTCCATGACGGTGCGAGAGATGATGCGGCGCTCCTCCAACACGGCTATGTCGCTGCTCGTCCAGGAGGTCATCGGTGCGGAGCGCTTCTCCGAGGGCGTGGCGCGCTACGGGATTGGCACCAAGACGGGCATCGACTTTCCTGGCGAGATCGAGGGCATCGTGAGGACTCCGGAGGAGTATGACGGCGGCACGGCCGGCTCGATGGCCTTTGGCCAGGCCGTCTCGATCCCCATGGTGCAGCTCGTTCGCGCCTACGGCGCCGTTGCCAACGATGGCGCGCTCCTGACGCCGCACTTCCTCATCTCAAAGGGGGGGCAGGAGGTCTCGTGGCCCGAGGGCGGGCGCGCCATCTCCGCCGAGGCGGCCAACATGGAGACCGACGTCATGCGCACCGTTGTCCAGGAGGGCACCGGTAAGAACGGCCGCGTGGAGGGCTACGACATCGCAGGCAAGACGGGAACGGGCGAGCAGGCCTCCGAGGACGGCGGATATGCCTCCTACGACTTCACGGCGTCGCTGTGCGGCTTTGCCAACGCCGACGACCCGAGCGTCCTTGTCTATGTGGGTCTCAACCACCTTTCCCAGCTCGCGTCCGCCTCCGCGGCAAACCTGTTCCATGACGTAATGTCTCAGGCGGTAAGCATCATGGGCGTCAAGCCCGTGGCATAGCAGGAGATGAGCAAATGATTCGAATGACTGTCAGCGAGATTGCGGCTGCGACAAAGGCAACGGTGCTCGTGGAGGGGGGCGAGGTCACCGGCGACGTTGTCATCGACTCTCGCGCGCTGTCCCCCGGCGACCTCTTCGTCGCCTTTGTCGGAGAGCGTGTCAACGGCAACGCCTACCTCGAATCAGCGGCCGAGAAGGGCGCGGCGGCCGTGGTTGCCTCCGCGGACGTGGACGCCGAGGTCCTTAAGGCGGCGCGCGAGAGGGGCTGTGCGGTCCTGCGCGCGGAAGGCGACGACTGCGAGGAGTTTCTCCTCCGTCTTACCCGCGCCTGGCGCGAGCGCCACGCTGAGTGGATCGTCGTGGGCGTGACGGGATCTGTGGGGAAGACCACCACGAAGGAGATGCTCGCCGCCGCCATCGGCTCGCAGCGCCGCTGCCACGCCACCTCCGGGAACTTCAACAACCTCATCGGCCTGCCGCTCACGGTGCTCTCGGCTCCCGAGGATGCCGAGGTCCTCGTCTGTGAGCTCGGCATGAACCACCCCCACGAGATCGACCGCATGGCGATTGCCTGCGAGCCCACGCTCGCCTGCATCACCAACGTGGGGACGAGCCACATCGGGCTTCTCGGCAGCCGAGAGAACATCGCGCGCGCCAAGGCCGAGATCGTCTCGGGCATGCGCGCCCACGGAGACATTGCTCCCGCGCTCGCCCTCATGAGCACCGGTGACTTTACCCCGTTCATCGCCGACGGCTTTGCCGTCCCGGCCGGGGTTGAGGTGGTGACGGTTGGTCCCGACTCCGGCGACGCCGTCCGCGCCGAGGACGTCACCCTGAACGATGACGGCTGCGCCGAGGCGACGCTGCGCTTCTCGGACGGATGGGGGCGCCGGGTGCACCTGAGCGTCCCGGGCAGGAAGGCCGTTGACGACCTGCTGCTCGCCATGGCGCTCGTCTGGCGCCTTGGGCTCGACCGCGCAACGGCGCTTGACGCCATCGAGCACATGCCGGCCACGCGCATGAGGCTCGATGTCCAGGACGCCCCCTCCGGGGCCCGCGTGATCGACGACTCCTACAACGCCGCGCCCGCCTCGATGGCGTCCTCGCTCGACGTCCTCTCCTCCATGGCCTGCGAGGGCCGCCGCGTTGCGGTTCTCGGCGAGATGGGCGAGCTGGGGGACGAGGAGGTGCGCCTTCACGGCTACGTTGGCGCCTACGCTGCGGCCAAGGGGGTCGACTTGCTCGTCTTGGTGGGTGGCCGCCTTGCCGACGAGATGGCTGAGGCAGCGCGCACGATGGGCCTTTCCGAGGACGCCATCGAGCACTTCGACACCGTCGAGCGTGCCGTTGAGGTTATGGCCCCCGCGCTCGGGGCTGGTGATATTGTGCTGGTCAAGGCGTCGCGTGCCGCAGGGCTCGACGGGTTCGTGAGGGGAGTGCTCGCCCGATGATCGCTACAGGCGTTTCTCAGACCTATCAGGTGCTACTTGCCGTGGGCATCGCCGCCCTCGTCACGGGGCTTCTGATGCCCCTGTTCATCAAGTTCATGCGCCGAGAGGGCGTGGGCCAGCAGATTCGCTCCGAAGGCCCGCAGCGCCACCTCGTCAAGCAGGGAACCCCCACCATGGGCGGCATCGTCATTCTCGTGGGCGTGCTCGTCTCGACCGCGCTCGTGGCGCAGTGGACGCCCGCGCTCGTGGCCGCCGTTGTGATCACGCTCGTCACGGGCTCGCTCGGCCTTCTCGATGACATTGAGTCCGTGGCCCACGGTCGCTCGCTCGGCCTCACGCCGAGCCAGAAGATGGCGGGCCTCATCTTGATCTCCGTGGCGTTTTGCCTCGTGGCGGTCAACGTCTGCGGGATTCCTGCCGCCGTGGCCTTCCCGGGCGGGCTCTCGCTCGACCTCGGCGTGCTCACCACCACCCTTGACGTCTTTGGCGCCACGGTGAGCATCCCGTGGCTCTACCTCGTCTTTGTGTTCCTTCTCATGGCGGGCCTCTCCAACGCCGTCAACCTCACGGATGGCCTCGACGGCCTCGCAGGGGGCTGCACCACCATCGTCATGCTCGCCATGACCGCAGTCGCCTTTGGGTACGGCCAGCTCGACCTTGCCGTCTTTGCCGCCGCCATCGCAGGCGCCTGCATTGGCTTTCTCTGGCACAACTGCTATCCCGCAACGATCTTCATGGGCGACACCGGGTCGCTTGCCCTCGGCGCCGCCTTTGCCTCGCTCGCCGTGCTCACCAAGACCGAGGTCACCTCTCTCGTGATGGGCGGCCTGTTCATCTGCGAGGCGCTCTCCGTGATGATTCAGGTGACGAGCTTCAAGCTCACGGGCAAGCGCGTCTTCCTCATGTCCCCCATCCATCACCACTTTGAGAAGAAGGGGTGGGCCGAGACCAAGGTCGTCATCCGCTTCTGGATCGTGACGGCCGCCTTTGCGGCGCTCGGCTTCGTCCTCTATCTCCAGCTTGGCTAGGAAGTGACGAGAATGACCTCCAACGCAAAAGAACGCCTCGGCAATGTGCTCGTGCTCGGGCTGGGTCGGACCGGCGAGTCCGTGGCGCGCTATGCGGCGTCGCTCGTTCCCTCCCGTGTTGACTCCGTGACGCTCTACGGCGGCGCCTCCTCGACGCCCGGCGAGAAGACCGGCGAGCTCGAGGCGGCGGGGGTCACCGTGATCTGCGGCACGGAGGACGTCCGCGGTTCCTATGACCTTGCGGTGGCGTCTCCCGGAATCCCCGAGACCTCGGAGTTCTTCCGCGCTGCCGCGGCCTGCTCCCGTGAGGTGATCGGCGAGCCGGAGTTTGCGTTCCGCGAGAGCCCCGAGCGCTGGGTCGCCATTACCGGAACCAACGGAAAGACGACCACCACCTCGCTTGCCACGCACCTGCTGCGCGAGGGTGGCCTTCTCGCCGAGTCCGTGGGAAACATCGGCACCCTGGTGACCGACCGCGTCTCGGTGCGCCCGGAGGGGGAGTGGTTTGTCGCCGAGCTCTCGAGCTTTCAGCTTGCCACCACGCGCCTGCTGCACCCCCGCGTCTCGGTGATCTTGAACGTCACCCCCGACCACCTCGAATGGCACGGCACGATGGAGGCGTACGCCGCCGCCAAGGAGCGCGCGCTCGAGAACCAGTGCGCGGGCGACCTTGCCGTGGTCTCCGTAGACGATGACTTCTGCCGCGCCATGGCGGAGCGCGCCGAGGCGCGCGGCCTTCGCGTCTGCCGCCTCTCCGTGCACGAGGAGCCCTCGTCCTCCTGCGCGGCCTTCCTGAGGGACGACTCTCTCGTCGTTCGCCTGGACGGCACCGAGCACGCGCTCGTGGATGCCTCCGAGCTCAAGATCTTTGGCCGACACAACGCCGAGAACGCCCTCGCCGCTGCCTCCGTGGCGCTTGAGCTGGGCGTTTCCGAGGTCGACGTGTGCCGCGGCCTGGCGTCGTTCTCGCCCATCGAGCACCGCATCGAGCCTGCGGGCGTCGTGGGCGGCGTGCGCTACGTCAACGACTCCAAGGCCACCAACACCGACTCGGTGGAGAAGGCCCTCACCGCCTTTGACGAGGGGACCATCGTGGTCCTTCTTGGCGGTCACGACAAGATGACCGACCTCGGCTCGCTCGCCCGCGCCGTTTGCGACCGCTGCTTTGCCGCCGTCTGCTACGGCGAGGCGGGGGAGAGAATCGCCCGGGCGCTCGAGGACGCGCGGGAGGGGAGCGGCTCGCAGCTCGTGGTCCTGCGCGCACCGCACCTTCGCGAGGCCTTTGACGAGGCCGTGCGCGTTGCGCGTGCAGGCGACACGGTCCTGCTCTCCCCGGCGTGCTCGTCTTTTGACGAGTTCTCTAACATGGGGGAGCGCGGGCGCCTCTTCAAGGAGCTCGTGCGCAACCTCGCGGACGGGGGCGAGAGCGCGTGATGACGAGTGCCCCGGCGCGCCAGGCACGTCCGAGGCCCGGCGGGCGTCGCAAGAAGAGCAGCGACCACACGGTCTTTGGCGTTCCCGAGCGCTTCATGCGCCCGCGGCTCGTCCTTATCGCCGCCGCTGCCATCCTCGTGGGCTTTGGCCTGCTCATGATCTACTCCGCGTCCTCGGTGACGGCGCTTTCAGACCCGGACGTTGCCGACGCCGCGTTCTACCTCAAGCGCCAGCTCATCTTCATCGCCGCAGGCCTGGTGGCGGCCGTCGTGCTGGCCAGGACCGACTACCGGCTCTGGGCGCGTCAGCTGCTGCTACCCATCTGGGTGATCACGGTGCTGCTCCTGCTGGCCGTCGTGGTTTTGGGAACCGACAACGACATGGGCGCCACGCGCTGGATCAACCTCGGGTTCTTCCAGCTCCAGCCCTCGGAGTTTGCCAAGATCACCGTCATCTTCACCGCGGCCAACATCGCTGAGCGCTACTACGAGCAGGGCTCCATCGACTGGGGCACCTTCGTGAAGCTTCTCATCGCGGGCGTGGGCGTTCCCCTCGCGCTCATCATCATCCAGCCCGACAAGGGCTCTACGATGATCATCGCCCTCACCCTGCTGGTGATGGGCTACCTCGCGGGGCTTCCCAAGCGCCTTCTGCTCGTGCTTCTCGTTGCGGGCATTGTGGCGTTTCTCGCCCTCTCGCTCAAGGACGACTACTCCCGTCAGCGTCTGCTCACCATGCTCGATCCGTGGGCGGACCCGTTTGACACGGGCTACCAGCTCGTTCAGGGCTTCTATGCGTTTGGCTCGGGAGGGCTCTTTGGCGTGGGACTGGGTTTCTCGCGCCAGAAGTACTCCTACCTGCCCATGGCGCACAACGACTTCATCTTTGCCATCATCGGCGAGGAGTGCGGCCTTGTGGGAACGCTCGGCGTTCTGGCGGGGTTTGCCGTCTTCATGTGGGCGGGACTCCAAATTGCGCGCTACGCCCCCGACCTCTGCGGACGCCTCGTTGCGGCGGGCTGCACGAGCCTCGTCATGGTTCAGCTGCTCCTGAACGTGTGCGGCGTCTTGGGCCTCTTCCCGCTCTCCGGAAAGCCCATCCCGTTTCTCAGCTACGGCGGCTCGTCGATCATCGCGAGCCTCATGCTCGTGGGCATCATCGCGTCCGTCTCGATTCACTCCCACCTGCCCGAGACCGAGCACGACAGTGCGCGTCGCTCCTGGCAGCTCGAGGGGTCCTCGCAGGCTCCGCGCGAGGGACGCGGGTTCACGGTCATCGAGGGGCGCGCGCGGGGGGAGTCTCGCGCTTCTCAGGGTGCGTCTCGCGGCTCGGGGCGCCCCTCTCGCGGACGCTCGGGCGGCCCCTCCTTCGGCAGGGGTAGAATCAACCTAGGACCAAACGCGTCCGACCGCCTGCGAGGAGGCGGGCGCGATCCGAGGAACAGACGATAGGAGAGACATGGGCGAGAAGCACCTCGAGATCGCCATTGCCGCTGGCGGCACTGCCGGACACATCAACCCCGCTCTCGCACTTGCCGAGGAGCTGCGCGACCGCGGCCACCACGTGAGGTTTTTCGGGCAGACGGCCAAGCTCGAGGGCCGACTCGTCCCCGAGGCGGGCTTTGAGCTGGTCCCCGTTGTCGTAAGCGGATTCGACCGCTCTCGTCCGTGGACGCTCGCGAGCTCCCTCTATCGCATGCGCCGCGCGCAGTCGCAGATCGCGCGGCTCTTCTCGGACGAGGGCGCGCCCGACGTTGCCGTGGGGTTTGGCGCCTACGTGGAGATGGCTCTGCTCAACTGCTGCCACCGCCTCGGCGTGCCCTACGTGCTCCACGAGCAGAACTCTGTTCCGGGTCTTGCGAACAAGGCCCTGGCTCCATACTCCGCTGCCGTCTGCATCTCGGTTCCCGCCGCGCGCGAGGCCTTCGAGCGTGAGGGGCGTGCCGCTCCGAGCGTCGTGCTTACGGGAAACCCCGTCCGCAGGAGCGTGGTGGGGGCGAGCAGGGAGTCCGGTCGCGCGGCCTTTGGCGTCGAGCCGGACGAGACGATGCTGCTCGTCTTTGGAGGCTCGCTGGGCGCCGCCCACATAAATGAGGGCGTCTGCCGCCTTAAGAGCGAGCTTCTGGCACGCAAGCGTCTCGTCGTCGTGCACTCAACCGGAGCGGACGGCTTTGACGAGACGGTCTCTTCCCTTGCGCTCACGCCCGAGGAGCAGATTCGCTGGCGCGTCATGCCCTACATCTCAAACATGGGTGAGGCCCTTGCCGCCTCCGACCTCGTGCTCTCGCGCGCCGGCGCCTCGTCGATCGCGGAGATTGCGGCGCTCGCCGTGCCGAGCCTGCTTGTTCCCTACCCGCACGCAACTGCCGACCATCAGACCACCAACGCCCGCTACCTCACGGATGCCGGCGCAGCGGTTCTTGTGCCGGACGACAAGATCGACGAGCCGGTCTTCTCGCAGGAGCTGCTGGGGCTTCTCGACGATTCCTCGCGTCGCGAGGCGATGCGCGAGGCGGCTCGCGGGCTGGGTCAGCAGAGCGCCGCTGCTGCGCTTGCAGATCAGGTTGAGGCTGCTGCTCGCTAGTCCTTCTCGGCGTGGTTTCAGGATCTAGGGTGTCGGCTGCGGTCCACGCTCCGTTTGTGGGGACCGCAGCCGACGCTTTGCTCGCCCAAACTGTCGCTAAAGGTCCATGCTTTACGTGCGGGGACCGCAGCCGACACTTTGTGCGCCTAAACCGTCGGCTAGGGTCCACGTTTCGGTGGGGCGCGCAGCGGCATCAGACGCGTCACTTAGTGAATTATTCGGGACCCCCACCGATGAGTGCCTCCTATCGGCTAAAGTAAGATGATTGTGCGTCGCGCGCGAGAAGCGCGCCTCAACGACATCGGAGGCTAGACCTATGTCTGACATCGAGAACGTGACGAGCGCCCACTTCATCGGAATCGGCGGTGCCGGCATGAGCGGCATCGCCCTTGTTCTGCACGAGCGTGGCTGCAAGGTCACAGGATCTGACCTCAAGAGCTCCCACTACGTCCGCGAGCTCGAGGCCGCCGGTATTGACGTGCGCGTTGGTCACGAGGCCGCAACCATCGACGAGGTTTCGCCGCAGGTCGTGGTTACCTCTACCGCCATTCCCGAGACAAACCCCGAGGTCGTTCGTGCCCACGAGCTGGGTATTCCCATCTGGCCGCGCGCCAAGATGCTGTCCTATCTCTCGGGCTCCCAGCGCACGGTGGCCGTTGCCGGAACGCACGGCAAGACCACCACGTCGTCCATGGTCGCCACGATGCTCGACCGCATGGGGCTCGACCCCTCCTTCCTCATTGGAGGCGTCGTCGAGGGCTATGACACCAACGGCCGCAACGGCTCCGGCGAGCACTTCGTCTGCGAGGCGGACGAGTCCGACGGCTCCTTCCTCTATCTCAACCCGAGTGTCGTGGTGGTCACCAACATCGAGGCCGACCACCTCGACCACTACGGAACCCTCGAGAACATCGAGAAGACCTTCTGCACCTTCATGGACCTCGTGGGAGACGAGGGCACGATCATCATCAACGGTGACGTCCCGCACTACGTCGAGCTTGCCCGCTCCACGGGCCGCCGCGTGGTGACGTATGGCTTTGATGCGTCCTGCGACTACGTGTGCCAGCCCGAGGACAGCCACCACGCCCTTGCGAGCAACTTCTCCGTCCGCCTTCCGGGCGAGAGGGGATCGGCCCACGTGACCATCAGCTCCAACCCCGGTCGCCACAACATGTGCAACGGCACCGCCGCCATCGCCGTGGCGGACGTGCTCGGGCTGGACGTTGAGGCCGCTGCCTCGGCCCTCTCGCAGTTCAAGGGCGCGCGTCGTCGCTTCACGCACGTGGGCGACGTTGCCGGCGTCACGGTGGTGGACGATTACGGCCATCATCCGACCGAGATCTCCGTTACCCTTGCGGCGGCTGCCGACCTGCCCTTCGAGCGCATCATCTGCGTGTTCCAGCCGCATCGCTACAGCCGCACCCAGGCCCTCGCCGACGAGTTTGGCCGCGCGTTCGACAACGCCGACGTGCTTCGCGTCATGGACGTCTTCTCCGCTGGAGAGATGCCCATCCCCGGCGTCTCCGGAAAGACCGTCGTCAACGCCGTGAAGGCTGTCGGCCACGTCAAAGACGTTGCGTACGTGCCCAACAGAAAGCACCTCATCGAGGAGCTGTGCGACCTCGTCCGCCCCGGTGACCTGCTCATCACCCAGGGCGCCGGCGACGTCACCGGCATGGGCCCGGCCTTCATCAAGGAGATGCAGAAGCGAGAGGACCGCGCGCAGTGAGCGTCATCAACGCCTATACGGAGCTCTCGGGCTCGATTGACGCCGAGGTTCTTCTCGACGAGCGCCTTGCCAAGAGGACGAGCTACCGCATCGGTGGCCCGGCGGCGCTTCTTGTGGTTGCCCACAGCTACGGCGCGCTCCAGAGGACCCTTGAGGTTCTGAGGCGCGAGGGCGTCGAATGGGTGATCTTGGGAAGGGGCTCCAACGTCCTTGTCTCCGACAACGGCTATGACGGTTGCGTCATCCTGCTCGACGACGAGTTCTCCCGCATGACGGTGCAGCGCGACGAGTGCACCATCGTGGCCGGCGCGGCGGTTTCGCTCTCTCGTGTTGTCAACGAGGCCATGAAGGCGAGCCTCTCCGGTCTGGAGTTCTGCATAGGCATCCCCGGAACGCTCGGCGGTGCCATCTCCATGGATGCGGGCACCAGGCACGAGTGGATAGGTCCGCTCGTCCGCGACTTCGTGGTGTTGCGACCCGGCGAGGGCCTGCACCGCTACGAGGGCGGGGAGATCGAGTGGGGCTACCGTCGCACCTCAATACCCACCTCCGAGATCATTCTTGAGGCAACGATTGAGCTCAAGGCCGGAGACCGCGACCAGATCACGAGCGACATGGAGGAGCGCCTCCGCCGCAGGCGCGAGGCCCAGCCGCTCTCAAAGCCAAGCTGTGGCTCGGTCTTTCGCAACCCGCCCGACCGCTCCGCCGGTCTGCTCATCAAGTCGTGCGAGCTCGCCGGTGCCGAACAGGGTGCGGCGCAGATCTCTCCCGAGCACGCCAACTTCATCGTGAACCGTGGCGGCGCCAGCGCCGTCGACGTGGTGACGCTCATCCAGCGCGCCCACGACGCCGTCCTGGACCGTTACGGAATTGACCTCACCTGCGAGGTCAAGCTCCTTGGATTCTAGGCGGCCCCAATGGCGAAGAGCGAGACGAGGTGTCCCACGCCGCGTGAGAAGGTCAAGCCGCAGAAGCAGCCTCGCGCCCCCAAGGCGCCCAAGCCGGAGAAGCCCGCAAAGGCCAAGGCACCCAAGCCCGCCAAGGTCCTGAAGGCGCCCAAGCTCACAAAGCCCGCCAAGCCCGAGAAGCCTGCCAAGCCCGAGAAGCCCAAGGCGCTCAAGCCGCAGAAGCGCTCGGACACGCCCGCGAGCTCTCCGCGTGCCGCCGCTCCGTCGCGTGGTGTCACGCCCGCGTTTCTCAACCGTGCGGCGCGTGCCGCGAAGGCCACCGTGCAGCGGCCCACCACCTCGCGGGAGCGTCGCCAGCGCCATCAGCGCGGAAAGACGCTTCGCTACGTGGCCATTGGGGCGGCCTCGCTGCTCGGCGTGGCCATCGTGCTCGTCATTGCGTTTTTCATCCTGAGGGACTCCTCGGTCTTTAGGATCACCTTCGTTGAGGTGGAGCCGACCCAGCACATCACGGTCAACGACATCCGCAACCTCACGCAGGTTCCCGAGGGCACAACGCTGCTCAACCTCGATGAGGCCGCGCTCGAATCGTCCATACGCAAGAACCCCTGGGTGGGCTCGGTTTCCATCGAGCGCGTCTTTCCCAACACGCTCAAGGTGACGATCACCGAGCAGAAGGCGGACATGCTCGTGGTGATGAGCTCGGGCTCGGTGGCGTGGTATCTCGGGGATGCGGGGGTGTGGATCCAGCCCACGCGCATCGAGGCCGCGGAGGGCCAGTCAGTCAACGACGCCGCCCTCCAGAAGGCCCAGGCCGAGGGCTGTCTGCTCGTGATCGACGTTCCCTCGACTGTCGACCCCAAGTCCGGATCTGCGCCTTCCGACGGTGTGCTCCAAAGCGTCCAGGAGTTCCGCGATGGCTTCTCGAAGGAGTTCTCGTCTCGCATTGCGTGCTACTCCGCCGCATCGACCGACGACATCTGGTGCACGATGGACAACGGCGTCTCGGTCTCCCTTGGCTCGGCGACCGACATAGCCGAGAAGGAGCGTCTCGTTGAGGGCTACCTCGACGAGTTCCCCGACACCGCCCTCTACATCGTTGTGCGCGTCGTCTCCAACCCGTCGGTGAGGACCATCGACTCCGAGCTGATGGAGTCCGGCGAGGGACTCTCTCCGCTTGCGAGCCTCGAGGACGCAAAGACCACGACAAGCGCCACGACCCAGGACCAAAACCCCGAGACCGGCCAGGACGCTCAGCAGGATGCCCAGCAGTCCGGCGAACAGGGTGGCGAGCAGTCCGACGAACAGGATGTCCAGGACGAAGCGCAGGATGCCCAGCAGGAGGTTTTGCAGGACGAGCAGCTGGAGGGTTCCCCGGAGGAGGCGCCCGCCCAGGACGAGGTTGTCGAGGGAGAATAACGGCGCTTCTGAGCTGCGGAGTCCACAATTTCGTCAAACTGTTTGACGAGACACCCTCAAGTGTGCAAATATACGTCGCTTTATCCCAAGCGTCGGGCTTAACTTGACCTTTAGGGTTTTGCCTACGGCGGGATGAGAGCACTGTCACACAGGAAAGACGCTCTGAACGAAGCACGTAGGCACCTCGAGGAGGAAAACGATGATTAAGGACACCGATACCCTCAACAACTATCTCGCCGTGATCAAGGTCGTCGGCGTGGGCGGCGGCGGAACCAACGCCGTGAACCGCATGATCGAGGAGGGCATCCGCGGTGTCGAGTTTGTCGCCGTCAACACCGACGCCCAGGCACTCGCCATCTCCGACGCCGACATCAAGGTTCACATCGGCACCGACATCACCAAGGGCCTTGGCGCCGGCGCCAACCCCGAGGTTGGCAAGGAGGCCGCCGAAGATACGCGCGACGAGATCAAGCAGGCCCTCGCGGGTGCGGACATGGTCTTCATCACCGCGGGCGAGGGCGGTGGCACCGGCACCGGCGCCGCTCCCGTCGTGGCTGACATCGCCAAGAACGACATCGGCGCCCTCACCGTGGGCGTTGTCACCAAGCCCTTCTCCTTCGAGGGCCGCAAGCGCTTCTCGTCCGCCCTCGAGGGCATCAAGAACCTCTCCGAGAACGTCGACACGCTCATCGTGATCCCCAACGACCGCCTGCTCGACCTCTCCGAGAAGAAGACCACCATGCTCGAGGCCTTCCACATGGCCGATGACGTGCTGTGCCAGGGCACCCAGGGCATCACGGACCTCATCACCGTCCCGGGCCTCATCAACCTCGACTTCGCCGACGTCTGCACCATCATGAGGAACTCCGGCACCGCGATGATGGGCATCGGCACCGCCTCTGGCGACAACCGCGCCACCGACGCCGCCGAGGAGGCCATCTCCAGCCGCCTGCTCGAGGGCTCCATCGACGGCGCCACGCGCGTCCTGCTCTCCATCGCCGGCAACAAGGACCTCGGCATCCAGGAGATCAACGACGCTGCCGACCTCGTCGCCCAGAACGTCGACCCCGAGGCCACGATCATCTTTGGCACCGTGGTGGACGAGTCCCTCGGCGACCAGGTCCGCGTGACCGTCATTGCCACCGGCTACGAGGACTCCAACGTTCAGCAGACGCTCCCGTCCATGACCATGCCGGTGAGCCGTCCCGCCGAGCGCGACCGTCGCAGCTCGTCTGCTCCCAAGCAGCCCTCCATGCCCATCAACGTGAGTCGTCCGCAGAACTCCTCCAAGGTCTCCTCGGGCTCCAAGTCCTCCTCGGGCTCCAAGTCCTCCTCGAACAACGACAAGGAGTTCGACATCCCCGAGTTCCTGAAGCGCAGCCGACTCTAAATGCCCTCCCTCGATAGACATCATCTGGGAGGTGTGACCCTGCTCACCGACGCATCCGTCGGGGGCGGGGTCACCTTTGCATTCACCGAGCGCACAGGCGGCGTCTCCCGTCCGCCGTACGGCTCGCTCAACCTGGGCGCGGCCTGCGGCGACGACCTCAAGGACGTGCAAGAGAACCGCCGCCGCGTGCTTGCCGCGCTCGGCGGGGAGGAGCTTCTCGCCAACCTGGTGAACCCGCATCAGGTCCATGGGGACCGCGTGCTGGTCATCCGCTCTGCGGAGCCCGAGGCACTGGGCGAGGTCCGTCGCGAGGCGGCGGAGGGCGCGGACGGCATCGTCTGCACGGCGTGTGACGTTCCGGTCCTTTTGTGCTTTGCCGACTGCGTTCCGGTGGTCCTGACGTGTCCAGGTGGCTTTGCCGTCCTGCACTCGGGCTGGCGTGGCACGATCGCGTGCGTTGCGGCGCGCGGCGTCGACGTCCTCTGCAAGGAGGCGGGGTGCGAGGCGAGGGAGGTTCTCGCCTACGTTGGCCCGCACATCCTCGCGCCCGACTACGAGGTCTCTGCGGAGCTTGCCGAGCGCTTTGCCCGCGAGTTTGGCAGCGATGTGGTGGTGGGGGAGCGCAACCTCGACCTCTCGAGGTGCCTTGCGCGCACGCTGAGCGAGGCTGGCGTTCCCACCGCTCACGTGGCCTGGTGCGACGCCTCCACCGCATCGTCGGTTGACCGTTTCTTCTCGTATCGGGCCGAGCACGGGTCCTGCGGGAGGCACGGGGCCGTTGCCCTGATGAGACGGCGTCCCTGGACATGGCCCGCCGCAGGCGGCGAGCTCGGAGAAGAAGAGGGGGAGGCGAGGCTCTGATGAGCGAGGACGAGCTCTATGCGCGCTTCCTCGAGGAGCGTCGGAGCGAGATAGTCGACAGGATCGCCGCAGCCGCTGCCCGTGCGGGCAGAGACCCGCGCGAGGTCCTTGCGATTGCGGTTTCCAAGACCGTGGGTCCCAAGGAGGTTCTGCTCGCCCGCCGTGCGGGATGGACCTCCTTTGGCGAGAATCGCCCGCAGGAGCTGGGGCGCAAGCTCGAGGCGCTCGGGCAGCTGCCCGAGATGGCCGGCGTGCGCTTTGACATGATCGGAAACCTGCAGAAGAACAAGATCAACCAGGTGATCGGGCGCGTTGCCCTGATCCATTCCATCTCCTCGGAACACCTGGCCGGCGCCGTCTCGACGCGCGCCGAGGCTCGGGGCCTGTGCTCGGACGTGCTGCTCGAGGTGAACGTCTCGGGCGAGGTCTCCAAGTCGGGCTTCTCTCCCAACGAGCTGAGGGAGTCTATCGACCGGGTGATCGAGCTCCCGGGAATCTGCGTGCGCGGCCTCATGACGATGGCCCCCGCCCGCGACGCGGACGGCGCGCGGAGGACCTTCTCGGGTCTGAGGGAGCTTGCCGAGGAGCTTCGCCAGAGGACGGGACTTGCGCTTGAGACCCTCTCCTGTGGCATGAGCGATGACTTTGAGATCGCGGTGGAGGAGGGCTCGACCCTCGTCCGCCTTGGTAGGTGCGTGTTTGACCAGGGCTATGCCCTGAGAGCAATCGGATGAAGGAGAAGAACATGGGCTTCCTCGACACCATCAAGGAACGGCTCCGTGGCGGCGCCGATGACGACTACTATGAGGACGACTACTACGACGACGGATACGAGGAGGGCGGCTACTCCGGTGGCTCCGCGCCCGCCTCTCGTCGCCGCGACCCGGGCTCGAGCCCGCGCGTGCTCGGCACGACCCCGCGTCCCGAGGCGGAGAGCGTCTCTGTCTACACCCGCTCCGGTCGCCCGCTGAGCGCGGAGCGCACCCAGCAGACGGCGCCCGTGACATCGCGCTCCTATGGCGCCTCCGAGGGCGACTACCCTGCGCCCACGCCCGGCGACCTGGGCCCGCGCACCGTCACGCGCCTTTCCGGATCCGGACAGCTCCCGCCCTACGTGCTCAAGCCCGTCTCCTACGATGACGTTCAGACGGTGGTTCGCCGCGTGCGCACCAACCAGCCCGTCGTCATCGTGTTCCGCAACACCAACACCGAGACGGCAAAGCGCATCCTCGATTTCTGCTTTGGCTTCTCCTACGGCATTGGCGGCGAGATCGAGGAGCTCGGTGAGCGCGTCTTTGCCGTGACCCCCGCCGGCCTGACGCTCTCCAAGGCCGACATCGACAAGCTCGTCGCCGACGGCGACCTGACTCGCTAGGCGGCTCGCGATGGCCGGTAAGCTTGACGTTTTTGTGGGAATCATCGGCGGCGGCTCGATGGGCGGCTCAATTGCCCGCGGGCTCGTCGAGTCGGGGGAGCTGGACGCCTCCCGCGTGCTCGTGGCCGACTCCGAGGCGCAGAAGCGCACGGCGTTTTCCGAGCTTGGCATGCGCGTCTTCGAAGACGCCGCGGCGCTTGCCGCCGAGCGCCCCGACGTGGTGGTGCTTGCCGTCAAGCCGCAGGTGCTCGGCGACGTGATGGCGTCTGTTGCCAGCGTGCTCGACGGCACGTGCGTTATCTCCATCGCCGCCGGCGTGAGCATCTCCACCATCGAGGCGGCGCTTCCTGGCGCCCGCGTGGTGCGAGTGATGCCCAACCTGCCCGTTCAGGTGCGCTCCGGCGCCACTGCCGTTACGGGAGGGTCCCGCGCCACGACAGACGACGTTGAGCTTGCCTGCAAGATCTTCTCGGCCCTTGGTTCCGTTGCGGTGATGCGCGAGGACCAGCTGGACGTCTTGGGCGCCGTGGTGGGCACGGCGCCCGCGTTCTTCTCGCTGTTTGTGGACGCCCTCACGCGCGCTGCGGTGCTCCGCGGGCTTCCTGCCGCCGCTGCGCGCGAGCTCGTGGAGACCACGATGCACGGGTGCGCCGAGCAGCTGCTGAATGAGGGCGTGCATCCGAGGGAATATATGGAGCGCGTGACCTCGCCCGGCGGGACAACGGCCGCGGCCCTTCGCGAGCTCGAGCCCGCTCTTGTTTTTGGGACGTATGCCGCGGTGGACGCCGCCTTGGCCCGGACGCGCGAGCTGGCCGGCGAGAAGTGAGAGGAAAGGCGCCCACGTGCTCAACGTCATCGTTTTGATTCAACGTCTGTTTAACATCTATGAGGCGCTCATCGTGGTGTGGTGCCTCATGTCGTGGATTCCCATGAGAGACGGCGGGTTCTTGGACGATGTGCGAGGTGCCATCGGCATCCTCGTCGAGCCGTATCTCAACCTCTTCCGCAGGCTCATTCCGCCGTTTGGGGGTATTGACTTTTCTCCAGTTGTGGCGATATTGGCCCTAGGCATTATCGAGCGCTTGGTTTTCTCGCTCATTCTGTAAAATCTTTGTGGTACGGTCGCGCGGCCGCGGTCGCGTCACTGCGAAGTGAAAGGGAAAAAGAATGGCAATCACACCAGCAGACATCGAACAGAAGACCTTCTCTCCCTCCAAGCACGGCTATGACACCGAGGAGGTCGACGCCTTCCTTGAGCAGCTCTCGTCCGAGGTTGACGCGATGCTTCAGAAGATCGCCGACCTCAAGGGTCGCCTGACCACCTCCGAGCAGCAGCTCGCCGCCGCCCAGGCGCAGATCGCCAACCTCGAGGAGCGCAACAGCGCCCCTGCGCCGGCTCCCGCCCCCGCGCCCACGCAGGCCGCCTCCGAGCGCCAGATCTCCCAGGTTCTCATCGTCGCCCAGCAGTCCGCCGACAAGCTCGTCGCCGACGCGCGCAACAACGCCGAGCGCATCCGCAACGAGGCTGACGCCAAGGCCCGCGAGGTCATCCGTCAGGCCCTCATCGAGAAGCAGAACGAGCTCGACGAGATCGGCCGCCTCAAGACCTCCCGCGAGGAGTTCCGCGCCGAGTACAAGAAGCTTCTCCAGCACTTCATGGACGACGCCGAGGCCATGTTCCCCGCGCAGGTTGGTCTTGCCTCCGCGCCGAGCGGCTCTGCGGGCTCCACGCACTCCAACTCTCCCGTTGCCGCTCCTACGCCGGTTGCCCCCATCTCCACGCCGGCTCCGACCACCAACGCCGCCGACTTCGGCGACCTCGACTAGGCTCAGCTCCTAGGTGGTGCCTTCGGCCCCGCGTCCTTATCGGCGCGGGGCCTTTTGCGTTTGGCTGCGAAAGAGGGACCAGAGGGCACGGATGCGGCGTTCGCTCAGGGCGAGGTCGTCGCTTGCCATGCCAGCGAGGTGCTCGCAGAGCCGCTCGTCCAGGCCAACAAGAACACAGCGCGCCGCGCGCGCCTCGTGGAAGGCAGCCATGTGGTGACGAGGATCGACCAGGCAGAAGCGCTCGGCGTGCAGGAGGCGCGCGAAGCGTGGCGCGGCCAGGGGCACGACGTGTGCGGCAGGCTCGACGCACGCAATCAGCGATCCGTCCCTAAGAGGGGAGAAGCGCGCAAGCTTCCGCGTTCGCTCGAGCTCCCCCAGCACGAGGCGGGCGAGCTCGTCTGCGGCGAGCACGCGCTTGTCGGTAGCCTGCGGGCGCAGCTCCCAGGGGCGCGCAAAGCCAAGGCGCAGGTAGCGATGGACCGTCTCGGGCGCATCTGGATCGTCCGAGGCGCAGGCGAGCTCCGCGCGGCGCGCCCCCTCCCGCCCCGCCTTCTTGGCAAACCCTGTTAGGACGCGCCTCGAGAGGGCGGCCACCTCGGCGTCTGCGGAGTCGAGCGGGCCGAGCACAACCTGTCCGGGGCGCGGCGCGCACCAGTCCGCCCGACACAGCTCGAGGGCCCCTTCTCCCACGTGTGCGAGGTAGCCCACGCCTACAGCGGCCACAACGCTCTCGGCAGCGGGTTCGCAGGTAAGAAGAACGCCGTAGCGCCGCGCCGTCTCCGAGACGGCCGCGACCAGGCGATTCACCTCGCCGGACCCGCCGACCTGCGCGTCCTTCTCGTCCTTCTCGGCCACTACACCCCCTTATCCAGAACATCTGTTTGTTGGATGAGGGTATCACAGTGACCGGACACATGTTCTAAAGGCGGACGGGCGGCTTCCGGACGGTTTTGGGACTCGAAGCGTCCACAACCCGCCCCAACTGGCGGACGGGCGACTTCCGGACGGTTCTTCTCGCCAAAGCGTCCACAACCTGCCCGTAATGTGAGGAGAAAAGGTGCGAGGTGGGCCTATAAGCCGGGTTCTGTCGTGGGCGGCCATTTATCTACTGCGGCTGTCACCAGCCGCCTCTAGCGCGCAACCCGAGCGCAGTGCGGGCCACACCATAGCGCTCCTATTTGCGTTTGCTCCGGATGGGGCTTGCCAAGCCGTCGCGTTGCCGCGGCGCTGGTGGTCTCTTACACCACCGTTTCAGCTTTTCCCTTTGCGTTTCGGCGCGCGAGGCGCCTCCTTCGCCAGTTGGAGTCTTCTTTTCTGCGGCGCTTTCCGTCGGGTTACCCCGCCCGGCCGTTAGCCGGCATCCTGCCCTGTGGAGCCCGGACTTTCCTCATGGCGTCTCGTTTCCAAGAAGCCCCGCGGTCGCCTGGCCCACCTCGCGCATGCGATTCTATCATGTTGAGCGGCCTTGCCCCGTCGGCGGGCGCGTGACTACAATATGGACAGTTTTTAGTTTGGCGCCCAGCTCCCTGCCCCCAGGCTGAGCGCAGGGGATTTGAGAGGTTGCCTGTGGGTTTGCTCAGCAAGCTTGGGTCACTTGTCGCCGAGAAGCCGGTGGCGCTTACCGTGGATACCGACAAGGACGTGGTGCTCGCGCCCGTCTCTGGCAGGGCCGTGCCCCTCGAGGAGCTGTCCGATCCCGTCTTTGCCCAGGGAATGCTGGGCGTTGGCGTTGGCATACGCCCGGAGGGCGGCATTGCCTACGCCCCGGTCTCGGGGACGGTCACGGCAGACGTCAAGACCAAGCACGCCCTGCTCCTCAAGGCCGAGAACGGCGCGGAGGTCCTGCTTCATGTGGGGCTTGACAGCGTTGCCCTGGGCGGGGCGGGGTTTCGCCCGCTCGTGCGCAAGGGGGATTCGGTCTTGGCGGGCGAGGCGGTCCTGAGCTTTGATCGCTCCCTCATGGCGCAGCGCGGCATCGACGACACGGTGGTTGTGACGGTGAGCAACACAGACGCCTTCTCGGACGTAACGGTGTCGGCGTCGGGGGAAGTTGCTGCCGGGAAGCCCCTGCTCAGGTGCGTGAGGCAATGAGCATGGGGGAGCCCTATCTCACGATGCGCGCGGAAGAGGAGGCCACGGGCGAGTTTGAGGATCGTCGGAGCCGCTTCATCGCGCAGCTTGTGCATGTGGAGAGCGAGGCGGAGGCCGAGGCCTTTATCGCCGAGGTGCGCGGGCGCCATCATGACGCGCGTCACAACGTGCCGGCGTGGATTCTCTCGGACGGCCGCGAGCGCTGCTCAGATGACGGCGAGCCCAGTCGCACCTCCGGCATGCCCACGCTCGACGTGCTGCGCGGTGCCGGCCTGGCGGACGTCTGCTGTGTGGTGACGCGCTACTTTGGGGGGACGCTGCTGGGCCCGGGCGGGCTCGTGCGCGCCTACACGGCCGCCACCCAAGCTGCCGTTGCTGCAGCCGAGAAGGACGGCGCGATTGTCGAGATGACGCTGGTGACGCCGGTGACCGTGCAGCTGCCCTACGCGCTCTACGACCGCGTGACGAGACTCTGCTCGGATGCCGGCGGGCACGTGACGGACTCGCTTTTTGCTGAGGACGTGCAGCTTACTTGTGTCTTTCGCTCTGGGGACGAGCAGCGCTTTGTGGCGGCCGTGCGTGAGCTTGCAAACGGCGAGGACCTGGCGCGCGCCAGCGAGCCGCGCTTTGCGGAGTTCTAGACGGCGTCCGACTCTACTTCGGTCTGCGCCGCTGTTGCAAGCTTGTGCTCCAGCGACCTGTGGCGCTCCAGCGATCTCTGGCGCACAAATCCGGAATTGAGTAAACACGGCGCACAAATCCGGAATTGAGTAAACACGGCGCACAAATCCGGAATTGAGTAAACACGGCGCTCAAATCATGGAATTGAGCGCCGAGAGGTGTCCTAAGAGCCCGAGTTTTTGTCCCTGGCCCCAACCGTTCTTCTCGCCAACTGGGCTTTTATCATCGAGAAGGACCTCCCGCTCAAAGCGCTGACGCACAAATCATCCATTTGAGCGCGTCGTTTGCTCAATTCCAGAATTGTGTGCAGGAGTGGCGCCGGCTCCGAGGCAAAGCCAATCCGAGGCGACCTCCGCTCGCGATGGCCTTCGGCCTACAGCGTCGCCCCGTCTTGCTCGCGATGGCCCGTCATGATGAGCGGGACGTCTCTTGCAGTCCAGCAGAGCCCGTCTATTCTTCCGAGCTCGCTCGCAAGGCGGGACCGCCGGGCTCTGTAGGCGTCTTCGCTTGTCTTGGTTCGACGAGGCTCGGTGATTCCCAGGTCCTTGCGAATCTCTGTGGCTAACCAGTCCATGTATTCGAGGTCAGAGGCATGTGACGCCTCAAGCTCATAGTCTTTTACCCCACGGGCCAGAAGCTCGTTTCTCCTGTTAGTATCAAGTTTGTCTTGCCAGGGATCGCGGTGGTAGGCTCCTTTGTAGTCAATGGCGACGGCCCTGAACGGCATGCTGGCTTCCGATTCCGCCTCCTCGGGGGCAAGAAGCATGATGTCAGGCTTGCGAATCCTAGCGCCGGATTCAAGGACAATGCTATCTGCACGGTCCGTGAGAAGCGCATTGTTGAGTCCCACGACAGGAAGGTCGTACCCGCCCCTCCTCGCGCAGAACTCAAGGCGGTGCGCCGTCTTGCTCTCGGGTGGGGACCCGCTGCGAATGCGCGCCAACGAAAGTGCGCGGCGTAGCTTGGTGGCTCCACGGCACGGGCCGACGCTATCGAGCAGACGTGAGATCTTCTCGATTGACGTAAGAGGGTCAGACCTTTTGACCATGCCTTTCTTGGCATGAGGCTGGATGCCGTAGTAGCCACAGAGCTCATCGACAAGCAGGAGCAGCTCAAGGTCGCTCGCGTACTCCGTCATCTGAAGGGCAATCAATTCCGGGGAGGAGCATGTCAGACCCGGGGCAAGCTCAAATTGTGCGAACGCCGGGATTGGCGACGAGGCGAGATGGGGAACGACCAGCTCGCAGTGATGTCTTCCGCAAATGTCCGCGACAAGAACGTGAAGTGGCTTGGAGATGCTGGCAAGGACCGGAGAGACGCTGCACATCTGCTCGACTTCCGGAGCGCTGGGCATCTTGTTCGGAACCGGGAGCGGCTCTTCTCTGAATCCTCGCTCAATGAGCCTAAAGGAATCCCAGCGGCGAATCACCTCAAGGGCGGAGATATGTGAGAGAAAGATTGGCATGCAAAGAGGGTAGTCGCCGACAGGTGCTTCTCGGCCGCTGTTTGGAGAAAGTTGGACACGAAACTTTCACCTTGGTTGCACGAATCTATCAATTTTTGTGTTTGTACAGGAAATCAGTGGTGCTAATGCATAAGAATATGAAGTATATTGAGGGATTGGTTAGCCGCCTGTGCGCAAGAGGGCTACCGTTGGCCGTGATGGCATCTGTTATGGCCAGAAATAGTGATTGTGAGGTACCGACGGAGATCCCGATTGTGTCGTCTGGTGCCGTAGACTCTCGTTTTCTGGTGCCTGGAGCACAAATCTGGAATTGAGCAAACGGCGCGCTCAAATACCCAAATTGAGCGACGAGCGGTTGGCCAGAGCTGCCTCGTATTGACAAACGAGCAGTTGACGAGAAGGACGGCGGGCCATGAGCTTGAAAAAAGCTCTCGATGAGAGGTCCGTCACGCTCAATACTCACTTTTGGGTGCGTCGTTTGCTCAATTCCAGATTTGTGCGGCGGGGCGCCTTCGGGGGCTGCGTGCCACGCTAAAAACGGCGGAGACGAGAGTCGCCCCCGGGCTTGCCCCGCGCGCAGATCCGCAGCCGCGCTCTTTGCGGCAAGGACTGTCTGAGCACGGGGCAAGCCGGGGGCGGCCCATGAGGCGGACTCTATACCCGCGGTGCCATCGCGCAGCCGGCGACGCTCCACGGGTCGACCTCCTCGACCGGCGCATTGTCCCAGAGGTCGAGCACGTCTGCCGGCACAAACTCGCGCCTCACGACGACCTCGCCGCCGTAGGTGCGGAACCACTCCGCGCTCGCCACGAGGTAGCCGCCCTTGCAGGCGTCCTCGCCCCAGCTGTTCTCGATGCGCCAGGCCACCGGGCGACCGTTCCCGCCAAGCTCCACGCCCTGGAACGTCATCGCGTGGGTGTTGCGGGTCTCGCGCGCGTCGATCATGTCGGCGCGGCTCATGGAGAGGTCGACGCCAAAGAGGCCCTCGTAGTCCATGGTGTCGCACGCGAGCACGCCGGGGAAGTCCTCGATCTTGCGCGGGAACTGCTGGCCCACGTCGCAGGCCATCTCGCAGGGCACGCCCGCGCGAAGGGAGGCCACAGCCGCGTCCTCGAGCACCTCAAAGGCAACGTTGAGCATCTTGAGCGGGCGCCCCCCGGCCATGGTGTCCGAGAAGCGCCGGTGATAGGCGTGTCCAAACGGCCGGCTCTCGCCGGGCATGTGCACGAGCTGCACGTAGTCGTCGGGGTCAAACGGCACGTAGCGCTCGGCAAACTCGCGCGGCGTGATGCCTCGGTCCACGAGCAGGTGCCGCGGCGCGTCCTTCTCGCTGGCGGGGCGGTCGTCGCCGGCCTGCTCCACAAGGCGCACGGACTCGAGGCGGCAGTTCCTGCCCACGGAAATCTCAACGTCAATGGTAGTGGGCGGCTCGCCGAGGCACACGCACAGCACGCGGTGGCACTGGGCGACCATGCCCTCCTTGGCGGCGCGCAGCTCGTCTGCACCGGCGCCTGCCGCGGCCATGCGGCGAAGCTCCATCGCGCTCTTGCGGAAGAGGCGGTCGAGCTGGGCGTTCATCTGGTCGGCGTCTTTGGTGCAGGCGCTCTCGGGCATGGCGTCCTTGGGCACGAGGCCCCACTTCTTGATGATGTTCATCGCGGCGGGGTAGTAGTTGCCGTCGCCCATCGAGTGCTCGAGAAGGTCGGTGACCTCGCGGGAGTCAACAGGAAGCGCGGCGGTCTCGATGATGTACTCGAGACCGATGTTGAACTTCTCGAGCTTGTCGTAGAAGAAGCCGAAGGCCTGGGAGAACTCAAAGTCGTCAACGTCGAGCAGGGCCATCGTGGCCGCGCGGGCCACGTTGAAGGCCGCAAACATCCAGCAGCGGCCGGAGTGGCGCTGGTTGGTCACCTTGCCCGTGCGCACGCGGCTCACGCAGAAGGTGTCGTGATAGGTGCGCATGTGCGAGACGTCGCGCGCGGCGGCGTGGACGTTCATCGAGGTTACAGCGTTTCTCGCCACGCGGTTGGCGCGGTCTGCGCAGAAAGACGCGGTGAGCTCGTCGGCGCGCTCGGGCGCAATGGCGCCGGCGGTGTAGTCGGTCATGCGGGACGCCTCCTTAGCGCACGCGCGCGAGCGAGCCCATGGGGTCCCACGGCGCCAGCACGCGGGCCTCCTCGGTCTCGTAGGTGGCGCGCTCCTCGTCCGTCAGATACTTCTTGTCCACGACGACCTGGTAGACGTACTCGTCAAACCACGGGTCGGAGAGGGTGTCAAAGCCGTTGCGGCCGTGGTCCTTGCCCCAGCTGTTCTCGACCTTCCAGAGCGTGGGGTTGCCGTCGGCGTCAAGGTTCACGCCCTCGAGGACCATGGCGTGGGTCATGAGGGACTCACCGTAGTCAAGGCGCTCGGCGCGGTCCATGCAGCCCTCGACCTCAAAGCCAAAGAGGCCGTCCACGTCCAGCGCGGCGGTGTCCATGATGCCCTCCTCGCGCAGGTAGCTCTGGCCCACATCGCAGCCAAACCACACGGGAAGGTTGTCGCGCAGCTGGGCCACCGCGCACTCCTTGAGGCGCTGGACGGGGAGGTTGAGGTAGCGCACGCCGCCGTCCTCCACCACGTTGCCCAGGCGGCTCACGGTGTAGGTGTGGCCAAAGGGCTTGTCGGCGGTGGGGGCGGAGATGAGGCTCACGTAGTCGTCCACGTCCATGCCCACGGCCTCGGCAAAGAACTCGGCGGGCGTGAAGCTGCCGGAGAGGGCCAGCTCGTCGTTCTTGTCGCGCAGGCGAACGTCAAAGCGCGCGGGCGGCTCGCCGAGGCAGGTCACGAGGAGGTGGTAGACGTCGCCCATCATCTCCTTCTTCATGGACGCGAGGTCCTCGGCGCAAACGCCGGCCGCGTGGCTCTCGCGCAGGCGCTTTGCGGCACCGCGCAGGTAGCGCGTGAGGCAGGAGTCCATCTCGCGGGTGTTGCGGGAGCAGGCGGTCTCGGGCATGGCCTCCTTGGGGACCACGCCGTACTTCTTGACGAGGCTCTTGAACATGTCCCACTGGCCGCCGTCGCCCACGGGGTCGGCGAGCAAGTAGCTCACAAGGCGACCGTCCAGCGGCTCGTCCAGCGTGTCGAGGATGTTCTCGAAGAACCAGTTGCTCTTCTCGAGCTTGTCCCAGAAGAGGGGATAGGTCTGGCTGAGCTCAAGGGTCTTGAGGTTGTACTTCTTGATGATGCGGTAGCGCATGGTGTTGAGGCTCGCAAACATCCAGCAGCGGCCGGAGCGCTGCTGATCGCAGCGGTCTCCCTGCGAGACCTCCACGTCAAAGGTCATGGCGTTTCTCGCTACGCCCTCGGGAACGCGAGCTGCTGCGGTGATTCCGTTTGACGTGACGGCGTTTTTTGCAACGACGTTGGCGCGCTCGGCGAGAAACTCCTCGCGGGCGCAGGCGAGGTCGTCGGCGGTGACCGACTTCATCTCATCCATGGCTGAATCCTCCCGTTCAGTCGATGTGCAAAACGCCATCGAGCATAGCACCTTGACGCACGGCGTGTGCTCATCGGCCACAGGGGAGAAGAAACCGTTCTCACACCGCTTGCGGGGCAGTTGTGGGCCTCCCACCGCATTGCCGACAGCGCTGATAGGGGGCTCTGCCATACTCGTTTAGATTATGTTCAGGATGGATGGGTCTGGTCCGCCGGGCTCTTGAACACGGGGAGATGACGCTATGAGCAAACACGGTAGAAGGCGCCCGTCGCGGCGCGGGTTGCTCGCGGGAGCTGCGGCGCTCGTGATTGCGCTCGTGGCCTTTGTGGCGGTTCTCGCCCCGCGCGTGGCCGTCGCCGAGGACACTGACCTCATTACCGGCGCCACCGTGGTGGCTCAGTCGTCTGAGGACTCGAGCTATCCCGCGGACAACATCGTCGACGGGAACCTCGAGACCTGGTGGATCTCTGCGGACATGAAGACCAGCCAGGAGACTGGTCAGAGCCAGACGCCGCAGTGGGTCGTCATCGACCTCGGTGCAGACTTCACCTCCGCCTCCGTCTCGAGCGTGGCCGTTGACTGGCGTCCCAACCAGGTGTGGGGCCAGGTCTACAGCGTCGAGACCTCCAAGACCTATGACGGCGACGCCACGCAGTGGACGACGGTTGCCCACGTCGAGCGCGACGCCAAGGGCATCGTCAACCCTCAGAACGCCGAGGGCCAGGACATCGCCAACGGCGTGAGGGACACCTTTACGGCAACCTCCAACCCCTCCCTCGAGGAAGGCGCCACGCTCTATCGCTTTGTGCGCCTCTACATCGAGAAGGTCAACGAGGTCGCACCCGGCAACAACACCAACGTGTGCGACATCAGCATCATGGGCAGCGTGAACGCCGAGGAGCCCGAAGAGCCCGTCGTCGACCCGTGGAACGTGGCGCAGGGCCGTCCGGCCACGGCGTCGAGCGAGGCCGAGGGCACGACGGCCGCCAACGCCGTCGACGGCGGTACCTCCACCTCGTGGAACTCCGACCCGATGAAGAGCTCCGCGCACACCGACACCACCGGTGACGCCGAAGCGCAGACCGAGCAGTGGCTCTGCGTCGACCTCGGGACGAGCGGGACCAAGCTCTCGAGCATCCAGGTTGTCTACAAGAACAACAAGGTCTGGGCGCAGGCCTATCGCGTCGAGACCACCGACGGCGACCCCACCTCGGCTGACACCGAGTGGACCCTCGTGGCGGACGTCGAGCGCGCCTCTGCCAACGCCTTCCTCACGCAGGGCGCGGACCAGGACATCGCCGACCCCGGCTCCTACACCGACACCATCACCACGAGCTCCAAGCCTGCGCTGCAGGAGACCACGCTCGGCCGCTACGTGCGTCTCTATATTGAGAAGACCAACTGGCAGGCGCCGGGCACCAACATCAACATCGCCGAGTTCATCGTCAACGGCGTGAACGACCTGCGCCCGCTCTCCGTGGAGCTTGACGCGCTCACCGCCGAGACCGTCTACGTCGAGGGTAACGAGGTCGTCTTCCCCGAGGCCTCCGACAGTGTGGAGTACAGCGTCTACGGCAGCGAGCTCGAGAGCGTCATCACCAACGACGGCACCGTGACCGGCCAGAACATGGGCTCGCGCGACGTCACGATCATCGTGCGCGCCTCTCGCACCGGCGACCCGGACGACTACGCCCAGAAGAACCTTGTCGTGACCGTGCCCGACAACAGCTCCTCCGCGGCCTATGCGAGCATGATTCCCTCCGGCTCCAACGAGAAGCCCGAGGTCGTCCCGACCATCCAGGAGTGGGCGGGCGGCAGCGGCTCGTTCGTCCTCGCCGACGGCGCGCAGATCGTGCTGAACGACGCCGCGGGCGTCGGCCTCTCCGGCGTTGCCGACAACATGATCACCGACGTGGCGGAGATCTCCGGCATCGAGCTCACCTCGACGAATGGCTCCGCGCCCGTCTCCGGCGGCGTCTACATCGAGACGATCGCGGACGGGTCCGACCCCTACGCCCTGGGCGACGAGGGCTACCTCCTCAAGGTCTCCGAGGACGGCATCCAGATCTACGCCAACACCTACACCGGCGCCATCTACGGCACCATCACCGTGGAGCAGATTCTCTGGCAGGCCGAGGACCACGCCTCCGTGCCGTGCGGCCTGGCCCGCGACTATCCGGCCTACGAGGTCCGCGGCGTCAAGCTTGACATCGCCCGCACGCCGTACCGCTACGAGCAGCTCGAGGACTACGCCAAGATCATGCTCTGGTACAAGATGAGCGAGTACGACCTGCACATCAACGACAACGATAACGCCAACATCAACGGCGCCACGTTCGACACGCACTCCGGCTTTCACCGCATCGAGAGCGACACGTTCCCGAGCCTTGCCAAGATGTCCGGCACCAAGCACGCCGGCATCCCGCAGGACCTGGTGAACGCCGACTACTACAACAACAACGAGGACTACCAGGGCAACCCCACCTACACCAAGGACCAGTGGCGTGCCCTCACCGAGCTCTCCCAGAGCTACGGCATGAACCTCCTCACCGAGATCGACCTCCCCGGCCACTCCCTGCTCTACAACAAGTACGCCGAGGAGAACCCTGACAACATCAGCTGGCTCGAGGGCGGCACCATGCTCTCCTCCAGCGCCACGGGCAACTCCGGCTACCTCGAGCTTCTCGACCTCACCGGCGAGAACAAGGACCGCGCGCTGCAGTTTGCCAAGACGCTCTGGGACGAGTACACCGACCCTGAGAACCCCACGATCTACGGCAACGTGATCGGCATCGGCTCGGACGAGTACTGGGTCCACAACAACGACACCTACAACGCCTTCGCCAACTTCGCCAACGAGATGCGCAAGGTCATCCAGGGCAACCTCGGCGAGGACGTCAAGGTTCGCATGTGGGGCGCCGGCACCGCGTCCTTCTCGACTGCCGAGTCCGCTCTCGGCATGACGAGCGAGGAGCTCGCTGAGCACTTCCAGCTCGACATCTGGTACCCCGGCTACGACAACGCCAAGCAGCGCGTTGCCGAGGGCTATGACGTCGTGAACTGCCGCGACGCCTACCTCTACGGCAACCCGGGCCGCACCTTCCGCGACGTGCCCGCCGCCGAGTACCTCTTCAACGAGTGGAACCCCGCGATCTTTGACTCCGGCCAGCCCGGCGAGAACACCAACACCCTCGTGGGCGACCCGCACCTGCTGGGTGCCAAGGCCGTCATCTGGGGCGACCAGAGCCAGGAGGGCATGACCGAGCGCGATGTCCACCAGCGCGTGCTCCGCGCCATCGCCATCGTGAGCGAGAAGAGCTGGGGCGGCACCGAGGAGAGCGACACCTTCGACGCCTACGAGCTCCGCGCCAGCCGCCTGGCCGAGGGCCCCGGCACGAGCATCGCCATGGACGTGGAGAGCGAGAGCTCGCTCGTCGCCAGCTACGACTTTGACAACGTGACCGCCGAGGGCACTGCGGTTCTCGACGCCTCCGGCAACGGCTACACGGCCGCGCTTGACGGCGTGACCGTTGAGGACGGCTGGGCCTCCTTCGACGGTGAGGGCCTCATGACTACCGAGGTCAAGACCGTCTCCTATCCGTACACGGTGAACTTTGACCTGCGCCTCTCCGCAGATGACGGCACGGCAAACACTGAGGAGAGCTCGCTCTTCTCGGGCTATGACGGTCGCATCCAGGTTGCCGGCCACAACGGCAACATGAGCGCCGACGTCAACTACTTCACGCGCGACTTTGGCTACAAGGTTCCCACGGACGGCTCCGAGCACACGGTGACCATCGTGGGCACGATGCAGGCCACGCGTCTCTACGTTGACGGCGAGCTGGTGAGCTTCCTCTCCCAGAAGCAGGACCAGGACGGCCTGGGCACGGGTGCCATCTCCACGCTGTACTCCTCCGTGCTCCTTCCGCTCGAGAAGATCGGCCAGGACTTCAGCGGCGACATCGCCAACATCAGCGTCTACAACAAGGCGCTCTCTGCCGAGGAGGTCGCCGCGATGGTGGCCGGCACCGAGGACGACGGCATGGTCAACGTGGCCCAGAACGCCTACGCCGGCGGCATGTCCCGCCACACGGGCGACGGCTTTGACAACGCTGACTCCCGCGTCCGCGTTGCCTACAAGGCCATCGACGGCGAGGCGTTCCCGGTCTCCGAGAACACCACCACCGCGCCCGACGAGTCCGGCTCCGAGATCTACTCCTACTGGAAGGGCAACCACCCCGACAGCACGCTGACGATCGACCTCGGCGAGGAGCGCACGTTCTCCGAGATCCAGATCCAGTGGCGCAACGGCGGCAAGGGTCGCGACTTCAAGATTCTGGTGTCCGACGACGGCGCGTCCTGGACCGAGGCCAAGAGCGTTTCCGGCAACCAGGACTTCTTCGAGACCATCACCCTCGATGAGCCCGTGACCGCGCGCTTTGTCAAGTTCCAGGGCATCGCCTCCAACTCCGGCGCTGGCACCTACTTCATCCAGGAGTTCAAGGTCATGGAGTCCGTCGACAAGGACGCCCTGGCCGAGCAGGTCGAGGCCGCCGAGGCGCTGGCTGCCGAGAAGGGCATCACGGTCGCGAGCACCGGCGACGCCGAGTCCGCGTTCTGGGCGGCCCTCATTGAGGCGCGCGCCCAGCTTAAGAGCCCGCTGGCGCTGAACGACGATGTTGCCCGCGTGAGCGACGCGCTCAAGGCCGCGACCGAGGGCCTGAGCGGCGAGACGCCCGAGCCCGAACCCGAGACGTTTGTCATCACCGCCACTGCCGGCGAGGGCGGCACCATCACGCCGTCCGGCGAGGTTGAGGTGACCGAGGGCGAGAGCCAGTCCTTCGCGGTCGCCGCCGATGAGGGCTACGAGATCGCCGACGTTGTTGTTGACGGCGAGTCCGTGGGCGCTGTCGAGAGCTACGAGTTCACCGAGGTTGGCTCAAACCACACCATTGAGGTTACTTTTGAGAAGGTTGCCGAGCCCGGGCCTGGCCCCGAGCCGGGAGACGAGGTCGACAAGACCGAGCTCCAGGGGAGGGTCGACGAGCTCGAGGCCGAGGGCTTGGTCGAGTCCGAGTACACTGCCGAGAGCTGGAAGGCATACCAGGACGCCCTTGAGGATGCCCAGGCCGTTCTCGACAACGCTGACGCTACGCAGGAGCAGGTTGCTGATGCCCTTGAGGCACTCAACGCCGCCTACGATGGTCTTGCTGCCTCCGAGCCCGGTACCGATGAGCCCGGCACTGACGAGCCGGGGACCGACGAGCCCGGCACTGACGAGCCGGGGACCGACGAGCCCGGAACCGACGAGCCCGGGACCGACGAGCCCGGGACCGATGAGCCTGGCCCTGACGAACCTGGCACGGACGAGCCCGCGAAGACCCACACCGTCACCGTGGTTCTCGGCAACGGCCAGGATGATCTGAAGCTCACCGTTTCGGACAAGGGCACGCCCTCCGAGCCCGAGGCCCCGACGCGCGAGGGCTTCACCTTCGTCGGCTGGTTCCTCACCTCCGACGCCGAGGGCAACCTCTCCGATCCGTTTGCTTTCTCCACTCCGGTGACCGGCGACTTTACTCTCTATGCCGGCTGGGTGCCCGCAGACGATGGCTCCGAGACCCCGGAGCCCGGCGACGACGACCCCACGCCGACGACGCCCGATCCGCAGAAGCCCGCAACGGACGCCGACAAGCCCGCCGGTGACGAGAAGGTCCCGTCTACCGGTGACCCGACCTCCGTTGTGGCAGTCGCTGCCGCCGCGCTGACCGGCTTTGGCGCCATCGCCGCCTCTCGTCGCCGTCGCTAGCACAGAGGCCTCATAGGCACCTCACAAGGGGCGTCCCGCGCTGCGGGGCGCCCCTTCTCGTATGCACTGCGCATCCGCCTGTCCTTCTCGCTGCCATGTGGCTCACCTGCTAGAATCTCAGGGAGTCTGAAAGGAGCCGCCGATGAGCCCAATCGAGGCGCAACTTGCCTCAAAGCTGCCTGCCTACGCACGCCTTGTGGTTGATACGCTCGAGGCGTCCGGCTATGAGGCCTGGGTCGTGGGCGGCTGGGTGCGAGACGCGCTTCTGGGCGCCACGGGTCACGACGTTGACGTGACGACCTCCGCGCCCTGGCAGCAGACGGCGCGCGTCCTTAGAGAGGCGGGCATCGACGTCCACGAGACGGGCACGGCCCACGGCACGGTGACCGCCGTCGTGGACGGACAGCCTATCGAGACCACCACCTACCGCGTTGAGGGGACCTATTCGGACCGTCGTCACCCCGATGAGGTTCGCTTTGTCACGGATGTTCGCGAGGACCTTGCCCGACGTGACTTTACCGTCAACGCCATGGCGTTTCACCCCAAGCGCGGCCTTCTCGACCCCTTTGGAGGCGAGAAGGACCTGGCGGCGCGCATCATCCGTGCGGTGGGGGAGGCTCGTCGACGCTTTGAGGAGGATGCCCTTCGCGTGCTGCGCGCGGTCCGCTTTGCCTGCCGACTTGACGCCACCATCGAGCCCGCTACGCAGGAGGCCCTTGTGGCATGCGCGCACGGGCTGTCGGATATTGCACAGGAGCGCATAGGTCAGGAGCTCGATGGCATCCTTGCCACGGGAAAGGTCTCCTGGGCGCTGATGCACGAGTTTGATGTGATGGCGGCAGCGGTTCCGGAGTTTGCCCCCATGCGCGGCTTTGACCAGAGGAGCCCCTACCACGCCTACGATGTGCTCGAGCACACAGCGCGGGTCTGTGCGGGGGTGGAGGAGTTTGCGGGGGGCGCTCCGCTGAGGGAGCTGCGCTGGGCCGCGCTTCTCCATGATGTCGCAAAGCCCGCCTGCTGGAGTCAGGACGTCTCGGGTCGCGGGCACTTCTTCGGCCACCCCGAGGAGGGGGCGCGCATGGCTCGCTGCGTGATGGGCCGTCTCGCCGTTCCTCGCGAGGTGGTGCGCGGGGCGTGTGCGCTCGTGAGACTGCACGACTTTGAGATCAGCGCGAAGGCGCCCTCCGTGCGCCGCATGCTCGCGGAGCTTGAGCGCATGGCGCCCGGAAGGGCCCCCGAGCTCGCCTTTGCCCTTCTTGACCTCAAGCGCTCCGATGCCGTTGCCAAGGCGCCCGCGTGCATGGGCTACGCCGTAGAGCTTGACGCCATGACGGCAACCCTGCGACGCGAGCTCTCCGGTGGGGGAGCGTGGAGTGTGGGCCAGCTTGCCGTCTGCGGCGCCGACGTCATCCGTGAGCGGGGGATTGAGCCCGGCCCGGGTGTGGGGATGATTCTCGCGCAGCTGCTCGCCGCCGTCATGGCGGGAGATGTCCCCAACGAGCGCGACGCCCTTCTCGCCTGGCTTCGCTGGTGATGCCTGCCGCTCATTGTGCCCGGATGCTCCAGGGTGCGAGACGCAGGGAGGACACAAGTTCTTCAGAAATTGCGCTTGCACAACGTGGCGCAATCCCGTATAGTATTTCTCCGCGCTGAGAGGCGCACAGAATGGCAAATTGGGACTTCGTCTAGTGGTAGGACAGCGGATTCTGGTTCCGTCAACGGGAGTTCGACTCTCTCAGTCCCAGCCATTTGCCTTTCAATTGTATATGTGGCCCGTTCGTCTAGCGGTTCAGGACGCCGCCCTCTCAAGGCGGAGATCACCAGTTCGAATCTGGTACGGGCTACCAAATGGCCCGTTCGTCTAGCGGTTCAGGACGCCGCCCTCTCAAGGCGGAGATCACCAGTTCGAATCTGGTACGGGCTACCAACAAGACCGCAGGTCAGGGGATGCGTCCTCTGGCCTGTTTTCTTTTGAAGCCTCATCGCTCCTCCTTCGTGGGACACAATCTGGACACAACGGGGACTGGGACACAATCCGGGGCGCAATCGCCTTAGACCGCGACCCTGAGAGCTCCTTCCTGCCTTGCCTGCTCGCTCGGCGTTTCGGAGAACAGGCTGCCGATGAGCTGAGCCGCCTGGGCGTCGTTCTCGGGTAGCGCGTGGGCGTAGAGGTTCATCGTCAGGGTTGCCGAGGCGTGGCCGAGCCGGTGCTGGACGGTCTTCATGTCCATGCCGCCGGCGACGAGCTGCGTTGCCTGGGTGTGCCTGAGCTCATGGAACTTCAGGCCCTCGAAACCGTGGGCCTTCGTGAAGGACCGCCACCAGCGCGAGAAGTTCGTCGGGGCGATGAGGCCGCCTTTGTCGTTGCAGCAGACGGGTGTGTCCCTCGTCTGTTCGAGCGACAGAATGGCGAGCTCTTCTCGCTGGAACTGCTTCCACCGCCTCAGGTGCTCGATGGTCTTCTCGTCCACGGCGATGACGCGCTTCCCCGCCTCGGTCTTGGGCTCCTTCACCTCACCGTAGGTCGTGACCGACTGGGTGACGCGGATGGTTCCCCGTGCGAAGCTGATATGGCCCCACGTGAGGCCCAGGACCTCTCCGCGTCGCATACCGGTTGCGAGGCCGATGCGTGCCGCCATGACGTTGCCGATGCTGGACAGGCCTCGCAGGTAGCTCCGCTCCGAGGTGTCGCCGCGCTTCTCCTGCCGTTCCTCGATGGCGTCGCGGGACGCATACGCCTCGTACTCTGCCTCGTCGATGGTCGCGAGCAGCTGACGTGCCTCAGCGGTGGTGAGGGGGCGGCGGTCCGGTGTGTCGCATCGCGGCGCCTTGACCTTCTCGGCGGGGTTGCGCAGGATGAGGTCGTAGTCCACGGCACGCGAGAGAATCTGCTTGAGCAGCTTGTGGATCATGTTCATGGTGGTGCCGCTGCACTTGCCCTTCTCCTCCGTCTTGTCCCAGCGCATCTTCATGTAGAGCCCCTCGATGGTCTGGGCAGTGATGTCGCGAAGCCTGATGGCTCCGATGTAGGAGCACATGTCCTCGATGATGGTGCGCTCCCGGCGCAAGCGCGTCTTGCTGATCTCCGCCGCCGTCTCGCGAGCTTGCTGCCACTGCTCCGCGAACTCGGCGAAGGTCATCTTGTCGGCGTTGGCCGAGAGACCGTTCTCGAGGTCTGCCTTGAGTTGGTCGCGCAGCTTGCAGGCGTCGGACTTGGTTCCCTTGATGTTTCTTGAGACCACGTCGCGCTTGCCGGTGATAGGGTTCGTACCGAGGTCGATGCGGACCTTCCAGTGCTTGGGGGCGTAGCTGGTTCCGTCGGGCTTCTTTACCTCCGTAATGCTTCCGTCTCCTTTTGCCATTACATTCACCTCCTTGGTTTGCGAGCGTCGTGAGCAGGTCTTTTGCTATTCCATCACGCCCCTATGGGGCGGGGTGGGCAATTCTTTGGGCCTCCGCGTACCAGCGCTCGATGGAGGTGCGGTAGTCCTCTCCGATTTGTGCGACTGCGTCTTCGAGAGGGGTGCCGGAGGCGTACAGGATATGTGCGGTCTGACGTCGGCGTTTGCTAGCCGCCGTCTTGTGGGATTCGCAGCAGAACTCAGCGCGGCTCGATGTCGAGCGAGTAATGATTGGAGTGCCGCAAACGGGGCAGAGAGACACTCGGCCATCGTATATGGCGTCCTCGACGGTGTCATAGAGAGCGGTTTGCCAGCGAGTGAAGCCGCCGTCATCTTTAGGACGGAAAAAGCCCTGATTCAGCGAGAATAGGGAGTTGATTTCGAAATCCGGTTCGTCGGTGTAGTAGTGGTAGAAGTCCATCGGGTTTAGATACATCGGCGTGCCCAAATCAACAGTAATTAGCTCTCCGCACAGCAGTCGGATTGCCTCTTCTTTCGAGTACCTCTCTCGTTCATAAACGATGAGGAAGTAGTAGGTGCTATCAAGCGAATCAACCGGATTCTCGGGCCACTCCTCGTATGTTGTGAGCAAATAGCCGTCTTTGTTGATGCCGTCGGGATAGTTACCAAAATTCTCAAAAATAGTGTCTTCCGCGATGCTGTCAAAATAAGTGCCCGCTATCTTGTGAGTTGACTCATCGTCAAGGGCAACAGCGGCATACTTCGAAACATCGCTGAGAAAGTCTCTGACGTATTCCTGGTCGAGCGCCTCTGTGATCTCGGGGAACTTGAACAATCCGTCAGGAGGCGTAGCTCCTAAAGCGTAAGCAGCGATAGTGAGGTAGCGGACATAGCTGTCGCGAAAAAACAACAACTCGGGAATCCAAACTTCATGAAGTTCGTCTTTGCTCGCCGAAAGCAGGTCCTTCTCGGTTAGTTCGTCGAGATAGTCAATCTCATTGTCTGAATCAATCCGCGACTTGAGGGAGCCGGACAGGTCGATTTGAAGCTCTTCGGGCTTCCAGAGGCCGTTCTTAAGGGGATCGTCCTCGCGCTTGGCAAAGAGCGAGCAGCAGGCCTCGTTCTTCAAGAAGTCGAGCATCGCCTTCCAAGAGCGGACGGTGAGCAGCTTGTTCAGGGCGGCTCGAGGTTCGACCTCGCGATCTTCCCCTTCCGGGAGATATACCGCGCGCTCTTCGTTCAGGGCAACCAATCTCATAGTAACCGTCACTCTCAAAATATCGTAAATCTACCGTAAACCAAAAAGAACAGTAAACTCTGATGGCTACGATGGTACCAACACCAACAGGGCGCGTCAACGCCAAAGAACGGAGGTACCTCATGGAACTCTCGCGATTCGAAATTACCCAGCGGAGGGAGAGGCTCGGCCTGTCGAAGTCTGCCTTTGGGCGGGAGTCGGGGCTGCATGTATCCACGATCTCTCAGATTGAGAACGGTCATCTCGTTCCGTATCCCGGGCAGGTCAAGAAGATGCTTGCGGCGTTCGAGCGACTCGAGGCGAAGGAGCGTCTCCAGAAGGTGGCGTCGTAGCCATGGGGCGCAACCATTCAATTTGTCAATCCAGTTCGGATGGCGCGGCTCTTGGGGCATCTGCTGAGCTCTTCTCGGCATATCCCGACCTGCTGACCCCCACGCATATTTCGGAACTGACCGGGTTCACGGTTGAGTACGTGCGAAAGCTCTGTCGAGAGCACAAGATCCCCGCCGTTCAGGTGGGCGGTAGGCAGTGGTTCGTACCGAAGCCGCGATTCGTTGAGTATGTGATGGGCGGTGGCGCATGAGTCTCCGGAATAATGCGCCCGCCGTGCTGGTCTTTTGGCGAGGACAGCGCACGGCGGACGCTTGGAGTGCAACCCCTAAGGGGCTGCGGGCACAGCTTACCATTTGCTGCGTCTCCATTGTGAGGGCACGTCACAGGCTCCCGGGCGGCGATGGGGCATGAGCGGACGCGTTGTCTCCAAAGAGCGTGCCGACAGCGCGCTTCTCTCCATGGTGCCGCCGCGAGACTACGAGACATGGAAGAACATTGGCATCAGCTATAAGGCGGCTGGCGGGGACGTCGACACCTTTCTTCGATGGTCATCCTCCGACCCAGACAACTACGATGAGGCACAGGCGCGCCGGCTCTTCGAGCATGTGAGCGAGAACGGGCGCATCACCGCGGGGACGCTCTTCTGGCACGCAAAGCGTGCAGGCTGGGTGGAGGATGCCTCCGACAGCTCTGTTATCCAGGCTCCTTCGGCCGCCCAACCCTCCGCCATGGACCTCTCTCCGGTGCAGCAGGCCGTGGCACAGCTCGTGGCGCTCTTCGAGCCGGGCGAGTACGTGAATCTCTCCGTGCGGGCGAATTGGTCGGAGAAGCGTTGCAAGTGGGAGCCCGCGGATGGCGGCACGTGCTATGAGCGGGACGACCTCATTGCGCGCCTGCAGAGCGAAGGCTTTGGAGGCGTGCTCGACGGATACGAGCCTGAGGCGGGGATATGGGTCTGCCAGAACCCCACCAACGGGGCGGGGCGCGGCAAGGGAAGGACAACGGCGTGGAGACACGCCCTCATAGAGAGCGACGAGATTCCCGTCGACGAGCAGATTCGCATCATGAGCGAGCTCGACCTGCCCATCACGGCGCTGACCAAAAGCGGCGGGAAGTCCGTTCACGCCTTGGTGCGCGTGGAGGCGGACAGGCCCAACCACTATGAGGATCGCGTGCGGCTGCTGCACGAGCTCTGCGACGCCGCTGGGCTCAAGGTTGACGCCGCCAACAAAGACGCGAGCCGCCTCACGAGGCTGGCGGGGGCGAGCCGAGGGACGGAACGACAGTCGCTTCTCGGCACGGACATGGGTGCGCGGGACTTCCACAGCTGGGCGGAGGCGCATCGTCCTCATGCTGGTGACCAGGACGCCGAAGAGTCGAAGGACGTCGCCGCGCGCTTCGAGAACTTGTTTATTCCCATGCCGTCCGAGTTGCAGGAGCTTCCGCCCGTGCTGATCGAGAACACCTTTCGGAAGCAGGGCATCATGCTTGTCGGCGCGGCGCCCAAGGTCGGTAAGACATTCCTTGCCGCGCAAATGGTCGTTGCCTTTGCGACGGGCACGGGTCTTCTCGGGTTCGAGTTCACGCAGTGCGGGAGGATTCTCGTGGTGAACTCTGAGATGAACCAGGCGGAGTATGTGAACCGCATCGTCGAGGCATCTCTCGCCTCTGGGATTGCTGCTGATGTTGCTTCGCATGTGCGAATTGCCCACACGGACGATAGCCCGGAGATGACGGTCAAGGACATCGCTGAGGTAGTCTGCGGAAGCGGTTATCGTCCTGACGTTGTCATCATTGACCCAATCTACCCGTTGTTCGCGGGTGACGAGAACAGCAACGCTGACGCGAGGACAACGCTCGGATACCTCAAGATGATTGCAAGCAAGACCGGCGCGGGCGTCATCTACATGCATCACTTCAGCAAGGGGCCGCAGGACCTCAAGGAGGCTCGCGACCGCGTGAGTGGGGCGGGCACCCTGGGGCGCAACTACAGCGCGATGTGGTCGCTCACCGAGCTCGCCCCGAGCGAGGAGGACGTGGCAGACCTGCCCGATGGCGCCGTTGTGGTGCGTGTGTCGACCGACCTGCGCAGCTTCAAAAAGTCGAAGGCCAATAAGAACCTCGACTTCAACGCTGTGCGCATCGACGGCATGTTCCTTCGGGATGACAACGGCAAGTTCGACAAGGCACCCACGCGCGAGGCCGCTCGGCGCGCCGAGGCGAGCAAGAAGACCGCGCAGAAGGAGAAGCGCAAGGAGAAGGCGCGCAAGAGAATCAAAGATCTTCTCGACAAGAACGGCGGTGAACCCGTGCCCTTCTCGACGGTGCAGAATGTTACGGCGCTCTCACCAAACACCATCAAGGATTACCTCATCGACTTTGATGAGTATCAGCTTGTGAAGATGCAGATGGACGGCAAGGGTCAGAAGCGCAACCACATAGCGTGGACGGCTTGGCAGCCGCCGCTTGGCACCGATTTGCTGGAGGTGGGTGGAGCCGATGAGTGACTCGAAAGCCTGCCAGGGAAAGCTCAGAGATTGTCAAGCTCGTCAATTGACAGGCAGTCGGTGCGGGAAAGCTAGGCAATCAACACCTATAGAAAGGTTGCTTGACAACCTTTTCTATGGCGTTGATTCCCGCGCCTCGCTTTCACAGGTTCTGATGGGCTTTGCGGGGTCGGCCCAATGAGCGCGTGGACGACCGGACAGAACGACGTGATCCGTGAGCTGGGGCACCGGGGCGCTGCGGTGGTGCGCGAGGAAATTCGTAGGCGCTACGGCGTGGAGAGGACCGTCCGAGCCATCGAAATGCAGGCGTCGCGAATCCACGCGAGTCTGAGGGTGCTAGAGGTGTGCCCGCAGTGCGGTGCCGTTGGGGTGCGACTGAACCGCCAGAGCGGGATGTGTCCACGCTGCACGGAGGAAGCGCACGTTGCCGAGGAGAGGGCGTTCAACGAGATCTTGCGCCGCGAGGCGGAAGGGTGCGAGGAAGGCCCGGAGATTGAGGCGGCGCGCCGGGAGTATGCGCGACTGCGGCAGCAGAACTCGCGGCTCATGCGCAAGCACGGGCTCAAGGGCAAGCGTGAGCGTGAGTGAGGCACCTATAGCTCCGGAAGGATTCTTGGAGTTGGATTGTCTGAGCGATACTGAGCGCGGACTTCTTCGAAGAGGCGCTCGCGCTCCTCCAGCGCAAGCCCGTGGGGAGCGAAGTAGTCCTTATCTTTGCAGACCCAGTCCCTGATCTTCTGGATGTAGAGGTCTTCGGAGCGCGGGACGAACTCGATAAATCGTGGCACGGAGGAGTAGAACTTGCGGTAGTGATACTTGCAGTCGAAGAGCTTCCAACCGGACCAATACGCCGGCAGGTCGATATCGATGTGGTTGTCCCACGTCCGCCAGACCCATATCTCCCGCTTGTCGAAGTCGAGGTGGAGAGATCCCATGAGGAACTCGTCATCATCGCGGACGAGGGGCGAAGGCCGCAGGTGGTCGAGAAGCCTTCCTATGCGACCCTCGACGGTGAGCATGGCCTCCGGTTCGCTCTCGCACGTGAATGCTGCTAGTATCTCGCCCTTTGACAGAACAGAAAGGGTCGATGATCCCGAGTACCGTTTGTCGGGGATATCGAAGAGGAACTTGTCGATGTACCAGTCCAGATCGGAAGGGCACTCCTTGTATTTGCAGTCAATCTCCTCGAGCTTGTCACCCGTGACTCCGGCATAGCGGGCAATCTGCGCCAGCTCTCCCCATGACCACTCGACTGTCCATCCCCTCCAGGTGTACTCGAGCAGCCTGAGGTACGTCTCGAGCCAGAGGATATCGCATTCGATGTCTTCCCCGCCGTATAGAATCAGGTGTCGGCTATCTAGGTCGATGCAGCAGCCGCCCTCCGCCCACGCGTTATCGAGCCACCATCCGTTTTGGGGATCGCCGTCATCCTCGTAGCCTCCCCGCCAGTCGCGGACTTCGAGTAGGGCGTGCTTGGGTCCCCAGAACATTAGCGCGTCCATGAACTGCGCTGCCCCATGGGAGTAGTAGACGTGGCACTTGCCACTCTCGATGACCGCTGCATTTGCCCGTGAGCCCATGCAACCTCCTCCGATGGCTGGATTGAAGGTTGATGCTCACATCATACCAGCGTTTTGTGACATCTCCGGACAATGAGCCTGTACGAATGCAGGCTTGTCACGGAGGGAGGCGTCCGGCAATGAGACCGAAACTCACCGAGGAGCTCATAGAGCAGATGACCGAGCTCAAGGGCGATGGTCTCTCCAACAAGGACATCTGCCGGGCGGTGGGTATTCACGAGGCTACGCTGTACCGCTGGCTTTCTAAGCCGAGCGGGAGGCTGCATCGCGCGTTAGGCGAGTCGCTAAAAAAGGCAGAAGCTGACTACAAGCGGACGCTGCTCACCACCATCCGCGAGGCGGCCACCAAGAAGAACGGCCAGTGGACCGCAGCCGCTTGGCTCCTGGAACGCAAGTATCCCGACGAGTACGCGCAGACAACCCGCGACAAGGGCGAGCGCGCCGAGGCGGCTCCTCAGATTGTGCTCGGCGTGGCGGTTGGCGCTGCGAAGCCGAAGGCCGATGAGGACGAGCTTGAGGGCGAGGCGGGCGGTGCCGATGGTTAGCGCCGCCGACCTGTGCATCCCGCGCTTCCACGATGTGCTCGGCGACGTGATGGCACATGGGCACACGCACTACTGGCTGCACGGTGGCCGAGGGAGCACGAAGTCGAGCTTCATCAGCCTGTGCATCGTTCTTCTCGTTGTGGCTTTTCCTTATGCGAACGCGTGCGTGGTGCGGCGCTTCTCCAACACGCTGCGTGACTCGGTGTACCAGCAGGTGCTCTGGGCGATCGAGGCGCTGGGGCTCTCGGCGTACTTCAAAACGAAGCTCTCGCCGATGGAGATCGTCTACCTGCCCACGGGGCAGCGCGTCGTCTTCCGGGGCGCCGACGATCCGCTCAAGCTCAAGGGCGTGAAGTTCACGCGCGGCTACTGCGCCGTGACGTGGTTCGAGGAGCTCGACCAGTTCGACGGCATCGAGGCGGTTCGCTCCATTCTCAACTCGCTCCGCCGCGGCGGCGAGGACTTCTGGATCTTCTACAGCTACAACCCGCCCAAGACGATGTGGAGCTGGGTGAACGTGGAGTGCATCGAGCGCAGGCGGCGGGCGGACACGCTCGTTAGGCGCTCTTCGTACCTCGACGTGGTGGAGACGCGGCCAGGGTGGCTCGGCGCGCTCTTCATCGAGGAGGCGGAGTACCTGCACGAGGAGAACGAGCGCGCATGGCGCTGGGAATACCTCGGCGAGGTGACCGGGACGGGCGGCGCGGTCTTCGACAACATCGTGGAGGCCAGGCTCACCGACGAGCGTGTGCGGGGCTTCGAGCGGGTGCGAAACGGCGTCGACTGGGGATGGTTCCCCGACCCGTGGCGCTTCGTGCGCTGCGGCTGGGAGCCGGGCGCGCGCAGGCTCACCGTCTTTGAGGAGCACTCGGCCAACAAGACGATGCCCGCCGACACGGGCCGCATCGTGGTGGACGCGCTCACCTACGCCGACGAGCCGGGCGCGGAGCCCTACTTCCACGACCAGCTGGTGTGGTGCGATGACACGCCCGACTCCAAGATGCAGATGGCGGTCTGGCGGCGCGAGCTCGGCATACGCGTGCACCCGGCGCGGAAGGCGCGGATGCGCAGGCTCTCCTACGACTGGCTGGCGGGCCTGCGAGAGATTGTCATCGACCCTGCGCGGTGTCCGCGGACGTTCGAGGAGTTCACCTGCAAGGAGTTCCTGCGCGACCGCGACGGGCGCTGGATCGACGAGATCCCCGACGGTGATGACCATTCCATCGACGCGGTGCGCTACGCAATGATGGACGACGTGCTGAGGGGGTGACGGGTGTGTTTCTCGGCATATTCAGCTACCAACTGAAAACGCAAGGTGACGGACGTTTTTCTCGGTGCGTTTTGCACTTGAACCGTGAGGAGCGCGGCGGATGCGGGGAGCTGGGGATGTTCGGGCGGGTTTCTCGGCATCTAAAGCTAAAGCGCGTGGCGTATGGGATGGATGTGCGGCGGCGTGTGGCGGAGGCGGCGCGTTCTTCTCGCCAAGCGAAAGAAAAGGAGCGGGGGCTGGAGGAGCTGCCAGGAGAGCCGGTTGGATGCGGGCGATGGAGGGCGATGTAGATGGCACAGACGTACGAGGAGGAGTACTGGGTGCCCGAGCACGTGCGAGAGTACCTGCGGGCGCTTGGGTTTGTGCTGCCCTTGGAGGCGATGGAGCCGCATATTCGCTCGTGGCACGAGTGGATGCAGGCGTGCGGGTCGTTCTACGACTACAAGGACACTGATGGTGTGGGACGCCTGTACGAGGTGCATAGGCGCTCGATTCATCCGGCGATGCGGGTATGCTGGGAGTGGGGGTCGCTGCTGCTGAACGACAAGACGCAGGTGGTGTGCGGGACGCAGGAGTGCACGGACTGGCTCGAGGGGTTTCTCGCCCAAAGCGGCTTCATGGCGGCGGCACAGGCAACCGTGGTCAAGGCATTTGGCATGGGGACGGGCGCGTGGGCGCTCTGGGTGGACGCGGATGCGGGGAGCGTGCGCATTAGGCACTACGACGCACGCATGGTGATACCGCTCACGTGGGACGAGGAGGGCGTGACGGAGTGCGCGTTCGTCACGCGGGCGTTCTGGCGGGGGCGCGCGGTCGACCAGCTGCAGATGCACCTCAAGGGTGCTGGGACGGACTTCTCGGCCGCTTTGTCCTTCTCGCCTAATGAGAGCGTGGGGAGGGGCGGTTATCGGATCGTCACGGTGTGCTTTGACGAGCACGGCAACGAGGTCGCGCCTGCGGGCGTGTGCCCCGTGTACGAGACGGGCTCTCCCTATCCCACCTTCGCCATCGTGAAGCCGGCCGTGGACAATACGCGCGTGGACATGAGCCCGTACGGGCAGAGCGTGTTCGCGGACGCGGTGGACGCTATCCAGGCGGTGGACCTCGCCTTCGACGCGATGATCTCGGAGATCGACAACGGCAAGATGCGGGTGTTCCTGAGTGACGTGATGTTCGACCAGGAAACGGACGGCAGGGGGCGCAAGGTCTCGATACCGTTTGGGCGGCAGGACTGCACCGTGTTCCGGAAGGTGATGAGCACGGAGGACACGATTCAGGAGTTTGCGCCGGCGCTGAGGACCGACGCTCAGGTGAGGGCTTTCAGGTGCGCGCTGCAGATGCTCGGCGACCTGACGGGCTTCGGCCTGGGGTACTTCGACTTCGACGGAGCGGGGTACGTGAAGACCGCGACGGAGGTCTCGGCGGACAACTCGGCGCTGATGCGCAACATCCGCAGGCACGAGCATGCGCTGGAGGGCGCTATCGCTGGGATATGCAGGGCCGTCATGGCGGCTTCGCGCTCGCTCGGGGTCGAGCTCCCGGACGAGGGTGAGGTGCGCGTCACGTTCGACGACAGCATCATCACGGACACGAGCGCCGAGAAGCGCCAGGACATGGCCGAGGTGGGCGTCACCATGAACGCCTGGGAGTATCGGCAGAAGTGGTACGGCGAGGACGAGAAGACGGCCAAGGCGCGTGCCCGTGGGCTCGCGAGGGGCAAGGCTTCCAATGGTGAGGATACCTAGCGTTCGCTCCAGAGGAGGAAGTCGACCTTCTTTACGGGGGTGAGCCAAGCGTAGTCGGGAAGGAGCTCGTCGAAGAGCCGTATGTTCTTCTCGGCATCCTCCGTAGCCAGGTAGGTCTCGTACCAGGAGACGATCTTCCCGTACACCTCGACGGCGTTCTCGAGCTTGGCCTGCGCCGTCGTTCCCTTGAGCCTCAGGCCGAGCCTTGCGAGCACCAGGCTGTCCCATATCGGCCTGTCGGGGTGGAGCGTGGCGATCATCTTGCTGGTGAAGGACGCCTCCACATTGCCCGTGAGCTCGTTCATCTCGCGCAGCACGTCCTCGAACGCCATGGAGGGGGTGGCCTTCTCCCTCTCCATGATCGCGTAGTAGCTCGACTGCCACTCCGCGTTCCTGCGCACGCGGTAGAAGCGGTTGTAGAACCGCTGGAAGTCGGCGTCGGAGCTGACGTCGGTCTCGCGCACGGTGCGCTGTATGCGAGCGTAGTCCTCGAGCCCCCACGCCCGCACGAGGGATGACTGGATGGCCGCACGGCCGTCTATGGTGGTGGGCATGGCCATGGGGCTCGCCTCGCTTTCGGTGGACGATTGCAGGAGCAATTGTAACGGCTGGGGCGGCGTCCGGGGTGGCATGTGGCATCGGGTGGGCTGCCAGGAGCCCGCAGGCGCTCTCTGTGGAGCTGGCGAGTTCGGGGGTCGCAAGAGGGGCTGTCGCGGCTCTGGGACGGCTTCTGGCGGGCGCTGCTGGGCGCCGGCTGCTGGTGAAGCGGCTCGGAGACGGTGGCCGGTGACGTGCGGTGGCAGCCAGGCAACCGTTGCGGTGGGGCCTTTGACGCCCGCGCTGGCTGATGGACTGGACGGACGCGGACGGGCGCGTGACGGCAGCAGACCGGACGACCGCGCGTAGGGTGTGCGCTCGGGCCGGGCGTGACGCACGCTGACCACGCGCCCCCGTTGACCTTGCATTAGGCCGGGCGGCGGCGTAGGGCGGGCTGAGCACGCGGCCGGAAGCAGACCGCGAAGCGAGCTGCTGTAGGCGCGTATGCGAAGACCGACCGAAGCCGACGGCTGGCCGTACGGGAGACTCCCATGGGCGCGTGGGCTGCATGTGGCACGAACGGCCCGAGCGCACACCCGGAGTGTGGGCGGCCGGGCTGCGGACAACTCGAGGTTGGTAGCGCACGGCCAGGCCAGCAGCCAGGGATGGCGGCAAAATAAACTCGAGAAGAGCATACGCGCTTGTTTTGCTGGCTCACCAGCAGCGGATTATCCCGCCTGTGGAATCGCTAGTATAACCCGCCTATTGCCTCATTCTCATCGATTCTTATCGCTGGTAAAATAGTTTGGTTATACTTATCGGTTTCTGCTTGCCTCTGCGGCAGCAGTCTGTTATGGGAAGAGCGAGAGCAGTGGCAAGCGAGAGCTCCATCGACGTCAAGCGGCAGGTAGATGCCGTATTCAGCATAGCGAACAGTCTTCGTGGAACATACCAGTCGGACAAGTACAAGGACGTCATCATTCCGATGATTATCATCCGTCGACTGGAATGCGCCATGGCGGATACGCGTGATGCCGTCTGCTCCGCATACGAGAAGAACAAGCACACGCCCGATGCGGTTCTACGGAAGATTTCGGGATTCCCGTTCTACAACTACAGCCGCTGGACGCTCGCCAAGCTCTTGGCTGAGCCGCAGTCGCTTGCGCGAAACTTCAAGAGTTATCTTGACTCTTTCTCGCCCAACATCAAGCAGATCATCAGCGACCTCGACTTCAAGAAGCAAATTGACAAGATGGCGAAGGGGGCCAAGCTCACGGGAGTGGTACGCAAATTCGCAGACCTCGACCTCGACCCCGATACCGTGAGCAACGTGGCCATGGGATACATGTTCGAGGAGATCATCCGACGCTTTTCTGAGAATGCTGAGGCTGGTGATCACTACACTCCGCGCGAGATCGTGCGACTCATGGTTCGCCTTGCCCTTGCCGAGGGATGCGACGACCTAACCGAACCTGGCAAGAACATCAATGTGGGGGATTTCGCCTGCGGAACGGGCGGAATGATTTCCTGCGCCCAGGAGAAGCTTGCCGAAATGTGCCCCGATGCGACGGTTTATCTATATGGGCAGGAAGTCAACCCCGAATCTCATGCCATCTGCCTTGCCGACATGCTCATCAAAGGGCAACGCGAGGACCGCATCAAGCTCGCGGACACCATGAAGGAAGACTGCTTCCCAGGCGAGTTCATGCGCCTGTCGCTCATCAATCCTCCGTTCGGACAGCCATGGGGCGGCAAGGACGCCTCTCAAGGCGTAGAGAAGGCCGTGGAGAAAGAGCACCTCAAGCCCAACGGACGATTCCCGGCGGGACTTCCTGCGAAAGGCGACATGCAGCTCCTTTTCATGCAGCACGTGATTTACAAGCTTGACCCGCAGTATGGTCGCGCGTGCATCATCTCGAACGGCAGCCCGCTTTTCTCGGGTGGCACGACATCGGGTGAAAGTCAGGTGCGCCGTTGGTTGCTGGAGAACGACTACGTTGAGGCCATTATCGGTATGCCGACCGACCTCTTCTACAACACCGGTATCGGTATCTACATCTGGGTTATCTCACGCAACAAACGCGCAGAGCGTCGCGGCAAGGTGCAACTCATCGATGCCACTAACATTTGGGAGCCGATGCGGCGTTCACTTGGCAAGAAGCGCAAGTTCATTTCGGAAGAGCAGGCCGAGGAGATCACGGACCTCTATCATGCCTTTGAGGAAAACGAGCGCAGCCATATTCTTCCCTGCGAAGAGTTCCTTTACAAGGAGTATGCGGTCTACCAGCCGCTTCAGCGGAGCTACTGCATATGCGACGAACGCATTGATGCCATGTGCGAGGGCCAGTTCATGCGCGGCATGCACGACCCCGCGAAGATGGAAGAGCTGCGACTCATCGACGAGGCAGATCGCAAAGACAAGGAAGCGAAGCTGCTGGCCGATCTTGAGACGGCAGAACCCGTATTCGAACAGATGGTGCAGATCCTGCGTGACAACGTGAGTGATGAAGTTTGGTACGATCACAAAGCGTTTGAGGCGCACCTGAAGACGCTCTTTGCTGATGTGCCGGATTATCGCAAGGGCGAGACACCCGCGCAGCGCAAGGCTGTCATAGAGAAAGTCATGTTCGCCCTATCGGCCATCGACAAGGAGGCGCCGCTTCGGTACAAGCGCGATGGCAGCGTCGAATACGACCCGGCGACCAAAGATACAGAGATTGTACGCTTGGCCGAGCCCGTTGAAGACTACTTTGCCCGTGAGGTGCATCCGTACGTGCCTGACGCCCAATGGTTTGACGAGGAAACGCCCAAGGTTGTGCGGACCGGCGCGGAATTCCCGTTTACGCGCTATTTCTTCCAGTACGAAGCGCCACGACCGTCTGGGGAACTACTTGACGAGTTCCTGCAGCTGGAAGACGAGCTATCGATGTTAGTATCGGAGCTCGGCTGACATGAATACTCGGCAGAGAGAAACTAGCATAAGCTGGATTGGGCGTATACCCGAGCACTGGGGTCTTTGCAAACTCGGAACCTCTTTCTATATGAAGGGGCGGATTGGTTGGCAAGGACTGAACTCAAATGATTTTATCGACGATGGTCCATACCTGGTTACAGGTACTGACTTTCGTTCGGGGGGTGTGGACTGGAATCTCTGCTACCACATCTCTGAGAGCAGATATTGTGAGGACAGCTCAATCCATGTACGGAACGGCGACGTACTATTTACAAAAGATGGCACAGTCGGAAAGGTTGCCTATATTAGTGACGCGCCAGATAAAGTATCTCTGAACAGCCATTTACTACTTATAAGGCCCACTAAGGAGGGCATATCTAATCGCTACCTGTTTTGGGTGCTCCAAAGCGACGTATTCGATCAATACAAAGTGCATGTGCAACATGGGACCGTAATGGACTCAGTATCGCAGTCAAACATGGAACGATTCGTTATGATGCTTCCACCTTACGATGAGCAACAGCTTATCGCGGACTGCCTTGATGAGAACATAAGTACGATAGATACGGCCACTGACGTAATCTACAAACAGTTGGAGATCCTCGGCGGTTTCCGAAAATCCCTAATTCAGGAGGCGGTTACAAAAGGGCTGGACTCCGATGCCAAGCTGAAATCGAGCGGCGTCGACTGGATTGGCGATATCCCCGCAGGATGGAAAACGACAAAGCTCAAGGGGCTCGTTCGTCACTTTGAAAGTGGCACGAGCGTGCGAGCCGCGCAGTATCCGGCTATTGATGGCGAACCCGGCGTTCTGTCTCTTAGCGCAGTTTTTCAGGGCAGGTTTAACGCCGATGCCAACAAGGCGGTTGGCGATGACGAGGCGCCGCGCTTGTCGTGCCCTGTACGGTACGGGACATTGCTGGTTAGTCGTTGCAATACTTCGGAGTGGGTGGGAACCGCCGCTTTGGTTGACAAGGAATGCGACAATCTTTACTTGCCAGACAAGATTTGGCAAATCGACTGCGAGACGCCCCTACACAATCGATATGTTCGGTACGCGTTGAGTTCGCCCTATGCTCGAGCCTATTGCTGGATGATGTCAGTCGGGGCTAGTGAGTCAATGCAGAATATCGCTTCGTTTGACCTGCTTAACATGCCGTTTGCCATACCCGAATCAATTGAGGAAATGCAAGCAGTAGTCGAGTATCTCGATGACAAGATTTCGAAGGTCGATGCCCTTATCGCCGGCAAGTGCAAGCAGCTTGAAACCCTTCGCGCCCAGCGCCAGTCTCTCATCTACGAATACGTTACCGGCAAGCGCCGCGTTGTTTAGGATGTGCCCATGACTGTACAGAACCCGCTCACCGAGAAAGACTTCCAGCAGCTCGTTTATGACGGACTGGAAATGAATGGCTACATCAAGCGTGGCAACTTTGAGTTTGATGCCAAGCGTGCGATGGACCCCGGCATGCTCATGGCGTTCATCGAGGATACGCAGCCCGAGACGTTCGAGAAGCTTTGGAACCTGTTCGACGGCGACATCGAGGAGGGCATCTTTAACCGTGTCGCTACCGATATCGGCCGGCGTGGGCTCATCCGCGTACTATGGGACGGCGTCGACTTCGATGGCGTGGCCACGCTAGATCTTGTGTATCCGAAGCCGTCTGCCGTATTTGACCCCAATGCTGTCAGACTCTTTGAAGAGAACGACCTCTCGGTGATGCAGGAGGTTTGGCACAAGGAAGACGAGCGGATCGATCTTGTAATCTTTCTGAACGGCCTGGCGCTTTTCACTATCGAGTTGAAATGCAACTCTGCTGGAACCAGCTGGGACTATCGCGAGGCAATACGCCAGTACAAGGAGGACCGCGACTGCACAACGAGGCTGCTTGACAGCAAGGCGGGTGCTCTCGCACACTTTGCCGTCGACCTGAACGAGGTCTACGTATGCACCGAGCTGAGGGGAAAGGAATCGTCGTTCCTGCCGTTCAACAAAGGTTGCGACGAGGGCGGCGATGCTCATGCGACCGGCCCTGGCAATCCGCCGAACCCGCGAGGGCCAAGGTCGGCGTATCTCTGGGAGGAGGTCCTCACCAAGGACTCTGTCTTCACCCTCATCTACGACTTCATCTACATGGCGACCAAGCGCAACAAGCAGGGCAAGAAGGTTGGCGAGACGCGCATCTTCCCACGCTATCAGCAGCTTCGCGCCGTTCAGAAGGTCGTCGATGACATCTCGCACAACGCTACCGCACGGAACTACCTGATCGAGCATAGCGCGGGCTCGGGAAAGACCAACACTATCGCATGGCTATCGCATAAGCTCGCGGCAACGTATCTGCCGGGTACCGATTCGCCGCTATTCGACAAGGTGGTCATCGTGACGGACCGCAGGGTCGTCGACAAGCAGCTCCAGGATACCGTGCTCGATACAGCCAAGGAGCCCGCCATCGTGTGCGTTATGGACAAAGGGAAGACCTCGGCTGACCTTGGGCGCGCATTGCACAAGAGCTATCGCATCATCGCGACGACCATGCAGAAGTTTCTGCATCTCGAACCAGGAACCTTCGAGGGCGAAGGCAGCCACTTTGCCGTACTCATCGACGAGGCCCATGGGTCAACCTCGGGCAAGACGATGCAGGCCGTGAACAACACGCTCGCAGAAGGCATCGAAGAGGATTCGTCGCTTGACGAGCTCTCCGCTTTTGTGGCAAACGATATCGCGCGATCTGGCAAGCAACCGAACGTCACGCTCATCGGCTTCACCGCAACGCCGACCGGCAAGACGCTGCAGCAGTTTGGGCATACGGACGCTTCCGGCCAAAAGGTGGCGTTCGATCTGTACTCCATGAAGCAGGCCATCGAGGAGAGGTTCATCCTAGATGTGACCTCGAACTACGTGACCTACGATTCGTATTGCAGGGTCGTGAAGGCGATTGATGACGACCCCGAGCTGGAATCCAAGGCCGCAAAGCGACAGCTGGCACACCTCATCTCGGTTGCACCGGGGACCATCGAGGGCAACCTCTCCGTGATGGTCGACCATTTCGCGTCAACGGTTGCCATGACGCTTGGCGGCAAGGCAAAGGCGATGGTGGTGACAGCTGGACGCGAGGAGGCCGTACGCTACTACCTCGCTTACGAGGAGATGCGCAGGGCCCACATGCAGACTATGGGCTCGTATCGCGCCCTCGTGGCGTTCACTGGCTCTGTTTCTGTTGACGGGACGGATTACACGGAGGTCGGCATCAACGGTTTCGCCGAGGAGAAGCTGCCTGACTACTTCGACACCGACGACTACCGCATACTGTTCGTCGCTGATAAGTACCAGACGGGCTTCGATCAGAATCTCCTTGCGGCAATGTATGTGGACAAGCGGCTATCGGGCATCACCTGCGTGCAGACGCTTTCGAGGCTCAACCGCATCTGCCCGCCATACGAGAAGCGCACCTTTGTTCTCGATTTCCGAAACAGCTACGACAACGTGAGGAAATCGTTCGCCCCTTATTACGAGAACACGTTGCTCACCGAGCCGCTGACCATCGACGATGTGAGGGAGACCGAGCGCAGGCTCCTCGGCTATGGCATCCTCGACCTCGATGACGTCGAAGAGTTCAACACGCTGCTCGCGAAGGCCCATCGGACCAACAGCGAGAAGGGCCGCATGTGGGCACTACTCGACGCTGCCGCCACGCTGGTCAGGGCTATGGAGGAGGACGAGGCAGACGAGGTCAGGCGCGTCATCAGGAACTTCATCAAGCAGTACGGCTTCCTTCTGCAGGCCGCGCCGTTCGTGAACAAGAACATGCACATGGAGTACAACTTCTGCGTGTCGCTCATTCGCGAGATTGACTCCGGTCATGGTGGTGGGAACGATTTCAACATCGCCGATAAAGTCTCGCTCGAAGATTTCACGGTCGAGGAGTCGGGCGAACACGTTGGTGTCCCACTTGAGCCCGAGCCTGAGGTTCATATCCCGAAGGGAACGGGCACCGGTCTTGCCGAGGACCAGTACGAGAAGCTTTCGCGCATCATTGAGGAGTGGAACGCTCGATTCGGGTTGACACTCGATCCCGTGGTGCATGCGGGGTCGCTCGTCTCGTTGCTTGACACGCTCCGCGCCGATCCGAAGGTGCAGCAAAGTGCGAGGGTCAACACTGCCCGCGACTTCCGCAACACGGTGGATGACCGCGCTGAGGACGCGTTGGTCAAAGACTACGACCAGGACAACGAGTGGTATGGCTTCCTCTTGAACAACGAGGAGGCCCGCAGGCAGCTGGTTCATGCGTTTGTCGATGACGTGTATCGGAGCCTGCACGGCGCTGGCGATAACTCGCCGCAGGAATAGACTCTGATAAGGGGCGCAGTATGGCAAGACTGAAGACCATGACAACGCAGTTCATTGATGGCGAGCCCAACGGGGTGCGAATCTGCCGCTGCACGCTCTCGACCATGACCACGGTGTTCGTGCCGAGACCGCTCCTCTCCCGCGCAAAGCAAATTGCAGACTTGCCGATGCGCGGCATCTACTACCTCATCAACGACGAGGATGGGGCCATCTCTCGTTTGTACGTTGGACAGACCAAGCAGGGCATCGCACGGCTCGACGACCACAACGCCAAGAAGGACTTCTGGAACAAGGCGATACTGTTCCTCTCGGATGACATTCAGTCGTTCTCGCTCGATAACGTGAGCGCACTTGAGAAGTTTGCCATCGAGCAGGCGACCGCATCGAAGCGGTACACCGTGGAGAACAAGGTCGATCCGCGCTACGTGATCGACCAGTACCAAAAGCCCACCGTCGAGCAGATCTACGAGGAGATCGCCTTCGTGATGGGCACGTTCGGCTACCAGATCGAGGATAGCGATGACGCGTTGGCGGACGTGAAGCTGTTCTACACTTCGCGGCGCGGCGTGCGCGCGCGTGGTGTGTATACGGGCGATACGTTCGATGTGCTTGAGGGCTCACCTGTTGACCTTAAAGTGAAGCCGAAGCTCGACCGCTACGAGAAGCTGCGGCAGGAGCTGCTGGCGTCCGGTGACCTAGTCCAGGATGGCGATGGCGGACGGCTGGTGAAGACGGTTTCCTTCTCGACGCCCAGCGGCGCAGCCGACTTCGTGTTGGGTGGGTCCAACAACGGATGGATTGAGTGGAAAGATGGCGACAAGCAGACGCTGGATGCGCTGTATAGGAAGTAGGAAGGTCGTGGACGAAGCGGGTTTCTACAGACTGCGCAGCTAATATGTGACCTTTACCTACTATGCGAGTTGAGAGTGCTAACTGCCGGGCAGATGCTTACAGTTACCCAAAAGTCCAGTAACGTGAAGCCTTCGGTGACGTCAGGGGGTATATACTTTCTAATTCAAACTTCGGCAGTTTGAAACCAAGCGAAAGGAGGAGCCTTGATTCCTGAATTGCAAGAAATCGGTGCAGTTCGCAGGGTTCTTCCGCTTGGCCGATATCAGACGACCATGGATGAGCTACGCAATAAATACGTACCCGAAGACAATGCAAATCGCCGTGAGATATGGGATGCATTCCAAGAAGTAACCGCCGTCGTGCAGCAAGCTTATGGAAGGCTCTCGGCTGTATGGATTGGCGGCAGCTTTATCACCTCAGAGGAAGTGCCGCACGATATCGACGTCGTCTATCTGGTTGATGGCGATGCGTATAACAAAGCTGCCAGTGACCCGAGGGGCCAGTTCGTTACACAGGTCCTTCTGCACAAGAACCCGCTCGTCAAGCGCCTGAACGACCGTGTTGACTCCTACTTGCTGCCAGTGCCGCCAACCGAGTACGGGTACGACTACAACTACATGGTGACACGTGGTTATTGGGACCAGTTCTGGTCGAAGGCACGTTTTGCTGAAGGAAACGATCGCTGGCATTATCCGGCTGCAGGGTACTTGGAGGTGATTATCGATGGCTACGACGCCTAACCTCGATGATTATTTGTCCTCCCTGGGCTTTGACCCCGATGTCACCTATACGGTGCCAGAGAACCCTGCTGATGCGGCCCTGATGGGTGTGAACGCCTTTGTCCGCGAACACTCTCCAGAGGACGACCCCGCGTCTATTGGTGTGATTCACATCACCGGACCTTCCGTAAAGGGTCACACCGCACCGCTCAAAGCCGTCGGCACGTTCCTCTCGGCCCTGCAAGACGGTGTTGATGCAATTGGGGCTTCCATTCAGGGAATTATGACTTCTGCAGGCGCATTGCCATTCAGCGTTACCGGTAGGACACAGCTTTCCATGGTGGCATCGCCAATGCCCGGCTCTGTGGTCATACAGGTCGCTCCAACGCTTGACAGGATGTCGGACCTCTATCCCGAGGGGAAGGACCAGTCGCTCTTCGATCTCGAGGACGAAATCGGCGCGCGGCCTCTTGCCGACCTGGCGTTTGACGAGTTCACGTCTCTGATTAAGGATCTCAACGTCGATGGGCCAGACAAGACGGATTTTCTCGACCGACTTACGGACCATGGCCCACGCGTGGCCTCTACCATGAAAGCCTTCTGTGATTCTGTCGACAAAGGCGCGCTTGACGTTGACTTCGAATGGGAGGAACCTGGTAGGCCGCCCGAGACGTCTAGATTGACGCATGAGACAGCTAAACACGCTTCCGTCGTCATTCAGAACGCAAATATCGATAGCGAGACGATTCACATCGTTGGCAAAATTCTGACTGTAACCATGTCGCAGAAAGATAAGCTCCGTGTCCTCACGGACAGCGAGCAAGAGATAACGCTCTCTATAGGAACGATTTCAGCTGCCGATGTAGTGACCCTGCATCCTGGCGATCAGGTTGACATCGAGGCAGAGCGGCGGGTCAGCCGTCGTCCAGGTGGTCGGAGCTACGAAAAGTTAATCGGAATCTCGCTTCAAAAGCTCCCTGGTCTTCAGGAATGAGATTGTGACAGAGTAGTTGGCTCAGCTACGAATCTAGATGAGCTTGTGACAGCCCCTTAGCCTACATACAGGTTAAGGGGCCGAATTCTTTGTCGGCCACGACACGAAAGGTGGCTGACATGGCCGGTGATAACCATGGCGACAAGACGCAGGAGGAGCCGCAAGCCCAGGAAGACCTCGGGCAGCAGCAGGCGGCGCAAGACCAGCCGCAGGTGAGCGGCACCGATTGGGAGAAGGCCGTCGCGGAGCGTGACGAGAAGATCGCGGCGCTGGAAGCCCAAGTGGCAGAGGCCGCCAGGAACGCAGAGACGGCCGAACAACTGCGCAACCAGATCGCGGAGCTCAAGGCCCAGGGCGAGTCCGACCGGATCGACTTCAAGCTGCAGCTGGCAGGCGTGCGAAACGTGAAGGCCGCGCGTGCTGTCCTGGGCGACCACGCCGGTGACGTCGACGCGCTCAAGGAGGCCGAGCCGTGGCTGTTCGCCGACACCCCCGCAAAGCAACAGGGTGGCAAGACCGGCCTTCCCAACGCGGGGGTCGCATCAGACGAGGGCAAGACGATGAAGCGGTGGCGCGAGATCGCGGGCATCGCGGACGAGGAGTAGAAGATGGCCAATAGCATCGCGTCCACCAAGAACTACACGACCATCCTCGACGAGGTCTATCAGCGTGCGGCGGTCTCCGCGTGCCTGAACAGCCCGCGTCGCATGGTGCGCGCCGGTCGAAACGCCAAGGAGATCATGGTGCCGAAGATTCAGGTCTCGGGCCTCGGAGACTACACGCGTAACGTTGGCTACAAGACCGGCAGCATCACCTACGAGTTCGAGACCAAGACGTTCAACTACGACCGGGGCATCCGCCTTCTGGCCGACGTCATGGACGTGGAGGAGGCCGGCATGCTCGACTGCTTTGTCGAGGCTGGCTCCGAGCTCCAACGCACGCAGGTGGCACCGGAGGCCGATGCCTTTACCTTTGCCGAAATTGCAGGGCACGAGGGCGTTTCTACCGCCACGACCGACTATTCCGACGCCGAGGCGGAAGACGTGCTAGCAGACCTGCGCGCCGCGACGAACGCCATGGACGAGGCGCAGGTGACCACGGGCTCGCGCTACCTCTTCATCACGCCGACGCTCAAGGGCGTGCTGGATGACTTCAGCCTGGCGAACCCGACGCGCTCGAACCGCGTGCTCGAGCGGTTCTCCCGCATCGTCGAGGTTCCGCAGGTGCGCTTCTACTCGCACATCGACCTGCTCTCCGGTGACGAGGACCAGTTTGGCTACGCGCCTGCTGAGGGCTCCTACGAGCTTACCTCCGACACCGAGGTCGTGAGCGGCAAGACCTACTACACCGAGAGTTCTGGCACCTACTCCAAGGTGGCGAGCCCGCAAAAGAGCGGACTCTCCACGTACTACGAGCTCGTGGGCGCGGGCGCGCCGATCAACTTCCTCGTGGTGGAGAAGAGCGCCGTGATTAAGTTCGACAAGCACGTGGCGAGCCGCGTGTTCAGCCCCGATGAGCTGGAGACGCTCGACTCCTACATGATGAAGTACCGCAAGTACGGCATCGTGGAGCTGCTCGACAACAAGCTCGACGGCGTGCGCGCGTCTTTGGCTCCGCTGGAGTAGGGGCTCGTTGTGGGCTGCGCGGGCGCGACGTCGGTTGACTTTGGCTTCTATCGCGACACGTACGGTGGCGGGATGGGTGTGGAGGCGTTCACGAGCGCGCTTCCCGCCGCCGAGCGTCACGTGCGGTGGCTCTGCGGCGGCCGCGTGCCCGCGTGCGAGGTGGACGAGCTCGCGTACCGGCGTGCGGTGTGCGCTGCCGCCGAGGTGTTCGCGGAGTTTGGCGAGGGCCAGGTGGGCGGCTTCCAGCTCGGGTCCTTCTCGGTGACGCACTACGACAACCGCGGCACCACCGGCGAGGAGCAGGCAACCTACGCCTGCGAGAAGGAGCTCTTAGGGACGGGGCTCCTGTTCTGCGGGGCGCGCTGATGGCGTGGCTGCGCCCGATACCCGCGAGGCTGCTCCCGGACTCGTGCCTGGTGCGCGAGCCGGCGGCTGACGGGGGCTTTGGAGAGCCGCGCGCCATCTCGCGCGTGAGGTTCGAGCGGGCGCAATCGGTGGTTGCCGATGCGCACCGCAGCGCGGACGCAGGGGCGGGCACGCTCTTTGTGGATGCCGTCACGAGCGCGGGGGCGTTCGAGATCCCTGCGGGGTCTCGCGTGGAGGTCGGCGGGAGGTTGTACGTGGCCGCCAAGGTGGCGCGCTTCGAGGGGTTCAACGGGCGCGTTCACCACTGGGAGGTGGGGGTGCGATGAGGGCCGTGACTGACGCCGTGGCGGGGATGCTGCGCGCGGCGGGAGTGGCTGACGTATTCGGCTTCGCGCCGAGCGCCATGCTGTGCGCGGGGCCGGCAGTGGTGCGCTGGACGGGCTTCTTTCGCGAGAGCCGTCAGGATGGCGAGGAGCGCGGTGTCGCCTCGGTCGAGGTGCTGGTCGTGCGCGAGAAGGACGCTGACGCGCTTGACGTTGCGTTTGCGTGCGAGGCTGCCGTGCGCTCGTCTGGGCGCTCCGAATGGAACGTGGAGGGCACTGGGGTGCGCATTCTGGGCATCGACACGGACGCGCCGGCCTTCAGGGAGCGCGACTCGAGCGGGCGTTCCGTATGGGCCTTCACGGTGAGGCTGACGGTTGCGAGGGAGATATGACTGTTGGGAAGGAAGCAAAAGGCGGGACGGATGGCGGCTGGGGAGCTTGGCGTGATTGGCACGGCCCTCTTGCCGACGTTCGCTTGAGCCGTTCAAGCGACCGGTTCCGAGACGAGGAGATCTCGGCGCGTGAGCAGCGTCGGGCGGTGTCCTATGGTCGCGCGAGGGGACGGCTCTGATGGCCCGATCCATCAAGTTTGGAGGGCACGACTTCTCGTCCTTCTCGACCGCCGAGGTGGTGCTGACCGCGGCTCATGGCATCGTCGTGGATGCTGCGGAGGTGCCCGGCCGCGCCGGAGCGGTCCTGCTCTCTGCGCGCATTCCGCCCAAGACGTTGCGCGTACGGCTCTTCCTCGACCTTGCGGATGACGAGGATGCGGAGGGGCTCTCTGCCGTGCGCCACGAGGCCGCGTCGTGGCTCGCCCCGGATGCCGGGAGCGACCTGGAGCTTCCCGGTGAGCCGGGGCTTGTCTACCGCGACGCCGTGTGCGCGGACGCTGGGGCATGGGACGGTCTCTTCGAGGATGGCTCCTGCGAGCTGGTGTTTACGGCGTTTGACCCCGTGGCCTGGGGGCAGGAGCAGGAAGCTTCGGCTGCGGCTGGCAGCGCGGAGCTTTCGCTGCTCGTTGGCGGCACGTATCGGACGTGGCCGACGTTCGTGATGGAGGCGTTGGCTGGCGGCGGCGTGGTTGTCGAGGATGTTGGGACGGGCGCGTGCGTTGAAGTGGAACGGGCGTTTCTTGGCGGCGAGGAGGTAGTTGTCGACTGCGCTGCAGGCCGCGCGTGGGTGGACGGCGAGGCGGCCGACGCCGACGTGACGCTTGATAGCGACTTCTTCTGGCTGGAGCCTGGTTCGCACGAGCTCTCCTTCACGGGTTGCGCGGACTTCACAGCGAACTTCACAGAAAGATGGCTCTGATGAGCGGCGCGACCCCGACGCTCTTCTGGTTCGACCGTGCCGACGGGCGCATCGGGATTCTGCACCCGGCTGGCGCGGTGGAGCATCGCGAGGAGCTTGGCGGCGAGGATGTGCTCTCGTTCTCCTGCCTGGAGACGCCCGAGAAGTACGACCGCATCCTGTGGCGCGACCCCGGTGACGGGCGCTGGCGTGAGCACGTGGTGGTGCGCACGGACGAGGTGCTGGGTGCTGCGTGCGAGGTCTATGCAGAGTCAAGTCTGTGCGATCTTCTCGGCAGCTATGTCGAGGAGGAACGGGTGTCTGACCTGGGGCTCTATGGCGCGCTGAGCGTCGTGCTTGAGGGGACGCGCTGGCAGGCGTCCGTGCTGGGATGGTTTGACACCCATGACTGCTACCTCTACCACGTGAACCGGCTCGCTGCGCTTCGCCGCGTGTGCGAGGTGTGGGGATGCGAGGTCGAGCCAGCGATCGCGGTGTCTGGAGGTCACGTGTCGTCGCGTACCGTGCGTGCGGTGGCGGCTTTGGGCTCGTGGCGCGGGGCTCGGCTCGAGTACGGGCGGAACATGACGGGCTGCACGCGCACGGTAGCAGAGGACGAGGTCTTCACGGCGCTCTACGGCTACGGTGCCGGGTTGCCCGTGGTGGACGAGACGGGCGCCTTCACGGGCGGATATCGGCGCAAGCTCACGTTCGGTGAGGTGAACGGTGGTGTCGACTGGGTCGGCGACGATGAAGCGAGGCTGCTGTGGGGCCTGCCAGACGGCTCGGGCGGCCGCGTGCACCGCTTTGGAGAGGTGACGTTCGCGGATGTTGAGGACCCCGAGGTTCTTCTCGCCCGCACGCAGGAGGCTCTTGCGGAGACGTGCGCTCCGCTGGTGAGCTACGAGGTGGACGCCGTGGCGCTTTCGGGTGCTGTCTTTGTTGGACTCGGAGACGAGGTCGCGGTGGTGGACTCGTCGCGCGATCCCGCATGGCGCCTCCGGGCGCGGGTGGTGCGGCGCGTGCGGCTCTTTGGCGATGCTGTGGAAGCACGCTACTCGGTAGGCGTTGCCCCGCGCACAGCATTTGCAGAGCGCAGCACCGTCGAAGCGCGTGTGGCGGCTGTTGAGGACGTGGCGGGTGCTGCGGGCGACACCGTTGCTGCCGTGGGAGCAAGCGTGGCCGCAATCGAGCAGGCGGCGGGCGTGGTCGCTGGTGGCGATGTGCCCGCGCTGGCAACCAAGGAGTATGTGGCGCAGCAGATCGCCGCCCTTGACGACCTGAGCGAGGTGGAGTTCTGATGGCCGATCTTGAAGGTTACGGCCTGCACGAGCTGGTGTGGGAGTCCTGCGACGACGTCTTCGCGGGGGCCTTGGTGGCGTCTCCCGCCGATGCGGAGGGGCGTGGTATCGCGCTCGCCGTGAGACGCGACGGAGAGGTGGTGGACCTTTCCGGCGCAAACGTGTATCTGCTTTGGCGCCACCGTGCGACACGCGAACGTGGATGCGAGCCGTTCGATAAGGTGGACGCAGAGGCCGGAACGTTCTCCGTGTTCTACCCGGCGGCTATGGTGTGCGCAGAGGGTTCGGTCGACTGTCAGGTGATGGTGTCGCTTCCCGGAGGGAGCGCAATCTCGACGCGGACGTTCGAAGTGCGTGTTGAGCAGGTGCTCGTGGGTGGCGCAGAGTCCGAGGACGGTTTCACACTCTTCCTTGAGGCGATACAGAAATACGAGAACGCGGATGCGCTTATTGCCGAGGCGGCGTCCAAGGCGCAGGAGGCTGTTGAGACTGCACAGGGCGCGGTGTCCACGGCGGGGCAGGCGGTCGAGGCGGCTGCCGGGGCCTCGGGTGCCGTTGCTGCCGCGAACGCCGCCGCGGCGGCTGCGACGCAGGCAAAGGAGGAACTGCTGGTGGCCGCCGAGCGAGGGGACTTCGACGGCGCTGACGGCAAGCCGGGTCCTGCGGGCGTCGACGGGAAGGACGGGGCGCCGGGCGCTGACGGCAAAGACGGCGTCGATGGTGCTCCCGGTGCCGACGGGAAGGACGGAGCGGACGGCGTGAGCCCGTCGGCCTCCGTGGCGCAGACGGCAGAGGGCGCGGTGGTGACGGTCACGGACGCCAGCGGGACCACCACCGCAACGCTCCTTCACGGAGCTAAGGGAGACAAGGGCGACGACGGCGAGCGCGGAGAGAAGGGCGACGCATTCACGTACGCCGACTTCACCGCCGAGCAGTTGGCGGCGCTCAAGGGGCCGAAGGGCGATCCCGGCGAGGACGGGATGGATGGTCAGGACGGAGCGCCGGGCTCCGACGGCGCTGACGGCGTGAGCGTCACGCACTCGTGGGCGGGCTCCGTGCTCACGGTGACGAGCGCGAGCGGCACGAGCTCCGCCGACCTCAAGGGCGAGAAGGGCGACAAGGGGGACCCGTTCACCTACGCGGACTTCTCCTCCGAGCAGCTCGAAGCGCTGCGCGGCCCCCAGGGCATCCAGGGGTTGCCCGGCGCCGACGGCGAGGACGGCGTCGACGGGCAGGACGGCGCTCCCGGCGCCGACGGGCAGGACGGCGCTGACGCCGAGATCACGGGCGCGACTGCGACGGTGGACGCCTCCACGGGCACGCCGTCGGTGACCGTGACGCTCGGCGGCACGCCGGGGGCGCGCACGTTCGCCTTCGCCTTCTCCGGCCTCAAGGGAGAGACCGGCGAGCAGGGGCCGCAGGGCGCGCCCGGGCAGGACGGCGAGGACGGCGCGCCGGGCGCGACGCCCGACCTCTCGTCCTACGCGACGAAGCTCTACGTCGACCAGGCGATCGCCGCGCTCGACGACCTGAGCGGGGTGGAGTTCTGATGGCCGTGGGGACGATAGCCAAGCAGGTGCTCACCGACATCGCCAACGCGATCCGCACGCAGAGCGGCGGGACGGACACCTACCTACCCTCCGAGATGGCCGCTGCCGTTCTGGCGCTCGACGGAGCCAAGGCGGGGACGCCCTACCAGGCGCCCGCGACGTCCGGCACGGGCGTGATCTCCGACGCCGTGTTCGACGGCATCGCCGACGCGATCCGCGCGCAGAACGGGCTCTCCGAGACGTACAGACCCTCAGAGATGGCGCCGGCGATCCTGGCGCTCTCGTGGGACACGGGCGTGAAGATCAGGGCCCTGCTGCTCGCGGACGGCACGCTCGAGTTCAACTACCGCGACGGGCGCTCCTCCGACGTGCCGGGGGCCGTCATCCTCGAGGCGTGGGAGGTGGACCCTGCAGGCTACTCGTCCGCGGGCTCGAGGCCGTGGGACGACGACAAGCTCTCCGTCACGCGCGCCGTCATCGACGAGGACATGGAGGAGAGCGGCCTCGAGAGCGCCGCCTACCTTTTCCATGGGTGCGAGAACCTCGTGGAGGTCACGGGCTTCGGCCACCTCGTCACGGTGACCAACATGAACCAGATGTTCGTGAGCTGCGGGTCGCTGGAGACGATACGTGCCGACAACTTCTACGCGCACGTCGAAAGCGGGGTCCTCATGTTCAGCGGATGCCGGCGCCTCGTCGGGGAGAGGGGCTACGTCCCAGAGCAGACGGACGACCACCTGAACCTGCACTTCGAGACGACCGGCGTGCTGACCCACACGGACGGGTCCGAGGACGAGCGCGAGTGGTTCCGCTGCTTCCTCTACGACGACGGCGAGCTCATGCTGACGGCGGCCACCGAGCCCGAGGCGGGACGGACGCTTGTGTCATCTGGGCACCTGTGCGCGAACGCGCGGTACAACTCCGTGGGCTACCAGCCCTGGTACGACCACCGGCACGACGTGGAGAAGGTGACCGTTACTGCGGACATGGCAACCTACAGCCACGTGAACACGAACTACTGGCTCTACGGGCATCAGGGTGTCACCGAGGTCACGGGCATGGGGAACCTCCGCGGCGTGCGCGAGATGCAGCACGCCTTCAACAGCTGCGATGGGCTCACCGAAATCGACCTCTCCGGGCTCGACCCCTCCTCGCTCGAGGACCTGACGTACACCTTCGGCGGGTGCGGGTCGCTCGTGACGATCTGGGTCGACGCCGATTGGGCGCTACCGGCCTCCGGCGTCTCTGGCTTCCAGACGTTCTACCAGTGCGCGTCGCTCGTGGGCGGGGCGGGCACGACCTACGCGAGCTCGCGCGCGGGCTACCAGTACATGAGGATCGACGGCGTGGGCGGTGCCGGGTACCTCACCGTGAAGGGCTCCTAACAAGCACCCCTCCGGCGCGTGTGGCAGGACGCCTGCGCAGAATCTATAATTCTTATATTGATTCTCCGCTTCTTAGGAGGGCGTGATGTTTGGTATCCCAGAGCCCGAGACCATTGTCATCGTGGAAGCCGATGGGTGCGGCAAGTACTCGAAGCTGCTCCACAACCTCGTGGGTACCGCTGATGATAAGGATTGTGATCACGTTGTCGGCCCGGTTGACGGGTCGATTCGCACCGTCATTTACAACGAGCGGCTCTTCAACGACAACCTGCTCACGTCCGACCAGAAGGTCGTGTTCGTCGGGAGCCCTGGCTTTGCTCGTGACTACATCGAGGCCCTCAATGCCCAGTCGACCGACAGAATCGAGGGTGGTGGCGTCCATATTCTCGTCAGTGGAAAGCAGGCTTCCATCACTGTTGATTCGGGTTCTGGGACGCGCGAGCAGTACTGGGATTTCCTTGCTTTCGCTCGATCGCACGGCCAAGACCTCCCCGACCTTCTCTCCGACTTCCACGAGGCGGACACCGACTCGAAGGACGGTCCCAACAACCCACTTGAGGTCATCGGAGGCTTCTTCGGGGGAATCGGCGGCTTCATCAAACATGGGGTTGACGACCTCACCATCTTTGCCACAAAAGGTGCTGATATCGAGGATCAGAAGTACCAGTTCGCTGTCAAGCTCTTCTATACCGAGAAGATGCGTGATTTCGCGGAGGCGTGAGATGGATGACTTTGAACGCGGCTACGACTTCGTTCTCAGACAGGGCGGTGGCCGCCTTGGTGCGGAGGCTGGCATCAACTACATTCGCGACGTCCAGGCGGCAATAGACGAGCTTTACCGCCGGATGAACGCCTACGACTACTATCGGGCAACGAAGTCGGCTCAGGAGTCTCTCAAGGGATTCCTCGCAGAGGAGTACGCCGCCGGGACGGCGAACATCGACGCCGCCGTCAAGGGGAGTGACGTGAGGTTCGAGGTTCTTCACTCGCACGACCTCGGATCGGTCGATGTTGCGGGGCCTGGCTCTGCATACCAACTTAAGGTCTACGAAAGCCCCTATCAGACTGTCAGGACGCTCGGTACCACTCTTTTCGACCGGTACAAGGCATCAGCCGATTCAGCGAGACTAAGCTTCAATGAGTGGGCGACGCTCAAGGGAAGGGCCGGCGCAAGCCCCTCCGACCTTCTCTACGAAGGACAGTTTGGTCTCGTTGCTCCCGATAAGCTCGAAGACTGTCGGCAGGAGGCCTTCAAGCTTCTCGCAAGGAGCAAGGCGCTCGGCAAGGATGCTGAGGTGCAGAGGTGGGAGAAGGTTGCCGACGGACTCGTAGACCGCGTGAGAGGTAAAGGCGGCGTCGAGGGGAAGGCGCTGACAGTAGACGAGGCGCGAAAGAAGGCCATCGAGGTGAGCAGTGGCAATCACCTAGATTCTATGGACGATGGCATGACTCCGGCCCAGCTCGTCGAGGCCCAGCACCTGCTGAGACAGTCTCTCAAGGCGGGCGCAACAGCTGCCGCTGTCTCTGCCGCCTTAAAAGTTGCCCCGGAGATCTATCGTGCCATAGACAAGCTTGTTACCGAGGGAGAGCTGACAGAGGAGGACATCCGCACCATCGGTGCCGCCACTTTAGACGGGGGAACAACGGGCTTTATCAACGGTTCGGCATCTGCGGCAATCACCGCCGCCGCTGCGAAGGGCATGTTCGGACAGGGAATCATGAGAGCGGCGAGCAGGTCCATGGGGCCAGCAGTTATCGGGACACTTGTCGTACTTACCGTCGAAACGTGCAGGGATGCATTCCTCGTCGCGAACGGACAGAAGACCCAAAAGGAGCTCATGGACGGATTCACACAGGGTGCATTCGTCTCGGCAATCTCTTTGGTCGGCGCCGGGGTAGCATCCGTTGTTTCTGGTGGCGCTGCCATCCCCATACTCATTGGCTCCCTTGTTGGATCTGCTGCGGGTGGCCTCGCGTTCTCCCCGGCAAAGTCCCTCGTGCTGAGCCTTGCCAACGAGTCCGGGTTCACCTTCTTTGGGTTGGTTCGGCAGAGCTACGAGCTACCCGAGGGGACGAAGGATAGATTGGGGATCAAGAAGGCCTCGGTGAAAAGGGCGAACTTGACTACCGCAGATGTCCATCTCGGGAGAGCTCGGACAGCCCCAGTCAAGCATGCCTTACTCCATACCATCAGCATCAGCTTCGACAGGCGAGGAATCGTTGGTGTGGACAAGATTGGCTATATGTCGAGCTAGTGACCCTCACTTTATTCTTACTGTGGATCGTTGCCACCGTATGGGTGCGAACTGAGATTACCCGCTTTTTCGAGCAGGACTTGACGATTGTTTGTGAGGTCCTATCGTCTCCCATATTCATTTTGAAGCCCCGCGATTGCTTTCAATCGCGGGGCATGTTCTGTTCACTTAACTGCCTCAGAATGTTGGGAACTCTCTGTGCACCGGACCGTCCATGAGCATCCGGTACCACCAGTCGCGGTCCTTACAGCCGCTGGTTCCCAGCATGTCGAGCAGCAGGGTCTGCGCGAGCTCTCCTAGCGTAGCGAAGTGCTCCCGCATGCTGTCTTCCAGGGTGACCTTGCTTCGTATCATGTCTCCGAGAATCTCCCTGAGCTCTTCGAGAGTAAAGCTTTGCGGTGAGATCTCAACGAGCTCAGCGCGGAAGTGGGAGTAGTCCTCGAGTTCGCACATGGCTTCAATGTCTGCTGTGCTGTAGTTCATGGTTAGACTCCTTCGGTCTGCCCATTGCATCGGCTTGGCTGTGGACGGGACACAATCGGGACACAACAACGACCGGAACTCTGTTTTCGTCAGGTTCCGTCTGTTGCTGTCCGTTGCTGCAAAAGACCTGCTCAGACGCTCTTTTGTGTATGTCAGTTGTCCTCAGTCCCTGCCGTGGGATAACCCTCTCAAGGCGGAGATCACCAGTTCGAATCTGGTACGGGCTACCAAACGTTCAGGGTCGGGGCCACGCTCCGACCCTTTTTTGTTTTCAGCTACCTATGGTCGCAGTGTTTCCGTCCCGTAACGGACATGTTGTCTCTCGGTCTCCGTTAAGCTCTCTTGAGGCGGGTTTAGGAGTCTGTGAGTAGAATAGACAGACCGAACCACGATGGGAGGACTTTCGACACATGGCAAACATGATCGAGATCAAGGGTCTCAACAAGTACTTCGGCGACCTCCACGTGCTGAAGGACATCAACCTCACGGTGGCCGCGGGCGAGAAGCTCGTCATCATCGGCCCGTCCGGCTCCGGTAAGTCTACGCTCATCCGTTGCGTGGACTACCTCGAGGAGCCCACCTCCGGCGAGGTCATCATCGATGGTACGCCGCTTACCAAGAAGAACCACCTCGAGATGGCGCGCAAGTACTCCTCGATGGTGTTCCAGCAGTTCAACCTGTATCCCAACATGACGGTGCTCGGCAACCTCACGCTGGCCCCCATCAAGCTGCAGAAGAAGAGCAAGGAGGAGGCAACCAAGACCGCCATGGCCGCGCTCGAGCGCGTGGGGCTTGCCTCCAAGGCGGGGGAGTACCCGCAGAACCTCTCCGGCGGCCAGCAGCAGCGCGTCGCCATCGCCCGCGCGATGTGCACCAAGCAGCCGATCATCCTCTTTGACGAGCCCACCTCCGCGCTCGACCCAGAGATGATCCAGGAGGTCCTCGACGTCATGATCGAGCTCGCGCGCGACAACATCACCATGATCTGCGTCACGCACGAGATGAACTTCGCCAAGCAGGTCGCCGACCGCGTCATCTTCATGGACGACGGCCAGATCCTGGAGGAGGGCACCCCCGAGCACTTCTTCACCAACCCGCAGAACCCGCGCTGCCAGGACTTCCTCAACAAGATCTTGCGCTAGCGCCCGGGCCTGTCAAGCGGCACATACGGTACCACCCGCCTTCGGGCGGTCAATCGCGGGCGAGAAGAACCCGGTCTCGCCTCGCTCAACCAACGGGAAGGGAGAACCACCATGAACCTGTCACGTCGCCAGCTCCTCAAGGCCTTCGGCACCGCCGGCGCACTCGCCGGAATGGGCGCGCTCGCGGGCTGCAACTCCGATCCCGCGGCCTCCAGCGACGACTCCGCCTCCAAGGTCGCCACCATCAAGGATCGCGGCAAGCTCAACTGCGGCGTCAAGGCTGACGTTCTTGGTTACGGCTACCTCAACACCGAGACCGGCGAGTACGAGGGCCTCGAGATCGATCTCTGCTATCAGATCGCCGCGGCGGTTCTGGGCGTCTCCTACGAGGAGGCCAAGGAGCAGAAGCTCTGCGAGTTCACCACCGTCACGCCCAAGACGCGCGGCCCGCTCATCGACAACGATAGCCTCGACATCGTCTGCGCCACCTACACCATTACCGACGAGCGCCTTGAGGACTGGGACTTCTCCGACCCCTATCGCGTTGACCACGTGGGCGTCATGATCATGAAGGACTCCGGCATGGAGAAGCTCGCCGACCTCGACGGCAAGCTCATCGGCGTCTCCCAGGGTTCTACGACCAAGCAGGCCGTGACCGACGCCGTCGCCGAGCAGGGCGTGACCCTCACCGACGACAACTTCAACGAGTACCCCGACTACCCGTCGATCAACTCGGCCCTCGAGTCCGGCAACATCGATGCCTTTGCCATGGACCGCTCCACGCTGAACACCTACATGAACGACCAGAAGCAGCTCCTCGAGCCTGAGGTTGAGTTTGGCCCGCAGGAGTACGGCATCGCGTCCAAGAAGGGCTCCGACCTCTCCGAGGTAATCAACGAGAAGGTCAACGAGCTTCTCGATAACGGCTGGCTCGACGAGGAGGCCGAGACCTGGAACCTGCTCTAACGAGAGCCGCGCGGTGCGGATGGCGAGCGTGTCTCTCGCCCCGCGCTGCGCACTAACGCCCGAGTGGCGCCATCCGCTCGGGCGTTTTGCACGTGTTGGCATGAGAAAGGAACAAGATGCTCGAAGGCCTGTTCGATCCCAAGCGCTGGGAGATCACCTTCAGCGACATGAGCAGCTTCCTCGATGGCTTCTCCATGACGCTCACGGTGGTTCTTGTCGGACTTGCGATCTCGCTGGTGCTGGGGTGCCTGCTCGGTGTGCTGTCCACCACGCGCTCGCGAATCCTGCGCGCCATAAGCCGTGTCTACGTGGAGTTCTTCCAGAACACGCCGCTGCCGGTGCAGGTGTTCTTCTACTACATGGCCGGACCCCGCCTGCTTCAGGCGGTTCTCGGCACGCCTTCTCCCGTGAGGCTCTCGGCCTTTGCCATCGGTGCTGTGGGCGTGGGTCTCTATCATGCGGCCTACGTCTCCGAGGTCATCCGCACGGGCATTGAGAGCGTTCCGCGCGGCCAGATGGAGGCGGCGCGCAGCCAGGGCTTCACCACCGTGCAGGCCTATGCCTACATCATCTTGCCGCAGACCTTCAAGGTGATTCTTCCGCCGCTCTGCAACCAGGCGCTCAACCTGGTCAAGAACACCTCGGTGCTGGCGCTCATCGCTGGCGGCGACCTCATGTACAACGCCGATAACTTTGTCTCCACCTACGGCTACCTGCAGGGCTACATCCTCGCGTGCGTGCTCTACTTTGTTATCTGCTTCCCGCTGGCGATGCTCGTTCAGTGGCTCGAGCGCCGCGCCAAGGTGCGCCCGCGCGCAAAGGTCATTGCCGGTATCACCCCCGAGCCCGCAAAGGAGGCGTAGACCATGGAAATCTTTACCCCAGCAAACGTCTCCTTCATCATGCAGGGCTTCCTCAAGACGATCGAGATCTCCGTCCTGGCCATCATCTTCTCGGTTCTTCTCGGCACGGTGCTCGCGCTCGTCAAGCAGTACTGCACGGGGAAGCTGAGCGTGTTCAAGTGGATCGTCTCCGCCTACATCGAGCTCTTCCGCTGCACGCCCAACCTGCTGTGGATTCTCTTCATCTACTTTACGGTCAAGGGCTCTGACATCTTCATCTCGGTGCTCGCGTTCACGATCTTCACCTCCGCCGTCATGGCAGAGATCATCCGCGGCGGCCTCAACTCCATTCCCAAGAGCCAGTTTGAGGCCGCTCAGAGCCAGGGCTTTGGGTTCTTCTCGACCATGGGCCTGATCATTTTGCCGCAGACGTTCAAGACCATCGTCCCGGCGCTCTTCAGCCAGTGCACCACGGTCATCAAGGACTCGTCGTATCTTGCGGGCATCAACGTGGCGGAGTTCATGTTCTCGGCCAAGGTCGTCATGGGCTACACCTCGGATCTCACCCAGGTGCTTCTGCTCTACGGCTTTGTGTTCCTGCTCTACTTTGTGCTCAACTTTGGCATCTCGCTCATCGTCCGCGCCTACCAGCGTCGCCTCGTGGCGGCCTAAGGAGGAGCCATGGCTCAGAAGGATTCCGCGCAGCCTGTTGTCATCACCATCGCGCGCGACTTTGGCGCGGAGGGGCACGAGATCGGAAAGATGCTCTCGGTGGAGCTGGGCATTCCGCTCTACGACAACGAGCTGCTCGTGCGCTCGAGCCTGCGCACCGGTGACCCCATCGACCAGATGGCGGCCTACGACGAGCAGCTTGCCGACGAGTTCATGGCGTTTCTGCCGGACCGCGTGGACACGCGCAGCGCCTCAGACCGCCTCTTCCACTCGATGTCCCAGGTCATCTTGGACCTCGGCGCCACCAAGAGCTGCATCATCGAGGGCAGGCTCTCGGACTACCTGCTGCGCAACAGCCCCAACCACATTGCCGTGCTGGTGACGGCTCCGCTTTCGGACCGCGTCGAGATCGTGCGGGCCAAGCGCGGGCTCTCCAAGAAGGAGGGCAAGAAGCTCGTCAAGCGCATGCAGAAGGCGCGCGAGGCGTTCTACAAGCGCTACTCCGGCGGCAAGTGGAAGATGACCGACGGCAAGGACCTTGTGGTCAACCGCGCCAAGCTCGGACGCCAGGGCTGCGTGGACGTGATCGCGACGGCGTACCGCTACAAGTGCGAGGAGCTGGCGGGGGAGTAGACGCGCTCTTCCTTCGACGGGCCTCGGGGGTCCCGGCTCTAAGGCCGGGAACTCCGGGGCCTGTCGTGTGCGGGACTAGCGTTGGGGCCTCCTTGCGCAAAATCGCCGCTCGTGCCACGAATGAGCGCTCGCGTGTGCAAAACCGCCGCTCGTGCCACATGATTTTAGGGGTGCCCAGAGTAGCCGAGGAGCAAAAGCCCAGATAGTGTCATAATTATTCGAACTAAAACCGACCTCAATGACCAATTCGATGTGGCATGAACGGCGTTTTTGCACACGCGAGCCACCATTTGTGGCACGAGCGGCGATTTTGCACAGAGCGTGTCCTCCGGGCCCAGCCAAGAGACGAGCTTTGCCAATGAAACAAAGCCGGGATTGATGGGATGCGGTTCGAGGTCGCTTGCGGCCTAGTGTCCGCAGGCGCCGCAAGCGGCGCAAGCAGCCCTGGCCGTTGGCGTTGCGGCAAGTCCGCCGAGCGCCGTCTCGCGTAGGCGGGAGGGCAGAGCGTGGCCAACTTCTGCCATGGCGCGCACAACCTCGTCAAATGGTACGAGCCAGCGAATCCCCGAGAGGGCGAGCTGCGCCGCGGAGAACGCGGCGGCGACGCCGATGGCGTTTCTCGCCTGGCAGGGAACCTCCACGAGGCCGCCCACGGGATCGCAGGCAAGGCCCAGCAGGTTGGAGATGGCAATCGAGGAGGCGGTGAGCGCCTGCTCGGGCGTGCCGCCGAGAAGCTCAACGAGCGCCGCAGCCGCCATGGCTGCGGCGGAGCCAACCTCGGCCTGGCAGCCACCCTCGGCCCCGGCGACGCACGCGTGCGTCTGGATGTTGAGGCCCACCGCGGCCGCGCACCAGAGGGCCGACGCTATGGCATTGTCGTCGGCGCCGATGGCATCGGCAACGGCGAGGACGCATCCCGGGACCACGCCCGCAGAGCCAGCTGTGGGGGCGGCAACGATGACGCCCATAGCGGCCGAGCGCTCGAGAACCGCCATCGCGCGGGCGACGGCGTTTGTCTGTACGTTTCCCATGAGCGGGCCTGCCCAGTTTGAGGATCCCCTGCTCACAAGCTGTGCCTCGCCGCCGATGAAGCCGCCTAGCGAGCGGGCAGGTGTGGCGATGGGGGCGCTCGTCTCCTCTCGCATGACCTCAATCACGCGACGCATCCGCTCCTCGGCGGCCTTGTCCCCGCCGATCAGGCTCTCGCGAAGCGCCATGACGCCGCCGATGGTGAGGCCACGCTCGGCGCAGGCGTCGAGCAGCTGCTCGCCGTCGTCAAAGAGCTCCCGGACCGAGACTCCGGGGGAGAGCGACGCCGCGGAGCCGGGGACGGAGATGAAAGTGGCAAACTCCACGTCGCGCAAGGCGCGGACCTGCGGCAGCACGTTGTCTGCGGGTGCGCCGTCGGTCTCAAAGACGGAGTAGGCGCTGCCGCCCTGCTCGGTGCGGTAGGTGCGGCAGAACGCGATGTTGACGTCTGCCGTAGCAAGCAGGCGCGTAAGTGAGGCGAGAATGCCCGGGGCGTCGCGGTGCGCCACAAAGAGCGTCGCGTATGCGCCGGTGATGTCTACGCCCACGCCGTCAATGCGGCTGATGCGCATCTTGCCGCCGCCGAGGCTCTCGCCGCGGACTTGGCAGTGCGCGCCAGAGGCGGACTCCATGTCGATGTCGACGGTGTTGGGGTGCACGGAGGAGTCGTCGGGAGCCTCCACGAACTCGAAGTCCAGGCCGGCCTCGCGCGCGAGGTCAAAGGCGTCGCGGATGCGCTCGTCATCGGTGTCGAGGCCGAGGATGCCCGCCACGAGTGCGCGGTCGGTGCCGTGGCCGCGGTAGGTATGAGAAAAGGAGTTCCACAGTGTGAAGCGCACACGGACGATGCGGCCCTCGAGCAGCGACGCAGCCACGCGGGCGCAGCGCAGGGCGCCTGCGGTGTGCGACGACGACGGTCCCACCATCACGGGTCCGAGGATCTCAAAGGTCGAGGTGGTGGCAAGGGTCTGCGGCTTTGATGCCATGGGAGCTCCTTCTTGGTCGTCCGCGGCGGGCCACTCTGCCCTCGCGGTTCCATAGGAGAGTTTGCCACACTCGCGTGCCGTGCGTTGGGGTGGGGTCTCGGCGTTCGAGCGGCGCTCAAATCTGGATTTGAGCAAACGCTGCGCTCAAATCACCCATTTGAGTGCTGAGGGCGTTGCAGGAGCGGCTATTGTGGGGCTCGGGCCCGTTCGTCCTTCTCGCTAGCTGGGCTTTTGTCGGCGAGAAGGAACTCCTGTTGTTGCCACTGTGCTCAAATCGTGCTTTTGAGCGCGCCGTTTGCTCAAATGGGGTTTTGAGCACGAGGCAACACGGGGCCAGCGCGGGACCATGCACTGCGTTGCTCAGATGTGGGTTTTGAGCTCGGCGCTGGCTCGGCCTCGAACAACCGTGTGCCGAGGCACTGTTTCCGTTTGCGCACGTTCTTCTCGCCGTTCTTCTTGCCGTGCTCGCTGGGCGGGTACGATACCCAAGTCGTATTGTCTATGTGCAAGGAGGACCGATGGATCCCGCAGAGCTCCTCAAGCTCCTGGGAATCGTCATCGTGGTGGTGGGCTTTGCGCTCAAGCTCGACTCCATCCTCATCATCATGGTGGCGGCCATCGCCACCGCAGTGGTGGGCGGGATGGACCCGGTGGCGTTTCTGAACACGCTCGGCGAGAGCTTTGTCTCAAACCGCAGCATGTGCATCTTCATCATGACGTTTGTGCTCACGGGTACCCTTGAGCGCAACGGACTGCGGCAGGCCGCCGCGGCGCTCATCCGCAAGCTCAAGAACGCCACCTCGGGCATCATCATCTCTGCCTACGGTCTGGTGCGCGTTGCCTTTGCGGCCTTCAACATCAACTTTGGCGGCGTGGCGGGCTTTGTGCGCCCGGTCATCATGCCCATGGCGCAGGCCGCCGTGGAGCGCGACGGCAACAAGATTGACGACAAGCACCTCGAGGAGCTCAAGGCCACCTCGGCCGGCATCGACAACGTTGCGTGGTTCTTTGGCCAGGTGCTCTTTGTGGGCGGCTCGGGCGGCCTGCTCGTGCAGGGCACGCTTGCGGGCCTCGGCTATGACGTGAGCCTCGTCGACCTTGCCGCGGTGCAGATTCCCGTGGCGGTTCTCGCCATGCTCGTGGCGATCGTCTACTACAACCTCATCGACCGTCGGCTCATGCGGCGTCGTGCCCGCGTGATCAAGGCCACCGGCTCCTCCGTCTACGAGGGCGCTTCCGCTGAAGCCGAGAAGGGCGCGGCCGAGAAGGGCGCTGCCGAGAAGGACGCTGCCGAGAAGGGCGGTGAGGACGCATGACGGAGTTCATCCAGTTCTTCCAGAGCGCCGACGTGACGCTTTCCGACAAGCTCCTCGAGGTTGCCTACATCGCCATGGGGCTTATCGCCGTTTACGCGGGCGTGCGCAACGCTACGGACAAGACCAATCCCAAGCGCATGGGCACGGCGATCTTCTGGGTGGTATGCGGCATGCTCTTCATCGTGGGCCGTTGGGTTCCCAGCACCGTGGCGGGCGCTCTGGTGGTCATCATGGTCATTCCCGCCATCTGCAAGCAGGTTGGTCGTGGCACGGGCGACGAGCCCACGCCCGAGGAGATGCAGGGCAACTACGAGAAGATCGGCATGAAGCTCTTTGTGCCCGCGCTCTCGCTGGGCGTCATGGCGCTCGTGTTTGCCCTGTTCACCAACATCAGCTCGCTCGTTGGCCTCACGTTTGGCGTGGTTGTGGGCGGTCTCATGCTCTTTGCGTTCTCGCACAAGAACACGCCCACGGTCTTTCTCAATGACACGCGCCGCATGCTTGATGCAGTGGGCCCGCTCTCGATGCTGCCTATTCTGCTGGCCGCCCTGGGCTCCATCTTCACCGCGGCCGGCGTGGGCGACGTAATCTCCCATATCGTCTCCGGTGTGATTCCGCAGGGCAACCTTATGGTGGGCATCATCGTCTACGCCATTGGCATGGCCGTCTTCACCATGGTCATGGGCAACGCCTACGGTGCCATCACGGTGCTCACGGTGGGCATTGGCGCGCCGTTTGTGCTCTCGTTGGGCGCCGACCCGGCGCTCGTTGGATCCGTGGCGCTTACCTGCGGCTTCTGCGGCACGCTCATGACACCGATGGCGGCGAACTTCAACATCCTTCCCGTGGCCATCCTTGAGATGAAGGACTCCTACGGTGTCATCAAGAAGCAGATTCCCATCGCGCTCATCATGCTCGCCGCTCAGATTGTCTACATGATCGTCATGACCGCGCTCTAAACCTGACAAAGGTGACAGGGTAAATTGTCATCATGACAAACTACCCTGTCACCTTTGTCATCACCTTTGTCACGAAAGGAAGCGATACGAATGAAGGTATTGGTGACGGGCTTTGAGCCCTTTGGCGGCGCGACTATCAATCCCGCGCTCGAGGCCGTGCAGCGCCTCCCGCACACGATCGCCGGTGCCGAGGTGGTCACCGTGCAGATCCCGGTGGTCTTTGGCAAGGACGCCGCCGCCGTCGCGGCTGCCATCGACGCCGAGCAGCCCGACCTCGTGCTCTGCGTGGGCCAGGCCGGCGGCCGCAGCCATATCACGCCCGAGTTCGTGGGCATCAACTACGCAAACGCCCGCATTCCGGACAACGAGGGCAACCAGCCCGTCGGCCGCCTCGAGGAGGACGGTCCGGATGCCTACTTCGCCACGCTTCCCGTCTTTGCGATGGTCGACGCCGCGCGCGCCGCGGGCGTGCCGGCCGCCGTCTCCTACACCGCGGGCACGTTCTGCTGCAACGAGGTCCTCTACGAGCTGCTCCACACGCTCGCGACGCGCCACCCCGGCGTGCGCGGCGGCTTTGTGCACGTCCCGTATGCCACCGAGCAGGTTGTCTCCATGGGAGAGGGCACCGCGTCCATGAGCGTGGACATGATGGTCGCCGGCCTTACGGCCATGATCGAGGCGGCGGTCACGAGTTCCGATGATTCCGTTGCGGCAGGGGAGGGCACCGAGCAGTAGTTCTTCTCGGCAGGTTCTTCTGTGCCAGCCCGCAGTTGTGTGGACCGGTTCCGACACAATTGAAGAGAGATCTGTCGGGAAGGGTCCACGCTTTGCGGAGCGGGGACCCTTCCCGACGCTTACGCCGAGAAAAACGTCGGCCCGGGTCCACGATTGCGGTGCGTGGACCCGGGCCGACAGAGTTGGCGAGAAGAGCTTAGCGCTGAGATACCCCTCCTACAGCGCCATCGCGCGGGCGCGGTCGATGCGGGCGAGGCAGTCCTTACGGCCAACGAGCGCCATCGTCTCGCCAAGCGGCGGCGACACCATGTTGCCGCACACGGCCACGCGCACGGCCTGGAAGACCAGGCGCTTCTTCAGGTCGAGCGCCTCGGGCAGCGGCTCCAGGGCGGCGTCGATCGCCTCGGCGGTCCAGCCGTCCTCCGGCAGGGCGAGAAGCCCCTCGCGAGCAGCGTCAAGCACCGCGCCCATGCCCTCCTTGGCCAGACCCTTCTCCACGCTCTTCTCGTCGTAGGTCAGCGTCTCGGCGGTGGCAAAGACGGGCGCGGCAACGGTGACCACGTCCGCGGGGAACTTGGTGCGCGGCTTCACGATGGCGGCCAGGGCGTCGATCCACGCCTCGTCGTACTCCACGCCGCCCTCGATGAGGCCGGCCTCGTGGAGCTCGGGGATCATGATCTCGTCCGCAAACTCCTGGTCGCTCATGGAGCGGATGTACTCCGCCTGGATCCAGTCGAGCTTCTTGGGGTCAAAGGTCGCCGGGTTCTTGGACACGTGCTCCAAAGAGAACTCGCGCGCCAGCACGTCGCGCGGGATGATCGTGGTCTCGCCGTCGAGCGACCAGCCCAGAAGCGCCAGGTAGTTGACAAACGCATCCGAGAGATAGCCCGCGTCGCGGTACTCCTCCACGTTGGTGGCGCCGTGGCGCTTGGAGAGCTTCTTGCCGTCCGCGCCCAGAATCATGGAGATGTGCGCGAAGGTGGGCACCGGCGCGCCCAGGGCCTCGTAGACGATGACCTGGCGCGGGGTGTTGGAGAGGTGGTCGTCGCCGCGGATGACGTGGGTGATGCCCATGGCTGCGTCATCGACCACGGTGGCGAAGTTGTAGGTGGGAGTGCCGTCGGTGCGCTGGATGACAAAGTCGTCGAGCTCGCGGGCCGCAAAGGTCACGTCGCCGTGGACGGCGTCGCGCACCACCACGTCGCCGCGGTCCTCGGGCACCTTGATGCGCAGAACGTACGGCTCGCCGGCGGCAATCCGGCGCTGCGCCTCCTCGGGGTCGAGGTCGCGGCAGCGGCGCTGGTAGCCCTGGAAGGGGTCCTTGCGCGCCTGCGCCTCCGCGCGGTCGGCGGCCAGCTGCTCGGGCGTGCAGAAGCAGGGATAGGCCTTCCCCTCGTCCCACAGGCGCTGCGCGGCGGCGCGATACATCTCGGCGCGCTCGGTCTGCATGTAGGGACCAAAGTCTCCGCCCACCTCCGGGCCCTCGTCCCAATCGAGCCCCAGCCAGCGCATGGCGCGCAGGATGATCTGGGTGTTCTCCTCGGTGGAGCGCTCGGGATCCGTGTCGTCGATGCGCAGGATGAAGGTGCCGTGGTTGGCGCGGGCAAAGGCCCAGTTGTAGATTGCGGTGCGCGCGCCGCCAACGTGAAGCTTGCCGGTGGGCGAGGGCGCAAAGCGCACGCGAACGGGGGTCTCGGACATGAGGTTCCTCTCCGTGGTTCTTATCGTCACATACGCATCTAGTATACAGCGCTGGCGAGAAGGACGGCGACGTCCCGACGATGTCCGCACGGCGCCCTGGCGAATCGCGGCGCCCGTGCGCCATCACATGAGGCGCGTGGCCTCCAGGCGCCGCTCAAACCACTCGTTCAGGCGTATCACCGGACGCCGCGCCACAAGTCCCAGAAGTAGCGCCGGCACCAGGTAGGCGAGAAGAACCGCGAGCTCGCGCCAGAAGTCCCCGTCGTAGATGCCAAACATCGCCGCTCGCAGGGCAGCCTCGCTGTGCACGAACGGCAGCCAGCTGTAGATTGCCTGGAACGCCTCAGGGAGCATCTGCCGCGGGAAGGTGCCACCCGAGCCCGCAACCTGAACCACCATGAGCACCACGGCCACGGCCTTGCCCACGTCTCCAAAGGACGCCGTCAGCGAGAAGATCACGTTCACGTACACCAGCGAAGACACGCAGCAGGCAAGCAGCATGAGCCAAGGGTGCGCGCACTGAACGCCCAGGTAGAGGATGTCGCCGCCGCAGATGAGCAGCGCCTGGGCAAACCCCACCGCGCAGAAGAGCGCAAGGCGCGCCACGTAGGCCTGCGTCTGCGAGCAGCCCGTCTCGGCAAGCGCCGCGGAGGAGGGCGTCGCCCTCACCAGCGCGGCGAGCACAACTCCGCCGATCCAAATGGCAAGCGTCGTGTAGAAGGGTGCCATCGCCGAGCCGTTGTTCTCCACGGGAAAGACCGCCGTGCGGCTCACGCTGACGGGCTCTGCAATAAAGCGGGCGAGCTTCTCGGGCCCTGCTGAAAGTACGGTGCGAACCGCGCTCGCGTCGGCGGAGTCGAGCGCGCCCTGAAGCTTCTCGTGTAGGCCTCGGAGCTGGTCTGCCCCCTCGTCGAGCTTCTCGGCGGCGTCGTCGAGCGAGCCTCCGGCGTCGGCGAGCGCGCCTTGGGCGGAGGTTGCGGTTTGCCCCACGGAGGCAACTGTGGCCGCAAGGCCGTCCTCGATCTGCTCGGCGCGTGACGCTGCCTCCTTAACCTGCGCCGCAAGAGAGCCCAGAGCCCCCTTCACCTCGGTCTGGTAGCTCTTGTCGGCACTCGCGAGCGCTCCCCGCGCACTCGCGACGAGTCCGGACAGCTGCTCGCGCGCCGTTGCGGCGTCGGCGGAGCCATCGTCTAGATCGGAGATGACCTGCGAGAGCTCATCCGAGAGTTCCCGCAGCTCTTGAAGCACCGCACCCACGCGCGCCCCAAGCCCCGTGACGCTTGCGCGCACGCTCTCGACGCGCTCAAAGTCCAGGCTGCCCGCGGCGAAGTGGTGCTCAAACTCTTTGGTGAGCCCGTCCTGCTCATCGAGCGCCCCCTGGAGCTTCTCGAGCAGCTTCACCTGGGCATCTACCGCATCTTGCGCCGCCACAAGAGCCTCGCGGAGGCGCTGCGTCTGGTCTTTTGCCACGTTGAACGCGTCGTCAATGGCCGCATCGACGCCGTCCAGCGCATCGCTTGCCGTTGCCAGAGCACCTGCGACGGAGCCCTCCGCGCTGTCCGCCGCCTCGCCGGCGTCTGCCAGCCCGCCTGCCGCGTCGCTCAGCGCAGAGCTCGCGTTGGTGGTGGGGTCGAGTGCAGCCTCTGCCGTCTGCGCGCCGCTTCCCAGAAGCCCCTGCGTGGAGTCGAGCAGCGCCGAGAAGCCCCGGATGCCCCCCGCCGTCTGAGAGAGCGCGTCCGCCGCCCCGCTCACCGCGCTGTCCAGACGCTGGGCAACGGCTCTGACCTCGCCATCATTAAGCGAGCGGCCGAGCTCGGAGAGAACGCTCGCCCCCACCTGGCTCACGGCCTCCGCAAATCCGGCGCTGACCTGCGCCTGAATCGACGAGGCGGCCTTGTCCGTGACAATGGAGGCAATGGCGTTTTCCTTCTCGTTTTGGTAGAAGCGCACCTCGGCGCGATGGGGACTGGCGGAAAACGTTGACATGAGGTCGCTCGAGAAGCTCTGTGGAATGACCACGGCGGCATAGTAGCGGCCCGCGCGCACGCCTTCCACGGCCTCCTCGCCCGACGTTGTCACGTAACCTATGGAATCCGACCCCTGCAGCTGGGAGACCACGCGCTCGCCCAGGTTGACGCTCACGGGCACGAGGGTTCCCGTGTAGCCGGCGTCCTCGTTGGCAACGGCAACCCGGATGTTGTTGGTGTTGCCGTAGGGGTCCCAGCTGCCCGCGATGTTGAACCATGCGTAGAACGACGGGACTGCCACAATCCCCGTGAGCACCACCATGGCAATCACGCTCGAGCGCAGGTGGCGTGCGTCGCGCCTGATAAACTGCCACACCTTGCTCATCTCTTGTCCTCCTCGTGCTCCTTCTCGAGAAGCTCCTCAAGCTCCCCGCGGGCGTGGCGGACCAGCCCCACGCGCTCGAGGAGCCGCTCGTGAACGTACTCAAGGCGAATCAGATGCCAGCTCGTCGCCACGAGTGTCCCCACCCACAAGACCAGCAGCACGATTCTCGCGGGGTGCGCGGGCAGCAGGGCAATGAGCACGAGCGGCGTGGCGAGAAGTGCGATGACGCCGCGGCGCGCCCGGCGGGGGTAGGTGAAGTCGAGGTGCGCCGCGCGGACAAGGAACTCGTCACGGTGCTCGGACGATCCGGCGAGCGCCTCAAGGAAGAGCGCCATGGGGTCTGTGCTCTTCTCGTTGTCCCGCTCTGTGACAAGAAGGTCGGTCTCGGCCATCTTGCGGTCGAAGAGCGCGTTTACGTTCAGGAGTCGCCTGCGCGCCACGATGCCGAGCAGAAGTGCGGGCACCGCAAAGAGCAGCAGCATGAGCAGGTCATGCGCAAAGGTTGTGCCGTAGAAGCCCGCGACCGCCTCGCGCATGGCGCCGATGCCGTAGGTGAAGGGTAGCCACGGGTTGAGTGCGCGGAAGAAGGTGGGCTGCATCTGGATGGGGTAGAGGCCCGAGGCGCCCGGGATCTGCAGCACCACAAGAAGCACCGCCAGCGCCTTGCCCACGTGCTTGAGCGCCACCGCGAGCGCGTAGATGACGAGCACGTAGACCAGGGACGACACCATTCCCGCAAACACGAAGGCGGGAGGCGAGACGCACTGGACGCCAAGCGCGAGGTCGCCCACGCAGCAGATGATGGCCTGGATCTGCCCCATGAGGGCAAAGAGCAACCAGCGGCCAAAAAACGCGTGGGTGCTGGTGACGGTAAGGCCGTCCAGGCCCTCGCGATCGACCTCGGCTTTGTAGATGGCAACGAGCACGAAGCCTCCCACCCAAAGGGCGAGGTTGGTGTAGAACGGTGCCACGCCCGAGCCGTAGTTGGCGACGGGAAACACCGGCTCGTCCACCATCTTGACGGGGGAGCCCAAGGCACTGCCCGATTCCTTGGCATTGAGCGAGAGCACGTCCGAGAGAACCGGCTGGGACTCAATGCCCTGCAGCGCGGAGAGGTCGCTCGAGAGGGAGCGCAGGTGTGCGGCAGAGTCCCTGAGCGAGGAGGCCGTCGTGGCAAGCGTCGAGTCCGCCTGGCCGAGAAGTCCGTCAAGCTGCTCGAGCGTGCCTGTGGCCTGCTCGATCATGGGTACGAGTCCGGCCGCGCCACCGGCGGCGCGGCCGCCGGCATCCGAGAGCGCGTCGAGCGCGGAGGTGAGCTGGGGCGCGGCGTCTTGGGCAAGTTGCGTGCGCAGGTCGAGCAGGGCGGAAGTGCCGGTCTGGGTGGCATCGTTGAGCGAGGTGGAGAGGTCGCGCACCGCATCTGCACCAGCTGCGATGTTGTCAACCTTTGCCTGGAGCGCGTCGAGGGCCGCGAGCTGGTCGTCGGAGAGCTGTATCAGAAGCTGAAGCTCAGAGTCGAGTCCTGCCGTGATTTGGTGCTGGAGCGAGTCTGTTGCGACTGTGTCTTGTGCTGCTCCGTCGGAAGGGGAGAGCGTGGCCACGTCCCTGCGCGTTGCCTCGAGGGAGGACTCTATGCTCTTGATGGTGCCGTTTGCGGCGCGCACCTGCGCAATCGCGGCGTCGAGCTTCCCTTGGGCCCAGCCGACGCTTCCCGCGAGCTGCCCGACGTCGTGGCTCGCCGATGAGGTGATGCCAGAGATTGTGGTGCTCGCCGAGAGGAGCTGTCCGTCGAGGTCCTGCATGAAGGAGCGGGCCTTCTCGCGCGCGCCGGAGAGGCAGGCGAGGGCGGAGTCGAGCGAGGACGAGAGGTCTCTTGCGCCATCGGCCGCGTCGGCGAGCGCCGTCTGTGCGGTGCCGATTGTCTCTTGCGCGCTGGCGATGGGGGCGCGGGCAGAATCCAGGCTCTCGGCGAGGTTATCCAGCAGGGTGCCAACGCCGCTTAGGGTCGATGCCGCGTCTGCGCGCGCGGCGCCCATGCTCGTTGCGGCGTCGCGCACGGCGCCCTGGAGCTTCTCAGTAACGGCCTGTCCGGCCACGCTCACAAACTCTTGGGCGATCTGCGTCTCGAGCGTTGTTGCTCCGGTGTCCGTGACCTTGGGGGCAACGGCATTGACCTTCTCGTTTACGTAGTAGTCCACCTTGGCCTGGGACACGCGGCCGTCAAGGACGCCGGCAAGCGTGCTCGTGAAGTCCGCTGGGATGACAAAGGCGGCGTAGTAGCGTCCCGAGCGCACGCCCGAGAGCGCGTCGTCTTTGCTGTCCAGGAAGGTCCACTGGAGCTGGTGGTTCTGCTCCAGGCGCTCGTGGACCATCTGACCGGCGTTGACGGTTCCCATGCCGCTGACCTCGGCGCCTGTGTCCTGGACAACCACCGCCACCGGGACCGTTGATGTGTTCTCATATGGATTCCAGTTGGCAAGGATGTTGATCCACGCGTAGAGCGAGGGGAGGATGCAGACGCCCAGGGCCACGATCAGGGCAACGGGGTTCTTGAGTATTCGTTTGAGGTCTCGGGTGAGGATTTTTGCGATGACGCCCATGGGCTGACCTTTCTGCGCCGCGGCAGGCTGTTGCTTACTTGCTTGTTGCCCGGGGAGCTTTGTGCGCACGCGCGCTCACCTGATTTGACTAAGACTCAAAAAAGCTGAACGGATGCCAAAGCCGCTGGGTGGGCCGGGCACGTGCCGCGATGCGCTTCGTGCTGCGGCGTGCCGCGAAGAGCTGCGGAGTACCGCGACGTGCTGCGTCGCGCCGCGAAAAGCTGCCAAGCGTACCGACTCACACTGACGCGCGCCGAGAAATCTCGGCCGGTGTACCGTTTCGCTTCGACGGATGCCGAGATAGCGCGGCTGGCGTACCGGATCGTCCCGACGGATGCCGAGAAAAACCGCTGGGTGTACCGGTTTGCGATGACGGGCTCCGTGGAATCCCGGCTGGTGTACCGGCTTGCGGTGACGGGCGCCGTGGAATCCCGCCGGGTGTACCACGGGGATTGACCTCGTGCCGAGAAAACCGACCAGGTGTACCGGATTGGCCGACCGTATGCCGAGAAATGCCGACGGGTGTACCGCACTCCGAGCTGACGTGAGCGGTGGAAACGATTCCACAAAGGTTGGGCGTTCCTTGTCCGGTACAGAGGGCGGCTTTTCTAATATGAGCTGAACATTGTCAAGCGCCAAGTTCGGCCCGCCCCCTCCCGGAGCTGCCGGAGGGGGCGGGCCCACCCATCTTCACCC
>CASEVE010000005.1 GCA_949291295.1 uncultured Olsenella sp.
CCCAAAAACTCTGAGAGAAAAAACACGTCCCAAAAACGCAGAGGAGGAAACGTGCGCATCGGGTGCCATCTCTCTACGTCCAACGGCTACGCCGCGATGGCTGCGGACGCCGTGTCCATCAACGCCACCACGTTCGCGTTCTTCACGCGCAACCCACGTGGAGGCAACGCGCGCGAGCTTGACGAGAAAGACCTCGCCGCGTTTCTCGCCACGCTCGAGGAGCACGGCATCGGCCCGCTTGTGGCACACGCGCCCTACACGTACAACCTCTGCTCCGCAAAGCCCGAGACCGTGGAGTTTGCGCGTCGCTCGATGCGCGAGGACCTGGAGCGCATGGAGCGCATGCCCGGCCACCTCTACAACTTCCACCCCGGCTCCCACGTCAGGCAGGGCGTTGACGAAGGCATCCGCCTCATCTGCGAGGGTTTGAACGAGGTCCTGGAGCCCGGCCAGCCAACCACGGTGCTCCTGGAGACCATGGCGGGCAAGGGCACCGAGGTCGGGCGCTCCTTCGAGGAGCTTGCTCGCATCATCGAGGGCGTCACCCACGACGAGCTTCTCGGCGTGTGCCTGGACACCTGTCACGTGGCCGATGCGGGCTACGACATCGTCCACGACCTTGACGGCGTGCTCGACGAGTTTGAGCGCGTGATCGGCCTTGACCGCCTGCGAGCCCTGCACCTCAACGACTCAAAGAACTCGCTCGGCTCACACAAGGACCGTCACGAGAAGATCGGCGCGGGGACGCTCGGCCTTGACACCTTCCGTGCCGTGGTCACAAACGAGCGTCTCGCGGGCCTGCCCATGGTCCTCGAGACCCCGCAGTCCGGCCTCGATGGCTGGGCAGCCGAGATCGCGCTCCTCAGGGCTCTTGCGGCAGGGGAGGCTGAATCGTAATGGGAATCCTGATAGGCCTTGAGCACGTGAGCCACGAGTGGCCCGGCAAACGCGTGCTCGAGGACCAGACCATAGGCATCAACGAGGGCGAGCGCATCGGCATCGTCGGCCGCAACGGCGACGGAAAGTCCACGCTGCTGGAGATCGTGGGGCACGTGCTCGAGCCGGACGAGGGCGCTGTGACCTGGCGGCGCAACCTTCAGGTAGGCTATCTCGGCCAGACGGACAAGCTTGCCGACAAGGACACGGTGCGCCGCGCGATCTTTGGGGACGTCCCGGAGTTCACCTGGGCGTCGGATGCCCGCATACGGGCCATTCTCGATGAGCTGGTGGGGGACCTCTCGCTTGACGGCGCTGTGGGTGAGCTCTCCGGCGGCCAGCGCCGTCGCGTGGACCTCTGCCGCGTGCTCTGCCACACCTGGGACGTCATCCTCATGGACGAGCCCACCAACCACCTTGACCTTGCGGCCATCGAGTGGCTGGCGGACCACCTCAGGCGTCGCTGGTCCGTGGGGGCGGGGTCGCTCCTCGTGGTCACGCACGACCGCTGGTTCCTCGACGAGGTCTGCGAGCACATGTGGGAGGTTCACGACCGTCGCATCGAGCCCTTCGAGGGCGGCTACTCCGCCTACATCCAGCAGCGCGTGGAGCGCGAGCGCCAGGCGGCCGTCATGGAGGAGCGCCGCCAGAACACGCTGCGCAAGGAGCTCAACTGGCTCGCGCACGGCGCCAAGGCGCGCACGAGCAAGCCGAAGTTTCGCATCGAGGCGGCGCGCGCCCTTATCGCCAACGATCCGCCGCTCAGAAACCCGCTCGAGCTCAAGCGCCTCGCCGTGAGCCGCCTGGGCAAGCAGGTCATTGAGATGAAGGACGTGAGCTTTGCCTACGCGCACGGCCCGCGCGTGATTGACTCCGTTGACTGGATTATCGGACCGGGTGAGCGCTATGGCATCCTCGGCGCCAACGGGGCAGGAAAGTCCACGCTGCTTGCCCTCATGACGGGGGCGCTTGCCCCAACGTCTGGCACCGTGAAGATTGGCGCCTCGGTTCGCTTTGGCTTCATGAGCCAGCATCTGGACGCGCTCAGCGAGAAGAGCGGCTGGCGCGTCCTCGAGGTTCTTGGCCGCTACAAGCGAAGCTATCTCGTGGGCGGCAAGATGCAGAGCCCCACGCAGCTCATCGAGCGCCTGGGCTTTGAGCAGCGCGAGCTCACCAACTTCATCAAGGACCTCTCCGGCGGGCAGCGTCGCCGCCTGGCACTTCTCTGCGTCATTTTGGAGGAGCCCAACGTGCTCGTGCTCGACGAGCCGGGAAACGACCTTGATACGGACATGCTGGCCGTGATGGAGGACCTGCTCGATAGCTGGCCTGGGACGCTTCTTGTGGTCTCCCACGACCGCTACCTCATGGAGCGCGTGACCGACGATCAGTTTGCCCTCATAGACGGCCACGTGCGCCACGTTCCCGGCGGCGTGGACGAGTACCTGCGCCTGCTTGCCGATAAGAGCGCCGGTGCTGCGCCCGCCCCAACAAGCGAGCCTAAGGCTGACGGTTCTTCTCGCCCCGCCGCAATGGGACTCACTAACCAGGAGCGCCGCGAGCTCAAGAAGCGCTTTGACGCGGTGAGCAGAAAGCTCGACAAGACCGCAGATGAGCCCGAACGGCTGCGCGCGGAGATGGCGAGCGTGGATGCCAGCGACTACGCCGCGCTCCTGTCTGCCCAGAAGAAGCTTGACGAGTGCCTTGCCGCTCGTGAGGCGTTGGAGGACGAGTGGCTTGAGCTCTCCGAGCGTCTGGGGCTGGAGTAGGGGACATAACACTGCAAATTACCAACTATAACTTGAAACATACCCCCGTCCACAAGCGCTGCTAGTGTTCCTTATTTCAGCTACCAGAACAACAAATATCAAACTAAAAATTAGCGTTCACCGAAAAGTTGAGGCCGCTGGATGAGAAACGCGGACCGCTCGTCGAAGTGACCCTCAACAAAGATTTGCTTCAGAAATCTGAATGTATCCTGAACCTCAAATGTGCCTGGCGTCTTGATGGGAGACGTCAGGCACATGTGTCGGGTCGTCTCTTGACAAGACGACGGAGCACAGGACGATAAGAAAGGAAGGTCCGCATGAGAAGAACAGGGTTCACGTTCGCTGGGGGAGGTTTTCTGCCGGAAGGCTGCTGGCTGCGGCTGCCGTTGCCGCCGTCATTGCCTCTCCGCTCGTTGTGCCTATGACCGCACATGGTGAAACGTACGCCGGCTCGCTCTCGAGCGTCGAGTCTGCCTCGGTCTCCTCGGACCAGGCAAACGTCGTCAACGTCACCTTCAACGATGGCGTCCGGGGCAAGATCACGTTCCTTGATAATGGGGTGTTCCGCTACAACGTTGACCCCACGGGCGAGTTTTCCGAGTACGCCGTTCCAAGAGACCAGAGCCACACCGCCAAGATCCAGGCATAGCCCGACAGCTCCTCGCACTACGAGGAGCCCGCGGCTACTGTGAGCGACGCCGGTGACGCCTTTGAGATCTCGGCCGGAAGCGTGACGGTGGTGCTCGAGAAGGGTACGGGCCTGCTCTCCATCAAGGCGGGCGACGTCGTCACCGTGAGCGTCAAGGCAAACGGTGTCGAGAACGCCAACGCGCTTGGTGCGCTCATTCACTTTAGCGACGAGCAGTTTGAGTTCGTTCCCGGCTCCATTGCAGCTGCTGACGTCATCTCTGGCATGAGCAACCGCTCTGTAGCCAAGACGTCCTACAACGATGGTACGCAGAGCGTGAACCTCGCCTTCATCAATGAGGGCGACAAGGACCTCTACTCGGGCGATGACGTTGTTGCCAGCTTCCAGCTCAAGGCAAAGGTCGACACCACCGTTGAGCTTGATGCGGCTACTTGGACGATAGGCCCGCTGCTTGACTTCACCACCGGTAGCACGGCCGCCTCCATCGACAAGTCCGAGCTCCAGGCCCTTGTTGACGCCATCAAGGCGGAGGGGCTCAAGGCCGAGGACTACACCACGGCAACGTGGACGCCCTTCGAGCTTGCCCTTGAGGACGCTGAGCGGCTCCTTGCCGACGAAGAGACCACGCAGGAGACCATCGACCAGTGCGTGAAGGCCCTTCAGGATGCCTACGACGGTCTGGCGAAGGCAACCGTACCTTCGGCCGACGCCGATCGCGACAAGCTCGCCGAGCTCGTGGCAACGGCAGAGGACATCGACACCACGGGCAAGACGGCCGAGTCCGCCACCGCGCTTGCTGACGCCATCGCTCACGCCAAGGAGGTTCTCGCCAACTCCGATGCCACTGCAGATGAGCTGAACGCTGCGCGCGAGCAGCTTCAGGCAGCCGTTGACAGCCTGAAGGACGAGGCGAACGTTCCTCCCGCCGACGGCGGCGATCCTTCCGACAAGCCCTCGGGCGACTCGGGCAAGGATGAGCCAACCGGCGATCAGAACGCTCCCTCAAAGGACGACAACAAGCCCTCTGCCTCCGTCGACAAGAACGACGGTGGCCAGGTTCCTCAGACGGGTGACGCAAGCATCCTGCTCGCTGCCCCCGCCGCTGTTGCCGGGCTAGCGTTGCTTACCGCGGGTGCTGGCTCGCTTCTCGCGTCGCGTAAGCGTCACGAGTGAGGTACTGGTCCCCGGCCCATGCGGTTGGGGACCATGTCTCCGCTAACTTTGAGGGCCGGGTTTCCTTTTCAGGAGACCCGGCCCTCTCGGCGTCTTCTATGAGTCCATGGCTTTTAGGAGTGCCTCCTGGAACGCTTCTAGATCGGAGTCGTTGGGATGTCCGAGCGCGCGGTCGAAGTTCTCGATCATAGGCTCAAAGTGCGCGGGGTCCTTCTCGGCCATCTGGACGTAGCGCTCGCGCACTGCGGGCGGCATCTGGCCTTGGCACATGAAGCGGCCGATGACTTGCGCGCCCTCAGGCAGCGCGGAGGCAAAGCGGTCGAGCACGCGGTCGTAGTATGCCTGGCTGCCGCCAAAGCCGCAGGTACCAAACAGGAACACGCGCTTGTCGGCGAGCTGGGGGAGTGTCTTAGCGAGGGAGGGGTCGAGCCCGCCCTTGTCAGTCCAAGATCCAAGAAGAACCGTGTCCGCATCTGCGACGGAATCGACGATCTTCTCGCCAAGTACCTCTCGGGCGCGCTGCGCGAGCTTGAGGGTGTTGCCAGTCTTTGAGCTGCAGATGATTGCGATGGACATGATGCCTCCTTGAATGACTGGCACTCTTGTACCCGATTTGGTGACCTTAGACCTCCCAGGCACATTTTTTCATATTCACGCGTCCGTTGGGGAGAAAGGCCACGCCCTCAGACTCCAGCATCCGGCGCTGCTCGCCGGGGCCGCCAAAGGCAAAGCCGGGAGCAAGTGAGCCGTCAGCAAACACAACGCGGTGACAGGGCACGCCGCCGGCAACGCCGGGGCTGCCGTGCATGGCGTAGCCGACCTGCCGTGCGCATCGGGGCGCGCCCATGAGGCGGGCAACCTGTCCGTAGCTGGCAACGCGCCCCTCGGGAATCTGCCGCACCACATCCCAGGCGCGCTCAAAGAACGACTGCTCCACGCTTCCTCCAATCCGCTATGCTCAGGCTACCACCTATTCGAGAGGGGACGCCATGATGCTTGACAAGAACGCGACCGCGCTGCTCGTCATCGACGCCATCGAGGCCACGGGCGAAGACGCGCTCTATGATCCTGACGCGGCCACGGCAGCCTATCGCGGCGCCGTTGCACGCTCGATTGCCGCCTGTCACGCCGCCGGCATTCCGGTTATCTTCTGCAACGACTCGCACATCCGTGGGCTTGACCGCGAGCTTGAGCTCTGGGGAGAGCATGGCATAGCTGGGGAGTCCCGCATCTTTCCCGAGGTTGAGGTGGGGGAGGGCGACATCGTTATCCCCAAGCGCCGCTACTCCGGCTTCTTCCAGACAGACCTTGACCTCACCCTGCGCGAGCTGGGCGTCAAGACCGTGATCGCCGTGGGCGCGGACACCAACATCTGCGTGCTTCATACGCTGGCTGACGCCTACTTTCTCGGCTACGCTTCCATTGTGGTGACCGACGCCACGATGACCTTCCTCTGCGGCACCCAGGAGGGTGCCCTCGAGCACTGCGAGAAGTGCTACGGCTCCGAGCTCGTGACCGTCTCCGACCTCGAAGCCGCTCTGTAATTTGGTAATTTGGGGACGTGTTATTTCTCTCAGAGTTTTTGGGACAGGTTTTGCCCTCGTGATCCCGGGGCTCAAACCTGTCCCTTTTTCTCTGAAGCAAAGAACACGTCCCCGAACGAGGCTACATGCCTTTCTCGCCTCCTATGCAAAGCGCGTATATGTCTCTATTCAATATAGGAAATATACATGTTGACGCCACGTCGCTAAACTTGTTGTCAAGAGAGAGGGTTGTCGATGGGAGAGCTAACCACAGGCATAGAGCGCTGCCTGAGTTTTTTGCGTGACTGCCACGATTACTACAAGACGCCGCGTGGCTACCACTCCCGCTCCGGCAACTTCAATGAGGGCTGGAACGTCACTGGCACTACACGGACCTTTACGACGGCGGTGTCAGGGGAGCCATTCCCTGGGATAAGATTCAGCAGTTTTTCGAGAAGTACTTGGGCTAGCAAGCTCTCGAAAGGACGTCATGAACGAGAAGATCATCGAGAACCAGACCTTTGACGAGGAGCGCGCACTCTACGGCTCACGTGATCTCGTCGTGCGCAACTGTCGCTTCGACGGCCCTGCAGACGGCGAGAGCGCCTTCAAGGAATGCGAGAACGTCACCGTGGAAGGCGCGTTCATGAACCTTCGCTACCCGTTCTGGCACGATCGCGGGCTCGCCCTGCGCAACGTCGAGATGACCGAGCTCTGCCGCGCCGCGCTTTGGTACAGCGAGGAGGTCACGATCGAGGGCAGCCGCCTCCACGGCATCAAGGCGCTGCGCGAGTGCGAGAACGTCTGCATGCGCGACTGCGACATCGTCTCTCCAGAGTTCGGCTGGTCCACGCGCGGCATCACGATGGAGCGCTGCACGGCCGAAAGCGAGTACTTCATGATGCGCTCGACCAACCTGCGCTTCCGCAACGTGCGCTTCTCGGGCAAGTACTCGTTCCAGTACATCGAGGACGCCGTCTTCGAGAGCTGCGACTTCGACACTAAGGACGCCTTCTGGCACGCGCGAAACGTCGTCGTCCGCAACTCTCATGTGCGCGGCGAGTACCTCGGCTGGTACAGCGAGAACGTCACCTTTGATAACTGCCTCATCGAGGGCACGCAGCCGCTCTGCTACTGCGAGGACCTGCACTTGGTGAACTGTCGGACGGAGGGCTGTGACCTCGCCTTTGAGCGCAGCCACGTTCAAGCCACACTTACCACGCCCATCGTAAGCATCAAGAACCCTCTTGAGGGAAGCCACATCAGCGCTCCCGATGTGGGGGAGGTCATTCGTGACATCGAGGGCGCCACGGGCGTCATTGACGTTACGCGCTAAGGCGAGCCTCTTTTGTCGACGCCTTGATCCTGTTCTCGCACACCCCGCATTATGAGTCGAGTTTGGACAAATAGCGCGGGTCGAGCGAGGCTGTCTTTGGCACGATCTTGTGGTTCCGCCCTCATCTTTTGGTTTTGGGGCGCTCGGGCTCGACACGCTAGGACCTTCAACGGCTATCATCTTGGGGGCTCTTGAGTGGAAGGAATCACAATGTTAAAAGCCTCACGTCCCGTCGTCTATCGTACGCTCGTCTTCTGTAGTCTTCTAGTCGCTTTTGTTGCGGCACTTTCCATGCCTTGTCGCGTCCAGGCCCAGTCTCTGAGCTCGGCCCAGCTCAATGCGGGCTACGACCCCAAGGTGTCTCAGTCATGTATCGTCTCTACAACCGGTATACGGGGGAGCACTTCTATACCGCTAGCTCCGCCGAGCGCTCCTCGCTTGTCAAGTCCGGATGGACCGCAGAGGGCATCGGCTGGATTGCCCCTAAGGTGACCAAGCAGAACGCTTCCCAGTTCAATCCGGTCTATCGCCTCTACAACCCTCATACGCCCGGTGGTGACCATCATTACACCACAAGCAAGACCGAGTATGACGCGCTCAAGAAGAAGGGCTGGAAGCAGGAGGGCATAGGCTGGTACTCCTACAAGGGAAGCAACGGCGTTGCCCTCTATCGTCTCTACAATCCCTATGCAAAGGGCGGCACTCACCACTACACCACAAACGAGGCGGAGAGAAGCGCGCTCATCAAGGAGGGCTGGAAAAGCGAGGGAATCGCCTGGAGGGGCTATCCGTCGGTTCTGAAGAAGGCCTACGACCAGCTGGGAAAGCCCTATGAGTACGGCGCCTCCGGCCCTGACTCCTTTGACTGCTCGGGCTTTGTTGTCTACTGCTACGGCTCAGGTCGCGGCCGCACCACGAGATCCATCGCCAACTCGCTCAAGGCCACGGGAGACTGGACTACGGACATCAACAAGATCAAGGTCGGCGACCTCGTCTTTACCACATCCTCGCACGTGGGCATCTACGTTGGTAACAACTACTATATCGAAGCGTCTACCACGAGCAACAAGGTCGTTGTCGAGTACATGTACAGCTTCTACGGCGGAGGTTCCTACTACTAACGACGTGCCGCGGCAATTTGATTGTCATTTTGGCTTGCGCAACCCTGCAAGGGGTGCTATATTTCTTTCTCGCACAACGGGTGGTGGCGCAGTTTGGTAGCGCACTTGACTGGGGGTCAAGGGGTCGCTGGTTCGAATCCAGTCCACCCGACCAGAACTTGATGAGGCCGCGGTATCGTCCGCGGCCTTTTTCGATTTCCCCGATGCCCTCGTGTGTCGTTCGCGTTTCAGACTGGCAAACGCCGTGTGGCGTTCCGGACAAACCCCCTCGGGCCAACCTATGATGAGAAATACACGTGTTTGATACGACACATAGGAGGACGACATGGCTCGCGTGTACAACTTCTCCGCTGGTCCCGCCGTTCTTCCCGAGGAGGTCCTCGAGAAGTGCGCGGGCGAGATGCTCGACTACGCCGGATGTGGCATGAGCGTCATGGAGATGAGCCACCGATCTTCCGTGTTCAAGGGAATCATCGAGGGTGCGGAGACGCGTCTTCGCTCCCTCATGGGCATCCCTGATAACTACAAGGTGATCTTCACCCAGGGCGGAGACTCGCTGCTCTTCTCCACGGTCTTCATGAACCTGGCCACCAACGGCAAGGCGGACTACGTCATTACCGGCAACTGGGCCAAGAAGGCCTTCCAGGAGGCGCAGGTCCTCGGTGACGCCGTGGCGGTGGCGAGCTCGGCCGACAAGAACTTCTCGTATATCCCGGACTGCACCGACCTGCCCATCCGCGAGGACGCGAGCTACCTCTACATCTGCGAGAACAACACGATCTACGGCACAAAGTTCCCCGAGCTGCCCAACACCAAGGGTCACGTGCTCGTGGCCGACCAGAGCTCGATGTTTCTCTCCGAGCCCGTCGACGTCTCCCGCTACGGCCTCATCCACGCGGGTGTGCAGAAAAACGTTGGCCCCGCGGGTGTTCAGATTGTGATCGTGCGCGATGACCTCATCCCTGAGGACCTTCCCGGTGTGCCCACGATGCTTCGCCTCAAGACGCAGGCGGACGCCGGATCTCTCTACAACACGCCCAACTGCTGGGGCATCTACGTCTGCGGTCTTGTCTTCGAGTGGATAGAGAAGATGGGCGGGCTTGAGGCGATGGGGGAGCGCAACGCCGAGAAGGCCAAGGTGCTCTACGACTTCCTCGACGAGTCGGCGCTCTTCTCGTCCACGGTGGACCCGTCCTGTCGCTCGCTCATGAACGTGCCCTTTGTCACGGGCAACGACGATCTTGACGCCGCCTTTGTCAAGGAGGCGGCCAAGGCCGGCCTCGTCAACCTCAAGGGCCATCGCTCGGTGGGTGGCATGCGTGCCTCGATCTACAACGCCATGCCGCGCGAGGGAGTGGAGGCGCTTGTCGCCTTCATGAAGGACTTCGAGGCCAAAAACCTGACAAAGGTGACAGGGTAGATTGTCATCACTTGGAGGAATGCCATGTACAGCATCCACTGCATGAACAACATCTCAACTGTCGGCACCGATGCGCTTGCCCAGGCTGGCTACACCTTCGTCGAGGAGCCCTCCGAGGCCAACGCATGGCTCGTGAGAAGTGCCAATCTCAACGAGATGGAGATGCCTGATACGCTCCTTGCCATCGCCCGCGCAGGCGCGGGCGTGAACAACATTCCGGTTGAACGCTGCGCCCAGCGCGGAATTGTCGTCTTCAACACCCCTGGCGCTAATGCGAATGCGGTAAAGGAGCTTGTGATTTGCGGTATGCTCCTCGCTTGCCGTGATGTCATCGGCGGCGTCGAGTGGGTCCACGAGGCAAGTGACGACCCTCAGATCGCCAAGCGCGCCGAGAAGGCTAAGAAGCGCTTTGCCGGATGCGAGCTGGCTGGAAAGCGCGTTGGAATCATCGGGCTCGGGGCCATTGGGGCCGAGGTGGCCGACGCGCTCATAGCCCTGGGTGCGGAGGTCATGGGTTATGACCCCTATCTCTCCATCAACGCGGCCTGGGGTCTCGACCGACGCATCGAGCATGCCACCGACCTAAACCAGCTCCTCTCTTGCTGTGACTTTATCACCCTTCACGTGCCCGCCACCGATTCCACGCGTGGCATGATCTCTGCGGAGGCCATCTCGTGCATGAAGCCGGGTGCCGTCCTGCTCAATTTTGCGCGCGACTCCCTCGTTGACGAGCAAGCGCTCGCCGAGGCCCTCGATGACGGCAAGATTGCCCGCTATGTAACCGACTTTGCCAACCCGGCGAGCGCAAACATGAAAAACGCCATCGTCTTGCCGCACCTTGGCGCCTCGACGGGCGAGGCGGAGGACAACTGCGCGCTCATGGCGGCAAATCAGATCAGGGACTATCTCGAGAATGGCAACATTGTCAACTCCGTGAACTACGGCCGCGTTGACCTTGGCCCGCTTGTGAGCGGGTCGCGGCTCGCCCTTTTCCACGAGAACGTGCAGGGTGTCATCGGCCAGATCTCGCAGGCGATTGCGGACAACTCGCTCAACATCGAGAACATGAGCAACGTGAGCCGCGGCTCCAATGCCTATACGCTTCTCGACGTGAGCGGTGAGATTGACAAGGACCTTCGCTCCAGGCTCCTTAAGATCGGCGGCGTGAGAAGGGTGCGTGTAATCGTTAGGTAGCCGTCGCATCTTAGGGCACGAGCAGCGGCCCGTGTTTCAATTTACGCTAAACTGGGTACCTTGGTGAGGGTAGTGTCAACCGATCCGAGGGGCAAGAAGTGTCAGAGAGAACAGAGCGTACCAAGTCGCTCATAAAGAGCATTGCCGATGCGGACGCTGCTGAGCGCCAGGCGTTGGGTCGCTCCAATGTTCCCGTTGGGACCTCGGAAAACCCCTCGACTCAGGTTTTCACGGTTGCCAACGTGATTACGTTTTGCCGCCTCGCACTCACCGTTGTCTTCCTTTTCCTGTTTGCAACGGGAGCGAACCGCGTGGCTGCGCTCGTGTGTTACGTCGTCGCGGCCTCTACCGACTTTCTCGATGGCCAGATTGCCCGCAGGACCCAGACCGTCAGCTGGCTCGGCAAGATCATGGATCCCATCATGGATCGCGTCCTGCTCTTTACGGGCGTGCTTGGCCTTCTCATCGTCGGCGAGCTTCCCCTTTGGGTGCCGGCGTTTGTCATCGGTCGTGACATCTACCTTGCCCTGGGCGGCCTGATCCTCCAGCACTTCAGAAGGCGTCCCGTTGACGTAGCGTATGTCGGCAAGGCGGCAACCGCGCTTCTCATGTTTGGTTTCTGCGATCTTCTCCTTGGTCTGCCCGTCGTAGATGGCCTTGGCCTGATTGACGTCTCCTGGCTCCCCGGTCTCAATGCCGAGCAGAGCGCGGTGGGCATCTTCTTTGTCTACGCAGGCGTTGTCTGCTCCCTCATCACCGCTCTTGTCTATACGGCAGAGGGAGTTCGCATTATCAAGATGTCTCGAGCGGGAGATGACAAGGACCTATGAGTGGCGTCTGCTCTGGTGTGCTTCATGAGGAGCACGTGCTTCTGGGCGCATCCTTTTCCGAGGGTTGCGATGACCTAAATGTGGTTCACTCGTATGCAGCCGAGACTTCGTGCCGCTCTCTTTCCGACGCAACGTTTCTGGCCGACCTCACAGGGTGCCTCTATGAGCTTGTGGGCGGTCCATGTGCCTCCGCACTTATCGAATCTGCGTGCTGCGGCGCCGAGCTGTCCGTGGGTGACGTTGCTTTTGAGGGCGTGCTCTCGGGAGACGGCTCCGTTCTGTCCGCGCCTCTCGTCCTCAGGACAGGTGACGAGGAGTACGTGGTGCTGGACGTCTCACATCGCGGTCCTGCTTTTCTGGGGTGGATGGGCTTTCTGAGGCAGATCCAGCAAGGCGGCACCGCGCCCTTTGCCCAGACAACACTTGACGACGCATCCGGCATGCTCGTTCCCCTGCTTCTCATGGGGCGTTCCTCGCACGGCATTCTTATGGATTACCTTGGTTCTTCTGAGACGCTTCCCGCTCCAGGAAAGGTCTGCTCGCTGTCCCTTGATGCAATCCCCGCGCTTGTTGCCGCCCTGCCTTGCGAGAAAGGCATGCATCTGAGCTACCTCCTCCTGGTTCCTGCCGCCCGTGCTCGCGTGATCTGGAGGAGCCTACTTTCTTTTACGGAAGTTAACCCTGTGGGTCACGATGCCCTTAGGGCGATTCTCTGCGATACTCTTCCATGGGGAGAGGCTCTGTCGGCAAAAGGTCCCGTTCGCGTGGGACGAGACCAGCTTGAAGGCTGGTCCCTCGTTCGGGAGACGTCCGATTTCATCGGGGCGCGCGGCCTTTTTGCCCAAGAGGACTGATTCGTCTCCACCGCCTTGATGAGAGGAGTTCTGTGAAGTACTCAATCAACGCTCAAGGGGCACCTGAGGCATTCGGACCCTATTCTCAGGGCACCACGGCCGGTCGCCTGGTGTTTGCCTCCGGCCAGCTCCCCATCTCGGCAGACGATAACTGCAGACTCGTTAAGGGTGGCATCAAGGAGCAGACCGAGCGGGTCATCGATCTTATTGAGGTGCTGCTCAAAGAGGTTGATTGCACGCTTGCCGACGTTGCTCAGACCACCGTATACCTTTCCAGTCTTGATGACATGGACGCTATGAACGAGGTCTATGCGCGAAGGTTTACCACACCGGCCCCCGCGCGTGCCGTCGTGGGCGTCAATGAGCTACCGCTCGGCGCCCTCATCGAGATGGATTGCGTTGCGTGCAGGTGATGCGCGCTATGATATAGCAATGACCAACGAGGGGAGTTCACCTATGCCCAGCCCTAATCCTGGAGCTACCGAGATTTTTAGGATGCCCGCCGCGGATGCAACGGTTCCTGACCTCATGGGAGCCGCGCGCCCTGTGCACCCCACGCTCACCATCGTGAAGGGGCCCCAGCTCGGGGAGACCTTTGAGCTCGATGGTCCTGAGGTGACGCTTGGCAGAGATCCCAAGAACACGGTTTTTCTCAACGACATGACCGTCTCGAGGCATCATGCTCGCATGAACATCGCCAACATCTCGGCCGGTCTCGCAACCATCGAGGACCTGGGTTCGCTCAACGGCACCTGGGTGGACGGCGCCTTTGCGACAAGGGCGAGCCTGAGGGACGGCTCCACGATTCAGATCGGAACCTTCCGCATGGTGTTTCACACCAACTCGCGCCCTCGCAGGATTGACGTCGAGGCCTAGTTGCCATGACAGATGCCGGTTACCTGACAATCGGGAAGGTCGTCAAGAAGCTGCAGCAGCAGTATCCGGACCTCTCCATTTCTAAGGTTCGCTACCTACAGGACGAGGGGTTGCTCAACCCCTCGCGTACTCCGAGCGGGTACCGGCTCTACTCCCAGCGTGACGTCCGGCGGCTTGAGACGATTCTCTATCTTCAGAAGAATCGCTTCCTGCCGCTCTCCGTCATCAAGGAGCAGCTTGACCGTGCTGACTCCGGGCAGACGTCCGTCGTTCAGGAGGATGGCGGGGGGGTGTCCCTTCCCGTGGACGACGAGGAGACGGCGAGCAAGCTGCATCCCATTGATCGCATGCCCGAGCTCGTGGGTGCCTCAGTGAGTTTTGTGCGTCAGCTCTCCGAGGCAGGCGTGATCGAGCTCAAGAGGTCGCCTCACGGCAGAGATCTTGTTGATGGCCGTGATTTTCCCCTCATTCGCCTTAGCGACGAGCTGAGGCACTTTGGCATTGGTCCCAAGAACCTGAGGCAGTACGTGATTGCCGCCAACCGCGAGTCGGCGATGTTCGAGCAGGCTCTGGTTGTGTATGCCAAGAAGGGCGGAGGCGTTGAGATAGAGGATACACAGGCCGCAAAGCAGCGCTTTGACCAGGCCTTTTCTCGTATGTTGAGTCTCACTAACGCCGTTCGCTGCGAGCTTATCACGCGCAGGGTCAAGGAGCCTTTTGGAGACTCCGCCGACAAGCGCCAGCAATCTGAGAAAAGGTAGTGATTGAATGAGCGATTTTGATTTTGAGAGCCGTATCATCGACATTCCGGACTACCCCGAGCCGGGCGTTGTCTTCAAGGACATCACGCCGCTCTTCGACGATCCCGAGGCGCTGCAGGCCGTCGTTGACACCATAGCCGAGCATTTCTCGGACAAGGGTATAACCAAGGTGGTAGGCGCCGAGGCTCGCGGCTTTCTTGTTGGCGCGCCCGTGGCCTATCGCCTGGGCTGCGGTTTTGTTCCGGCAAGAAAGCCCGGGAAGCTTCCCCGGGAGGTCTACTCCCAGACGTATTCCCTTGAGTATGGAACCGACGAGCTTCAGATTCACAAGGACGCGCTGACGCCGGACGACGTTGTGCTCATTGTGGACGACCTTGTCGCCACAGGTGGCACCGCTATCGCCTCCGCGCAGCTTGTCGAGCAGTCAGGCGCCAAGGTGGCGGGTTTTGCCTTTATCCTTGAGCTCTCTTTCCTCAACCCTCGTACGATCATTGCCGAGAAGTGCCCTCAGGAGGTCTTTACGCTCGTTAAGGTTCAGTAGGGCTCCGCCTAAAGCTGAACCTTTTGCTTGGTATCATGACCTTCGTATGGACGTATCGCGAAGCCGACAAACGCAGACTAGAATGTTGTCGAAGCTTTTGAAAGGACTTCGTGCATGACGTTTAAGAATAGAGTTGTAACCGCGGGTCTCACCGTTCTTCTTGCGGCGGGTCCCGCTTCCATTGCGCTTGCCCCCTCTGGTGTGGCCATTGCCGACCCCGCCTCCGAGCTTGATCGCGTAGCCGCGGAGCTCGAGAGCCTTGGCGATGAGCTCTCCGAGCGTCAGGACCAGCTTTCTGGAGCCACCTCCGAGCTTGAGGACACGGACTACCAGATTTCCCAGAAGAAGCAGAACATCGAGCAGACTCGCGCTGAACTTGAGGCGCAGCGCGAGCTTCTCGGCAGCAACATGAGGGGCGCCTATAAGTCCGGTTCCGAGGGGCTTCTCGATTTCATCTTGGGGTCCACGAGCGCCGAGGAGCTCGCGAGCCGCATCTTCTATCTTGACAGGATCTCTGACCAGCAGGCTGCCAACATCTCTGAGGTGGCGTCGCTCTCCAACCAGCTCGACAGGGAGCTTTCCGAGCTCGAGGACCAGCAGGCGTCTCAGCAGGGCCTTGTCGACGACCTTCAGTCTCAGGTAAACGATTATCAGACTAGGGTCGCAGAGGCCGAGAGCCTCTACGACTCCCTCGACGCTCAGGTTAAGGCTGAGCTCGAGGCTCGCGAGAAGGAAAACGAGCGCGTCCAGGCTGCCCTTGAGGCTGTGGAGCGCAACAAGGCACAGCAGGAGGCACTTGCAGCCCAGCAAGCAGCCGAAACTCAGGGTGAGTCTTCTAGCGAGAGCACTCAGACGACGGACGAGACGACTCATGATTCTGATAAAGCTGAGGACAGTCAGACCGCGCAGCCCTCGACTCCCGAGCCGGAGCCCGAGGTGACCCCCGAGCCCGAACCTGAGCCCGAGCCCGAGGTGACCCCCGAGCCCGAACCTGAGCCCGAGCCGGAGCCGGCGCCATCTGAGCCCGTTGAGGAGGAGCCCGAGAGCTCCGCTCCGAGTGGTCAGGGCCTTGCGACCGCATATGCTCAGATTGGCAAGCCCTACGTCTATGGTGCCACGGGTCCCAATGCCTTCGACTGCTCTGGCCTCATCTGTTACAGCTATGGCTATGCTCGTGGTAGGACCACGGGAGACATGATTGCCTCGCTTCAGAGCACGGGCGATTGGAAGACCGATATGAGCCAGCTCAATGTCGGTGACCTCATCTTCACGAGCTATGGTCATGTTGGCATCTACGTTGGCAACGGGCGCCTCGTCCATGCCGCCAACCCCGCTACAGGTGTTATCGAGGGCCAGGTCTGGTCCTTCATCGGCGGAGGCTCCTACTACTAGAACCGAGCGCTTGGAGCGCTCTTGCGAGAAGGGAATTGAGCGTCGTGAGAAGTTGGCGCAGAGGATTGTCCGAGGGGACCGTCCAGCGTCGCTTCTCACGACGCTTTCAAGTGAGCCTCGTCGGTGAGGGCGCGCTTGTCGGTCTTTTTGGCGGTGCCATTGTTACTCTCTACCGCCTTGCCCTCAGCTGGGCCGAGCACGCCCTTCGTTGGGTAACGGGCTCTGCAGCTGGAAGTCCGGTATCTATAGCCGCATGGTTTTTCTGCCTTCTTGTCCTTCTCGTCCTGGTGTCGGTGCTTCTCAGATGGGAGCCGACCACATCTGGATCTGGCATCCCACAGGTGGACGCAGAGGTGGAGGGAGCCCTTGACGCTCCCTGGAAGAGAATTATCCCCGCAAAGTTTGCTGAGGGTACGCTTCTTGCACTTGCGGGGCTTTCTCTTGGCCGCGAGGGTCCCTCGGTCCAGCTTGGAGGCATGTCGGGCAAGGCCGTCTCTCGCATGCTGGGCAGAAAGAGGGGAGAGGAGCGTCTCTTGATCACCTGCGGGGCGGCCGCGGGTATGTCCGCTGCGTTCCACGCGCCCTTTACGGGGGTTCTCTTTGCGCTCGAGGAGATTCACAAGCAGTTTAGCGCTCCGCTCATCATCTCCGTCATGTGCTCGGCGGTTGCGGCGGACCTTCTCGTTTCTCAGGTGGTTGGCCTTGAACCGGTTCTCAGCCTCTCGCTCCAGCAGAATCTCCCCCATGCGATGTATCCTCTGGTCATCATCCTTGGTATGTTGTGCGGAGTGATTGGTGCCCTCCACAACAGGGGAATGTTTGCCTTCCAGAATCTCTTTTCGAGGATTGGTGCCCACCTTCCGCAGTCCCGGCTCGTCATTCCCTTTGCGCTTGCCGGTGTGGCGGCCTTCGTCTGGCCCGAGCTCATGTGCGGGGGAGAGGCGATTATCGAGATGCTGCTCTCACCTGCGGGTCTCTCTTTGGGGACCATTTTGGCCCTGCTCGTTGGCAAGTACGCTTTTACTGCGATTTGCTTTGGTTCGGGCGCACCCGGCGGAACGCTCTATCCGCTCGTTGTGATGGGTGGACTGTTTGGGGGATTGTTCTGCTCTGTCATGAATGGTCTTTCAATAACCGAACACATGTACTTCTTGAACTTTGTTGCCTTGGGTGTTGCGGGGCTGTTTTCCGGTGTGGTGAGAGCGCCCGTGACAGCCGTTGTGCTTGTGTTTGAGCTTACGGGTTCGCTAGACGCGCTTTTGTCTGTGACCCTGGTCTCGATACTTGCATATGTGACTTCCAGCCTTACGGAAACGGATGCGTTCTACGAGCACCTTCTGAGGCCGCTGCTTGAAAAAGCTTCCAAGGAGGCCAGACGCTCAATTGATGAGCCGCATTCTCAGAAGAAGGATCTTGGAACGGTACTTGTTGGGCCGGGGAGTCGCTTGGAGGGCCTTTGCGTGCGAGACGTGCCATGGCCTGACGCGATTCGTTTGGTAACGATAGAGCGCGCCGGGGTGGAAATCATCCCAACCGGTGACACGCGCATTCATGCCATGGACGAACTGCTTTTCATTGCGGGAGAGTCTGCGACGGATGATGCGAGGCTGAAGCTGAGCCTCATGTGTGCTCCACGTCTAGACCAATAGGGGAAGCCCAAGACCTCCATGAGAAAGAGAATACTCTCTCTACTTTACATAAGATATATTATCATGGGTTAGTATATCTACACACCTATGCTTGGGCTTCCGCTCAGATATACTTTGAGGAAATAGGCTTTGACGGACTGGAGCACGGATGGACAGGACCAACAGAGACCTCTATCGGTATCTGAGGCACCGTGACAGAAGGAGGCGGCCAAGACTCTGGCCGTTGCTCCTTCTCATTGTCGTTCTCGTCTTGTTGTTCATGCTCCTATTTCGCACGAGGATTCTCATAGTCCTCTAACAAATCCGCCTGAGTGATTATTCTGCCTCGCCCCCTCTGTCGATCAAAGGCCTCGGTCTGATTACCCGTCGATTGGTCTTCCGAGAAAAGCCGCGGCGCTTGTGGCAGCTATGGCTCCGTCTGAAGCGGCTGTAATGATCTGTCTTAGGGACTTTGATCGAGTATCGCCCGCAACAAAGAGCCCCGGCGTTTTGGTGGCCATACGATCGTCTGTCAACACGTAGCCGGAAGAATCAAGGTCAACAAGTTCATTGACGAGCTGCGCCTGCGGTTCGCGGCCAACAAACACAAAGATGCCAAAGGAGCCTTCTTCATGGGACTCCTCATACGTCGAGCCTGTGGCATTGTCCCTCAGGACGAGCGTCTTTGGAAGATCCTCTCCGTCAACAGAGACAATACTTGTGAGCAGGCGAATCTCTACCTTCTCGTTATGCTCGAGCTCCTCTATGAGCGCCGCCTGCGCCCTGAGATGGTCTTTGCGAACGATCATCGTAACCTTGCTCGCAAAACGAGTGAGAAACAAGGCCTCCTCGGCGGCTGAGTTTCCGCCTCCAACTACAAACACTTGTTTGCCTCTGTAGAACATTCCGTCGCATGTCGCGCAATATGAGACTCCGTGGCCCGAGAAGTGCGTCTCTCCTTGAAACCCTGCGAGTCGGGGTTCTGCGCCGGTTGCCAGGATTACCGCTCGCGTATCGTAATCGGCGCCTGAGGTTGATACATAGAACCTGCCAGTCTCCGTGTTGTGGCTCACCGATGAGACCGGTTTCATTTGTATGTTTGCCCCGAGGTCCACAGCCTGGTTCTTCATGGCGTCTACCAGGGAGAATCCGTCGACGTGCGGAACGCCAGGATAGTTATCAACCTCACTGGTGAGGATTACCTGTCCTCCAATTGCCTCACGCTCGAGCATGACGGTGTCAAGCAGGGATCGTTGGGCATAGATTGCGGCAGAAAGACCTGCTGGTCCCCCGCCGACAATCACAAGGTCTTTAGAAATGGCGTGCTGTGACATGTCACTCCCCTTTCAGAATCTGCATATGATGAGGATACCCTCTCGCTCCCCTTTTGAGGCAATAAATGAGAGCCGATAACCAACACTTGGCTATCGGCTCAAAAGACAAGAATGGAGACTTTGCTACTCGGATTTTGGACGTGGGAGAATGAGGTTCATCAGGATTCCCACAAGTGTGGATGTGGCCATTCCGGGAAGCGTGTAGTCGCCAATGGGGATTGCGATGCCCGAGGTCTCCATGCCTACGCCGAGGATGATGACAACCGAGGCAATCATGAGGTTTCGATTAACGTCAAAGTCAACTTGGTTGGACACGAGCATGCGAAGACCGTTGGAAGCAATGAGGCCAAACAGAAGAAGGCTCACTCCGCCCATGACAGGCCCCGGAATGGATTGGATGAGAGCCGCGAGTTTGGGGCAGAAGCCTCCAACAATCAGGGCAAAGCCCGCCGCATACCAGAAGATCTGCGTTGAGTAGACGCGCGTAACGCTCATGACGCCAATGTTCTCCGCATAGGTCGTCGTTGGCGGGCCTCCCAGGAAGCCGGAGATAACGGTTGACAGGCCGTCACCTGCAAGCGAGCGAGGAAGCATCTTGCGATAGTCCTTGCCAACGATCTCGCCGACAGCAAGCAGGTGACCGATGTGCTCGATGACAACGACGATGGCAACAGGAGCAACAAGCGCGATGGCGCCGGGATCGAAGACGGGCGTGGAGATGTGGGGCAGACCTATCCAGGCCGCATTGGCCACGGGCTCAAAGTCAACGATGCCAAGCGCAAGAGACAGCAGGTAGCCAACGATAATGGCGAGAAGAACGGGAACGGTGCCGATGATTCCACCCATGCTGGAGAACACGACAGCCGCGATGAGGGTGACAAAGGCAACGATGGCACCGACGCCATAGAACACGCTCGTCCCAGCGGAGTCGGTGGTCATAAACGCCATGTCTGCCGCTGTTGCGGCCAAACCAACACCGATGACCACCATGACGGACGCGACAAGAACCGGCGGGAGAAGACGGTCAAGCCAGCCTGTTCCGACAAGACGGATGATGCCAGCAACTATCAGAAAGACAAGACCCGCAACGATTACGCCCGACATTGCGGCCGCAAGGCCCTTGGTGGCTCCAACAGCGAGAATCGGACTGATAAAGGCAAATGAGCTGCCGAGGTAGCTCGGTATTTTGTTTCCTGTGACGAGCAGGTAGCAAATGGTGCCAATGCCCGAGCACATGATGGCAACGTTGGGATCAAGGCCTGTGAGCACGGGGACGAGCACCGTGGACCCAAACATGCTCATCATGTGCTGTATTCCAAGAGGGATTGCGCGCCCAATCGAAACGCGGTCATCGACACCGATAATCTCACGCTCTTGTGAGCTCATATCTCACGCTCCTTTCTCGAGGTATAGAAAAAGGCCCGGGCAGGGTGCCCGGGCCGGGGATTTGGTGCTAGACGACGAGGAAGTAGACGACGAAGGCAAAGACGGCGACCCACATGAGGGGCTTAACCTTCTTGAGCTGACCGGTGACGGCAGCAACGATCACGTAGGCAATGAAGCCAAACCCGATGCCGTTGGAAATCGAGTACGTGAAGGGCACGCCAGCGATGATCAGGAAGGCAGGAAGGCCCTCGAGCAGGTCGGACCAGTCGATGTCAACGACGTCACTCATCATGAGGAAGCCGACAAACACGAGCGCACCGCAGGTGGTAGCGGAGTTGACGATGGAGATGAGGGGCGAGAAGAATGCCGCAACGATGAAGAGCAGGCCAGCGGTGATGGACGTAAGGCCCGTGCGACCGCCGTCTGCGGCGCCGGAGGCAGACTCGACGAACGTGGTGATCGAGGAGGCACCAACAAGGCCGCCCACGGCAGCGGCGGCGGAGTCGACGATGAGAATCTCCTTGATGTTGTCGACGCGACCGTCCTCCTCGATGAAGTCGCCCTGCTTGGCCACGGCCATCGCAGTGCCCATGGTGTCGAAGAAGTCAGACATCATGAGGGAGAACGCGAGCACGAGAAGCGTTGGGTTGGTGACGGCCTTGGCGATGCCCATGACACCGGACTCATCGGCCTGGAACGGCGCTCCAAACGAGGAGAAGTCAAGGCCAGAAACGATGCCGGACGGAAGCTGGGTCACCCCGAGAGGAATGCCGACGATGACGGAAACGATGATGCCAAGAAGAAGAGATCCCTTGACGTTCATGGCGTACAGGACGATCGTCGCCACAATGGAGACGAGGCCAACGATAAAGGTGGGGCTAAAGACGTCACCAAGAGCAACCATGGTGGACTCGTCGGCAACGATGATGCCGCCGTCCTTGAGGCCGATCATCGCGATGAAAAGGCCGAGGCCAACCGAGATGGCGTGGCGCAGCGAAACAGGGATCGCATCCATGATTGCCTCGCGCAGACCACAGAGAACGAGGATCAGGATGGCAATGCCCTCAACGAACACGACCGCGCTTGCGGCGTGCCAGTCTCCTCCGGCAACGACGGCGAGGGTAAATGCAAATATCGCGTTGATTCCCATACCCGAGGCGCAGGCGAGGGGCCTGTTGGAGAAGAGGCCCATGAGGATGGTCATGATGCCGGCGCCAACGCACGTGGAGGTGACAGCCGCGGTGGCGGAGATGCCTGCGGCCTCCAGCAGCGGAGGGTTCACAGCGATGATGTACGCCATCGCAAGGAACGTGGTGAGTCCGGCGCGGACCTCCTGGCCGGTGCTCGAGCCCCTCTCCCGCATCTTGAAGAACTTTTCCATGAAGTAACATCCCTTTCTTTCGCTACGTACACTACGAGCTATGCCTTCCTCGCCAGAAGCGAGGGGGACAAACTAGACTCCACTCGAGCCAAAGCCGCCGACGCCGCGGTCGGTCTCGTCAAGCTCGTCTACCTCGACGAGCCTGACCACGGGAACGCGCTGAATAACGAGCTGCGCGATGCGCTCTCCCCTTTCGATGACGATGTCGTGCTCATTATCGAGATTAACGGCGCACACCTTGAGCTCGCCGCGGTAGTGGGCGTCAATGAGGCCCGGCGTATTGGCCATTGAGAGGCCCTTTTTCAGAGCCAGCCCGCTTCTCGGCTGAACAAAGCCGGCATATCCTTCCGGAATGGCAATGGCGAGTCCCGTGGATATGAGGCGACGCTCGTGCGGAGCGAGCGTGACGCTCTCATTTGAGCGAAGATCAAGACCCGCGTCTCCCTCGTAGGCATAGGAGGGGAGCTCAACGCTTGGGTCAAGTCTCTTGATGGGAAGATCGATTCTGGAATCAGTCATTGAGGCTCCTCAGCTCCTCGCTAAACTCATCAACGTCCTTGAAGTCACGATAGACGGACGCAAAGCGAACATAGGCAACCTTATCAACGCTCACGAGCCTCTTGAGGACCATGCTGCCAAGGTTGACGGATGATATTTCTAGCGTGCCGGAATCCCTCAGCTCGGATTCGATGCTGTCAATTAGCGAGGACAGCTCCGACACGAGAACGTCTCTTTTAACCGTGGCCGTAACGAGGCCGCGCATGAGCTTTTGGCGGTCAAAGGGCTCTTTGTGACCGTCACGCTTGATTACCACGAGCGGCATCTCTTCGCATCGTTCGTAGGTTGTGAAGCGAAAGCCGCATTTCGTGCACTCGCGACGACGACGGATTGCGTCGTTTCCCTCTGAGGGCCTCGAGTCAACAACCTTGGATTCCTCGCAGCCGCATTTGGGACAGCGCATGTAACCTCCTCGATAAAAGCCACCATGAGAAGGTATCACAAAACGTCCAAAAGTTCTCGAAGGTTCACGCGCGGAAACGAAGTGGACGCAGGGGCGAGATGTTATCCCAAGCCTGGCACGAGCAGCTTTTGCCCAGGGCGTAAGGGGCCTTCGTCGATGTTGTTGGCGCATCGCATCCAAGCGACGATTTCAGCTGTTGGAACCTCGTCCAAAGAAGACGTTTCTGCAAGAGACCAGAGCGTGTCTCCGCTGTCAACGACAACGGTGCACTTGGGCGCCGATTCGATCTGGCGGAGCGATGCCTGGTGCGCGAGGGTGTCAGAGACCGTCGACAGGACAAGGAGAAATGCGATGAGAGCGACTGATGAGATGGTGAGCGAAAGACACTGACGGCGTGAGAGCTGGGGTTGGACTCGTCTGCAGGAGGCCTTCTTCTCGGTGCGAGCGCAACGGCCTCCACGGATGAGAAACAGCTCGTAGGATCGAGCGTCGATGGCTGCGGTGCCATCGAAGGCGAAGGCGGTGTTTGGCGTCATTTCTGTCCCCTTTCTCTGTGTTGGGACCGTTATACCGACGGCACCGGACAATAATTCGCTCTGGAATACTAGAACGCGTGTACCCAAGTATGACAGTACATGCGTTCGTGTCAAGAGAAAACGAACAGATGTTTGCGATCAAAACGGAACTCGTGTATCATTGCTCTAAAGAACAAAGGAGGCTGCTATGGCAAGGGCAAAGCTCGGAAAGCGTCAGCTCGCAATCTACGACTTCATCAGAAGCTACTCCGATGAGCACGGATACCCACCTTCGGTCCGCGAGATCGGCGCGGCCGTTGGCCTCGCCTCTCCGTCAACCGTGCACATGCACCTCAAGGTCCTCGAGGAGCAGGGTCTCATAAAAAGGGATTCCAAGAAGCCCCGCACCATTGAGGTCATGGACAAGCAGGACTCCAAAGAGGGTGCCTCGGACGGTCTTGGTAAGGTGACGCAGGACGTTAGCCACAACGCAATCACTCTTCCCCTCGTGGGCCGCGTTGCTGCTGGCATGCCCATTCTCGCCGAGCAGAACATCGAGGACACGCTTACGCTACCAACCTCCATTGTTGGGGATGCCAGCTCCTTCATCCTTCGCGTTCGCGGTGACTCAATGGTCAACGCGGGCATTTTCGATGGTGACTACCTGGTCGTCAAGGAGCAGAGCGATGCACATGACGGCGAGATCGTCGTTGCGCTGATTGATGACTCCGCTACCGTCAAGACCTTCTATCGTGAAAAGGGCCGTATTCGCCTTCAGCCAGAAAACGATGCTATGGAGCCCATCTATGCGGACAACCCCACGATTCTTGGTAGGGTGACGGCACTCATCCGCTCGGTGAGCTAGTGCTCGCATGATTGGTTCCGCTCCTTCTGATCAGGCCTTGGTCAAAGGTCGCATAGGGCTTTTTGACGTAGTGAGGGGCTTCTCTGTCCTTTCGATGGTCCTTTTCCATCTCTGCTACGACCTCAAGTTCCTTGCCAATGTTGACCTGCTGTGGTTTGAGCCTCCGCTTCAAGATATTTGGCGCGCGAGCATATCGTGGACGTTTCTGTTTGTCGCCGGCTGCATGTGCCCGCTCTCGCGGTCCAATCTCCGCAGGTCGCTTGAGTACGGAGCGGTTGCCGCCCTCATCTGGGTGGCAACCTCATTGATCGCCGTCGACACGCCCATTTCCTTTGGAATCATCTTCTGCATGTCGGCCTGTACGTTTGTGGCCTACGTTTTGCAGAGGCTCGACGCTCTTCCCAGCGGCGCCGTAGCCGCCGCTCTCTTGCTGCTTGGCTTTCTTCTCCTGCAGGGAATCTCAGACGGAACGGTCGCCTTTGGCCTCGTTCAGCTTCCCAAGGAGCTCTACGCTACGGAGTGGCTCTCGTGGCTCGGCTTTCCCGGTCCGCACTTCTCCTCGGGTGACTACTATCCGCTTCTCCCCTATCTCCTCATGTTCCTCTGTGGCGCCTCGTTAGGTTCGCTCTGGAAGTCAAGGGGGTATCCCGTCTGGGCCATGAAGGCGCGTCTCGAGCCATTTACCACGCTAGGACGTCACGCGCTGATTGTCTATCTGCTTCACCAGCCGCTCATCCTAGCCGTTGTGGGGCTCATCTCCTAGGGGCTCTTCCACGGCGCGATACGGCTCAAGGGTCGCCGCCATGCGCTTGTCGGCTTTGACGGTGGCAAGAAGGCCGCCCTGGACGTAGCTCTCCCTTATGACCTGGCAGCGCTCGTGGACCATCTTCATGAGAAGGCCCTTCTCGTAAGGAACCAAGACGCTCATCGTGACGCTACCCTGCGCGGCCTCTTGGGCAATCCGATAGAGCAGACCACGTATACCCTGACACTCAAGCGCGGATATGGGTTGTGCCTCGGGATGCGCGAGAAGGACCTCGCGCCGCTCCTCCTCACTCAGGAGGTCGCACTTGTTCAAAACGGTAACGCAGCGAATCTCAGAAGCGTCAATCTCGCTCAGCACCGAACGCACAGCCTCAATCTCAAGCTCACGATGAGGGTCAGACGCATCGACCACGAGCAGGATGAGATCTGCGGCCCTCACCTCGGCAAGCGTTGATTTGAACGATTCGATGAGCATCGTGGGGAGCTTCTGGATGAACCCGACGGTGTCCGTAATGGTAATCTTTCGTCCCTCTTCGAGGTCGAGAGCGCGTGTTGTTGGGTCTAGCGTGGCAAAGAGCTCGTCTTGAACGTAGACATCGGAGCCCGTGAGCCTGTTGAGCAACGTGGACTTGCCGGCATTTGTGTATCCGACAAGAGCAACCCTATAGACGCCGGAGTCCCAACGCGCCTTGCTCTGGACGCTTCGCCTTCTGTCAAGGCGATCAAGCTCGCGTCTGAGCGTGGAGATGCGCGCGCGGACAAGGCGGCGGTCCACCTCAAGCTGGCTTTCGCCCTGTCCGAAGCGGCTGCCGATGCCACCGCGTGTCTGCTCGCCGACCAGGTGGCTCCACATTCCCCTGAGCCGGGGAAGGACGTATTGAAGCTGCGCGAGCTGGACCTGAAGCCTTCCCTCATGGGTCTTGGCGTGCACACCAAAGATGTCGAGGATGAGAGCCGTTCTATCGATGATCTTGACGGGCTCCCCCACGATCTTCTCGAGGTTTGCCTGCTGCGAGGGAGTGAGCTCATCATCAAAAATAACAACATCAGCATCGAGGCTCTTTACGTAGGAGCAGAGCTCTTCGACCTTTCCCTTGCCGATAAACGTCTTGGGGACCGGGGAGTCGAGCCGCTGGACCATCGTAAGCACGACCTCGGCGCCGTCAGTCTCGGCAAGGCGGGCGAGCTCGGCAAGGGACTCTTCGCAGGACCACTCCGAGTTTCCTAGGTCTACTCCCACCAAAATGGCGCGTTCGGGAACCGGGGCCGTAGAAAAGGGCTTGAACCTACCCACGCCTTCCTCCCTCAAGGTCTGCCAGGATGAGCGACGAGGCGCTCTCCAGATCATGCTCGTCCATGTCTATCCATCGCACACGCTGATCATGGCGAAACCACGAGAGCTGGCGCTTTGCATAGCGCCTCGAGCGCAGTTTGATGAGGTTAATGGCCTCCTGTAGCGTCATCTGACCAGAGAGTGCCGAGAGAATCTCCTTGTAGCCAATTGCCTGACCGGCCGTGAGCTCGTCTGAGAGGCCTTGGGCCCAAAGCTTGCTGACCTCCTCGATAAGGCCCTGTGACACCATGTCATCGACGCGGGAGTCAATTCTTTGGTAGAGGCGCTCACGATTCATGGTGAGACCCCAGATTCGAGCCTCGTAGTGCGACTGGCGTCGGTGCAGCCCCTCGTGATGCTCCGCGTAGGAGGTGCCCTCGTCAAGCATTTCGAGAGCTCGCACAACTCGACGCGTATTGTTGGGGTGAATGAGGGCCGCGCTCCGTGGGTCACGATCCTCAAGGAGCCGGTGAAGCCAAGAGGCACCATGAAGTGCCAGAAGACCCTCATAGGCGCTTCTGCGCTCGCCTCCACGCTCGCCAGAGGGAAACTCCATCTCATCGATGACCGCGTTGAGGTAGAGCCCCGTTCCCCCGCAAAGAACCGGTGTGATGCCATCGTCAACGAGCCTGTCCACAACGGCTCGCGCGTCTTGCTGGAAGAGACGCGCCGAGTAGCTCTCAAAGGGGCTGACGACGTCCACCATGAGAAGCGGAACGTGGCGCTCGGAAAGCGGCGTCTTAGCAGTTCCGACGTCCATCCCACGATAGACCTGCATCGCATCTACGGAGACGACCGACGAGCCTAGACGCTCGGCCACACGCTCCGCGAGCGCACTTTTGCCTGAGGCCGTGGGTCCGACCACACAGACGACCGGCCCCGGAACGCTCATCGAGGATCGCCCTCCACAGAACCGCGAAGATACCAGGTTCGGGCCTCCTCAACGCGGACATCGACGATGTGACCGATGAAGTCCTCAGCTCGGCTACCCTGGGGCAACGAGAAGTGAACCGTCTGGTTCTTCTCGCTGTGACCCACAAGGACGTTGTTGTCTCGCTTTGAGGAACCTTCGACGAGAACAGATGCAAGGGCACCGAGGTCCTTCTGGTTGGCATCGTGTGCCTGGGTGGCCACCTGCTCGGCAAGGCGGTCAAACCTGTCCTGAATGACCTCGTGGGGAGTGTCGTCAGGAATCTTGGCGGCTGGGGTGCCGGGGCGACGAGAGTAGATGAACGTGAAGGCAGACGAGAAGCCGGCTTCCCTGACGAGCGAGAGCGTGTCGAGGAAGTCTTCCTCGGTCTCGCCGGGAAAGCCAACGATGATGTCCGTTGAGAGCGCGAGGTCTGGAATCGCCGCCCTAAGACGATCGACGAGAGCGAGATACTCCTCGCGCGTATAGCTGCGGTTCATGGCCTTGAGGATGCGGTTTGAGCCGCTTTGGACGGCAAGGTGGAGATGGGGCATCACAGCGGGGACCTCAGCCATGGCCCGGATGGTCTCGTCGAGAAGGTCCTTGGGGTTTGAGGAGGTGAAGCGAATGCGCTCGATGCCCGTCTCCCCCACCTTTCTCAGCAGCTCAGCGAAGCGCGGCTCGCCATAGATGTTTCTGCCATAGGAATTGACGTTCTGGCCAAGCAGCGTGATCTCACGCACGCCGTCTGAGACAAGGTGCTCAACCTCACTGACCACGCTCTCCATGGTCCTGCTCTTCTCGCGACCCCTCACATAGGGAACGATGCAATAGGTGCAGAAGTTGTTGCATCCCGTCATGATGGGGACCCAAGCGTGGAACACATCGGCACGGTGGCTGGGCAAATCGGTGGAGAAGGGACGGTCGTCCTCCTCGACGTCGACCTCAACCCCGGTGTGGTTGCCCTCGAAGGCCTCCGCGAGCAGCTGAGGGAGGCTGGCGAGGGCGCTGGTGCCAAACACCACGTCGGCACAGGCGATGTGCTCGCGAATGCGCTCGCCGTCGCGCTGGGCAATGCAGCCACCAATGGCAACGACGCGCTTTCCCGAAGGGGGCGTGGGCGCCGAAACCATGGCAGAGGCCTGTCCGTAGAGGCGCTGATCGGCATTTTCACGAACACAGCACGTCATGAAAACGACGATGTCAGCGTCGTCGGGATCGCCCACGCAAATGCAGCCACACTCATCGAGCAGGCCTGAGACCCGCTCTGAGTCATGGAGATTCATCTGGCAACCAAAGGTCTTTACGCAGTAGGTCTTTCCAACAAGAACGGTGGGGTAAGACGTCATGAAGCAAGCTCCGGAATCTCGGGTTCAGAGGCGTGCAGAGCAGTGGTGGGCGCAGTGATGCGGTGGACGTAGATGGCAATGCGAATCGCGGTTCTGCTCTCTCCGCCAATTTCGATGTCAGAGAAGGTTGGTGCGCAGGAGATGTCTACTCCCGTGGGGATAAGAAAGCCTCGAGCGATTGCAACGGCCTTGATCGCCTGGTTAACGGCTCCGGCGCCAACGCACTGAATGTTGACGGGAACCTCGTCTTTGACGAGACCCGCTATGGCCCCAGCCACGGAAGCCGGCGAAGATTTGCTCGAAACCTTTAGATAGTCCATGTTGTTTCTCCTGCTGCGGTGCAACGTTCGTCTCATGCGATTGAGGCATGTTAGTTCTTGATAATTCTACTGGTAAAACGTTTGTTTGAGAAGGGAGGCGTCGCGCAAACAGCGCCACTCCCCCTAGTCGCTCTCCTCCAAGTCAAAGGTAACGGTAATCCTTCCGCGCCCCACGCTTACCTTGGGGGCTGAGGAGAGTGAGAGGTAGTAGCGCTCGGCAAGAAGGTCGAAGCTCCTCTCCATGACCCTCGAGAACTCCTCAAGGTCGGGTTTAGACACCCTGAGGCTACGACGATCCCTTAAAAGGTCAATCTCGTGCGGCTGTTTGGACGAGGTGTCGCCCGAACGCATTATCGTGGACAGCACACTCCTAAGAGGGCGAATCTGGCCTGAGACAATGCGATGGGCGGTTCTCTCTGACATCTCAAGACCAAGAAGGGCTGCCTGCTCGCGGAGGTCGGATGCGTCCGCGGCGGCACTCAGCCTCTCCAGAATGGGCAGGCTCTCTAGCGTATCGGAGAAAAGAAGCTCCGAGGCGTCCGATGATCGACGAACCCTTGCGTGAGCGGTGGCAACTATCTCGGCGGGAGACCCGAGGTAGACCTCACACGCCCCTCGCTCCTCAAGCGCAAACTCGCAGCAGGTTCGGACGATGTTGTGAGGCCCCCTTTGACAGACGAGGTTTCCCTCCTCGTCTTGTGCGACGTGAGGCCACGTTGACTGGTCAGCACGCTCGGAGAGCGTCGTTGCGTCCGTGATGATTCGGATCGAAGAGCCCTTGCCGGGTGAGGACGAGACAACCTCTGCGCTGACGGAGTTCTCCTTGATTGAGAAAAGCGCCATGCCCCTTCCGTGGATGCCCCAACGATCCATATGGATGCTGTCAAGCTTTGAGGTTACGCGAGCCTCGAATATCCGGTCCTGCATGTCTTTGGGGATGCCCCAGCCGTCATCGAGTACCGTTGTGGTCCTCAGCTCGCCATCTCGTGTCGTGGCAACGTAGATATGCCGAGCGCCGGCATCGCGAGCGTTTCTCAGCATCTCGATGACGGCGTCCTCGACACATCTAATATCGTGTTTTGCCTGACGACGCTCCGCCTCCGCAACGCGGAGGCGGACATAGCCCTCTCCAAGGCTCTCCTCGACGCGAAGCGCTCGGTCGGCACCCATTGAGGAGATGAAGCCAACAAGATCGTCGGACTCAGGCGAGCTCAAGCGCGTACCTACTTTGCAACGTCCACGGCGCGGGACTCGCGAATGACGACAACGCGAACCTGACCGGGATACTCCATCTCGTCCTCGATCTGCTTGGCGATGTCGTGGGCGAGAACCGTAGCCTGCGCATCAGAAATCTTCTCGGGTTCAACCATGACGTGGAGCTCTCGACCGGCCTGCATGGCATAGGTGCGCTCGACGCCATCGTGGGCGTTAGAGATCTCCTCGAGCTTCTCGAGGCGCTTGATGTAGTTCTCGGCCGACTCGCGACGAGCGCCGGGACGCGCGGCGGAAATGGCATCTGCGGCCTGTACGAGCACGTCGAGCACGGTATCGGGGTCAACGTCGGCGTGGTGCGCCTCAATGGCGTGAACGATTTCGGGACGCTCGCCGTAGCGACGTGCAAGATCGGCTCCGATGACGGCATGAGGGCCCTCGACCTCGTGGTCGATGGCCTTGCCGATGTCGTGGAGAAGGCCGGCGCGCTTTGCGGGGCCCTCGTCGAGACCAAGCTCTGAGGCCATGATTCCACAGAGGGCAGAGACCTGCACGGAGTGCGACAGGACGTTTTGTCCAAAGGACGTGCGATAGCGAAGCGCACCGAGCGTCTTTACGAGCTCGGGGTGAAGGTCGTGGATGCCAGCATCGAAGGCAGCCTGCTCGCCAGCCTCGCGGACGCGCTCGGCGACAAGGGCCTCAGCCTTCTTGTAGAGCTCCTCGATACGAGCGGGGTGGATGCGACCGTCCGCGATGAGGTTCTCGAGGGCAACGCGCGCCGTCTCGCGACGAACGGGGTCAAAGCTTGAGAGGACCACGGTCTCGGGCGTGTCATCGATGACGAGAGAAACGCCGGAGACCTGCTCGAAGGTGCGGATGTTGCGTCCCTCGCGGCCAATGATGCGGCCCTTGAGGTCATCAGAGGGGATGTGAACGGAGGTTACCGTGATCTCTCCCGCCTGGTCCGCGGCGCAGCGCTGGATGGCTGTGGAGATGATCTCGCGGGCGGTCTTGTCGGCCTGGGCGCGAACAGACTGCTCGGCCTCACGAAGAATCTGAGCCTCCTCGCGGACGGACTCGGCGCGGACGCGAGCAAGAAGCTCGTCATGCGCCTCATCGCTCGAGAGGCCCGCGATGCGCTCGAGCTCGCTCTGCTGACGAGCGACCATCTCATCGATGTCGTTCTTCCTACGATCGAGCTGGCCCTGAAGGCTGGAGAGCTGGTGCTCGCGGCGATCGAGAGCATCGTTTCGGTGATCGAGGGACTCCTCCCTCTGCATGATGCGATTCTCGAGGTTCTGGAGCTCGCCCTTGCGCTTCTTCTCCTCGGCCTCAGAGTTCTGCTTCAGCTGGAGAATCTGCTCCTTTGCCTCGAGGATGGCCTCCTTCTTGGCGCTCTCCGCCTGGCGACGTGCCTCCTCGGCGATGCGCTCGGCCTCGCCGCGTGCAGAGTCAAGCTGAGCCTCGGCGCTCTTGAGACGAGAGTTGCTCTGTCCCGCAAGATAGAAATAGACAACGACGGCGCCGACCGCGAGGCCGACAACACCCACAATCAAAAGTTCCATAGCCATTCCTCCGATGAATCAATCATGTCTTTTGAGCATGGTTCTGGAGACCGACGCGCTTGGGCGACGGAACCCGCCATCGGAGGTGCAGTCAGGGTGTCTATGTGAGAAGAGCCAACAAAGCTACGAAACGGACCCAAACATATGGACATCAGCCGGCGGACCGGCTTGAGAATGCGCTCCAACAGCCACTCAATCGTAACGTTTTGATTATCTCCCTGTCAAACGCGCCTGAGGTAGACGGTCTAGTTTTCTCCGCGTAGAACTTCATGCGCAACATCTGTGGCCATAGAGATCGCATAGCCTTTTCCGCAGAGAAACCGAACGATTTTTTCATAATCGTTCTTTCCCGTGAGACGTCTACGTAAGGCAAGGGAGAGTGCGCGCTCGCGCTCCTCCTCTTTGCTGATGAAGTCGTCTGGCCACCCTGCGATGAGCTCAGGGGAAACGCCGTGCCGCGAGAGCTCTCGCTCTATGCGCTCTCTTCCCCATCCAGAGGCAAGCTTGGACCGTACAAAAGCAGCGCCAAAGCGGGCGTCATCAACGAGCCCGCACTCTGCCGCGCGGTGTACGGCCTCCTCGACAACGGCATGGGCATAGCCGTCAAGACGGAGCTTCTCGCCCAGATCTCGCTCAGAGTAATCCCTTCTTGATATGAGTGCCTCCACACGCGCCTTTGCACAAAGCCTGGCACTCTCCCCAAGGCAATGGAGGAGCTCGGCTCGAGATTCAGGGCAAAGAGTGCCCTCCTTCCTTGCGCGAGAAACCCTCTTTCCAACCGAGAGGGGCAGCGAGAGCAACTCCTCGCCATGCGAAAGACTGGAGATGTGGAGCGTGGCGCGCGAGGTTCGCGCGCCACGCTCAGGAAGAATCACGTCCCACGACAGGCTGGGGTCCGTCACTGCTCAAGCTCCTCGGGGGCTACGGGAACGGGCTCGCCAACACGCTCATCACCAAGCTCGAGGCCGCAGGCAACGCGAACCTTGTGGTCGATCTCATCCATGAGGTCCGGGTTGGCAAGCAGGAAGTCCTTTGCGGCCTCGCGTCCCTGGCCAAGACGCTCCTTTTCGTAGGTGAACCAAGCGCCCGACTTGCTCACGATGCCCTTCTCGACTGCCATGTCGAGAATCGAGCCTTCCTTGGAGATGCCGCGTCCATACATGATGTCGAACTCACACTGCTTGAACGGAGGCGCGACCTTGTTCTTCACGACCTTCACGCGCACACGGTTGCCGACGGACTCACCGTTGACCTTGATGGTATCAACGCGACGAATATCCATTCGGACCGAGGCAAAGAACTTGAGGGCACGGCCACCGGGCGTGGTCTCTGGGTTGCCAAACATGACGCCAATCTTCTCGCGAAGCTGGTTGATGAAGATGCATGTGGTGTTTGACTTGGAGAGCGAGCCGGCGAGCTTGCGAAGCGCCTGGCTCATGAGGCGTGCCTGGAGGCCAACTGTGGAATCTCCGATTTCTCCCTCGATCTCTGCCCTGGGCGTAAGGGCGGCGACGGAGTCAACGACCACGACGTCGATGGCGCCAGACCTGACGAGCATGTCGCAGATCTCCAAGGCCTGCTCGCCGGTATCTGGTTGCGAGATGAGAACCTCGTCGATATCCACGCCGATGCGGGCGGCGTAACCGGGGTCAAGTGCGTGCTCGGCGTCAATGAAGGCAACAACGCCGCCCATGGCCTGGGCCTCCGCAAGAATCTCGAGGGAAAGCGTCGTCTTGCCCGAGGACTCTGGGCCGTAGATCTCCACGATGCGGCCGCGCGGCACGCCGCCGATGCCAAGCGCGTTGTCAAGGGCGACAGATCCCGTGGGGATGGCCTCGACCTCAAAGCTTGGGCCATCGTCGCCAAAGCGCATGATGGCGCCCTTGCCAAATTTCTTCTCGATCTCTTCTGTGGTGGACTGAAGAACCTTATCGCGCTCCTCGCCCGTGGTGCGAGGATGAATCTCCTTGCTCAGCGTCTTGCTCTTTGCCATGTCTGCTCCCTTGCTTTGTCCGTCATCGTGATAGTATCCGAACAACCGTTCTAAGTCAACACCGATGTCATGACCTTAGCAGGGCGTGCTTGCAGCAAGCTTTCGCCACGCTGCCTCAAAGTTGGATCAACGAGGCGCAAAACTTGCACGAGGCTACAGAGAAGAACGTAAAGCTCGCTAAAGCACGGAGACCAAAATTGACGATAGACCCTATGCAGGGTTGGAAATCTCCATCACACCTTCATGAATCAGAGAAACCGCGCGCCTTACCGATGCGTGACGGACTTGTTCGCGGTCTCCCTCAAAGTGATTGAGAACGCACCTTGTCCCCTTTGGTGTGGAGAGGCCCATCCAGACGGTGCCAACCGGCTTGCCCGGCTCCTCCCCTCCCGGTCCGGCAATGCCCGTGATGGAGACGGAAATGTCGCAGTCAAGGACGCGTCGGGCACCTTCCGCCATTTGCGCTGCGCATTCCCCAGAAACAGCGCCGAGCGCGGGCGAGTCCAGGATTTCTTGGGAGACGCCGAGCACGCGCTCCTTGACCTCAATGGCATAGCTCACGATTGCGCCTCGAACAACGGATGAGGAGCCGGGTACGGCGGTGAGGCACCCCGCAACGAGGCCACCTGTACACGATTCGGCCGTCCCCAGCGTAAGACCATGTGAGGCGGCAAGGGCCAGGAGCTCACGACATGCGTCAAAGAGCTCCGCATCCTCGGAGAATAGGGTCTTATCGCTCAAGCTACCTCCCAAAGACAACGTGTCGAGCGCTCCAGAAGTACTGAGCTCCCGAGACGACCGTAAGTACCACGGCGGCTATCATGAGGGCCCAGGAGACAAACCCGATCATGATCGCGAGGTCGACGAGCTCAAGCGAATAGAGCGCGAACCCAAGGTAGTAGCCGCAGAGCGAAACCATCGTAACGGCAGTCTTGGCCTTGCCGAGGTTATCGGCGGCAATGACCTCGCCGCTAGAGGCAGCGACCATGCGCAGTGCGCTTACAAGAAACTCGCGGACGAGGATGACAAACACGATCCACACGCTGACCTCACCGCGAACGAGGAGAAGCAGAAGCGCTGAGAAGACCAGGAGCTTGTCGGCGATGGGATCGAGAAACTTGCCGAAGTCAGTGATCTCGTCTCTTGAACGAGCCAGATAGCCGTCGACCTTGTCCGTGAGCGAGAGCGTCAGATAGATGACAAACGCCGCAACGGAAAGAGACGTGTTGACCGGGCCGTCCGCAAGCAGGGCAACGACCATGAAGACGGGAATAAAGGCTATCCTCACGCAGGTTACGATGTTGGCGGGCGTCCAAACGTCCTTATGGCCGGACATGTTTACCTATCCTCCTCCACGATCTGGCCGACAAGCTCATAGCAGAACGAGTCGACAAGATCCACGGTGACGATGTCACCAACGGCGGCCTCTCCCCAACCGATGTGAACGGCACCATCGGAGTCGGGTGCCTGGAACCAGGTGTGACCAATAAGCTCGGGGCCATCCTCCCCCTCTTCGACCCCGTCGATAATGACGCGTACGCGCTCGCCCACGTGGGCGGCGGTGGCGGCAAAGCCGAGCTGCTCGGTTAGGTCGATGAGGCGTTGGGTGCGCTCAAGCTTAACCGCCTCCTCGACCTGATCTGCCATGCGAGCGGCGGCGGTTCCCTCCTCCTGCGAGTACGCAAAGACGGAGCAGTAGTCAAACTCCTGCTCAGCGATGAAGTCATAGAGCTCGTCAGCCTCTTCATCGGTCTCTCCGGGAAAGCCCGCCATACCAGTGGTTCTGAGGACCATCCCCGGAATCTCCCTACGGAGCTTATCGAAGAGCAGGCGAAGCTCGTCGGCAGAGCCCGTGCGACCCATCGTCTTGAGAACGCGAGCGGAGCAGTGCTGGATGGGAATGTCGATGTAGGGCAAGACCTCGGGAACGTCGCGAATCGTTGCGATGAGCTCGTCGGTCATCCCCTCCGGCTGGAGGTAGAGGACACGGACCCACCCCTCATAGGGCCTCACGGCCTCGGCGACGCGTCTGAGAAGGGAGGCAAGCGTCTGTCCCTCCTCGAGGTCGCAGCCCCAGACGCCGGTGTCCTGACCAATGAGGACAACCTCTCTGACGCCTCCCCTCATGAGACTTGTCACCTCGTCGACAATCACGCTGGCAGGGCGTGAGTGGTAGCGACCGCGGATATAGGGGATCGCGCAGAAGGTGCAGAACCGGTCGCATCCCTCGGAGATCTTGACGAAGGCGCTTGCACCCTCAATCGTTCTGAGCATGTCCGTGCTGATCGCTTGTTGCGGGGCATCAACGCCCAGAACATTGCTTACCACCGAGACGATGTTGTCTTCATCCTCGGCGCGAACAAAGGCCGCAACCTCGGGAAGCTCGCCTTCGAGCTCGTCGCCATAGCGTGAGGGCACGCAGCCGCACATCACGATGGGGCACGTGCGGAACCCCGCGCTTCTCTCTTCTGCCAGCTCAAGGGTCGTCTCAATGGACTCCTCGGTGGCAGAGGCCAAAAAGGAGCAGGTGTTTACTATGGCGACGTCCGCCTCGGCGGCGTCATCGGTCTCAGAGTATCCGGCCGAGAGGAGAAGGGCGCGCATGCGGTCGGAGTCAACTTCGTTTTTTGCGCAGCCCAGGGTGACAAGAAGAAATCGCACGGGATGCCCTCGCTAACGGTAGTTGACAAACTGGAGGGGCTGACCGTAGTCGCGCTCCTTGAGAGCGGCTATGACGGACTGGAGCACATCCTTAGAGGCTGAGCTCACGCGCAGCTTGTCGCCCTCGATGGTGGCCTTGGCCTTGAGCTTGAGGTCACGAATGTCCTTGGAGATCTTCTTGGCAGTATCGGTGTCGATGCCCTGGACGATAGAGCCCATCTGGCGCACCGTCATTCCGCTTGCCCCCTGCGGATCAGCCCAGCGCACAGCCGTGAGGTCGATGCCGCGCCTCGTGAGCTTTGTGGCAAGAACGTCGCGGACCTGACTCGCCACAAACTCCGAGGGAGCCTCAATCTTGAATGAGCCGTCCTTTTTCGAGAGCTCCAGCGTGGCGCCAGTTCCCTTGAGGTCGTAGCGCTGCGTGAGCTCACGAGCAGCCTGCTGGTAGGCGTTGTCAACCTCCTGCATGTCAACAACGGAAACAACGTCAAAGCTCGATTCCTTAGCCATGTCTCTCCTTTCAGCACGTAGTGGAAGCCGTTAGTTCTATTCGGCGGGAGCCTCCTGGTCGGTGGATGCAGCCTCATCACCAGAGGCGGCATCAGCCTGATCAGACTCCCCCTCGGCTGGCTCGGGCAACGGCGTTCCCTCGATCGTGAGCGAGTCGAGACCTCCCGCATGTGATGAGAAGCTGACGTTCTGGTTGTTCTCGGTGACGCTCACCGCCTCGGGGTTATCGACCTGAATGGTGATGGCATCGTGCACGTTATAGGACCCGGTCCAGGGGCCGGTGACGCTCTGGGCCACCTTGCTGACGCCATCGTTGGTAATCTCCACCCACGAGACCTCTCCGGCGGCCACAGTGACGTCAACGATGGTCTCCTTAGGCTGCTGGTCCTGGGCGCCCTGGGCAGCGTCCCCCGTGGTCTCATCGGCGCCCTCCTCTTTTTGAGGCTGCTCGTCCGTGGTTTCGGGGTTGGAGGTCGCCGGCTCGTCAGCCTGCTCATCGTCGTCTGCAGTTGAAGGAGCCTCATCGTCTTCTGAGGTCTGCTGGTCGGTGGTCCCGACAGGGACCACGTTGCCGGACGGATTGGGCTGCGTTCGCGCGCTGACGCACGAGTTCACCGAGAAGAGCAGAATCGCCGTAAGGGCAACGGCAAGTACGAGGATGAGCGAGAAGAGCGCGCGCCTCGGGTCCGAGAGGAACTCAAACACGGGGCCAAAGAGACCCTCTCGTCTCTGTGGCCTTCTCCCCCCTCCGGAGCGCGGCTGCCTTCTTCTCACGTTGGGGCGCACGACGCTCGCGATGTTTCGCGAGGATCTTCTACCGCTGAGCGTTGAGGCGGGAGCGTAGGGGCTCGGTCTGTCGTCATAGCGGAGGTCGTCAGTGTACTCGCTCGGACGCACCCTGCGCATGCTGACGTCGTCACGACGATAGAGGCGCCCGGTCGGCATCTGTCCGCGAAAGTCATCGTCATACCCCGAGGAGCGCTGGCGCTCGCTGAGAAGACGGCTCGCGTTGTCATCATACTTGCGGCGACGAGTGTTCTGGTTTCTCCGGCGCGAGCCTCCCGAGGACCCCCGGTCTCCAGCAGGCTCCATGTTGTACGGCCTGGTGGAGCCGGCGTGGTCGTATGAAAGCGACGAGGCATACGAGGACCTGGTCCCCGCCGCGGAGCTTCCGGTCCCAACAAGGGGCACCGAGGTACGCGGACGTGCGGGCGCCGTTGTGGCAAAGGCGCCCATGTCGCCCGCGGGGCCACCGGAGGTCGGAAGCAGCGGCCGGTACTCCACATAGGCCTTGGGTCGAGAGCCCGCCTCGTTGGGCAGGTCATAGCCGGCTATGCCGCGGCCAGCCTGCGTGTCTCGCGTGCGACGACGGAGCTCGTGCGACGAGGTGCCGTGGCGGTACTGATAGAGGTCCTCCTGGAAGAGGTCGACGATCTCGCGGGCGTTAAGGCCAAGATAGCGAGCGTAGCTGGAGAGCATGCCCTGTGCGTAGCCGCTCTGGGGCATGTGCTCGTAGTCACCCTCCTCAAAGGCGATGAGGACGTCCTCTCTCAGGCGCAAGATCTTCGAGGCCTGGCGTACGGAGAGGCCGAGCTCGTGTCGTCGTGCGACGAGCGCTTCGCTGAACTGCGGGCGTGACATGTGCTACTCAACCTCCCTGTATGCAGCTTCCTGAACCTTCAGATCCTCTAGGCCATCCTTGTCAAGGAGAACCTCGCGCGGCTTTGAGCCGTTGGCGGGGCCTACGACGCCCTTCGCCTCCAGCATGTCCATGATACGACCAGCTCGGGCATAACCGACGGAGAGGGCGCGCTGTAGGCTCGAGGTGGATCCAAGCTGAGACTCCACGACGATGCGCGCCGCCTCCCAGACAAGCGGGTCGTCGTCCTTGGGGGCGCTGGGCTCTGAGGCACCCGGAGCGGTGGGGACGACAGCGGTGAGGATGTCCTCATGGTAGTCCGCCGTGACCTGATCGCGTACGAACTTGACGGTCTGCTCAATCTCCTCATCGGAGACCCAGCAGCCCTGCGCGCGCCGAGGCTTCTTGCCGCGCAGCTTGACGAGCATGTCGCCCTTTCCGAGCAGCTGTTCGGCACCCTTCTGGTCAAGGATGATGCGCGAGTTGATCGAGTTGTCAACGGAGAGAGCCACGCGGTTGTCGATGTTGGCGCGGATGAGGCCGGTCACAACGTCTGCCGAGGGGCGCTGGGTGGCCACGATGAGGTGGATGCCCGCGGCGCGGCCGAGCTGCGCGATGCGCACGATCGAGGACTCGACGTCCTTGCCCGCCACCATCATGAGGTCGGCGAGCTCGTCGATGACGATGACGAAGTAGGGCATGTGCTTGGGGGGATTCTCGAGCTCCGCGTACTTGTCGCCGTCAACGTTCTTGTTGAACGTCTTGATGTCGCGGACCTTGTAGTGCTCGAAGACCTTGAGCCTGCGCTCCATCTCGGTGACGCCCCACTGAAGGGCGCTCGCCGCCTGACGCGGCTCGGTGACAACCGGCACATAGAGGTGCGGAAGGCCCGCGTAGCCCGTGAACTCGACGCGCTTGGGGTCAACCATGATGAGGCGCACCTGCTCGGGCGTGGCGCGCATGAGCATCGACATGATGATGGCGTTGAGAAGGACCGACTTGCCCGAGCCCGTGGTGCCTGCCACGAGCAGGTGCGGAAGCCCCGCGAGGTCGACGACGATTGGGTTTCCCTCTGAGTCGCGCCCAAAGGCGCAGTCGAGGGGGCCTCCCGTGGCATACGGGAGAACGTCGGAGAGAAACACGGGCTGGGGCTTCTCGTTGGGAATCTCGATTCCCACAAGAGACGTGCCAGGAATGGGGGCAAAGATGCGGACCGACTTGGCGGCGAGCGAGAGCGCGATGTCATCCTCGAGGTTCACGATCTTGTTCACGCGCTCGCCCTCGCCCATCGAAATCTTGAACGTGGTGACGGACGGTCCAGCGATCCAGCCCTCGACACGTGAGGTCAGGCCAAACTCCTCGAGAGTTCCCTGAAGCTTTGCGGCCGTTGCGGCAAGCTCCTCGGCGTTTCCGTAGGAACCGTTGGCGTCAGGGTTCTCCCGTAGGATGCTGAGCGGGGGAAGCTGGTAGCTGTCGTCGGCATCTCCGGGCCGGGTAATCTGGGCGGGAGCCGTTGGACGACGCTCGTCCTTCTTGGAGGAACGCTTGGTGCCCGCCTTGGACTTGCCGGTCTTCTTTGCCTCGAGAAAGCTCGAAATCGAGGGCTTGGCCTTCTCCTTGGCCTCTTTCTGAGGTGCCGGAGCTGGGCTTCCAAGGGGTGCTGTTGCGGGAGGGATGAGCGTCGTGGGGGCTTGGTCGGCGTCGAGCAGGTTCGCTCGGCCCCGAGTCTTGTCACGCTTGAGGACCGTGGTCTTGCGGTTGCCGATATAGGTGGTCTCGCCCGCTCCCCCCGCGTCAAAAAGGGACGTCTGAGCAGGGGGCTCGTCGTCGGAGCAGGCGTCGATGATGGCGCGCTCACGACGCTCGCGAACGCGAGACTCACGCTCCTCGGCAACCTCCTGAATCCGCTTTCTGGCCTTGGTTACGGCATCAGAGACGGAAAAGCCGCAGACGACCACCCCGGCAACGATGACGCCCACGAGGACGACGTTGCCAACGACGGGACCCACGAGCTCGAGAAGGACGTATGCAACCACGCCCCCCACATAACCGCCCGAGCGCTCCGCGAGCGCAGAGTCAAAGACAAGGCCGGGGTCGGAGATGGCCTCGGAGAGGTTGAGCGAGAGCATGGCAAGAATGGCGAGCACGATCAAAGAGAGCCCCAGCGCCACGCGACCAGAGATGGCCTCCTCGCCGTCGAGGAAGAAGGTCATGGCAAAGGCGAAGATCGCGATGGGGACAAGAGGTGCCGCAGCGCCAAAGGACAGGGAGAGGAAGTCCCTCAGCGCGCTCGTGATGACCGCGGACGAGGGGAACATAAGCGTTGCGAGAAGCGCGACGGCAAAGACCGCGACGGCAACTCCGATGATGTCTCCCTGGACCGTTCCGACAAGATGGGCGGTCGTGGCGCCCTTGCGAGACGATGTGGACCTACCCTTTGAGTTTGTGCGACCCTTGGCTGCGTTTGGGGTGCGTTTGGCCGGCATTTAGACCTCCATCACCACCGGTATGATCATAGGACGGGTGTGAGTTCTGTTCCAGAGCTGGTTGGAGAGGGCATTGCGCACTCCCCTCCTCAGCGCGTCGATGTTGACCCCCTGGGCGCTCATGAGCTTCTCGACCTGCGCGCGGACGATGTCCTGAGCGTCCTCGAGAAGGAAGACGTCCGTAGACGAAGAGAGGCCTCGAGTGGAGATCTCGACGGCAGCGATGCCGCGGCTCTTCTTTGCGATCACGACCGTGCAGGTGACCACGCCATCGGCGCCGAGCTTCTGACGGTCCCTGAGAACCGTGGGGTTGGCCTCGGTAACGGTGCCGCCGTCAACGTAGACGACGCCGGACTCAACGGCGCGACCACGGCGCACCTTGTGCTTGACCATCTCGAGGGAATCGCCGTTGTCGAGCACGAAGATGTGGCTCGCGGAGACGCCCATCTGCTGCGCGAGCTCGGCATGGGCGCGAAGGTGCTGGGCCTCACCGTGAACCGGCATGAAGGAGCGCGGCTTTGCCATGGCGAGCATGAGCTTGAGCTCCTCCTGGCTCGCGTGGCCGGAGACGTGCACGAGGCCCTTGCTCTTGTCATAGATCTCGCAGCCAATCTTGGAGAGCGAGTTGATGATCGACTGCACGCTCTTCTCGTTGCCGGGGATGGGCGTTGCGGAGATGATCACCGTATCCGTCTCGTGGATGGAGAGCGACTTGTGCTCGCCGGTAGCCATGCGCGCAAGCGCGGAGAGCGGCTCGCCCTGGCTGCCGGTGCAGAGCACGACGATCTTGTCATCGGGGATGCGATCGACGTCGTAGGCGTCGATGATGTTCTCCTCGTCGATGTTGAGGTAGCCAAGGTCGCGCGCGACTTTGGTGTTGGTGATCATGGAGCGACCCGTGACCACGACCTTTCGGCCCACTGCCACAGAGGCGTCGCAGATCTGCTGCAGGCGATGGATGTGGCTCGAGAAGGCGGCCACAAAGACGCGACCAGGCGCGTTTTTGATGACGTGGCGCAGGTCACGACCAACAGCGGCCTCGGAAGGCGTGAAGCCCGGGCGCGTGGCGTTGGTGGAATCGGAGAGAAGCAGGTCGACCCCCTGCGAGCCAAACTTGTTGATCGCCTGGAAGTTGGGCCTGCGTCCGTCAATGGGCGTCTGGTCAAACTTGAAGTCGCCGGTGTGCATGACGGAGCCGGCGGGCGTTTGGATGAAGACGCCAAATGCGGCCGGAATGGAGTGCGTCATCGAGAAGAACGTGATGTTGAAGGCGCCAAGCGTGATGGTTGAGCCGTCGCTCACCTCACGAGTCTTGGGGTTTTTGATGCCATGCTCGTCGAACTTGCCCTGGATGATGCCGAGCGTGAGCTTGCTCGAGTAGATCGGCACCTTGCGGGTAAGGTCCTGGAGCAGGTACGGAAGGGCGCCGGTGTGGTCCTCGTGACCGTGCGTGATGATGATGCCGCGCAGCTTCTCCTCGTTCTCCAGGACATAGGTGTAGTCGGGAAGAATGAGGTCGATGCCGGGCTGTCCCTCGTCGGGAAACATGAGGCCAGCGTCAACGAGCACCATGTCGTCGCCGTACTCAAAGGCGGTCATGTTCTTGCCGATGCCATCGAGGCCGCCGAGCGGAATGATCTTGAGCGCTATGTCTTTCTTGGGCATTCCTTAGTGGTTCCTTTCGCGGAGCGATTCTGCAATGTATATCAGACGGCCCAAGGCCGTGCCAATTCGCATACCCGTCAATTGTAGTCGAGAAGCGCGTGTGACTGAGATGTTCCACGATGGTTCCACGGGAACAATCTCCTCCAACGACCCCTACAGCTCAAAGGGACAAAACTCCCCTGTAAGGAGGCCTCGTGACAGACGGACGGACGCCCCGGTGTTCCGAAGAGAAGTTTCGCGAAGCGCACTTCTCGTAGGAACACCGGGGCGTCCGTTAAGCAGCGTCAGAGAGCGAACCTACGCCCCGTGGTGACGGCGCGGCTGGCGCTTCTCGCCGCCCTCGTCGCCAGGACGACGGCGCGGACCGCGGTGCTCACGGCGCGGACGGTCCTTCTCGCCGCCCTCATGGGCGTGACCGTTGCCGGAGCCGGCGGGAGCCTCGGGCTTGTCGATGCGGTCGAGGCTGATCTTGCCCTTCTCGTCGACCTCGAGGACGCGGACCTTGACCTCGTCGCCGATGTTGAGAACGTCCTCGACCTTGTCAACGCGGCCCTGGGCCACACGGGAGATGTGGAGCAGGCCGTCCTTGCCGGGCAGGAGCTCGACGAAGGCGCCAAAGGGCTGGATGCCAACCACGCGGCCGGTGTACTCCTCGCCCACCTCGGGAACCTTGACGATGGCCTTGATGCGATCGGCGGCAGCGGTGCCGGCGCCGCCAACACCCGCGATGAAGACGGTGCCGTCCTCCTGGATGTCGATGGTGGCACCGGTGTCCTCCTGGATGCCGCGAATGACCTTGCCGCCGGAGCCGATGACGTCGCGGATCTTGTCCGTGGGAATGGTGAGGGAGATGATCTGGGGCGCGGACTCCTTGGTCTCGGAGCGAGGACCAGGCACGGCGTCGAGCATGGCGTCGAGGATGAACATGCGACCCTCGTGCGCCTGCATGAGCGCGGAGCGCAGGATCTCTGGGGTGAGGCCGGTGGCCTTGTTGTCCATCTGCATGGCGGTGATGCCCTTGGTGGTGCCGGTCACTTTGAAGTCCATGTCGCCGAGGAAGTCCTCAAGGCCCTGGATGTCGGTGAGGACGACGGTCTTGCCCTCCTCCTGGATGAGGCCCATGGCAACGCCGGAGACCGGGCGCTTGATGGGCACGCCGGCGTCCATGAGGGCGAGCGTGGAGCCGCAGGTGGAAGCCATCGAGGAGGAGCCGTTGGACTCCATGACCTCGGAGACCACGCGGATGGCGTAGGGGAACTCCTCCTCGGAGGGGATCACCGGGAGCAGGGCGCGCTCGGCGAGGTTGCCGTGGCCGATCTCGCGGCGCTTGGGGCTGCCCATGCGGCCGGTCTCGCCGGTGCAGAACGGCGGGAAGTTGTAGTGGTGCATGTAGCGCTTGCCGTCGACGGGCTCGATGGTGTCGAGGCGCTGCCACTCGTTGAGCATGCCGAGGGTGCAGATGGAGAGCACCTGGGTCTGGCCGCGCTGGAAGAGGCCGGAGCCGTGGACGCGCGGGAGGTAGTCGCCCTTGACCATGAGCGGACGAACCTCGGTGGGCGTGCGGCCGTCGACGCGCTCGTCGGTCTCGACGACCATGAGGCGCATCGCGTGCTTCTCGAGGGACTTGAGCTCAACGGGGATGGCGCGGCTCCACTGGGCCTGCTCCTCCTCGGTGAACTCGGCCTTGATGGTGGCCTTGAGGGCCTCGACCTTGCCGATGCGAGAGAGCTTGTCGGCGTCCTTGAGGGCGGCCTCCATCTCGTCATAGTGGGCGAAGATGCGGTCGTGGACCTCGGGGATGGGCTCGTCGAGGATGTACTCGCGCACCGGGAACTCGCCGTTGACCTCGCGGACCTTCTCGAAGAACTTCTTCTGCTCGGCGCAGAAGGCGGCGATGGCCTCCTGGCCAAAGGCCATGGCGGCGAGCATGTCCTCCTCGGAGATCTCCTCGGCGCCTGCCTCGAGCATGGAAATGAAGCCCTCGGCGCCACCGAGCTCGAGGTCGAGGTCGGAGTTGTCGCGCTCCTCGTAGGTGGGGTTCACGATGAACTCGTGGGTGTCGCGGTCGCGGCCGATGCGCACGCACGCGAGCGGGCCCTCGAAGGGCACGCCGCCCACGGTGAGGGCCGCAGAGGCCGCCATGATGCAGATGGTGTCGACGGGGTTCACCTGATCGGCCACGAGGGTGGTGGCAACAACCTGAACCTCGTTTCTGAACCCGGCCGGGAAGGACGGACGCAGCGGGCGGTCGATCATGCGGGCCGTGAGGGTGGCCTTCTCGGACGGGCGCGCCTCGCGCTTGAGGTAGCCGCCGGGGATGCGGCCCACGGCGTACATCTTCTCGATGAAGTCGACCGTCAGCGGGAAGAAGTCGTAGTCCTTGCGCTCCTTGGAGACCACGGCGGTGAGAAGGGCCGTGGAGTCACCGCACTTGACGAGGCAGGCGCCGGTGGCCTGCTTGGCCAGCTCGCCGGTCTCGAGGACGTAGTGCTTGCCGTAGAGGTCGAACTCGTGTGTAACCTTTGCCATTTCTTTTCCCTTATCTCCGCCTGCCCCATTGCAGACGGGCCGTCTCGGCGGCCGTATGCCGCCCGTCCGCGCTTCTCGCGGACAAACCAAAGAAGGGGCGCCCTCGGGCGCCCCTCCGAATGACCGCTACTACTGGATGTTGTCGCGGATGCCGAGGCTCTTGATGAGGGTGCGGTACTCCTCGATGTTGCGAGCCTTGATGTAGGAGAGCAGACGGCGGCGCTTGCCGACGAGCATGAGAAGGCCACGACGGGTGTGGAAGTCCTTCGGGTGCGTCTTCATGTGCTCGGTCAGGCCCTTGATGCGCTCAGTGAGCAGGGCAACCTGCACCTCGGCGGAACCGGAGTCCTTCTCGCCCTTGCCATACTGCGCGACGAGCTCGGCCTTGCGCTCCTTGGTAACTGCCATGTCAAACCACCTTTCACATAGATTCGCCCCGAACTGGGAAGGACGCTCGGCAGTTGGCGTGCCTCCAGGTACGGGGTACTGACCTGCGTTATGGTACCACAGACGTCGTGCGCGTGCGAGGTTCTTCTCCCCTACGCGGCTTCTCCACGCCGCCCCCTCTTTTGAGTGGGCACAACTCTGAAACCGTTTGGCCCCGCCGGTCTTAAGTGGGCACTTCTGAGCTGGGATTTCTCTAGGAAAGGTTGTTAGCTGGGCACGACTGGTTCAACTTTTGTGCCCAGTCAAGAAGTGGGCGGGCCGAGAAGGTCCGCGGGTCCGAGGTGGAGGCCGAGGCTGCTACCCGCGGCAGGCCTCAATAAAGGCCGAGAAGATCTTGCGGCTGGGTTCGTCGACGGCATGGGAGAACTCGGGATGCCACTGAACCGCCCAGCAGAAACGCGAGGTCGGACGCCACACGGCCTCGACCACGCCGTCCGACGCCGTGGCCATGACCTCGAGCCCCGGCGCCACATCACGTAGCGCCTGGTGATGGAAGCTGTTGACGGGAAGCACGCCCGTCCCCACACACTCCGCAAGCGGCGTTCCGGGCAGAACTTCGACAGTGTGGACGGGATTCTCATAGGGGGCCTTCCCGTGGTGCTCGACCTCAGAGGGCCTCTGCTTGGGAAGGTCCTGCCAGAGCGTGCCGCCAAAAATGACGTTGAGAGCCTGGATGCCGCGGCAAATGCCCAGAAGGGGCAGGTCGCGCTTGAGGGCGTCCGTGACGAGAAGGGCCTCCATGGCGTCGCGCTCGCAGCAGAGCTCGCCGCAGAGGGCGACGAGCCCAGGGTCCTTCTCGCCGTAACGCGCTGGATCGACGTCCTGGCCACCGGTTACGATGATGCCGTCCACGGTATCGAGGGACCGAGCCAGGGCGTCGCGCTCGTCAGTGAGCGGTAGCATCACGGGTACGCCGCCTGTCTCAAGGACGGCGTCGAAATATCCCGGCAGCATCCACAGGCTCTCGCGGCCGTAGTCGACAAGCGGCACGACGCCAATCAGCGGCTTCTTTGACACAGAACTCCCCTCTCACTGTGCTAACGGCCGCCCATTATGCCAAAAACCGATAACGGGAGTCAGCCCTTTCGGATCACACGCCGGCGAGAAACTCCATGGCGCGCAGGCGTGCGTCAAGGTGCGTGGCCGCCCAAGCGTGAGCTATGCCGAGCAGAGAGACGGAGGTCTCGGCGTCGACGGGCACGGCAAGGAGCTCGTCGAAGGTGTGCGAGATGAGCGCGCGCAACCATGTGAGCTGGCCTGCCGTGAGCTCCTGGGCTCCGGCGATCTCTCTCACGCAGCTCCCACAGAGGACGCCTCCCGCCGCGGACGAGAAGTACGTGACGGCTGCGTCGCCGCACGCGCAACAGCTCTCGAGCTCGGGCCTCCAGCCCCCATGAGCGAGCACCTTCATAACGTAGGCCGCAACCACCAGGTCAAGACGAGGCTGATCGGGCGCCTCCTCGCACGCGCGCAGCGCACGGGAGCAGATGGGATGAAGAAACGGATCAGGGGCATCCTCAAAGCAGGTGAGGCGGGCGATCTCCGCCACAGCGCTCGCCGCAGCGACCCTCTCGTACTCACCTCTGAGACCGGAGTGCGCGTCAACGAGCGAGGCCTCCGAGACAACGTCGAGCGAGCGCCCTGCGGCAATGAGAAAGTCCGTCTCCGAGAAGAGCTCTACGCGAGCGGCAAGGCGCCCACCCGGCTTGCGTGCCCCTTTGGCAACGGCGCGCAGCTCGCACCCATCCTGGGCAAGAAGCGTCAGGATGAGGTCCTGCTCGCCGAGCTTCGTGCGGTCAAGGACGATGGCACGGGTGCGGTAGGTGCGCCGTCCGGCCACGCTACTCCTCCACCGAGTAGCCGAGGCGGCGAATCTGGCGCTCGTCTCGACGCCACGCCGGCGAGACGCGTACCGTGAGGTCGAGAAAGACCTTGCAGTTGAGCAGGCGCTCGATGTCCTGGCGAGCCTCGATGCCCACCTGCTTGATCATCTGGCCGCCACGGCCGACGACGATGCCCTTCTGCCCCTCGCGCTCCACGAGAATCGTGGCTAAGATCGTGGCGTGGTCGTCGTCTGTGAAGTCGATTTCGTCGCAGATCACGCCAACGGAGTGCGGAAGCTCCTGGCGCAGGTGCAAGAAGAGCTTTTCTCGCACGAACTCCGCAACGAGCTCCTCGGGGGATGCGTCAACATCCATGTCCTCGGGAAACCAGCGCGGGCCCTCGGGAAGGTGCGCCGAGACAAGCTCGACGAAGGCGTCGACGTTGAATCCCTCGGTCGACGAGACCACGAGCTCGTCATCAAAGTCCGCGAGCGCGCGGGCTGCCTCGAGCTGCGCCACCACCTGCTCGGGCTTGGCGATGTCCGCCTTGGTGAGCACAAGCAGCTTATAGGCGGCATCGGCGCGAGCAACGTGATTGGCCACCCAGGCGTCGCCGGTTCCTACGGGCTTGGTCGCGTCAACGAGAAAGGCTACGACGTCCGCATCGGCAAGCTCGCCAAGCGCGCTCTTGTTGAGCTCGCTTCCAAGCGCGTCCTTGGGCTTGTGAAGCCCCGGGGTGTCAATGATTACGAGCTGTGAGTGGTCGGTGTTCACGACGGCGCGCATGCGGCGTCGTGTGGTCTGTGCCACGGGGCTCGTGATTGCGAGCTTCTCGCCCATGATGGCGTTCAAAAGCGTGGACTTTCCGGCGTTGGGACGCCCCACAAGAGCGACAAATCCGCTGGTGAAGGTCGTGTTCTTCTCTATCATGAAACCTCCGGGCTAAAGGCGCGAGAGAATTGCGTTAAGAAAGACGAGAATGCCGACAATGGCAACGAGAAACGAGAGCACCCAGACGGCTGCCGCGGCAATGTCCTTGGCGCGACCTGCGAGCGGGTGGAACTCAGGCGATACGAGGTCAACTACGGTCTCGATTGCGGTATTGAAGAGCTCGGCCATGATGACCACGCCGCAGCAGAGCAAGATGATGGCCCAGCTGAGAAGATCGATCTGAAGCGCAAGGCCACCGACTATGGCGCAGGCACCAACGGCAAGCATGACCTTAATGTTGCGCTCGGTGGTGACGGCAATCCTGAAGCCCTGGATGGCAAACAGGAAGCTCTTCCTAAAGTCTGGGTGATCGCTGTTCGATCCGGGAATCATGCTTCCACGTCCTCACGATGTCGAGTGAGCACCACATGGTCGATCGGGGCGTCACAGGGCATGAGGGCGAGAAGCTCCTCCTCGCGCGCCTCCATGGCCTGCGCCTCCTCATCGTCAAGGTGATCGTAGCCAAGCAGGTGAAGCAGGCCGTGGGTGAGAAGCAGGCGCGTCTCGTCTGCCCACGTGGTCCCGAAGGAGCGTGCCTGTCGCTCGATATATGCCGGAGCGAGCACGATGTCCCCAAGCTCGCAGGGCTCATCAGGGGCAAGGGCAGGGTCGTCGGGGCGCTCGCACTCAAGCGAGATGACGTCGGTGGCGCGGTCCACGTCTCGCCACGCATCGTTGAGAACGCGAATGCGGTCGTCGCTCACAAGAGAGACCGAGACCATGCAGGGGCGGGCTATGCCCTCCTCGCGGAGCACAAGATCGCAGCAGAGGCGCATGTCGTCCTCGGTAAGCGGCGAGCTGACGCCGTCGTCACAGGAGAAGTCGTACTCATTGCTCATGACTTATGCTCCTCAAGGTTGCCGGCGCTTGCGTACGCATCCACGATGCGGGCCACAAGCGTGTGCCTGACGATGTCGTTTCTATCAAGGTCGACAAAGGATACGTCGTCTATGTCCGAGAGCACCCGACGCGCCGATTCGAGGCCGCCCACGCCCGAGAGGTCGCGCTGCGAGGCGTCTCCGGTGACAACAAAGGTAGACGAGAAGCCCAGGCGCGTGAGAAACATCTTCATCTGCTCGGGGGTGGTGTTCTGCGCCTCGTCGAGAATGACGAAGGCGTTGTTGAACGTGCGCCCGCGCATGAACGCGAGCGGGGCGATCTCTATGACGCCCTGCTCAATGAGGGCGTTTCCACGCTCCATGTCAGTCATGTCAAAGAGCGCGTCGTAAAGCGGCCTCACGTAGGGATCGAGCTTCTCCTGGAGCGTTCCGGGGAGGTATCCAAGCGACTCCCCCGCCTCCACGACGGGACGCGTGAGCACGATGCGCGCAACCTCGCGTCGCTTAAGGGCGGCCACGGCCATGGCCATGGCAAGGTAGGTCTTTCCGGTTCCGGCGGGCCCGATGCCAAAGGTGATCGTGTTTCTCCTGATGGACTGAACGTAGCGCTTCTGGCCGGCGGTCTTGGGCCGGATGGCGCGACCGCGGTAGGTAAGGAGAATGTCGTCGGAGGCAAGGTCGAGTCGCTCCGCGCCGTGACGAACGTGGTCAACGATAAGGTCGACGTCGGCCGCACTCGGCTGCTCCCCCGCCTCAACAAGACGAATGAGACGCGAGAAGACCGAGGTAAGCTGGTCAACCTCCTCAGCGGGACCTGAAATCGTCACTTGGTTTCCCCGCACGGAGACCATGGCGTCGAAGCTCGCCTCGACGCGGCGCAGGAGCGCGTCGGCCGGACCCATGAGGGCGGTCGGATCAACCGAGTCGGGTATGGTGAGACGAACGTGCGTTGGCTCCATGTTCCTCCCGTGACGAGCTTGGCTCACGTCTGATGATAGCGCAGCGGCGCGCGAAGCACATTCGCGACAGGGGCGGTGCTACAGAGCCTCTGTCGTAAGCGTGGCGTCGTTGCGCGCACCGGTAATCGTCACCGGGACGAGAGAGTCCACAGGATATGAGGGGTCAACGAGTGCGTCGAAGAGGCCGCCGGTGATGCCGCGACCGGGGTATTGAACCACCACGAGGTCCTTCTCGCCCACAAGAGCGCGGGCCTGCTCGAGGCGCATCTCATCGGCGAGCTCCCGCGCGCGACGGCTGCGCTCGGCGCTGGCGTGGGCATCAAGTTGGTTGGGCATAGAGGCGGCCGCGGTGCCGGGGCGCCTCGAGTAGCGAAAGACGTGCATCTTGGCAAAACGCATCTCGCGACAGAACGCGAGCGACTCCTCAAACTCCCGCTCCGTCTCACCGGGAAAACCAACGATGAGGTCGGTTCCCAGCGCGATATGGGGGATGTGCTCGCGAGCGGTCGCTACGACGCGGCGAAAGAGGTCCGTGCGATAGACCCTTGCCATGCGGCGGAGCGTCTCGTCGCAGCCCGACTGAAGGCACACGTGAAGGAAGGGCGCCACGCGATCTCCCGCCTCCGCCATCACCGAGCAGAGCTCGTCTGTGACGTCAGGGGGCTCGATCGAGGAGAGGCGGACTCGCTCGATGCTGGTTCTTGAGAGGATGAGGTCGAGAAGCTCGGGCAGGCCAAGCGTTGCGCCGGTCTCATCGTCATGGCAATAGCTGCCGAGGTTGATTCCGGTGAGGACAACCTCGTGGGCACCGCGGCCCTGAGCGGCGGCCACCGCATCAAGAACGTTGGCGGGACTCATGGACCGGGCGGCGCCGCGCGCCTTCCAGACGATGCAGTAGGTGCAGCGGTTGTCGCAGCCGTCTTGAATCTTGATCCCGGGGCGGGTTCGCCCGGTGGGCGTGGGGGTAAGCGCGCACCCCTCCGGGCCCAATGGTCCGCCGGCAACGTCGAGCTCGGCGAGCACGCGTGCGGCGACACGGGACTTCTCGCGCTCAACCACGACGTTAGGCGCAATCCCCTCAAGCTCCTCCGAGAAGAGGTTTGCCACGCACCCCGTTGCCACGACAAGTGGCGCATGAGGCAGCATCGCCGCGCGTCGCACGGCCTTTCTCGTCTTTGCCTCCGCCTCGCCCGTAACGGCGCAGGTGTTTACCACGATGGCGGCGGCATCGCTCTCGGAGACGAGTTGCGCCCCCGCGCGCTCGAGCTCCGAGGCCATGAGATCGAGCTCAACGCGGTTGACGCGACACCCGAGGTTCACGAGCGCGACGCCGCGCGGCGTATCGACCGCGGCTGTCACCGGCGTCCCTTGAACGGGTTCTTAGGGGCGTGCCAGCGTTCCTTGGCAAAGTGCTCGGCCGCGTTGTCAGCTGCGCGCGACTCGCCCTCCTGCTCCTCGCTCATGGTGCCCGAATCGTCAAGCGAGCGCTCGGCGACAAGGGCGGCGATGTCGAGGAGCTGCTTTTGCGTGAGGTCGCGTGGGGTCTCGATGCGCACGACGGCGATGAGGTTGCCGCGCGCGATCATGCCCATGCGTGGCATGCCCTTGCGCTCGACGACGATCTGCTGGCCGTACTGACAGCCGGACGGGACCTCCACGGTAACGCGCTCACCCTCCATGATGCCGTCAAGCGTCACCGTTGTGCCCACGATGGCCTGAAGGGCGTCGACCTGGACGGTGCAGTAGAGGTCGTCGCCCTGGCGCTCAAAGCGGTCGCTTTCCGCCACCTCGACGCTCACGACGAGGTCTCCGCTCGCGTCGCCGCGGACGCCTGCCTCACCCTTGCCGCTCACCGTGATGGTCTGACCGCTGTGAACGCCTGCGGGTACCTGGACCTCGACCTTCTCGCGCGAGGGAGCCCTGCCCTGCCCCTCGCACGTCTCGCAGGGATGGTCGATGACCTGCCCCTGCCCGTGGCAGACCGGGCAGGTTCCCTGCGTCTGCATCTGGCCGAAGATGGTTCGCTGCACCTCGACCACGCGACCCGAGCCATGGCAGCGCTCGCAGGTGTGCATGTGGCCGCCTTCGGCAGCGCCCGTTCCCCCACAGTCCTCGCAGGGAGCAAGTCGCGTGTAGGCAACGGTCTTCTTGCAGCCGGCAGCGGCCTCCTCGAGGGTGATCTGAAGGCGGATTCCCATGTCTCGTCCACGCGTGCGCTGGGCGGAGCCCCCGCGACCTCCCATGCCTCCGAAGAAGGAGTCAAAGATGTCGCCGAAGCCAAAGCCGCCGCCTCCAAAGATGTCGGAGACGTCAACGTAGTCTGAGCCAAAGCCGGCGGGCCCGTTCGGATCGCCGTAACGATCGTAGTTGGAGCGCTTCTGCTCGTCGGAGAGCACCGAGTAGGCCTCGTTGACCTCCTTGAACTTCTCCTCTGCGTCTGGTGAGTCATTGACGTCGGGGTGAAGCTTGCGCGCCTTTTTCAGAAACGCGCGCTTGATCGTCTTGGCATCAGCGTCGCGAGGCACCTCGAGCACCTCGTAGTAGTCCTTTTTTGGTTCCACGAGCAATCTCCAGAGACCTGAAAACCTATATACCGTCTGGGGTTATACCCAAAGGAGGCGGAGGACAAGCCCCCGCCTCAGACTACCCTAGCACTGATTGGGTAGCGGGGCCTCACCAAAGGCGACCATAGCCCATGTATCCCCCACGACCAAGACCTGCCGTGCAGGAGAACATGAGCGTGAAGACGAGCGCGATCATGAAGCCGTTTGACGCTCCGTTGGCGATGGCGACCCCGGCGTTTCTCCACCATCGCACACTTTTGCGAAGACCGTCGCGCACGACGAGGTAGCCACCTATGAGGATGGGGACAACAACGATGAAGAGAAGCGACGAGAGCGTTTGCGTGAGAAGCCCGAGCACGAGGAAGGGAAGCGCAAAGCCGATGAAGTTGAAGCCGCTTGCCTGCGAGCGCGTGAGACGCTCCTCGGGAACGCATACCCGGCACACAAAGTCTCCCGAGCTGGAACCGTTGGTTCCGGCGTTGCCCATTCCGGTGAGGCGGACCTCGTCGCCGTCGTGACTTCCCGCGGGAACGTCGACAACGACCTCACTCGCGCTGAGCGTGCGCCCGGAGCCACCGCACGCCTGGCAGGGATTGGCGACCACGCGACCGGTACCCTCGCACTCCGGGCACGTCATGGCCATGACGCCAAAGATGCCGGTGTCAACGGTGATGTGTCCGCGCCCGCCGCAGGTCGGGCACGTCTCGGAGTGCTCCGACTCAACGGAGCCCGAGCCGTGACAGACGTCGCAGGGGGCGTAGCGCTGATACGTGACGCCTCGCCTGGTTCCCTTCGAGGCCGTTTCGGCATCGACGGTGAGCTCGTAGATCACGTCGGCGCCGGCACGCGGATTGTACGCACGAGACTTGCGGCGTGCCGAGGAGCCGCCAAAGCCGCCGCCAAACGGACCCCAACCAAACGGGCTTCCGCCAAAGCCGCCAAATGGGTCAGCGTAGCCACCTTGGGAGCTGGTCGGGGCTCCATAGCCAAAGGGCGAGCCAGAGCGCATGGCATCGTAGCGCTTGCGCTTGTCGGGATCGGAGAGCACGGCGTAGGCCTCGGAAACCTCCTTGAACTTCTCCTCTGCGTCCGGCTCCTTGTTGACATCGGGGTGAAGCTTGCGCGCCTTTGTCTGAAATGCCTTTCGAATCTCCTCGGTGGACGCGTCCTTCTCGACACCGAGGATTCCGTAGTAGTCCTTGTCGTTCATTGATGCCATGTGGCATGTCTCCCTGCTGGCGATACGTCACAGATGGGAGGAATTATATCCGCTCAGCTTAAGCTCATGCTCAGAAGCGGGCGTATCCGCGCAGTCCACACGACGGGGAACCCGCGTGGACGCGTACCGACACTTTTGGGGCACAAAAACGTCGGCAAGGGTCCCCACACTCTGAGCGGGGACGCAAGCCGACACTCTGCATCGTCAAAATGTCGCTTTGCGTCCCCAAGGGGCACTACTCAGCAAGCTCCATCTGGCGATACGAGACGCCGCAGCGGTCGAGGATGTTCTTGGAGATGAGGTTGTCCTCGGTGCCGTTGTACTTGTCGTCAAGATAGACGACCTCGCCAATGCCCGCCTGCACGAGCGTCTTGGCGCACTCGTGACACGGAAAGAGCGTCACGTAGACCGTGGCACCCGTCATGTCCTTGAGGGAGCCCCGGTAGTTGAGGATGGCGTTTGCCTCGGCATGGATGACGTAGTTGTGCTTGTCGTAGAGGGGGTTGTCGGCCGTGCCCCAGGGGAACTCGTCATCGTTGAGGCCATGCGGCGTACCGTTGTAGCCAACCGAGAGGATGCGGTGGTTGGTATCTGCGATGCAGGCGCCAACCTGCGTGTTTGGGTCCTTGCTTCGAAGGCTTGCGGCAATGGCGGCCTTCATGAAGAACTCGTCCCATCCGATGACGTCTTGGCGCTTGCCCGGCATGGCACTCCCCTCTCGACAAAGTTTCTGCTGCTAGCATGGCGCATTTGCGCGCGCTGCGCAAGGGCGAGAAGGACGCTCCTAGCAGCTCGCCACGACGACCTCGCCAGGTGCGAGGTCCCAGAGGGCTCCGTAGAGCTCGTTGCCAAGAAGCCATCCTCGCTCGGTGGGCGCGAGTCGACCGTCTTTCTCGGCAAGAAGTCGTTGGGCGAGAAGATCGTCTATGGTGTCGTCAAACTTTGTTCCAAAGAGCTCACGCGCCCTGAGCACGAGTTCAGGACGAAGGCCATCGACGAGCCGCGCGCCAAGCATGAGGTCCTCGGCGAGCGCCTGTGCCTCGCTCAAGAACTCAAGCGAGAAGGACAGCGCAGACAGGCGCGGGCTCCTCGCAAACTCCTGTCTTCCCGTTCGGGTCGTGAGTCGAACTCGCGTGGCATTTGATGGGGGCTTGGGAAGCCTCGGGCAGGTCGTGCGAAGTCTTAAGTAGCCCTTGAGGTCAAGCATGCTCGAGGCTCCGGTCCCAAGACCGATATAGGAAACGCCGGTCCAATAGACAATGTTATGACGACACTCTTTACCTGCGAGTGCATAGCTCGCAACCTCGTAGCGCCTAAGGTCAAAACCCTCAAGGAGGGCCTGAGCCTGAGTCATTCTTGAGGCCTGCACTTCCTCGTCGTTCCAGTCACAGGGCTCATTGGCGTAGCGTGCGTCGAGAGCGGTCCCCTCCTCGATCTGGAGTGGGTAGACGCTCACATGACCAACGCCAAGACTGATTGCCCCCTTGAGCGTGTTGGCCCAGCTCTCGTCGGTCTGCTGGGGCGTCGCGCACATGAGGTCTACGGACACGTCGAGGCCCGTCGCTACCGCAGCATTGACGCGCTCGCGCGCGCAGGCGGAGCTGTGGAGCCTTCCAAGCTCGACAAGCTCGTCGTCATTCAGGCTTTGCACGCCAATGGAGAGCCTCGTGGCGCCCGCCTCGCGCACGGCGAGAAGAACGTCATCGGTGAGCGAGTCGGGGTTGGCCTCGCAGGTGAGCTCTCGAATCCCCGGAGCTGCGCTGCGGACCGCAGACACAAGCGAGCCAAGGCCCTCATTGCCAAGAAGCGTCGGGGTGCCGCCGCCCACGTAAGCCGTGTCGCAGCATCCCAGCAGGCCCAGTGATTCGACCTCCCCTATCTGTGCCTCAAGCGCGCAGACATACGAAGTCATCAGCGGGTCGCCCACAGGCGTGGCCCACGAGGAGAAGTCGCAGTATGCGCACTTGCGTGAGCAGAACGGGACGTGCAGGTAGAGCGCGCCGACCCCAGAATCAGCAGACATGCGCGCGAACCTCTGCCGCAACGGAGAGAAACTCCTCGGCGGTAACGCAGCTCATAGCGGCGTTTCTCCAGCGAGCAGCGTCGGGCATGCCTTTGAAGTACCATCCCGCGAGGCTGCGGGCCCGCTTGAGGTGGGCGCCCGTGGTCTCGAGCAGGCGCACGTGGCACTCAAAGGCGGAGATCTTCTCGGCGGTGCTTGGCTCGTGACCCGAGAAGACCCATGGGTTGCCATAGGTTCCGCGGGCGACCATCACTGCCGCGGCTCCGGTCTGCGCGAGCACGCGCCGCGCGGCGTTGTGCGATAGGATGTCGCCTGAGGCTATGACGGGGATGGCCACGGCGTCCACGACGCGGCTCACGGCGCTCCAATCGGCTTCGCCGTGATACATCTGCGTGGCAAAGCGCCCGTGCACGGCCACAGCAGTGGCGCCGGCGTCCTCCATCGCGCGCGCAAACTCAGGAGCAACCTCCTGCCCCATGTAGCGTCCTCTGCGAATCTTCACCGTCACGCGGGCGTCCGGGGCGCCCTCGCAGCATGCGCGCACGATCTTCGCGGCAAGCGCTGGGTTCTCCAGCAGCGCCGAGCCTTCGCCCTTCTTGGTCACCTTGGGAACGGGACAGGCCATGTTGATGTCAATCAGGGCAAGGCGATCTCCAAGACGCGCTGCAACGCGCTCGACGGACTCGCGGAAAAGCTCTGGTTTGGAGCCAAAGAGCTGCACGGCGATGTCCGGCTCAGCGGGATCGGGATCTACGAGCTCCCAGCTCTTCTCGCCATAGTGGAGCCCTGCGCACGAGACCATCTCCGAGTAGGCCAGCGCCGCGCCGCCAGCGCGGGCCATGAGGCGATACGCGGCATCAGAGACGCCCGCCATCGGTGCCATGAGGAGCTTTCCTGCAAAGTCACGGTCCCAGGAGCGCGCCGTGGAAGAAAGCGCCGCCGCAGGGGCGTAGGCCGCCAGGACCTCGGCGGCCGTCACTGGTCGTCCACCTTGAGGACGGCGAGAAACGCTTCCTGCGGCACCTCCACCGACCCAATCTGCTTCATGCGCTTCTTGCCCTCCTTCTGCTTCTCGAGGAGCTTGCGCTTGCGGGAGATGTCGCCGCCGTAGCACTTGGCCAGGACGTCCTTGCGAACGGCCTTGACGGTGCTTCTGGAGATGATCTTGTTACCGATGGCGCCTTGGATGGGCACCTCGAACTGCTGGCGCGGAATGATCTCCTTGAGCTTGTCGCAGAGCCCGCGCGCGAGGGTGTAGGCCTTGTCGCGGTGCACGATGAAGCTGAGGGCGTCCACCTCGTCGCCGGAGAGCAGGATGTCGAGCTTCACGAGGTCGCTCGTTCTGTAGTCGGAGAACTCGTAGTCAAGGCTCGCATAGCCCTTGGTGCGGCTCTTGAGCTGGTCGAAGAAATCGAGGATGAGCTCGGCGAGCGGAATGTCAAAGTGCATCTCGACGGACTTTTCGCTGAGATAGATCATATCCTGCGTGATGCCTCGGTGCTCGATGGCAAGCTGCATGACCGCGCCCGTGTACTCGGGCGGAACGATTACCTTGGCCTTGAGGTAGGGCTCCTCGATGTGGTCGATGCGCGTGACGTCGGGCAGGTCCTGGGGGCTTCTCACCTCAATCATCTCACCGTCGGTCTTGTAGACGTGATAGTCCACGGAGGGACTCGTCGCAATGAGCGAGAGCGAGAACTCGCGCTCAAGGCGCTCCTTGACGACCTCCATGTGGAGAAGCCCCAAAAAGCCCACGCGGAAGCCAAAGCCCAGGGCCACGGAGGTCTCGGGGCTCCACGTGAGCGAGGGGTCGTTCACGCGCAGCTTCTCGAGGGCGTCGCGAAGATTCTCGTAGTCCTTGTTGTCCACGGGGAAGATGCCGGTGTAGACCATGGGCTTGGCCTCGCGGTAACCCGGCAGCGCCTCGGGGCAGGGACGGTCACGATACGTGAGCGTGTCGCCCACGCGAACGGCCTCGGGGTTCTTAAGGCCCGTGACCACAAAGCCGACCTCGCCCACGCCCAGCTCGTCCACGAGCTGCTCGGCCGGACGCTTGACGCCCACGCCGTCAACAAGGAAGCCCTCGCCCGCCTGCATCATGAAGAGCTGGTCGCCCTTTCTGATGTGACCGTCAAAGACGCGCACCGTGGCCACGACGCCACGATACTCGTCGAAGTAGGAGTCTAGGATGAGCGCCTTGAGCGGCGCCTCGTAGTCGCCCTTGGGCGGCGAGACGAGCACGACGATGGCCTCGAGAAGATCGTGGATGCCCTCCCCCGTCTTTCCGGAGACGCACACGGCGTCATCGGCCGGAATGGCAAGGTCCTCCTCGATCTCCTCCTTGACCTCGTCGGGATGGGCGCTCGGCAGGTCAATCTTGTTGATTGCCGGCACGATGTCGAGGCTGGCGTTCATCGCGAGGTTGGCATTGGAGACCGTCTGCGCCTCCACGCCCTGCGTGGCGTCGACCACGAGCACCGCGCCCTCGCAGGCCGCAAGGCTGCGCGAAACCTCGTAGGTGAAGTCGACGTGCCCCGGCGTGTCGATGAGGTTGAACTGGTAGGTATCACCATCGTCGGCATCGTAGGTCACGCGCACGGCGTTTGACTTGATCGTGATGCCGCGCTCGCGCTCGATGTCCATGGTGTCGAGCAGCTGGGCCTCCATGTCGCGCTCCTCCACCGTATGGGTGAGCTCGAGAATGCGGTCCGAGATGGTCGACTTGCCGTGGTCGATGTGCGCAACGATTGAGAAGTTGCGAATATGTGAGGTATCGTTAGTAGACATGAGGTGAATGATAGCGAACTCGCGACCGATATGCTATATTCATCGAGTTGACCTCGCCGTGTCTCAGCACAGAGGCCTCAGATAAGTAAGAACCGAAAGGAACTGCACGTGGCTAACATCAAGTCTCAGAAGAAGCGCATCATCACCGCTGAGAAGGCGCGTCAGCGCAACCGCGCGGTCCGCTCCGAGCTCAAGACCGCTGTCAAGAAGGTTCGCACCGCCGTCGAGGCCGGTGACGCCGCTGCCGCTCAGGACGCCGCCAACAAGGCGAGCCGTCTGCTCGACAAGGCTGCCTCCAAGGGCATCATCCACAAGAACCAGGCCGCTCAGCGCAAGAGCGGCGTTCAGAAGCTCGTGAACACCATCAAGTAGTTCTCGCTTCATAGCGCATTGAAGACGCGGATCCGGGGTGCTGCCCGGGTCCGCGTTTTTGTCGCCGCGTTTTGTCGTCCTTATCGGATGTGCGCCCATCGTCCGCTCTGTCGCAGCCTCCCTAGAGTGGGCACAGAACTTTAACCAGATTGCCTGGCGTCTGTTACGTGGGCACTCCTGACCTGCGAAAATACAGACAAAGTTACTTAAGTGGGCACGAGTGATTTCACTATTGTGCCCACTTAAAAGCTGCACGGGACGTGGCGCCAGCCAAGCGACGAGCTTCTCACGGCAAGAAAGGCGGCAGGTAACTCACTTCGAGCAGATACGTGCGATGAGCCTCACCATCACGGTATCGGCGTCATCGCCGCTCTTGAGCGCGCGCTCGGCAGAGGCACACGCACCGAGAAGATCATCAAGCTCGCCGTCCGAAAAGGCTCTTGCCCAACGAACGTGGTTTCTCACCTGCCAGTCCTGCTTCTTGAGCTCCGAGGCAAGCGCGTGGGCCTGGCCGCGCGCGTCGAGGGAGCGGGCGCAGACAAGCTCGCGGAGTCGTCCCACGATGAGCGAGAGCAGGCCAAGTTCGGATCCGTCGAGCAGATGGTACAGCGCAAGTGCGCGATGGGCGTCGCGCCCGGAGAGCCTGTCCAGAAACTCCCACGGCTTGACCTCGGCCACGCGCGCGACGTTCTTCTCGACAAAGGGCCGCGTGATGGTCCCGACGCCCCCGAGAAGCGCCGCGAGCGTGGCAATCTGCGTATCGAGCATCGTCGTGGACTCCCCCACGCGCGCCACGAGCTCCACCGCGGCGTCCTGTGCGATCGACACACCATGGGCCTGTGCGAGTTTCTGCACGTAAGGCGGCAGGTCGCGCCCCTTCTTAGCTGCGCACTCGATCACCGACTTGGAACCGATCTTTGCCACAGCCTTGTAGAGGCGCGTCGTCTTGGCAAGCGTCCCGGCAACGAGGGCGAGCGTGCAGCTCTCGTTGGGGTTGGCAAGGTACGTGACAAGCGCCTCGGAGACGGCCCTGGGCAGCTTCTCGGCGTTCTCAATGACCACCACGCGGCGCTCGCCTCCCATGGGGAGGGTATTCAGCGACGCGAGCACGCCAACGGGCTCAAGATCTCCCGAGGCAACGAGCTCCTCGAGGTTAAACGCCGAGAAGGGCCCGTCCACACGCGCCTTGAGGCGAGTGACGGCCTGTTTGCGCTTGAGCTCGTCCGGGCCCACGATGAGATAGGCTGGGAGCAGCGCGGGCTTGTCAGCCATGTGACTCCTTTCTGGCAGCCTAGCGGAGAATGTGACAATTCAACCTGTCCCAATTGTCACACACGTTAGAGCAGGCGTGCGTAGTCTTGCCGAACGTGAAAGATGCGCGCAATCTCAACGGAGTGCCCGTCAAATCGATAGAGCAGCACGTAGCTGAGAAAGCCTGCCTTTCGATACCCCTCCTGAAGGGCACGCCCCTCCGTCGAACAGGGGTACATCTGCGGCGTGCACGAGAGGTTTCCCACAACGTTGTCGAGAGCCGTGAGGAAGCGAGCCGCGGCGCCACGGTTGCCGAGCGTTACCAGGAGGTAAGAGGCGATCTGGTCCTTGTCCCGTTCAGCAGCTCGCGCAAAGATGACGTCATAGGCCATAGCGATCACGTGTCCTCTGGATGGACTCGCGCGCGTCAACCACGCGACCAGCCTGGAAGTCTTCCTCCGCCTCGTCGAGAAGGCGATAGAGCTCGGCGCGGGCGCACTCCATGCGCATCGCGTCAAGAAGCTCGATGGACATCGCCGCAAAGGCCTCGCGCCCGTTGCGCGTCACAATGACGGGCTCAGGGGACTCCTCGACGATTCGCGCAAACTCGGTGGTGTTCTTGATCTCCTTGATGGGTATGCACCTCGGCATTTCACACCCCCTTTGGGCCATAATCATGGCCCCTAGTGTAGCACTCATGACCCCTCCTTCCTCTGACAGGTCACGATGGGTCCGTCGGCACCTGGCGCCACCGTGACGTCACCCACATCCTTGGTGCATAGAACCACCGACCTCACGTCCTCGAGCATCTCGACGCACATCGGATCGGGGTGCCCGTACGAGTTGCCCTCCCCGGCGCTCGCCACGCTCACCTCGGGCATCAGCGCCCGTGCGATCTCCGGCGTGACCGAGACCTCCGACCCATGGTGCCCAACCTTGAGAAAGTCAATGTCACCCACGTCTCCACGCTCAAGCGCGGCACCGGTCTCCTCCCGCTCCGCATCGGCGGCGAGAAGCCCCGTGAGGGTCCTTCTCCCATCGGTGAACGTGAGGGAGAGTTCGAGCGACCCCTCGTTACCCTCCCCTCCCGAAGGCTCCAACGGGGAGACCGCCCTCAGGTCAAAGCGCCCCACGGACAGGGTGTCTCCGTAGCAAAGCTCCTCAAAGCGCGTGCCATCGGCAATCAACGACGTGTCGGTACCCTCCGGAACAACGACCATGCCCACGCTCGCGACGCCCAGAACGTCCTCGAGGCCGCCCGCGTGGTCGGCATGAAGGTGCGTGAGAACCACGGCGTCTAGGTGAAAGACGTGGTTTCTTGCCAGCGCCTCAACAACGGAGCTATTGGGGCCTGTGTCAACGAGAGCGGAGGACGCCCCGTCCGTGATGAGAATCGCGTCCCCCTGACCCACGTCGAGCACGCGCACGCACGCCGGGGCAAAGTAGCGCCATCGCGCAACGTGCAGCACGATAAGAAGGGCACCGATGCCAAGAGCACTGAGTACGGCGCGACGAGAGACGCGCGGCCACCACAGCAACAAGACGACAAGAGACGCTCCAAGCACCATGAGCGCCACGCCCTCATCCACGCTCACCGCGACGCAGGCAAGCGGGAGCTCGGCCATCACCCTCATAACAAGCATGAGCAGGCCTCCAACCGCGTCGCAGCCAAGAAGTGATATCCCCTGCACCGCCGGTAACCCCTGTAGCATTGCAGCGACAAGGCCCAGGGCAAGGAGCACCGAGAAGAGCGGTGCGAGCACCACGTTGGCAAGGGGTGCCACCAGTGAGAGCTGTGAGAACGTCGCGCAGGTGAGAGGCGATGAGACCGCTTGAGAGACAAGCGTGAGCGAGAGCGCCTCCTGCGCGTCGCCTAGAGCACGTGCAAGGAGACCGAAGACCTTGCTGCCACGTGACGGGAATCCGACGAACGTGCAGGTTCGAACAACGTAGCGCGCGTAGGACCCAAGCACGCATATGCCACACACGCACACAACGGAGAGCAGATACCCAAGCTGTCCCGTCACGCCGGGACTCAGGAGCGCCATGACAAGGGCGACGGCGCTCACAGAAGAGAGCGGATGCGCACGGCGCCCGGCAAGGCGCGAGAGCTCGGCCACAAGCGACATGGCCCAAGAGCGTACCGCCGAGGACGGAGCACCACAAAAGACGACAAAGGCCCCCGTAAGTACGAGAAGCGCCATGGCACGAAACGGTGGAGGGAGGCGCGTGCGCTCGAGAAGGCCGCTTGCAAGCGCGGCGATAAGCACGAGGTGGCCTCCAGAGACCGCAACGAGATGAGATACCCCGCACGCCGCAAAGACATCGCTCAGGCCGCGCCGCGCCATGGAGACGGTCGATCCGCAGATGGTGCCCGCGAGCAGGGCCCGGGCGTCCGAGGACTCTGAATCAAGACGCTCGAGCACCGCCTCGCGAAGCGATAGCACCACGCCCCACGCCCCGTCCGCAACGCGCCGCTCAAGGACGCTCACCACGCGCACCGTGCCCGCTAGTCCCTGCGCGCGCGAACTTGAACCCCACTCGTTCTTCTCGTTTGGGGAATAGCGCCCCACGCAGCGAAGCGTCGTCCCCATCTGATGACACTCGTCCGAGACGAGCCAGACGCGCCCAAACCTGCGACCGTCCCTAAACGCGCACGCCCGACCCCGCCAACCATACACACCTTCGCTCATGTCCCCCTCGAGGAGAAACTCCCACGAGGAGACAGGCGAGGATCTCAAGGCATGCTCAAGAAAACCCTGTCGGGAAAGCTCGAACGAACACACCATGAGTGAGCACGCGAGACTCGCAATAACCGAAAGAACGCCAACAAGCGTCTCAAGCCACCCGAGCGCGCGTGACACGAGAAGCAAGAGCGCCGCAAGCATGCCCAGAACACAGGACCCAACAAGCGGTACGATGGGGTCTGGGCCTGCGGCAAGCGTGGCACGAATGCAGCCCAGCGCAGCAAGTAGTGCCCAAAAGAGTGCGGGCAGCATCGGCCTCGGCGGACGCTCAGCCACTCTAGACACAAATCATCGCCTCGAGCTTGGCAAACTTCTTCTCCCCAATGCCAGAGACGCGCATGAGGTCCTCCGGCGTGGCAAAGGGACCGTTTGCCTCCCTGTCCTCGACGATGGCGCGTGCCGTGGACTCCCCCACCCCGGGCAGCTCATCGAGCTCCGCCACATCAGCCGTGTTGATGTTGACGAGAGCCGCATCAGATGCGCCCAGGCCAGCCTCATCGGCAGGTGGTGTCGTCACCAGCTCGCCAACGGCAGGCACATGGATCTTCTCGCCATCTGTGAGCTCAGCGGCAAGGTTGATCGCCGTGGTATCGGCATCTTCCCTGAGGCCTCCTGCGGCGCTGACGGCATCATTTACCCGAGAGCCCCCAAGAAGCTCATAGACGCCTGGCGCGTTCACGGCGCCATCAACATGGACAAGCAGGCGGACCGGCTCGTCCTGGACGTCCTCATTGCCCTCAGAGCCTTTGTCCTTCTCCTCTACCTGGCTCTCCGCCGTAAGGGCATCCCCAGTTTCCGTCGATAAGACCGCGGCTCGCTCGATAACCACGCCACCGCTTTGACCAAGCACCGCAATCGCGCATATGACCGCAAGCGCAAGCACAACCGAAACGCCTGTGGCAACCCTACCCATAAGTCCAAAGCGGCCAAGAAGGCGACCTCGTGACCCCCGTCTGTTCTGCGCCATGGAACCACCCCCTCTTTAGCGTGAGGGAGCATAGGTTCTGTGAGGCCGAGAATCCAAGAAAGTCAGGCACAGACCTTACCGCTGGCTGACACGAATCTTTCCGTAAATGAGAAACGCCCTCGAATTCGAGGGCGTAGTATATAGACTATCAAATTAGCAGGACACCGCTCGCGCGCGGTTTGCTACCGCTCGTCACCCGAGAGGGGCATAAGCTCGCGATGATGCTCCCGAAGCGCTCCCTTGGGGGCGTGGTAGGAGGGGCACTGCGAGAAGTCCCTCCACTCGACGTTGGCAACGAGGTCCTCGACCATGGCCTCATGATCGAAGCTCTCCCAGGCCTCAAGCACCTGCGCAAGGCGCGCATGAGTCTCGGGTCGGCGCGGCATAAAGAGCGTGCAGCAGTCAGGGGCCGTCTGACACGAGATGTCATAGGTGCCAATCTGCTGGGACCGGGCTATGATCTCCTGCTTGTCGGAGCCGATGAGCGGACGAAGCACCGGCATCGTAACCGCCTCGTTGACAGCGGCGATGTTATCGAGCGTCTGCGAGGCAACCTGTCCCAGAGACTCGCCGGTGACGAGCGCCTTTGCCCCCTCAAGTCGCGCAATCCTCTCAGATACCTGAAGCATGATGCGCCGATACATGATGATGCGAAGGCTCTGGGGTACGGCAAGGGAAATCTCGCGCTGACGCTCACCAAACGGTACGACGTACATCCTTCCGATGAGTCCCGCCGGCGCAAGGGCCTCAACGATGTCCTGGCAGAGCCACTCGCTCGTGTCGGCCGTCATCGGACGACCGGAGAAGTGAACGGGGACGCACGTGGCACCACGACGACCAACCATCCACGTGGCAACGGGAGAGTCAAAGCCACTTGACAGCAGGGTGACCACCTTGCCAGCGGTGCCAACGGGAAGACCGCCAACGCCGGGTGCGGAGGAGGCGTACACGTAGGTGCTGCCCTGGACCACGTGAACGATGACCGTGACGTCAGAGTGGTGAACGTCAACCTTCTTCTCGGGGAAAGCCGCGCAGAGCACAGACCCCACGAGCTGGTTCATCTCGAGGGTGTGACGCTCGTAGTTGGTGGAAGACCGGCGGGCGTGGACCTTAAAGGTTGAGAAAGGCTCCGCCTCGCCAAGCGCCTTGACGGCCGCGGCGCAGTACTCGTCCTCGTCCAAACCGCACTTGTATGCGAGCGAGACGCGTGCGACACCAGGAACGCGACGAATGGCGGCGGCAAGCTCCTCGGTCGCAAGTCTGTCGGAAACCTCTACGACAATATGCCCCGAGACGCGAGCCACGTTTGTCACGTCATAGGGGCGCAGCGCACGATGCAGGTTGGTTACGAGCTGATTCTCGAACGTGGAACGATTCTTGCCCTTAAGGCCGATCTCATGATAGTGGACGAGGCAGAGTCTCTCCGTCATGCTCGCGCCTAGAGAACGATGGTGTTGGCACCCTTGATGTCCTCGTCAAAGTCCTCCTTGACGAAGCCGAGAGTGTCAGACTCGATCTCCTGCATGGCAATAGAAACGGGGTCCTTGCCGGAGGCAACGGTGGTGATGTCATCAAAGTCCTGAATGGCAGTCACGCGCAGGTGCTGGCCGCGAACCATGTTGTTGATGTCGCAGGCGCGCTTGGACGCGATGGAGCAGAGCAGGAAGGGGTTGTGCTCGGTCTTGTCGAGCAGGTTGTCAATCTCAGGCTTGATAACAGACATCTTAGGAGATACCTCCGTTGGTTTCGTAGCGATCAATCACGCGCTGCAGCTCCTCGCAGGCGTGCTCGAGGTCGTCATTCACGACGCAAGCATCATAGCACTCCGCATAGCCCATCTCGGTACGGGCGTTTGCGAGACGAGTCTCGATGGACTGTTCGTCCTCAGTGCCGCGGCCACGCAGGCGTCGCTCAAGCTCCTCCATGCTCGGGGGCTCGATGAACACGAGAACGGCGTCAGGAATGGCCTCCCTGACGCTGATGCCACCTTGGACGTCAATTTCGAGAACAACGGAGCGCCCAGAGGACACCACGCGCTCGACCTCCTGGCGAAGCGTTCCGTATCGGTGGCCATGAACCCAGGCCCACTCCAGGAAGTCACCGTTCTCAACATGACGGTCAAACTCATCGTCGCTCATGAAATAGTAGGCGACCCCATTGTGCTCCCCCTCCCGGGGAGCACGCGTCGTAGCAGAGACCGTCAGGCCCAGGCTCGAGAGACGATCTCGTAGCAGCGCTACGAGCGTTCCTTTGCCAACGCCTGACGGTCCGGAGACTACGAAGATTCGAGCCCTTCTTGCCAACTTACTTGGAGAGGGCCTCGACGAGCTGCTCGCGCTGACGGGCACCGAGACCCTTGACGCGACGGGTGGCGGAGATGCCGAGCTCGTCCATGATCTTAGCGGCCTTGGCCTTGCCGTAACCAGGAAGGGACTCAATGAGGGTGGAGACCTTCATGCGGCTGGCGATGGGGTCATCAGAGTCAAGGACATCCTCGAGGGTGACCTTGCCGCTCTTGATCTTCTCGCGCAGCTCAGCGCGCTCGTGACGAGCCTGAGCGGCCTTCTCGAGGGCGGCCTTGCGCTGCTCGTCGGTAAGCTGGGGTAGAGCCATTTGTTCCTCCATTTCAATCCTTTAAGCCGTCTGAGCGGTCCAAACGGCTTCGCAATGAAACAGTGTGCCCATTTATCTCTGGTTTTGCAATACCTCACTGCCAAAGGTGCAGCTCAAGCTGCTAATACTCCACAAAACAGAGAAGAACGAGCCTAAAGGGGCTAAAAACTACGCCATGACCTCGGCACAAATGGCGTCAAAGGCGGCAACGGGATCGTCGGCGCCCGTGATGGGACGGCCAATGACAAGCTTGGAGGCACCCGCCGCAAGCGCCGCGGAAGGCGTGGCAATGCGCTTCTGGTCACCAACCTCCGCGCCCGCGGGACGAACGCCGGGAGTGACGATAAGAGCGTCGGGACCAAGAAGCTCGCGCATCTGCTGTGCCTCCTGCGGCGAGCAGACGATGCCGTCGGCGCCCGAACCGTAGGCGAGGCTCGCGAGGCGGGCGACCTCCTCGGCAACCGGGGACTCCACGCCAATCTCTGCAAGCGCAGCCTGGTCCATGCTCGTGAGAACCGAGATGGCAACAAGACGCGTGCGATCACCGCCGCGCTGCGCGGCAGCCTCCTCGGCGCCCGTGCGCGCAGCGGCAATCATCGCCGACGAGCCGAGACCGTGAATGGAAAGGATGTCCGCGCCGGTGAGGGAGGCGGCACGAACGGCGCCCTGGACCTGGAACGGGATGTCGTGGACCTTGAGGTCGAGAAAGACGCGCAGGCCGCGCTCACGCATGGCGTCCACGATGGCCGGGCCCTCCGCGTAGAAGAGCGTCATGCCAACCTTGACCCAGGTTGCCTTGCCGGCGAGCATGTCCGCCAGCTCGAAGGCACGCTCCTTTGAGCAGTCCAGCGCGATGATGATCTTGTCGCTTGCCTCTTCGTACGTCAGCATTCGAAGGCTCCAATCAGCTCGTTGATGTCCGTGACGCCCTGTTCGGCAGCCCAGGAGGCAAGGCCATCCACAACGTCTGCCGCACAGGTTGGATCGTAGAAGTTTGCGGTGCCCACCGTAACCGAGGTGGCGCCGGCAAGGATCATCTCGGCCGCGTCCCGCCAGCTCGCGATGCCTCCCATGCCGTTGATCGGAATCTTGACGGCCTGCGCGGCCTCCCAGACCATGCGCACGGCAATAGCGTGGATGGCGGGACCAGAGACACCGCCCGTGGGCTTGGAGAGGCGGCTCCTACGGGTCCGCACGTCTATGGACATGCCGTTGATCGTGTTGATGAGCGAGAGGGCGTCTGCGCCCTCCGCCTCGCAGGCGCGCGCGATCTCCGGCACGCGGACGGGAGCCATCTTGACGAGCAGCGGGCGCTTGACGCGCGGGCGCACCGCGCGCACGACCTCGGCCGCACTCTCGGGCGTGCCGCCCACAAGAGCGCCTCCGCGAGCGATGTTGGGGCAGGAGATGTTCATCTCCACGCCGCTCGCCCACGGGCAGAGCTCCTCGATGAGCTCGACGGCGGCCACGTACTCCTCCACGGAGTGGCCGGCCGCCTGAACGATGACGCGGCAGCCGCGCTCCTCGAGTCCGGCGAGATAGTCGCCGTACTGCTCGGCCATGCCGGCCACGCCCGGGTTGGCAAGGCCCACGGTGTTCATCATGCCGCTCGGCACCTCGCACATGCGCGGCGCCGGGTTTCCGGGCCACGGCTCGGCCGAGCAACCCTTGAGGGTGATCGCGCCCAGGCGCGAGACGTCGAAGAAGTCCTCGAAGACCGAGCCAAAGGCGAAGGTGCCCGAGGCGGTATTGACGGGGTTCTGCATGCGCACGCCGCCAAGGTCGACGGCCATGCTCACGCTGTTCTCAGCCATGCTCTGCTCGACCATTACCACGCCACCTCCTCTGCGTCGAAGACGGGGCCGTCCTTGCAGCAGGACTTGTAGGTGCCGTCGACCATAGCCACGTTACAGGTGCCGCACGCGCCAAAGCCGCAGCACATCATCCGCTCCATGGAGACGCGGCAGGCGATGCCCGCCTCATGGCAGAGCCGCGCGACGCCGGCCATCATGACCTCGGGGCCGCAGGTGTAGACAACGTCGTAGTCGCCCGCGGCGAGAAGGCCTGCGAGGGCGTCGGTGGTAAAGCCGGCACGCCCGGCAGTACCGTCGTCGGTGGTAACGACTACGGTGCAGGCACCGAGTGCCTCGAGCACGTCTGTGCCCCAAAGCTTGCCCACGGTCTGCGCGCCCACGACGGCGTCGAAGGCAACGCCAGCACTCGCAAGCATGCGCGCGCATGCCACAACGGGAGTGATTCCCACGCCACCGGCCACGATGCAGGCGCGATGGGCGCCCTCGACGAATGGCCAGGGGTTGCCGCAGGGGCCAACGGCGGTCGAGGTCTCCCCCGCCGCCATCTCGGAGAGGCGGCGCGTGCCGTCTCCTACGACGGCGTAGACGATCTCCACGGTGCCGGCCGCGGCGTCCGCACAGCTGAAGGACAGCGGGACGCGCAGGATCTGACTCGCGTCGCCGGGCACATGGATGTTCACGAACTGGCCCGGGGCAATTGCTGACGCGAGCTCGGGCGCGCGGAACACGATGCGCATGAGGCCGTCGGCCACGGATTCGTTGGAGACGACGACGAAGTCGTGGACGTCAAGACCGGCGCTCATCGCAGAACCCGCTTGACCGGGGTGACCACGCCGCCCGTGAGCGTGTGACGACCGGCGACAAAGACGTCGCACGCGGCGCCCGTGAGGGTCTTGCCGAGCCACGCGGAGTTCTTCGAGCGGCTCTGAAGCCAGTCCTCGGTGACCGTGACCTCGGCCGTGGGGTCGATGAGGGTGAGGTCGGCGGTGCTTCCGGCCTCCACGCGAATCTCCGGCAGGCGCAGGCAGCGGCGCGGGTTCACGGCCATGACCTCGACGAGACGAGACCAGCTCATCTTACCTGGCAGCACGAGGTTGGTGAGCATGAGCGGAAGCGACGTCTCGAGGCCCACAATGCCAAAGAAGGCGATCTCCCACTCGCAGTCCTTCTCGTGCGGCGCGTGCGGGGCGTGGTCGGTCACGATGCAGTCGATCGAGCCGTCAAGGATGCCCTCGCGCAGGGCCGCTGCGTCCGCGGCGGTGCGCAGCGGAGGGTTCATCTTGAGGTTGGTGTCATAGGCATCGGTGATGTCGTCCTCGCTGAGGAACAGGTGGTGCGGGGTGACCTCGCAGGTCACAGGCAGGCCCTCGGCCTTGGCGGCGCGCACGAGCTCGAGGCCCTTCTCGGTGGAGATGTGGGCGATGTGCAGGGCACAGCCGGTCATGCGGCAGAGCTCGATGTCACGGTAGATCTCGAGCTCCTCGCCGAGCGCAGGCCAACCGAACATGCCAAGGCGCGTGGAGGCACGACCCTCGTTGATGACGCCGTGCGTGGTGAGCGACTCCACCTCACAGTGTGCGGAGACAACCTTACCGAACTGGCTCACGTACTCCATGCAGGTACGCATCATGCCGGCGCTCTGAACGCCGTGGCCGTCATCGGAGAAGGCAACCGCACCCTCCATGACCATATCGCCAATCTCGGCGAGCGTCTGCCCCTTCTCGCCCACCGTGAGCGCGCCGATCGGGCGCACGTGGCAGAGGCCCGCGTGGCGGGAGCGGTCAATCTGATAGCGGACCTCGGCTCCGTTGTCGGTCACCGGATCGGTGTTGGGCATCGTGGCCACATCGGTGAAGCCACCGTGGGTCGCCGCGCGGGCGCCCGTCTCGATGGTCTCCTTGTACTCAAAGCCGGGATCGCGGAAGTGCACGTGCATGTCCACGAGGCCGGGAACGAGGTACTTGCCGGCGGCGTCGATGACCTCAGCGCCCTCCGGGGCGTCAAGGCTCTCCCCCACCGCAGCGATCTTATCGCCGTCGATAAGCACGTCACGAACGTCGTCGAGACCCACCTGGGGGTCGACGACGTGGGCTCCCTTAAGCAGAAACGCCATTGTTCTCTCCTCCCAGTAGCAGATACATCTCGGCCATGCGCGTGAGAACGCCGGCGTTCACCTGGTCGAGGATGCGCGAGCGAGCGCAGTCGGCCACGTCGGCGTTGATCTCCATGCCGCGGTTCATGGGACCGGGATGGCAGATGATGGCCTCCGGCTTCATTTTGTTGACGCGCGCCATGTCGAGGCCCCAGAGGCGGTTGTACTCGCGACGGGACGGGATGGCCGCGCCCTCCATGCGCTCGAGCTGGACGCGCAGCATGTAGACAACGTCCATCTCGGGGATGACGGAGTCGAGGTCTGCGGTCTGCGGGACGCCGTAGTAGTCAGGGTCGTCAACCTGGAAGGTGGGCGGGCCCACGAGCGTGACGTCGGCGCCCATGGTCTTGAGCGCGGGCACGAGGCTGCCACACACGCGGCTGTGGGAGAGGTCACCCACGATGGCGACCTTCAGACCGTCGAGGTGCCCGAAGTTCTCGCGGATGGTGTAGAGGTCGAGCATCGCCTGCGTGGGGTGCTGGTGCTTGCCGTCGCCTGCGTTGATGACGATGGCGTCGGTGTGCTCGGTGATCTTCTGCGGCGTTCCTGCGAGCTTGGCGCGGCAGATGAACATGTCGACGTTCATGGCGTCGATCGTCTCGATGGTGTCGGCAAGGCTCTCGCCCTTGACCACGGAGGACGTGGCGCCGCCCATGGAGAGGGAGTCGGCGGAGAGGCGCTTCTCGGCGAGCTCGAAGGAGCTCTTCGTACGCGTGGACGGCTCGAGGAAGAGGTTCACGATCGTACGACCGCGAAGCGCGGGAACCTTCTTGATCGCGCGCTTGTTGACCTCAGAGAACGAGCAAGCCGTGTCGAGAATCTGCGTGATGTCATCGGCGGTGAGGCTCGTCGTGTCTATCAGGTGCTTGACGGACAGCATGTGGTTGGCACCTCCTGTGCTAGTCGGTGGGCTTGGTCCAGATCTCGACGGAGTTGGACGCGTCGTACGGAACGATGGTCACACGGACGTCCTCCTCATGTGAGGACGGGACGTTTTTCCCAACGTAGTCGGCGCGGATGGGAAGCTCGCGATGACCGCGATCGATCATGACCGCAAGCTGCACCGTCTTGGGGCGACCGAGGTCGATGAGCGCATCGAGGGCGGCGCGTATGGTGCGGCCGGTGTAGAGGACGTCGTCCACGAGGATGATGTCGCGCTTGTCAACGTCGAAGGGGATGTCCGTGCCAAACTCCACGGGAGCAATCTTGCGGCTGACGTCGTCGCGATAGAAGCTCACGTCGAGCGTGCCCACGGGCGGGCGGGTGCCCTCGATCTTCTCGATCTCATCGGCGAGCATCGGGGCAATCGCCGCACCGCGACGAACGATGCCCACAAGCGCCACGCCATCGGCGCCCTCGTTTCTCTCGATGATCTCATGGGCGATGCGGGTGAGCGCGCGGCTCATGGCCTGCTCGTCCATAATCTGGGCCTTGAGTTTGGCCTCTTCCATGGGACTCCCTTCTCACAAAAAGACGCCCTGCCGGAAAGCCGACACGAGCGTCTTCATAAGGCTATGGAGTAGCGTCCCTGAGGACCTGACCTTGCTGGCGTCTCGCACCGGCTTAAAGAATCCACTTCACTCTAGAACAAAGCAACAAGAAGGACAAGACCCAGCACGTGAGCCTAGCTAAACTGCTTCTGGTAGGCCTCGCAGACCTCCTTGACGGGCCCGTCCATGCGCTGAACGCCCTTCTCGATCCATACGGCGCGCTCGCAGATGCGCTCGACCTGCTTCATGGAGTGGGAGACAAACAGCACCGTGACCTTGCCGGAATCGATGAAGTGCTTGATGCGCTTCTCGCACTTCTCCTGGAAGAAGACGTCGCCCACGGAGAGAGTCTCGTCAACGATGAGGACGTCAGGCTCGGTCACGGTGGCGATGGCAAAGGCAATGCGCGCAACCATGCCGGAGGAGTAGTTCTTGAGCGGCATGTCCATGAAGTCCTGGAGCTCGGCAAAGTCGATGATCTCCTGGAGGTGCTCATCGATGAACTCGTGGGTATAGCCAAGAAGCGACCCGTTGAGGTAGATGTTCTCACGTGCGGTGAGCTCGGCATCAAAGCCCGCACCAAGCTCGATGAGCGGGGCGATGTTGCCGCGCACGACAATGGAGCCCTCTGAAGGCTCGAGCACGCCCGCGATGCACTTGAGCATGGTCGACTTGCCGGAGCCGTTGGTGCCCACAAGGCCCACGACCTCGCCGCGGCGAACCTTGAAGCTCACGTGGTCAAGCGCGCGGAACTCCTTGAAGAAGAGCTCGTGCCTCATGATCTTGATGAAGTATTCCTTGAGGTTGTTGAGCTGTTCGCTTGCGATGTTGAAGATCATCGAGACGTCGTTGACCTCGATGGCGTAATCGGAGGAAGTATCTGCCATGACGAAAACCGCCTAGATGTAGAGGATGAACTTGTGCTCGGTCTTGCGGAACACGATGTAGCCCAAAACAAGGGCGAGAAGAGCCCAGACCACGGAGAGAATGATGACGGTCGAGCCGGGGCTTGCCTGGTACACGATGGCACAGCGCATCATGTCGATGTAGTTGTACATGGGGTTGGCCTTGACAACGGCAACGACGATCCAGGGGGCGTTTGAGTTGGTGAGAAGCGAGAGGTCCCAGAAGATCGGCGTGAGGTAGGTCCACGCAGTGAGAAGGACGCTCCAGAGGTGAATCATGTCGCGGAAGAAGACCGCGAGGGCACCGATGAGCATGCTGAGGCCGATGCAGAAGACCATGAGCAGGAGAAGCGCCGGAATCATCCAGATGATGTGCCACGTGGGGGCAATCTGGAAGAAGAGCATGACGATGACAACCGCAATGAGCGAGAAGGCAAAGTTGAAGGCCGCGGAGAAGACCTTCTGCACCGGGAAGACCCACCGGTCAACGCGCACCTTCTTGAGCAGCGGGGCCGCATCGATGATCGAGCGCAGGCCAGTGCTGGTGGCCTCGTTCATGAGCGCAAAGGTGATGTTTCCCACGATGAGGTAGAGAGGATAGTTGTCGACCCCCGACCCCTTGAGGAAGTAGGAGAAGACGAAGCTCATGATGATCATCATGAGCAGCGGGTTGAGGACGCTCCAGATGACGCCCAGCACGGAGCGACGGTAACGGAGCTTGAAATCCTTGGACACGAGCTGCTGAAGGATGAAGCGATCCTTCGAGAGGCTGCTCGTGAGATGCGTGACGTGCTTGGTCGTCCCAGCTTTGTGGCTCAAGGTACCTCCAGGCGGTTGCTGGCACTCTGACGTTGGCAATCCTATCACAGCCCCCGCAGGCTCATAGAATCGGCAGAGCATCCGAACCTTGACAACAAAAAGACCCGAGGATTTCTCCTCGGGTCTGAAGTCTCTGGCTCCCCGGGTAGGATTCGAACCTACGACACGCTGATTAACAGTCAGCTGCGCTACCACTGCGCCACCGGGGAATGTGTTCGCGCAAGAAGTAAGTATACAGAAGATGAAAATGCGCGCAAGCCCCAATTTGAAAAACTTTTGCCACCCCGCGAGAGATAAGAAAAAGCCCCGCTCACGCGGGGCCTTGTTTAGTCGAGAAGCTCGTTGTGAGCTGCGTTTGCGCTCAGGAGCGCGACTATGCCAAGAACGGCGATAAGCGCCTCGACCCAGGGAAGCTGACCAGACATGACTCCGAGGGCAAACTCGACGACGGCCACGAGGACCAAAATGATGTCGATCATCCTAAAGGCGCCAATCTTGCGCGGGCTGTTGGCGACCCTAGCCCCAGAGGCGCCGACGCAGAGGCAGTAGACACCCGCCACAACCCCTACGGCGCCGAGAACCTCAGCGGCTATCATGCCGTCATAGGCCGCATCCCCAACGGGAATCCTCATGCCGGCGGCAAGCGGAGATCCGCTGATGAGAAAAGCGCCGGCAAGAATCTCGAGGAGGCCAACGATCATGATGGCAAAGCAAACAAACTTGAGACGCTTTTGATTGGGCGACATGCTAGTCCTCCATGTAATCCTTCAGGCGACCCGAGCGGCTCGGGTGACGCAGCTTGGCCAGGGTCTTGCTCTCGATCTGGCGGATGCGCTCGCGCGTGACGCCAAACTCGCGTCCAACCTCCTCGAGTGTGCGGGGATGGCCGTCCTCGAGGCCAAAGCGGAACTTGATGACCTTGCGCTCACGATCGGCAAGGCTGTCGAGCACCTGGTCGAGCTGCTCGCGCAGCATCGAGTCAGAAGCAGCCTCGGGAGGGGCCACGGCGGAGGAATCCTCGATGAAGTCACCGAGCTGGGAGTCCTCCTCCTCGCCAATGGGCGTCTCGAGGGAGACGGGCTCCTGGCTGATCTTCTGGATCTCGCGCACGCGGTCCGGGCTCATGCCCATCTCGGCACCAATCTCCTCAGGGGTGGGGTCTCGCCCAAGGTCCTGCAGGAGCTGTCGCTGAACGCGGATGAGCTTGTTGATCGTCTCGACCATGTGCACGGGAATGCGGATGGTACGCGCCTGGTCGGCGATGGCACGCGTGATGGCCTGGCGAATCCACCACGTGGCATACGTGGAGAACTTGAAGCCCTTGGTGTAGTCGAACTTCTCGACGGCGCGGATGAGGCCGAGGTTGCCCTCCTGGATGAGGTCGAGGAACAGCATGCCGCGGCCCACGTAGCGCTTGGCGATGGAGACCACGAGGCGCAGGTTGGCGCTGATGAGCTGCTGCTTGGCGTCAAGACCAACCTGCTCGATGCGCATGAGGCGACGCCGCTCGGCGCGCGTGAGCTCAAGCGTGCCGGCCTCGGCGGCCTCGAGCTTCTCGGTGGCCTCGGTCCCCGCCTCGATCTTCATGGCGAGATTGACCTCCTCGGAGGCGGTGAGCAGGTCGACCTTGCCGATCTCCTTGAGATACATGCGAACCGGGTCTCCGGTGAGCATGGCGGTGGAGGTGTCGGCGCGGCGGGCACGGGCGCGAGAAGAGCGCTTGGGCTTGGAGACGCGCGCCTTGGGAACCGAGCGCAGCGCCTCCTTGACGGCCTTGGCCTCAGCGGCGCTCTCGGACTGGTCATCCTCGTCGTCAAACTCGTCGCTCACGACGTCGTCGTCGGCGTCGAAATCATCCTCATGGGAATCGTCCATGGAAAAGTCGTTGCCTGAGCCCTCGTTCGACGAGCTCACCTCCACTCCGCGAGAGCGAAGCGCGTCATAGAGATCTGAGAGCTCCTCGGAGTCGACATCAATCTCCCTGATAGCAACCTGAATGTCATCCTCAGTGATGCTGGTGCCAGCCCCCGCAAGCTCATCGACAACCTTGGAGAGCTCGTCGGAGAGCTTTACGCCGGCGTTCGTCTTCTTAGCAGCCACAAATGTCCTTTCGACATACAAACTTTTCGGATTATACCCAATCGAAACGTCAGTTATACCGACGAAAGTTTTTGCGTGAGCTCGTTGACGCGTCGCTGAAGCGCCGTCGCCTCACTGAAGAGGCTCTCGGTCTCGCTGTCGACCCCCGCCGAAGACCTGAGCAGCGCACGGATCTGCCTGATTCTTCTCTTGCTCGAGCAAAGCTCAGCGGTGTCAACAATGAGATCGAGCTTCTCGGCATCGCTTTGCCCCGGCTCTGCCATGATCCGGCCACCTGAGAGCATTCTCGGAGCATCGGGGACAACGGAGGCCGCCGCAGCAACCACCTCGGCAGGAGATGTGCCCTCGGGCGTGGAGAGCATGGCCCATGCCATGGCCTCGTGGCGCTCGTCTGCCCAGTGAATGGCCGCTATCCGGTCCTCATAGGGCCTCAGGGCGTCCGGTCGCGCCGCCATGGCACAAAGAAGCTCGCGCTCGGCGGCAACCTGGACCCGGTCATCGGACGAGAGCTGCGTGAGCGCCCCTGCATACCCGGAGGCTTCGCCGGCGGCGGAGATGCCTCCGTCGTCATACGCCTCGGCAGGGACATAATCATAGGAGTCAAGCGGTGGCTCATCGGCAGAGCCTTCTCCAGCCGCGCTCCTAGTGCCACGGGCACTCGTGCTCCCCCGCCGCTGACCCCTCAAAGGACGCTCGTCCTCAAGCTCCTGGACGGGGGCCTCACGGATGGCACGCTTGGTCTCCTCCACATCCATGCCCAACGTATCGGCAAGCCTCGTCGCATACTCATGGAGCAGCACGGAGTTCTTGAGCGGGGCAAGTACGGACGCCATGTCCTGCAGGGCACGAACGCGCCTGCCGGGAGCAGAGAGGTCGTGTCCTGCCAGGCGCTTCTCAAAGACAAAGTCCATGAGGGGCCGGGCGGCGTCGAGGATCGGTCGCAGGGCATCGGCGCCATGGGCGCCAAGATACTCCATGGGGTCTTGATTGTTTGGCAAAACCACGCAAAGAAGCGCGGCCGAAGTCTTGTCTATGTAGCGAACCGCGCGCTCTGCGGCTCGCTGGCCGGCAGCGTCGCCGTCGAACATGCAGATGATCTTGGACACGCGCTGGCGCTCCATGAGCCGGACGTGGTCCAGGCGAAATGCGGTGCCGAGCGCTGCCACGGTGTTGGTGAAGCCGGCCTCGTGCATTGCGATGACATCCGTGTAGCCCTCGCAGACGATTGCCTCCCCCGTGGCTGCCATAGACTCCTTTGCCTTGTCATAGGCAAAGAGGTGCTTTCCTTTGTTGAAGGCCGGGGTATCGCGGGTGTTGATGTACTTCGCTACGTTGTCGCGCTTCTCGAGAATCCGCCCGCCAAAGGCAATGGTGCGGCCAAGCTCATCGTGGATGGGAAACATCACACGGTCATAGAAGCGATCGGAGAGCCTGCCGGAGCGCTCGACCGCAAGGTCGGAGGAGATCAGCTCCGCGGAAGAGAATCCCTTGGAGCGCAGCTGAAAGACGAGCTGCCCGTGACCTGGGGCAAAGCCAAGCCCCCATCGACGACAGACATCGGAGCCAAAGCCGCGCCCGGCAAGGTAGCGCCGTGCCGCATCCGGACCCGAGCCCCTGCCTCGCATGAGCATGAGGTGGTAGTAGGACTCCGCTTCACCGAGGGCCTCCATGAGACGCGTCTTCTTGGGTCCGCGGCTTGCGCCGCGCTCCTCGGAGAGCTCGATTCCCGCACGGTCTGCGAGATAGCGGATCGCATCGGGAAAATCCAGGTTCTCTCGACGCTGAACGTAGGAGAACACGTCGCCACCGTCGCCGCACCCAAAGCAGTGCCAGAGCCCCGTCGACGGGTTCACCTTGAACGAGGGGGTTTTCTCGCCGTGGAAGGGGCAGCATCCCCAGAAGTCCTGGCCACGCTGGCGAAGCTCCACCGTCTCGGACACGAGCTGGACAAAGTCAGTCGCCTGACGAACCCGCTCCTTGTCTTCCTCAGAGATCATGCGCACCTCCCCGAAAGCTCAAAGCCCTTTTCGCCTAGGGTCTTGCGTACCCAGTCGACGTTGGAGAGAACCACTCGCTCCAGCTCCTCCACAGAGCCAAAGGTTCGGGGCCCACGAAGCCAGCGCACAAAGACGATGCTGACGGGACGCTCGTAAAGATCGCCCTCAAAGCCGAGCAGCGTTGCCTCGAGGAAGCGCTCCCCCTCCTCGCCGGGCGAGAAGGTCCGTGGCCTGCCCACATTGATCGCCGCGGGATAGGCTCGCTGACCCACATGGTTGGTTCCCAGGGCTGAGCCAACGACGACATACCCCGCGTAGACACCCTCGGCGGGCATGCAGAGGCCATCTGACACGGAGACGTTAGCGGTGGGAAACCCAAACCCCGTGCCCTCACCCCGGCCGTGCTCGACAACACCCTTCACGACGTGACAGTGACCGAGGAGGTCGCAGGCATCCTCGACATTGCCCCGCCCGACAAGAGAGCGAATGCGCGTGGCGGTGATGGCGCGCTCGTCCTTCTGGGCAAGCTCAACGCCAATGACGTCAAAGCCGTCACGACGCCCGAGCTCTCGAAGGCAGGAGACGTTCCCGGCACCACGGGCGCCAAGACAAAAGTCCTCGCCCACGACAATGGCGCGCACGTCAAAAAGCGAACAGAGCCCCTCACGAACAAAGCGCTCATACGGTATGGCAGCAAGCTCCGGCGTAAAGGAGAAGATGAGCACCGCGTCCACGCCGGCATCAAGAAGGGCATACTCGCGATCGTCCGAGGAGAGCAGATCCGATGGCGCCGCGCCCGGAGAAAGAACACGGGCGGGATCGGGCGAGAAGGTCACCGCGGCAAGGCGGCAGCCGCGACGTGCGGCCTCGGACCTCGCCTGCGCGAGAAGGGCCCGATGCCCACGATGGAGTCCGTCGAAGGCGCCAATGGCACAGACAAAGCGAAGGTCACCACCGAGGGCGATCTTCTCGGATATGAGCGGGTCGTCGATCTTGTTTCCGTCATCGTCAACGGCGATGGTAAAGAAGGGTTCGCAGTAGGGAACGTCAAGAAAGCACTCGACGGAGCCGCCAAACGGACGCATGCCAAAGCCCCCGCGAAAGCCCTCGCCCGTTGGTATCGACCGACTAACGAGCGAGCGGGCGTCTCGTGGATTGACAGGCGTTTCTGGCGAGAGCTCTCGAACATCGACAGGCGCCCTCACACCCTCAATGGCCTGTGGAAAGTTGCTCTCGCACACGAGGGAGCGACCTTCCCTGCGCCAGATTCCCGCAAGCCCGCCGCTGAGGGTAAGGGCTACGCGCTCGCCCGGGAACGGAGCGCGTGAGACAAAGCCATCATATACGGTGCCCAGAGAGATCTTGCGGCCGTTCATAACGTCAACGACCTCTTCGAGCTCGAGGGGCCGCTCGGGAATGCCGAGCGCCGCCACGGGGTCGAGCGCGCTCGCGTGAACCGCGTCCACCCCGCCCGCCTCAAGCTCGTCGAGCGATATGCAATCTGCGAGCGTCACAGGGCCAGAGAAGGTCCGCCGCAGGGCGCAGACGTGCGCGTAGCAGCCGAGGCGACGGCCCAGGTCACGCGCGAGGCTTCGCACGTAGGTGCCCTTGGAGACGTCGAGCGAGAGCTCCCAGCTCTTGGCATCTTCGTCCACGGAGATGAGGCGTGCGTCATAGACGCGGACGCGCCGCGAGGCAAGCTCGAGCTCCTCGCCCGAACGGGCGGCGTCGTAGGCGCGCCGACCTCCCACCGAGACGGCGGAGAAAGACGGCGGCACCTGGTCCTGCTCGCCCCTGAGGCTTAAGACCTCAAGCTTCGCCCGCATATAGTCAAGAAGCTCATCGGGAACATCGGCCGTGCGGGTGACGTCACCCTCGGCGTCGTCCGTCGTGGTCTGCGCACCCAAGGCAAACGTGGCGTCATAGCCCTTGCGGTCAAGCGTAAGCAGGCCCAGAAGCTTGGTTGCCTGACCAATGCCCACCACGAGCACGCCCGTGGCAGCCGGGTCGAGCGTCCCTGCGTGGCCCACGCGCTTCTCCCCCACCGCGCGCCGAACGCGCGAGACCACGTCGTGGCTCGTCATGCCGGCGGGCTTGTCTATGGCAATGAGCGCCGAGAAGGCGCTGGGCTTTCTGCTCAACGGACGCCCTCCTCCTGGGCGTAGAGCGCCCGGAGCTTGGGCAGCACGACGGAGAGGGCCTGGTCAATGTCTCCCTCGACGGTAAATCCTGCTGCCGCGGGATGCCCGCCGCCGCCCATCTCACGAGCGACGCAGGAAATGTCGCGGTCGGACTTGGCGCGCAGATTTCCTCGCACCTTGCCGCCGGGAACCTCCTTGAGGAAGAGCGCGATCTCAGAGCCGTCCACGCGTCGCACGAGGTCAACAAGACCGTCGCACTCCGCCACGGGCACCCCCGTTGCGGCAAAGTCCGCAGACGTAGCATAGCTGTATGCGATCTTGCCGCGCTCAAAGGTCGTGATGCGGCCCATGACCGTGGCGGAGAGGTGCAGGTAGCCCAAACGATCGCTCTGGTAGACCCTGAGCGCCACCTCCGACGGAGACGCGCCGGCATCCACCAGGGCGCTCGCCACGCGAAAGGCCTCACCGTTGGCGTTTTGATACTGGAAGCGACCGGTGTCCGTCATGAGGGCACAAAGCAGGCACTGGGCCATCGACGGCGTGAGAGATCCCTGAAGATGAAGCGCATACTCAGCTACGAGCACGCCCGCTGCGGCCGCCTCGGGACGAACGACGCCGGCGTCCCAGAAGTGCTCACCGGAGGGATGGTGGTCGAGCACGACGGCATGGGCAGAGCGCGCGAGCACTGCCTCGGCATCGGCGAGCCGACCGGGCTGCGAGAGGTCGACGCAGAAGAAGACGTCGGGCGAACCCTCGTACGACGCGGCACGCACAAGGCGGTCCGCGCCAGGAAGAAACTGGTAGATGCGGGGCACCACGTCATCATCGGCAAGAAGACCAACCACGGTCTTGTTGGGCCAACGCGTCTCGATGAGCTCGATGAGGGCAAGCTCAGATCCTAGGGCATCGCCGTCCGGTGAGGTGTGTGCGCACACAGCGATCGTCGAAGCATCCTCGAGGAGCCTCGTCACCTCGTCAAAGCTCGCGACTTGGGTCGCATCCTGAGCACAGCACGTCAAGACGGCCTCCTATTCCTCATCGTTTGCGGAATCGGAGGCGCCATCGGCCGACTCGACCGGATAGCCAAACTCGTCCTTCTCGACAAAGAGCGTGGGCGGAACGTCCTCGAGCGCTCGACTGATGCGCTCGGCCTCGTCGGTGGTGGTGTCGATTCTGAAGTCGAGCTCAGGCGTCACGCGCCAGCCGAGCGAGCGGCCCAGCAGCGAGCGAATGCGACCCTTGGCGCGCGCGAGCGCGGCGGTCACCTCGTCATAGCGCTCCGCGTCACAGCTCACATAGGCGCGCAGATAGGACTTGTCGACGGAGACCTCAACCCCCGTGATGGTGACGAGCGCGAGGTCAGGGTCAGACACCTCAAAGAGCAGAATGTTCGCGAGCTTGACGCGAGCCTGCTCGTTGGTTCTTCTCGAATGCTGGTTCTGCTTCATGGTCATCTCCAAAGGGTCCCCTCCCGCTACGGCGAGAGGGGACCCCGTTACGCTCTGGACTACTCGGTGCGTGCGACCTGCTCGATGCGATAGCCCTCGATCTGGTCGCCAGGCTTGACGTCCTGGAAGTTCTCCAGGCCAATGCCGCACTCGAAGCCGGCCTTGACGCTCTTGACGTCGTCCTTGTAGCGACGCAGCGACGCGATCTTGCCGTCGTAGACCACGATACCGTCGCGAACGAGACGCACCTGGTCGTCGCGGGAGATCTCGCCCTCCTGGATCATGCAGCCCGCGGCAATACCGACCTTGGGCACCTTGAAGGTGTCGCGAACCTCCGCGACGCCCGTCTGAACCTCGATCTCGGTGGGCTTGAGCATGCCGATGCGGGCAGCGTCGATGTCCTCGATGGCCTTGTAGATGACGCTGTAGGTACGAATCTCCACGCCGTCGCGCTCGGCGGCAGTCTTGGCCTTAGCCTCCGGGCGCACGCCAAAGCCGATGATGATGGCGTTGGATGCGTCCGCGAGAATGACGTCGGTCTCGGTGATGGCGCCAACGGCGGAGTGAATCGTGTTGATGCGAACCTCGGACTGGTCCATCTTGTCGAGGGAGTCCTGAAGGGCCTCGATGGAGCCCTGGACGTCGGCCTTGATGATGAGGTTGAGCTCCTTGACCTCGGCGTCCGCCATGGTGTCGAAGAGGTTCTCGAGCGTGACGTGCTTCACGCGGTTCTGCTCCTCGATGCGGGCCTTGAGGGCGCGCTGGTCCGCAAGATCGCGGGCGTCGCGCTCGTCATGGAAGACACGGAACTCGTCGCCGGCCATGGGCACGCTCTGAAGACCAAGAATCTCAACGGCGTCAGAGGGGCCGGCCTCGGTGACGGAGTTGCCCTTGGGATCGAGCATGGCGCGGACGCGACCGTAGGACATGCCGGCAACGAGGGCGTCGCCGATGTGAAGGGTGCCGCGCGTGACGAGCACGGTGGCAACGGAGCCGCGACCACGGTCAAGCTTGGCCTCAAGCACGTTGCCGGAGGCAAAGGTATCCGGGTTGGCCTTGAGCTCGAGGACATCGGCCTGAAGGATGACGGTCTCGAGAAGCTCGTCGATGCCGATCTTCTTCTTCGCGGAGATGTTGACGAACATGTTCTGTCCGCCCCATTCCTCGGGGATGATGCCGTACTCGGTGAGCTCCTGGCGCACCTTGTCGGGGTTGGCACCGGGTTTGTCAATCTTGTTCACGGCCACGATGATGGGCACGCCGGCCGCCTTGGCGTGGTTGATCGACTCGATGGTCTGGGGCATGACGCCGTCGTCGGCCGCCACGATCAAGATGACGATGTCGGTCACCTTGGCGCCGCGGGCACGCATGGCCGTAAAGGTCTCGTGACCCGGGGTGTCGATGAAGGTGATGAGGCGGTCGTTGATCGTGACCTGGGAGGCGCCGATGGCCTGCGTGATGCCGCCGGCCTCGCCCTCGGCGACGCCCGTGTGACGGATGGCGTCGAGAAGCGACGTCTTGCCATGGTCGACGTGACCCATGACCGTGACCACAGGCGGGCGCGGCTTGAGGTCGGCGGGGTCGTCGTAGAACGTGAAGGAGTTCTCCTCCTCCTTGGACATGACCTTGACGTCGCGGCCGAGGTCCTCCGCCACGAGCTCGATGAGCTCGTCGGACATGGACTCGGTGAGCGTGAGCGGGGTGCCCAGGAGGAAGAGGCGCTTGATGATGTCGTTGGCGGGGACGCCGAGAAGCTCGGCGAGGTCCTGGACCGTGGAGCCCTGCGGCACCTTGACGGTGTCGAGCTGCGAGAGGTCCTGGTCGTTTGCCAAGGCCTCCTCGATGCGCTGCTCCATCGCGGCCTCCTCGGCCTGCTTCTGGCGACGCTCCTTGCGGCGCTTGCGGCGGCCGGTGGACTCACGGGACGCCTCCTCGACGGCAACGCGCGCCTCCTCGAGGACGCGACTCCTGTTGTAGGCCTCAGCCTCGCGGGCCATGCGGCTGTAGCGGTCCTCGCCGTCGCCCTCGCCACGACGACCCTTCTTTCCACGGCGACGACCACCGGGCTCGGAGCTGGGCGCGGCAGACGCCGCAGGAGAGCTCGACTCGGGGGCAGCGTGGCGAGAGGGGGCATGACCGGAATCGGCGGAACGGCGAGAGGAGCGGTTCTTCTCGGCCGCCTTCTTCTGCGCAGACTCCTCCGCCTGCTTCTTGAGAATCTCCTCCTGCTGGGCGATCTGATCGAGGAGCGAGGTAAAGGACGGAACGCTCTTGGGGGCGTTGTCGCGGATGCGGTTTCTCTCTGCCTCCTCCTTAGCCTTGCGCTCGGCCTCGGCCTTCTCGGCCTCACGTGCCTTGCGCTCCGCCTCGGCGGCGGCGCGGCGACGCTCCTCCTCGGCGCGCTCGCGCTCGCGACGCTGCTCGGCGGCAATGCGCTCGGCCTCGGCCTTCTCGGCGGCGACGCGCGCCTCCTCGGCCTTGGCCTCCTCCTCGGCGCGCTTGGCGGCCTCGATCTCTGCGGCACGGGCCTCGAGGATGGGCTTGAGCTTCTTGCGGACCATGGAGACATAGGCATCCTCGAGCGTCGAGGACGCGGACTTGGCGGGAATCTTCATGTCCCGGAGATGGTCGAGCATCTCCTTGCTGGACATTCCATACTCTTTTGCGAGGTCATGTACGCGAGTCTTTGCCATGTGACCTACCTTCCAGGAAAGACGGGCTCGCGCCCGGGACAGAACGTGGGAGCGTCGAGCTTAGATGAGGGAGTCAGGATCGGAGCTGACCTCGACGTTGGCCATCTGCTCGTGGACACCGCAGAAGCGAGAGCCCGGACGGGCCATGTTGCGGCACTGAATGCCGTTGGCGCCAACGTACTCGCAGCGGTGCTCACCCTCCTCGACAACGGCGTCCTCAACGGTGGCGCGGGGAAGGTCCTTGAGGACGCCCGCGGCGAGGGACTCGTTTTTGATGTCGATGTGCAGGCCGGTCAGTCGAGCGGCAAGGCGCGCGTTCTGACCCTCCTTGCCAATGGCGAGAGAGAGCTGGTCGTCGGGCACGATGACCGTGGCATAGTTGGTCTCGGGATCAATGACCACGCGAGAGACGCGAGCCGGGGAAAGAGCGGCGGCAACGCACTTGGCGGGGTCGTCGCTCCAGAGAACAACGTCGACGCGCTCTCCTCGGAGCTCGGAGACCACGGTGCGAACGCGGCTGCCCTTCGGGCCGACGCAGGCGCCCACCGGATCGAGGCGGTCGTCGTTAGAGGAAACAGCGACCTTGGAGCGGATGCCAGGCTCGCGCGCAATGCTGCGAACGTCGACAATGCCGTCGTAGACCTCGGGAACCTCAAGCTCAAAGAGACGACGGAGCAGGTCGGGGTGGGTACGGGAGACCACGATGGGCGGGCGCTGGCGCTCGCCGCGAACCACGGGCTGCGTGGAGTTGGGGTCGCGCACGTCGATGATGATGGCCTTGATGCGCTGGTTGTGACCATAGCGCTCGCCGGCGGGGCGCTCGTTTCGCTCCTCGGGGTAGCGACGCTGGTCAAAATGGGGAAGCTCGGCCTCGACGCCCTCGCGAATCTTGATGATCGTAAAGTCCGGCGTGGTCTGAAGGACGGTACCGGTGATGATGTCACCGATGCGCTGAGAGAACTCCTCGTAGATCTGCTGACGCGCGGCGTTGCGGACGATGGCCCTGATCTCTGCCTTGGCGTGCTGGGCGGCGATGCGGCTCGTGTCGGGCGGGGTCACGTCAACCTCGTCGAACTCGCTGTACTCACCGGTCTCCGGGTCCTCCTCGCCCTTGGGGACAAGCTCATAGACATAGACCTTGCCCGTGGTGCGGTCAATGGTCACGCGCGCACCAAAGGGAAGGTGAAGGACGTCCGCATAGCTCTTGGCAAGCGACTGCTCGAGTCGCTCGATGAGATAGAGCTGGTCAATGTGTCGGTCCTTGCAGAGCTCCTCAAGAGCTGTCATCATCTCAGAGGCCATGTTCGTCTCCTTACCTCGTAATTTCCTACGCCGAGAAGTCCGGCTTGATCGTGCACTTCTTGATGCTGTCAAAGGGAAGCTCGACGCGCTCGCCGTCAACCTCGAGAGCCACCGTCTCGCAGCCTGCCTCCCCATCGATACCCAGAAGAACGCCCGTGTAGCGACGTCTCCCCTCGCCCGGGCCAAGCCCGACGGCAACGGTCTGCCCAGCAAAGCGCGCAAAGTCGCGCGGCTTGCGAAGGGGGCGCGCCATACCCGGGGAAGAGACCTCGAGCGTAAAGCTTGAGGGGATGGGGTCGAGCTCGTCGATGGCAGCAGAGATCCACTCGGTTTCCGCGGTCACCTCGTCGAGCGTGATCGTGGGAGCATCCTCGTCTGCGTGGTCGATGCGGACGCGCACGCATGGTGCCTTGCTTGCGCCAACGACCTCAACGTCAACGACGTCGATGCCGCGCTTGTCGGCAAGGGGCTCAAGCGCATCGATGATGGTCTGCTCAAGGCCGGCCTTAGGCATGCATCCTCCTTCGCATACATACAGAAAGGAAGCGGGGCGAGACGTTACACCCCACTTCCTACGGTTACTGCTTCGAATACGCTGCTAGTGTACGGTGTTTCTCGGCCTGCGTCAACCAAGGCTCCACGAGAACCCCACAAGCCCCCACCAGCGGAGCCCACAGGTCTACAACCCATGGTGCTCAAAACGAGATTTGAGCAATCGGCGCGCTCAAATCTAGCTTTTGAGCACAGCTGCTTCAACTCAAGGTCCTTCTCGCCGATAAAACCCCATTTGCGAGAAGTACGGTCTAAGCCCGAGCCAGATAACTGTGGCCCCCACAACACCCACGACGCTCAATTAACTTATTTGAGCGCTACGTTTACACAAACCTCAGATTTGAGCACACCCGTCACTCAGACTGTGAGTTGTGCACCAGAAGCCCTGCCAGCATGAGGCTGCGTAACAAGAATGTCCCACCGCCAGCGCGTGAGGGCCAAATCGCGCGAACCCCGCCGACCTTCCGGAGAGAAGTTCCGCGCAGCGCACTTCTCGCAGGAAGGTCGGCGGGGTTCGCCCCACGCGTGAGGTCCTACACCGCCACGATGTTGACCAGGCGTCCCTTGATGACGATGATCTTCTTGATGTCCTTGCCGGCGAGCTGCTCGGCAACGGCGGCCTTGGCGGCCTCGGCGACCTCGTCGTCCGTGGCGTCGGCGGCGACCATCACGCGGCCGCGCACCTTGCCCTTGATCTGAACCGCGATCTCGACCTCGTCGGCCTTGGCGGCATCGGCGTCGAACTCGGGCCAGGCGGCGTTGTAGACGGAGCCCTCCTGGGCCAGCGCCTTGTGCCAGAGCTCCTCGGCCCAGTGCGGGCAGATCGGCGCGAGCATCGTCACGATTGCGTGCGCCACGGCAAAGCTAAGCGCCGGGTCGCGCTGCTCGGGCGCCACGTCGTTCACGTACTTGGAAGCCGCGTTGGTGATCTCCATGACGGCGGAGATGGCAGTGTTGAACTGGCCGCGGTCGAAGTCGGTGGTACACTTGATGCCCATGCCGTTGAGCGTGCGCCAGAGCTCCTTGCCGGCCGCGTCAAGCGTGCCCGCGCTCACGGCGCCGGCGGCCGCACCCTGGCTGAGCAGCCAGACCACGCGCCACGCGCGCTTGATGAAGCGGTTGGCGCCGGCGACGGCCTCCTCGTCCCAGTTGAAGTCCTTCTCGGGCGGGGCGATGAAGAGGATGGCCAGGCGCATGGTGTCCGCGCCGTAGGGCTCGATCACCGAGGACGGCGGCACGACGTTGCCCTTGGACTTGGACATGGTATCGCCGTTGGCGTCCTTGACCATGCCCTGGCAGAGCAAGTTCTCAAAGGGCTCGTCGATGCCGATCATGCCGAGGTCGCGCAGGACCTTGGTGAAGAATCGGCTGTAGAGCAGGTGCAGGATGGCGTGCTCGATGCCGCCGATGTAGTTGTCCACCGGCATCCAGCGGTCCACAGCCTCGCGCGAGAAGGGCAGCTCCTCGTTGTGCGGGTCGCAGTAGCGCAGGTAGTACCAGCTGGAGCACGTGAAGGTGTCCATGGTGTCGGTGATGCGCTTGGCCGGCTTGCCGCACTTGGGGCACGTGGTCTCGTAGAACGGCGCGTAGGCAGCGAGCGTCTCGCCTGCGCCGAGGTCGAGCGCATCGGGCAGCGTGACGGGCAGGTCCTCGTAGGGCACCGGCACGTCGCCGCAGTCGTCGCAGTGGATCATCGGGATGGGGTTGCCCCAGTAGCGCTGACGGCTAATGAGCCAGTCGCGCAGGCGGAACTGCACCATCTTGCGGCCGAGGCCCTGCTGCCCAAGCCAGTCGATGATGGCGTCGACGGCCTCAGAGTGCTTGCCGCCCTTCATGCCGGTGAACTGGCCAGACTGCACGAGGTAGCCCTCGGCCTCCATCGCGTGGTCCCAGTCGACGGAGGTCACCACGAGCTCGCGCTCGTCCTTGAGCTGCTCGTACAGCGGGTCGTCCTTCTCGCAGATGATCGGGGCGATCTCGAGGCCGTACTTCTTGGCGAAGTCGAAGTCGCGCTGGTCGCCGCAGGGCACGCCCATGACGGCGCCGGTGCCGTAGTCCATGAGGACGTAGTCGGCGACCCAGATCGGGGCTGGGCGGCCGTTCACCGGGTTGATGACGTAACGGCCCGTGAAGACGCCGTGCTTCTCGCGCTCGGAGCCCTGGCGGTCGACCGAGGAAACCTTCTCCGCGTTGGCCTTGAGCTCGAGGAAGGCCTCCTCGCGCTCGGTGCCGGCCACGAGCTCCGCGGCGAGCGGGCTCTCGGGCGGCAGCAGGAAGAAGCTCACGCCAAAGAGCGTGTCCGGGCGCGTGGTGAAGACAGTGATCTTGGTGTCGGTGGGGGTCACGCCGTCTTCTGCAGCCAGCGTGAAGTCGATCTCGGCGCCCTCGGAGCGGCCGATCCAGTTGGCCTGCATCGCGCGGACGCGCTCGGGCCACTTGCCCTCGAGCTTCCCCAGGTCATCGAGCAGCTCCTGGGCATAGTCGGTGATCTTGAAGTACCACTGGGAGAGCGCGCGCTTCTCGGGCACCGAGCCGCAGCGCCAGCACTTGCCATCCACGACCTGCTCGTTGGCAAGGACGGTCTGGCAGCCGGGGCACCAGTTCACCGGCGAGTTGTCGCGGTAGACGAGGCCCTTCTCCCACATCTTGAGGAAGATCCACTGGCCCCACTTGTAGTACTCGGGGTCGCAGGTGTTGAACATGCGGTCGTAGTCGTAGGAGAAGCCCATGCGGCGCATGGTCTTGGTGGCCTGCGCGATGTTCTGGTGCGTCCAGACGCTCGCCTGCGTGTTGTGCTTGATGGCGGCGTTCTCGGCGGGCAGGCCAAAGGCGTCGTAGCCCATCGGGTGCAGCACGTCAAAGCCGCGCATGCGGGCCTGGCGCGCCATGGCGTCGCCGATCGTGTAGTTGCGCGCGTGACCCATGTGCAGGTCGCCGGAGGGGTACGGGAACATCTCAAGCACGTACTTCTTGGGCTTCTCGGGGCTCTCCTCGGTCTTGTAGAGCTCCTCGGCGTCCCATTCCGCCTGCCAGCGGGTCTCGATCTCCTCGGCGTCGTAGGCCGGGACCTCAAAGTTCTTCTCGGCGTCGCTCATCTGCGTGACTCCTTCGTGTGCGATGGTCAACCGTCACATTGTAGCAGCTCAGGTGCACTTGGCGAGAAGAACGTGCGTTGCCGTTGTCAACTCGCTTGAAGTCACGGTTTCGACGCCCAAAGCGTGACTTTGCACGAGTTGGTTAACGGCGACTCGCTCGTTGTCACGGTTTCGGCGCCCAGAGCGTGACTTTGCGCGAGCTGAGCAAGAACTCGCTAAATCTCACGCTTTCTGACGTCAAAGCGTGACTTTCAACGAGCTGCCGAGAAGAACTCGCTCGTTGTCACGGTTTCGGCACCCAAAGCGTGACTTTGCACGAGCTGATGCGCGCGCGAGCCCAAGCACACTCAGATATAGCGAGGCCCCCGGACGCCCCTTAGAGAAGTTCCGCGAAGCGCAC